>CAIKRR010000077.1 GCA_903829815.1 uncultured Pseudomonadota bacterium | reverse complement strand
GCTTTGCTGCATGGCACGTCACTGGGCGGTGCCAGGCCCAAGGTGTTGCTGGAAGATGGCGAGCGCAAATTCATCGCCAAATTTTCTGCGAGCAATGATCTCTACAGTGTGGTCAAAGCCGAGTTCATGGCCATGCGTTTGGCCGACGAGGTGGGGCTTGATGTTGCGCCGGTGCACTTGCGCAGAGCCCTGGGCAATGATGTCCTGTTGATTGAACGCTTTGACCGGGTGTGGTCTGACGGCCATTGGCACCGACGCGCCATGGTGTCTGCGCTGACGATGTTTGAACTTGATGAAATGATGGCAGCGTACGCCAGTTACGAAAAGCTGGCCGAGATCATTCGCCACCGCTTCGTCAATCCGAAGGCGACCTTGCGGGAGTTGTTCTCTCGAATGGTCTTCAACATCCTGTGCGGCAACACCGATGACCACGCTCGCAACCATGCGGCGTTTTGGGACGGACACCAACTGGCCTTGACGCCCGCCTACGACATTTGCCCGCAATCGCGATCCGGTCAGCAGGCTTTGCAAGCCATGCTCATCCGTGGCGCAGAGCGGACCAGTCAAGTGGGGGTTTGCATTGCTGCCGCCTCGGTGTTCCTGCTCAACCAGGAAGAGGCCGTCCACATCGTCAACCATCAGATCAAGACCATTGAGCAGAAATGGCCGGCCATCTGTGAAGAGGCGGCCTTGAGTGAAGTGGACCAGGCTCTGTTCTGGCGGCGCCAGTTTCTGAATCCATTCGCCTTTGTCAACGCCCCCGACGGCGTGCATGTCCCGTTGCCGGGCTGAAACCGCCCCGAGTCATCTTGCAGGAATCAATGGTGAGCCAAATGCTCGCCGTTTTGCATTCCGGGCCCCATTGGCGAACTGGAAGTTTCCGTTGAGTTCGCCAATCGCTCCCTCGTAAGTTCGCCATCCGAACTTTCCTGCTCGCGCGGGATCTGCCACGGTGTGTAGACCACGTCGATGTCAACCGACAGGCGCGGCATGTCGTGCACGAAGAGATTGATGGCGGTGCCGCCCTTCATCGCGAAGATGTCGTTGGCGAACACTTCAGGGGCGGCGGTCAGGAAGAGGCGCACCGTCTTGACGCTGGTGCAACAGGCAAGCAGGCGGCCGAGCATTTCCTTGCCCGGGTTGGAGAGGCCCTCGAACAGGTTGCGCGCTTCTTCGAGGCCCTGATGGGTGCCCACGTCGTACAGCAACTCGAGCAGCGCGCGCTCGGACACCGACACGCGCAAGCCCTCGGTCACGCCGCGCGCAGCGACACGACTTTGTTTGCGGTCAGCGCCTCAAGAAAATCGGCCCACTTCTCCAGCCACACGTGCGCCTTGGCGTCGTAGCGATGCCGGTCATAGATGGCGCTTACCGAACCATCGACGTGATTGAGGATGCGGTCCTGAACGACGCGCGGGCAGCCGAGCTTCGGTAGCCCCGTTGCCACCGTGCGGCGAAAGGGGCGTCACTCGCCGCCTCGCGTGATTCCCTCGTGTGATTCCCTCGTGTGATTCCCTTGTGTGATTCCCTCACGTGCCCGAAGTACCGGAGTCCGCTTCGCGAGCGCGTGGGCCGCAAGGGCTCTTTCCTGGCCTGTAGCGCCTATCCCGGCTGCAAGCACACCTCACCCATACCTGCGCGAGCGTCGTTGCTTCAGCGCCTGGGCTGTTGCCTCGCCATGAACCCAGCCAGCATCGCCTCCAGCTCTGAGACATCGGCCACCGTGACGCGCTCGGTGGCGTTGACATCGCTTAGCTGGGTCTGAAGATCGGTGATGCGATTGGCAAGCGTATCGGCCCGCACCACGCGCGCGGTGCCCTTCGCGCGATGGATCCACTCTCGTGCATCCAGTGGGTTGCTCGCACGCAACGCTTCTCGAGCCCGTTCCAGACTCAAGCGCATGCTCTCGTGCGCGATCGGCAATATGTCGGGGTCCACCCCGGTGACCGTGCCCTCCACGGTGGCTGCGATCTTGAGCGTCGAGAGCAACTGGTCTTCGGTAACCGGCTTTGCGATGAACGCGTCGGCTCCCATCTCATAGGCACGCGCAATCGCGTCGGGGGTGGTGTCTGCACTGAGCATGAAGAACCGTGGCAAGACTTCGGGTTTCATGCAGCCGCGCAGCCCAGCCATCACTTCCGTACCGAGCAAGCCTGGCATGTGTTGATCGAGGATGGCAATCTGAAAGCCGCCCTTGGCCAGCTGACTGAGCGCGTCTCGTCCATTGTCGACGGTCGTGACCACGTGGTGATGTCGTACCAGAATCCGGCGCACCACTTCGGCCATCGCCGGGTCGTCCTCGGCAACCAGAATCTGCAGCGGGCCGGCCGTACTCGGGACCAGTGTGGGCTCAGGTGCCTTGCTCAGCCTGAAGGGCAGGGTGAACCAGAATACGCTCCCGCGATGCAGGGCGCTTTGCACCCCGACGGTTCCGCCCACGGCGGCGATCAGTTCACGGGCGATCGAGGTGCCCAATCCGGAGCCCGCACCTGCTCTCATGTCGCGCTGCCAGAACCGATCGAAGACGTGTGGGAGGTCCTCGGTGCTGATGCCAACGCCAGAATCGCGCACCTCGACAAGGAGACTGCTGCCGCCTCCAACGCTGATGGTGAGTTCAATCGAGCCGGTGTGGGTGAATTTGACGGCGTTATCAAGGAGTGCGATCAATGCCTCGCGTGCAGCCAGCGAGGCAATGACGGCCGCTTCAGGCACCTCAGGGTCGATCACGAGGCATGAATCGAGCCCTTTATCCGTGGCCTTTGCACGGGCCAACTGGAAGAGTTCGCCCACGAAGTCCCTCACGACCACCGTTTCTGGTGTCGTAAAGCCAGCGCCGCTCTGATCAACGATGGCCAGTGTCAGGCTGTTCTGGATCTGTCTGAGGAGCATGCCGGCTGCCGCTGAGGCGGCATCCAGATAGCCCTCACGAATCGGGCGACGTGGCTCGCCTTGGGCCAGATGCAGATTCGCCATGATGGCGCCGACTGGTGTACGCAGATTGTGCGAGATGACTGACAGGATCCGGGACTTTTCGTCCGACGCGCGTTGCAGGCTGGAGGTCAAGCGATCAGCCCGCTTCAGAAAGAGGACGAGATAGGGAAGGGCAACGAGGGTGAAGGAGGGCAGCGCGGCCCAGAGCCAGTGGTGCTGTCGCCAGAACGGATCGAAGAGCAGCGCGAGGTTGCCGATCAGAACCAGCGCGGCACAGGTGAGCATGTACGGCAGCCCATAGCGAAACCCGTAGCCGATGGTGATGAATAGCCCGATGCTCGCGATGAAGGCGCCCGCCTCGCCCGTTTGCCACGTGTAGAGCGTGACAAAGAAGGCGTCTGAAGCCATGGCGACGTAGCGCCTGGCAGGGTTCGGCCCGGCCCGGAGCAACATCCAGAGCGCCAGTCCGAGCATCGACAGAAAGTGGGCGGGAACCGCGAAGGTGAGGAAAATCCGGCGCGCTGCCTCCGTGGTGGTTGCGAGCATCCAGAGCGGAATCACGACCCCCCAGAGAATGCGCGCAACGAGTTGCTCGCCCTCGTTGTGGTCAGCGAAGAGCCTGGCAGCCAGCCCGTGGCCAGGACCTCGGCCTTGCCACACCGACCATGAGTTCACTGCTGCCATGCGATTCCTGCGCATCGTTGTCGCTATTGCGAGCGTGAAAGACAGGGGCGCGCTCCGGACTACGCAATCACTGTACGTAATCCCCGCGTGAAAGGGGGCAGGGCGAGCGATCGTCTGGGTACTAGTGCGCGTTCGAGGCTGCCGTTTGAGCGCGTGTGTGCGATCTCACTCGAGAACTGTCGTGCGGTTAACGCCTTTCCCCGGTTGCAGCGGGTCGAAGCGAGCGAGGACTTCTTGCAGGGCTTCGCGGCGAGTCCGCTCGACGTGCCGAACCACGCTGAACAATCGCTCGCTCGACCTGTCGGCTCCGCGCATGACAATCTCAAGCAAAAGGATCATCTGCCATGAGCGTATCAGGCTCGGTTGCAGATGACAGAATGCCAGGGTATTTCAGCAGCCTGCCCGTCCTACTCGATCCGCAACACCGGTGGCCGAGGTGCTGCTGCCCCTGCGGTGTTGCTTTGACAATCCTGCCCCGACAACCGACAAGGCGTACACGATCATGCCGCGCATACCGCTCTTCCCCCTCGACGTGATGACCGACGAGCAGCGTTCGGTATTGCATGAGATTGTTTCCGGGCCGCGTGGCACGATCAAGGGGCCCTTGCGCGCTGTCCTGCATCGGGCCGAACTGGCCGACCGCTGGCAGCGCCTTGGTGAGATCCTGCGTTATCGGACCAGCTTGCCGGCGCGGCTCTCCGAACTGGCGATTCTGGTGACTGCGCGTGCGATGAATGCCCAGTTCGAGTGGTTTGCTCATGAGCCTCCCGCCCGTGAGGCGGGTATTGCCGAGTCGGTGATTGCCGCGCTGCGTGTCGGCGAGGTACCGATCGGGCTTGCCGAGGACGAGGCGGCGTTGCATCAGTACTGCGTCGAACTGCACCGCGATCATTCGGTGAGTGACGCCAGCTATGCGCGCGCTCTTGAGCACTTTGGTACGTTGGGCGTGGTGGAACTTACCGCTCTGGTGGGCTACTACACGATGGTGGCGATGACGCTCAACGCACACCAGATTCCGCTGCCCGACGGGGTCGAACCCCCGCTGCCCATGGTGTCGACCGACTCGCGCTGAGGGCGGTGGCCGGCCCGCAGGCCCGGTACCCGCAGGTACCCGGCCTGAGTCTGCGGAAAACTAGCGCTTGTCGATCGAGGTTGCACCCGCACCGAAGATCGCAAACATGATGTAGCCCCCGGCCATGGCCACGTTCTTCATGAAGTTGTTCAGTTGCGGCACCAGGGCAGCGTCGGGAGCCGCCCAGAAGGCGTGGAACAGGGCGCCGGCGACGATGCAAAAGGCAGCCATCAGCCAGGCACAGAGGCGCGTACGCCAGCCCAGGATAAAGAGCACGCCCACGGCGATTTCGAAGGCGATCACCAATGGCGTCACGATGTCGGCCATCGGCAACTGGGTCGATATGTACTTCATCGTGCCTTCGAAGCTCATGAACTTGCGGATGCCGGCCACGATGAAGATGTGCCCCATGAAGATACGGGCAATCAGCATCAACGTGGCATTGCTGGCGGCGGACGAACCTGAATCGAGCGAATTGGAACTCATGACAAACCTCCTTGTGTGAATCCGACCCTGAACACAGCCGGTGCCGCAGAGTGTAACCGCACTCGGTGGTGATTCAACTGCACCTGCGTTGCCTGTTGTAGAGTCACGGCATCGAAGATGAACATTGCTGAGGTGAGGTCATGGCAGACGACACGGTTCCCGAGGTGCGTGAATTCGATGTGGGCGGCGTACGCCTGCCACGACCGTTTCGTATCCGGCGGCTCGGGCACTTCGGCGTCAATGTTCTCGACATGGAAGCGGCGCGGCACTTTTATTGCGATTTGCTCGGATTCAGGATTTCGGACCCCATCGATTTCGGCGTTCGTCTGCCTCCCGAGAAGCGTGATGCTTTCGGGTCCGGCGTGGGCTACTTCACGCGCCATGGCACCGACCATCATTCGTTCGTGCTTTTCCCGCGTCGGGTGCTCGCCGAACTCAATCCGCTGGTGCGCGAGTTTCCGCAGGTAACCAGCAACCAGATCACCTGGCAGGTGGGATCCCTGCGCGAGGTGGCTTCGGGCTTTGACTGGTTCACTTCGCGCGGCCGTCGGGTCGTGCGCTCGGGGCGCGATCTGCCGGGTTCGAACTGGCACTTCTACCCGGTCGACCATGATGGGCACATCAATGAGTTGTATTACGGCATCGAGCAGGTGGGCTGGGATGGCTACAGCAAGCCGGTCGCCATGCACGGCATTCGTTACACCACCCCGCCCGAGTTGCCTCACCTCTCGGAGCTCGCCGAGGTCGAGAATGCCCTGGGCAAGGGCATTCCGCTCAATTCGGGCCTCCGTGCGAGCGAAACCTCGGCCGAAACCTTCGATGTCGGCGGTGTACTGCTTTCGCGACCGTTCAAGGTCGTCCGAATCGGGCCGGTCCGCCTCTTCGTTGCCGATGTCGAGCGCGCCTTGCAGTATTACCGCGACGATCTGGGGCTGGCCGTCACCGAAGAGGTCACCTGGCGCGGGCATCGCTGCGTCTTCCTGCGAGCCAATACCGAGCATCATTCACTCGCGCTGTATCCCATGGCGCTGCGGGCCGAACTCGGCCTGTCGGAGCACACCACGCTCATGGCCTTCGGGCTGCAGGTGGGCTCATACCGGCAGTTGCGTGATTCGATCGATTATCTGAAGAAGGGGGGGGTCACCATCCGGCATCTGCCACCGGAACTCTTTCCGGGCATCGACTACTGTGCCTTTGCACTCGACCCTGAGGGTCATGCGGTGCAGCTCTACTACTACATGGAACAGGTGGGCTGGGACGGTCGCCCGCGTCCGGCCGGGAGCCGACCCGTCATCGACAACGATCACTGGCCCGAAACAGTCGCCGGCATGAGTGATTCGTTTCTTGGTGAGCCTTTTCTGGGGCCGCTGGGCTGAGCGATCGACGCAGCAGGATGAACACAGGTGGCCCGACCGCGGGTCACAGGTTTGACGACAGGTGCTGCCTCGGGTGTGACCTCACGGTTCCGCACACGCCCGGGGCATCGACCCCGGCCAGCAGGAGTTTCCGGTGACAGCGATGCAATGTGACCTGCTGGTGCAGGGTGGTACGGTCTTCGACGGCAGTGGTGCGCCGGGCGTTCTCGCCGATGTCGCGATTGTCGATGGGCGCATCGCTGCAGTGGGTGCCCATCTCGGGATGCAGGCCGGTGAGGTGATCGATGCGCGCGGTCTGGCCGTGGCGCCCGGCTTCATCGACATCAAGACGCACTCGGACTTCACCTTGCCGATCAACCCGCGGGCCGAGAGCAAGGTGCGTCAGGGTGTCACCACCGAGATCATAGGTCACTGCGGCTTCTCGGTGGCGCCCTGCCTGCCCGACAAGGTCGAACTGCTGCGTGACTATCTGAGCCCCAGTGCGCCCTGGCTACCCTTTCGCGCGACGGACTTCGCGGGCTATCTGGGTACCTTTCCAGCCACGGCAGTGAATGCCGGCATGCTGGTCGGGCACAACACCTTGCGGCTGATGGTGATGGGCATGGCCGATCGTGCGCCCACCGCGGCCGAATTGCAGGGGATGATCTGGCTGCTCGAGGAGGGGCTGCAGGCCGGGGCACTGGGTCTGTCGACCGGGCTTTTCACGGCGCCTGGCAGTTATGCACAGGTGCCTGAACTGCACGCGCTGGGCGAAGTGCTGCGCCGTCACGACGCGCGCTATTTCACCCATCTTCGCGACGAATCGAATGGCGTCATCGCCTCGGTCGAGGAGGCGATCGCCTTTGGCGAGGCCTGCGGTGTGCACGTGCAGATCGTGCACTTCAAGTGCTCGGGCACCGACAACTGGGGCAAGGTGAGTACCGCGCTGTCGATGATCGAGGCCGCACGGGCCCGCGGCGTACGCATCGACTGCGATGCCTATCCGTATACCGCGGGCAGCAACCCGCTGAAGAACATCCTGCCGCAGTGGGTGCAGGCGGGCGGTGTGGCCGCGATGCTCGAGCGTCTGCGTGAACCGGCGACGCGCGATCGCATTCGCGCCGATGTGGCAGCGCAGGGCCTCAACAACTGGGGCCGGGTCGAGTCCTGGGACAGCGTGCGCATCTCGATCTCGCCCAACCTGCCGCAGCATGCCGGCACCACCATCGCCGAACTCGGACGGGTGCGCGGGATCGATCCGGTGGACGCGCTGTGCGACTACCTCATCGAGGACAAGGGTGCTACCCGCGTACTCGTGACCTCGATCGCGGAGGATGACGTTCGAACGCTCATCCGTTCACCGGATGCGCTGGTGGGGTCCGACGGCAACTGCGTGGCCGACTACGGTACTGTCTCGCAAGGCATGCCGCATCCGCGCTTCTACGGCACGTTTCCCAGGGTGCTTGGTCACTATGTCCGCGAGGAGCAACTGGTGAGCCTCGAGCAGGCCATCCACAAGATGACCGGGGCAACGGCCCGTGCGCTCGGCCTCACCGACCGTGGTCTCCTGAAGCCCGGGTGGTGCGCCGACCTCGCGCTCTTCGAGCCCGAGGTCTTCATCGATCGATCGACTTATGCCGATCCGCACAGGTACCCGGCAGGCGAGCGCACCACCGTCATCGTCAACGGCGTGGTGGTGGTGGACAACGCGCGACACACCGGCGAGTTGCCGGGCAAGGTGCTGCGGCGCGCACCGGGCGGTTCAGTGAGTTGATGCGACGCCACAGCGGGGCAGGAAAGCACGCTGATGCCACGGCAAGGCCGGGCACGGCAGGGCAGTGCAGGGCAGCACGCTGACGCGAAGGTAGAGGGCAGGGCCGCCGAGGGAGGTCCGGTCGCCTACTCCACCGGCCAGCGCAGTGTCACGATCTTCTTCATGTCGAGCCGGCTCGCGATCCGCTCGGCGGTAAGGCCTACTTCACGCATGACCTCGTCCTGATCGATCAGGGTCACGCGGCTGTCCCGCACCACCTGACGACCCGCGATGTAGACATGGCGCACGGTATTGCCGGTGGCGCTGTACACGAGGTTGGAGACCGGGTTGTAGAGCGGCTGCCATTCCGACGCCGTGGCATCGAACATCACGAAGTCGGCTTCCTTGCCGACTTCGATCGAGCCGGTACGATCACCGAGCCCTGCGCCGCGTGCGCCATTGATCGTCGCCATCTCCACGGCGTGCTCGGGGGGCATGACGCGCGGGTTGGCGCGTGCCTCCTTGTAACCACAGGCGCACAGACGCATCTCCTGCACGATGTCGACCAGGCCCGAGCAGGCATGGTCAGACCCCAGGCTCACGTTGACGCCCAGTGCCATCAGCTCGGGATGCATGCCGATGTTGATGTAGCCATACCCGTTGTGCAGGGACGACGAGGGGCTGCACACCAGGGTGGGCTTGCGCCGCGCGAGGATCTCGATTTCCTGCGGTTCGAGCCAGCCGGCATGGACGAGCATCGTTCGGTGGTCGAGGACGCCCAGGGATTCAAGCCGCTCGACTTCGGCCATGTTGGAGCCGGCGGTACTTGCGTCGCGGGTCTGGTAGGAAAAGCAGGCGTGGGTCTGGAGCACCGAGCGGTGACGATCGGCCAGCGCTTTCAGGCCGACGATGAGTTCGTCGGACGCATTCGGTACGCCACGAAACGAGGCACTGACCGTGAGACGCCCATCGTAGGCGCCGTTGTAGCGCTCGAAGAGTTCGCCGGTCTTCTGGAGACAGGCCTCGGTGGTCTCGATCATGCGTGCCGGGAGCAGGTTGGCCACGGCCTTGGTCTTGTCGAAACAACTCGTGGCCGTTGTCATGCGAAGGCCGCTTGCCATCACCGCACGCACCGTCGCATGCGGGTGATAGTTGCCTGGATCGACAAAGCTCGTGACGCCATGGCGCAGCAGTTCGATGGCTGCCAACTGCGAACTCACATAGACATCGTCTTCGGTGCTCGCCGCTTCAAAGGGATACATGCGCTCATAGAGGAAGGAATGCGCATTGGCTTCATCGGCCAGACCGCGCGCCATCTGGAACGAGGCGTGCAGGTGGCTGTCGGTAAAGCCGGGCGTCACCACCGTGCGTGCACCATCGACCACCTGGTCGGTGCGCCAATCGCGCAGGATGTCGTCGGACTTGCCGACCGCGACGAAGCGCCCGCCTCGAATCGCAATCGCTGCATCGCGAATCACGCGTCGGCTCGGGTCGACGCTGATCAGCCAGTCGATATGGGCAATGACGAGATCGGCGATGCGCTCCCCGGTCGGGCTGCTCGAGGCGCCCCCACGGAGGGCATGGTCGGGTGCTGGGGTCTCGGTACTCATGGGTTGCGCTCTCTCAGACGCCGAGTGCTGCCGGCAGGGGAATGGCGAGGCGCGAGGCCAGCGCGCGCAGGTCGGCGGCCACCGGGGGGGGCAGCGGGATGCCGGTTTGCGCGCGCAGTCGCATCATGCGATCGCCGCGTTCGCCCGGGGTCATGGGGGGTTCGGCCGGGTCAGTGGCTGGCAGTGCATGGATGTCACGGGCAAGGCGCCCGGCTTCGAGTGCGAAGGCCGCCGGATCGATGAAGCGCGCGATGTCGATGGCGATGCATACGCCGTTCTGCCGGTGCCGTTTGCCCGCGGCGGTGCCTTCAAGGGATTCGGCCAGCAGCGGGTTGCCTGCCAGCACGCTCGAGAGCAGTTCGATCATCAAGGCCAGCCCCGAGCCCTTGGGGCCTGCCATCGGCAGGGGCACCCAGGCCAGTGCCGGGTCGGTGGTGGGGTTGCCTTCACGGTCGATGGCAAGGCCCGGTGGCAGCGTCTGTTTCATCTTGCGGGCCTGGGCAATGCGCCCGAGCGACACGACGCCCGAGGCAATGTCGAGCACGATCGGTGACTGCGCGTCACCGCCCGGTGCCGCGATCGACAACGGGCTCGTCGAGACCCCGGCTGCACGCGCGCCGTGATACGCCATGTTGGGCGAGGAGCCGGAAAAGGCGATCCCGAGGCACTGTGATTCGGTGGCGTGCCGGGTGTAGTAGCCGAGCGCTGCGGTATGCGTCGTGGCGCGCACGACCGCAATCCCGATGCCCGCCACGCGTGCCCGTGCGATGGCCTCGTTCATGCCGCGCATCATGGCCACCGGACCGGGCGCCCGATCGGCTTCGATGCTCACGGAACCCGCAGCCACTTCCTTTACCACCATGGCCGGGGTGGCATTCATGTCGCCCAGATCGATCAGTTCGACATAGCGCGGAACGCGCGTGACCCCGTGTGTGTCCACGCCGCGCAGATTGGCCCAGAGAAGCGCATCGGCCACGGTGGCCGCATGCTCGTGCGACATGCCGCGTGTCTTGAATGCCTGCTGGGTGAAGGCGCGCAGATCATCGGCCGGCACCACCACGCGGCCGGGGGGCGCTGGAGCGCCGGCCGCCCCGGTTGGCAGCGACGCCGAATCGCTCACGCCGCGCGGGCCGGCAGGTATTTCTCGAGCCAGTTCTTCACCAGATTGATCACGAGGGGGTTGCCTTCGGAGAGCAGGAAGTGATCGACATTGGCGATGAGGTGAAGGTCGACCGGCTGGTGCTCGTGCTGGAAGAGTTCGACCGACTGTTCAGTCGGTGTGACCGAGTCGTTGGACGGATGCAGCAGGAGTAACGGGCGTGGTGCGATCCGGCCTACCACGTCATTGGCCATGAACTCGAACATGCTCTCCACCACCTCGAACGGAAACTCCAGGTGCGAGCCCTCCGAGAGGTTGCCACGCAGATGCGGCGGAATCGGCACGATGTCATAGCGTGGCACGCGGATCGACCGACCGGTTTCGGCCCGCACGCGCTTGCCTTCGGCCATCATGTCGGTGAAGCGCTTCCAGGCTTCGTCAGATTCGTGCTGCTTGCGGAATTTCTTCTCGCCATTGCCCCAGCCGCCCGAGGACATGACGGCGGCGATGCGTGGCTCGACACCACCGGCGTAGCAGGCAACGGCTGCCCCGAAGCTGTGGCCGTAAACGCCGATAGCCCCGGGGAGGATGTCGCTGCGGCTCGCCATGTAGGTGAGTGCGTTGCGCGTGTCCTCGACCTGTTCCAGACAGATGACACGGGCACGCTCGCCTTCGCTCTCGCCACAACCGCGAAAGTCAAAGCGCAGCGAGGCATAGCCCCAGCTCGCGAGGAGTTCGGCGGTAAGCTTCATCCAGCTGGCTTCCTTGTTGCTGCCAAAGCCGTGCAGCAAGAGGAGGGCGGCGCGCCGTTCGCCGGGCGCGAGACCATCGGGCGTGCGGACCACGCCCGAGAGCGTGAGTCCGTCGGATGCAAAGCTGACGCGTTCTTCCATGTTGCGCATTCTCCGTGGGGTGGTGCAGTGTCGGTGGGCGAGACGCTCTTTCGAGGGGCACCCATTGTACAGTCGGCCCGCGAGCCTCTTGCGAGGGCTCTCAGCTGAGCGGAATCATCACGTTGTCGCGAAACGCGGCGCGTGTCTGCAGGCGCTCGAAGTAGGCATCCAGATGCGGCATCGCGGGGCGTTCGACCGGCAGGCGATACCAGCGGTGCACGAAGGTGCCCAGGGGAATGTCGCCCATCGTGAGGCTGTCGCCAGCCAGGTAGGGGCGCGAGGCAAGGACCTTGTCGACGATCTGGAACGCATCGTTGGAAGCCGCGGTCTGGGTCTCGATCTCCTTCAGGTTGCGAGTCTCGGGCGCACTGCGGATGAGTCCCCAGAAGACGGGTGTCACCGAGGGCTGCAGCGTGGTCGTCGCCCAGTCCATCCACCGATCAGCGTCGGCGCGCATCCGCAGTTCGGTAGGCCAGAGGCTGCCCTCGCCGTGGCGCGCTGCAAGGTAGCGCACGATGGCATTGGACTCCCAGAGCACGAAACCCTCATCGTCGATGGTGGGTATGCGGCCATTGGGATTCATGACCCGGTAGTGCGATTCGTTGACGACGCCGAACTGCATGCCAGCTTCGATGCGCTCGTGCGCAACGCCCAGTTCGGCCAGTGCCCAGCGTACCTTCTGCACGTTGATGGAGGTGATTCGGCCCCAGAGTTTCAGCATGGTGTTCTCCTTTGGTTTCGGGTTCATTGCGCTTCGGGACGTGTGCGGCCGGCATCCAACGGCCCGCCCGGTCTAGATCGAAGGATCTGCGTGCTTGGTCTGAATGGCAAGGTAGGGATTGAACATGGCCCCGGTAGCCGACTGCGCGGCGCAGGCGCCGGCATCGAGGAAGGCGCGTGCGTCGGCCGGGGTGGTGAGACCGCCTGCGCCGATCACCTGCAGTGCGAGGTGATCGGCTGCTATCAGTTGCCGAGCCGTGCGCACAGCATCGAGCGCAATCGGCAGGATGCGGGCCCCGATCACGCCCGCTCGTTCGCGCCCGGGTGGAAAGGCCGGGCTGCCATCGGCCCTGACGATGCGCCGGGCAGGGGCGTTGATCATGACCACCGCATCGGCATGTCCATTGACCCTTTGGAGAAATCCCCGCATGGCCTGCGGGCTCGCGAACGGCCCGGTCTTGAGGAGCACAGGGCGACCTCCGGAGGCGGCGCGGACGGCTTGTGCGATCTGCCCGGAGCGCTCGCTATCCTGGTAGAGCTCGCCTTCGGCACGGCCGACATTGGGGCACGAGAGGTTGGCCTCGACGGCATGGACGCCGGCTTCGCAGACCTGGCGGGTGAGGCGATCGAAGTCGGCGATGAAGGCCTGGTCGGACACGCCCTCGCCCGCCGTGCCGACGATGGACCCGATGACGACTTGCCCGTCGCCGATCGAACGGCAGGCGCGTTCCAGATCGGGTTGCCAGAAGCTCGGTGGTGCCGATGGCATGCCGAAGGAGCCTGCCAGGGTAAGGCCGCACCCGGGCGTTGGCTGATCGACGGCATGCAGGGGGGCATCGGGGTCGGCCAGATGGCGTGCCAGGTCGGCCTCGTCGAGGTAGAGCCAGTTGGGCGGGCTGCCACACAGGCGCGCGATGCTTCGAACCGTCTTGAAGGTGAGAACGTCAAACCCCAGTCGTGCGTAGGTCTCGAGCCACCGACTGGTGGACAGGATGCTGGCGGGTACTCCCAGGCGTGATCGCACCGGCAGCCCGAGAAAGGTCTTCATCGGGGTTTGCGGCACTGGCGGAAATGGCGCCGTGAATTGTGGGCCGTTGACGAAATTCCATTCGAAGCTTTGGTCAAACCGGTAGGTTTGTCCGGGCGCTTGGGTCGGCAGAGACATGGGGAGGAATCGGCGTCCGATCGGGGTTCGAGTTTGTCGCTGAGTACGGTGCGACACAGGCATCACGGGAGCGTCGCTCGAGAGGGCACGGGCCCTGTCAGGCAATCTGCCGCGAGGCCTCCAGTGTACCGACCCGACCGGGCAACCGTGTATTCTCGAGTGCACATCGCTGATGGGGAAACCCGGCAATGGAGCAGCAAACGATGCAGCAGCAGACGATGGGGCAGCAGACACATCCTCGATGCCTTCATGCGTCAGCCCGCCCCGCGCTACCGGAGCTGAGAAAGGCAAGCGGCGTGAGAATGCGAAAGGACGTCGGCCGAGCCCGGTTGCGGGCCAGTTCGAGCAAGGCCTTGTCCTTGGTCAGGAGCACGTCGGCACACGCGTCGCGCGCCGCTTCCAGGAACTTCTGGTCATCCGGGTCGCGGCAGACCGGCAAGCGCGCCGGGGTCCATCCAGGACCTGGCAGCGTCATCGGCTGGGCTTGCGCGTCATACGCTGCGAGCGCTTGCGAGCGCTTTGTCGCATCGAAGGGCAGGTGGACATAATCCAGTACCCGCACGAGTTCCAGGCGCAGATCGGGTCGAGTGAGCAGCGTCAGTCGACCGCACTTGATCTGTTCCACCAGTTGTTGCCCAAACGGGTCGTCAAAGCCGTAGCAATCAAGGACCACATTGGTGTCGAAAATCATGCGCAGACTCATGCTGCCGATTGTACGCAAGCTGCTGCGACCCAGCGGGGTCAGCGGGGTCGTGATCGGTCTGCTGCTGATCGTCTCGGGGGCGGGCGCTCAGCCCGTGCCCCCGTTCGTCGCCGGATGGCCCGCGCATGCCATCCGTCTCATCGTGCCCTACCCGGCCGGGGGGACGACCGATGTCCTCGCCCGTGTGCTGGCCGAGCGCTACAGTCAGGTCTGGGGCCAGCCCGTGGTGATCGACAATCGAAGCGGTGCCGCTGGCCTGATCGGTACGGAATGGGCTGCCCGCGCCGCGCCGGACGGCTACACCGTGGTGCTCGGTAACAACTCGACCCATGCCGCCAACGCCGCGCTCTTTCCGCAGTCACGCCTTGACCCCTTGCGGGATTTCGCACCCGTGGCCTTTCTTGCTTCGTCACGGCACGCGCTGGTGGTACCTGCGGCCTCGCCAGCCAGGAACATTGCCGACCTGGTGGCGATGGGGCGCCTGCGTCGGCTCACTTTTGCCTCGTCAGGGGTCGGATCGGCCTCTCACATCATTGGCCAGATGCTGCAGATGAAGGCGGGCATCGAGTCCGACCACATTCCCTACCGCGGTGCCGGGCCGGCGGTCATCGACCTGCTGAGTGGACAGGTCGACTACATGGCCGCTACCTGGGCCAGCGTGTCGCAGCAGGTCGAGACCGGACACTTGCGCGCCATTGCCATTGGTGCGGGCAGTCGATCGCCCGGGATCGCAGCGACCGAATCGGGTGGCGCCGTGGCGATTGCCACCTTTGCTGCGCAGGGCTGGCCAGATCTTGATCTGGATGCCTGGTTTGCATTGTTTGCCCCACGAGGCACGCCTGCGCCGGTGATCGAGCGATTCCATGCGGAAGCCGCCCGCTTGCTCGCCGAACCGTCGGCCGCAGAGCGCTTGCGCGCTATCGGATTTGAACCGCGCACGCTCAGCCTCCCGGCCCTTGCGAGCTTCTTTCCGCGCGAAGTCAGTCGCTGGGCGACGCTCGTGCGCGCGGCAGGGGTTCGACTCGATCAGGAGTCTGTGCGGTAGGCCGTCTGTTTGCGCCTTCGCGTTCTCTGGCAGTCGCAGGCCAGGAGCGTCATGGGGCGTTACCCGCTGCGCGACTCGCGCGCCGTGCGCTGATACTGTCCTTGCTGGCTCACAGCCTGCTCTTGTCGCCTTGGGTGGTGTTGCGCTGGGGCGATCCGCGGCAGGGTGATCGTGCTGTCGAGGCACCCGATGAAGCTGCGCTCGTCGTGTCGGTGGCGCTCGTGCCTGCATCTGCGCCTGCCCTGGTCGTGAAGCCCGATCAGGCAGGGCAGTCGCAGGCGGGGCTACACGTGCCAGACCCGGCACCGTCGCAATCGCTGCCGGCACCCGTGGACGCACCTCGGCCGCCATTCATGCCGGAATCCCTCCACCCCGGCCTGCTGCAAGCCCTGCCGCAGGCCGGGGGGCCACCCCCCGGAGCGGCGGCTGCAGGCACAGAACGGCCCGCTGCGACCCAAGGTGTCAGTGAGAAGCGGCCCCATCTCGCGGGCCCGGTCACAGGCGATAGCCGATCGGGTGGCCAGGCGCCCGACAGTCTTGCCCAGTACCGGATGGCGCTTCTAATCGGTGTGCGCAACAGCTTGCGCAATACACCCGACTGGCAGGGCCCGCCTGAAGTCGCGCGCGACGCGGGCACTGCGACACCCCGGTTCGCGGTGCACCTGCAATTCGTGACCGGCGAGCTGGCTGAAGCGTATCTGCGTCCCGCCGATGTCGACCGACCGCTGTGCGCCGTCGTGCTCGATGCCGCGGTGCACGTGGCCCGGGCGCTGGCGCCGCCTGCGGTACTGGCCACGCAGTCGTTCACGGTTCAGATCGATGTCGCGCCTTGAGGCTTACGCCTGCACGATGCGCAGCGCATCCCAGGCCGTCTTGGCGATCAGGGAGCCTGAGAGCAGCACGAAGAACAGACGCACGAAATGGGTGCCGCGTGCGATGGCCAGGCGTGCGCCGACCTGTGCCCCGGCAACACTGGCCACCGCAAGGGAGGCTGCGAGTGGCCAGATCACTTCATCGGCCAGCCCGAAGACGAGCAAGGCGGCGCCGTTGCTTGCCAGGTTCAGAAACTTGGCGCCCGCCGATGCATGCAGGAAGTCCAACTGGTGATGACGGGCGAGCAGAAACACCATCAGGGCCCCTGTACCCGGCCCGAGGAATCCGTCATAGAAGCCGAGCGCGGCCAGCGCCAGCGCACTCACCGCGAGGCCGGTGCCCTGGAGTCGGCGGGGGTGATGAGCCACACCGAGGAGGGGGGTGCTCAGGGTATAGAGCAGCATTGCGCTCAGCACGAAGGGCAACAGCAGGCGCAACTGCGTCGACGGCAGGTGGTGCACGGCCTGTGCGCCGAGCCAGGCACTCGAGAACGTGATGAGCATGCCCCAGCCCACGAATCGCCAGGGCATGTTCACGCGCCGCGCGTAGCTGCTGGCTGAGCTGATGAGGCCAAAGAAGGAACTGCCCTTGTTGGTTCCCAGCACATGGGTGGGGGCTGCATCGGGCAGTCCGGTGAAGAGCGATGGCAGCAAGACCAGCCCGCCACCGCCGACGATCCCATCGAGCAGCCCGGCCGCAAAGGCCGCGCCGATCAGAAACAGGTAGGTGACCAAGAGGGGCGACGGTCAGGTGATGACACGGCGAGCGCCGTTGTATCGCGCGCGCCAGTAGGGGGCGCTGATGCGGGCAATCTGAACCCAGGACCCGGTGGCGGGCGCATGGACGAATCTTTCCTGACCGATATAGATACCGACGTGGGAGAATTCTTCACCCAGGGTGTTGTAGAAGACCAGATCTGCGGCTCGAAGATCCGCGGGTTCGATCGGGCGAGCGGCACGTGCCTGGGCGCCAGCGAGTCGTGGGAGAACCAGTTTCGAGGTTCTGCGATAGACGTAGGCGACCAGTCCGCTGCAGTCAAAGCCCGTCGTCGGCGAGTGGCCACCCCAGGCGTAAGGGGTACCCACCTGGGAGAGTGCGGCGAGCGCAATTTCGGTGCGGCGCGGGTCGCGGTCAGTGGCAAGGAGGCGCTCGATGGCATCGGAGCCGGGGGGTTCTCCGGGCGGTGGTGCGCTCGGCAGTATCGGGTTCGATGGCGGTGAGGAAGCGCGCACCTCGCCGGACACACGCGGTGGCGCGGAACTGCAGGCAGTCAGGCCAGAGGCCAAAACTGCAATTGAAATCAGGAAGTTGCGCTTTTCCATTCAGGTACTTTATTCACAATGAACGTGCTTGTAAAGTGCAGTAGGCCGAGCTTGAACCCAGCCATTGCCGCCGACTTCGATACCTGGAGATGCTCGTGAGCGAAGGGGCCGGTGGGCGGCCGGTCGATGACGCGGTGGCCGCCGCCTTCGCCATCGGTGGGGCACTCGAGCAGGCGATCCCCGGGTACACCAGGCGCCAGGAGCAGGTCGAATTTGCCCGCCTGGTCGATGAGGCGATCGCATGCCAAGGCACCCTGATCGCCGAGGCCGGCACCGGCACCGGCAAGACCGTGGCCTACCTGGTGCCTGCCTTGCTGCACGGTGGCAAGGTGGTGATCTCGACCGGCACCAAGACCTTGCAGGATCAGCTCTTTCATCGTGATCTGCCGATGGTGCGCGATGCCCTCGGGGTGGCGGTGAGCGCTGCACTGCTCAAGGGCCGTGCCAATTACGTCTGTCATTACCACCTCGAACGCAATCTGGCCGATGGGCGTCTGAGTTCGCGCGCCGCGGTCATGCACCTGCAGCAGATAGCGCGTTTTGCAAGGCGCACCTCAAGCGGTGACCGTGGCGAGTTGTCTGACGTGCCCGAGGATTCTCCGGCCTGGGCGCTGGCAACCTCCACCCGCGAGAACTGTCTGGGTCAGAGTTGCCCCAAGCATGCCGAGTGTTTCGTGATGCAGGCGCGCCGCGATGCGCTCGCAGCCGAGGTGGTGATCGTCAATCATCACCTGTTCTTTGCCGACGCCATGCTGCGCGACGAAGGCATGGCCGAGTTGCTGCCGGCGGCCAACACGGTGATTCTCGATGAGGCGCACCAGTTGCCCGAGGTGGCGACGGTGTTCTTTGGTGATTCGGTGTCCACCGGCCAGGTGATTGACCTGCTGCGCGATGCGACTCGCGAGTCTGCGGTGGCGGCGCGCGACGTTGCTGAATTGCAGACCCTGATTCGGTTGGCCGAGCGTGCAGCCCGTGATCTGCGCCTGGCCGTGCCCGATCGCGAGGCCCGGGTGGCCGCTGCGGTGCTCGAGTCCGATCCGGAGGTGGTCCGTGCGGTGGCCGAACTGGGTGATTGTCTCGAGGCACTGGCCAAGGGCCTTGGCCAGTTCGCCGAACGCGATCAGGGGCTGGCGGCGTGTGCCGAGCGCGCGCTCGACCTGTCGGCACGTGTTGCACGCTGGCGCGAGACCGAAGGCGACGAGATGATTCGCTGGGTCGAGGTGTACAGTCAATCGGTGGCCTTGCAGGTGACGCCCTTGTCGGTGGCGGAGCCGATACGCAAGCAGATTGCGGCGCGGCCCAAGGCCTGGATATTTGCTTCTGCCACATTGGCCGTGGCGGGTGACTTCAAGCTTTATCAGGAGCGCATGGGGCTGGAGGATGCGCGCACGGCGCGCTGGGCGAGCCCGTTCGACTACGCCAACCGAGCGCTCCTCTATCTGCCACGTGGTCTGCCACAACCGAGTGCCCCCGATTTCACCGACCGTGTCGTGGCAGCCGCCTTGCCAGTGATCGTCGCCAGCGGCGGGCGTGCTTTCGTGTTGTGCACCAGCCTGCGTGCGATGCGCCGAGCCCACGAACTGCTGCGCAGCGCCTTCGATGTGCAGGGTCTTGCGTTTCCGCTCCTCGTCCAGGGCGAGGGAACGCGCACCGAATTGCTGCGCCGGTTCAGGGCGGCTGGCAACGCGGTGCTCGTCGCCAGCGCCAGTTTCTGGGAGGGGGTGGATGTGCGCGGTGATGCGCTCTCGCTCGTGGTGATCGACAAGTTGCCGTTTGCCCCGCCCGACGATCCGGTACTCGCCGCACGTCTGGCGGCGATGGAAAGCGAGGGGCGTAACGGCTTCATCGAGTATCAGGTACCCCAGGCGGCCATTGCGCTCAAGCAAGGCGCCGGTCGTCTGATACGCGACTTTACCGACCGCGGGGTATTGATGATTTGCGACCCACGCTTGCCTACGCGCCCTTATGGGCGCCGCATTCTGGAAACGCTGCCGCCGATGAAGCCCGTGAACACGCTCGAAGCGGTGCTGGCCTTTTTTGCCCTCAGTTCCAAAGCGACTTGAAGGGCAGACGCTCGCCGCGCTCGAGCCATCGACTCGAGGGGTAGGTCTGGGCCAGTACGCGTCGGGCATCGTCACGCAGCGCCGTGATGCCCAAGCCGTCGTAGGCACCGGTCATGATCGCCAGCGCTTCCTCGACGGCCGGTGTGTCGGGATACGTCCGGATCGTCGATTGTGCCCGGTTGGTGGCTGCCACATAGGCGCCACGACGCATGTACCAGCGTGCCACGGTCACTTCATGCTGTGACAGTGCGTTTACCAGATGACGCATGCGCTCCAGTGCGTCAGGCGTGTAACTGCTTTCGGGAAAGCGCCGGGTGAGTTCGCGAAAGGCGTCGAACGCTTCGCGGGCCGCCTTGGGGTCGCGCTCTGCGGGGTCTTCGTTGGTGAGGCCCGCGAACAGGCTTCGGTTCTGGTAGTAGTTGACCAGTCCCTTCAGGTAGTAGGCGTAATCGACGTTGGGGTGATTGGGGTGCAGCCGGATAAACCGATCGCAATCGGCGGTTGCCGCGATCGGGTCGTTATCCTTGTAGTGTGCGTAGGCCACTTCGAGTTGCGCCTGCTGCGCAAAACGCCCGTAGGGATAGCGCGCCTCGAGCTTTTCGAAGTACTTGACCGCGGCGGGCCAGTTGCCATCTTCGGCGGATTCGCGTGCCTTGCTGTAGAGCTGGTTGGCCGACCACCCGATCGTCTCATCGGCATCGAGCCCGCTGCAGCCGGCAAGTGCGACAGCGATCACGCACACCGACAGAGCATGCGTCGCAAGGGTACGCAGCGTGGACGCCCCCGACCGTGATCGGCCATCGGGTCGTTTGATACCAGCACCTGCGCAGCCCGGAGCCTCAGGCATTGCGCACTGCGGGGAAGCCTTTGAAGATAAACTACGGGCCATTCTCTATGTCCTCGCTTCCGCTCGCGTCTTGCAGAAGACAAATTATAGCCCCCTGGCTCCGGCCGAACGCTCCGGCGCTGTGCTGGCGGCGGGCCTGAGCGTGCTCATTCCCGACACCGAGGCCGGTTTGCGCCTCGATCAGGCCCTTGCCCGCATGTTTCCTGAACATTCCCGGTCGCGTCTTGCTGCATGGACTCGTGACGGGCATGTCACCGTCGATGGGCGCATCTGCGAGCCGCGTCAGCGTGTCTGGGGTGGCGAGCGGGTATCGATTGCCCCGCCCCCCGGCAGTGAACCTGGCCACGACCTTGCGCAGGCGATTGCGCTTCAGATCGTATACGAGGATGAAGACATCATCGTGATCGACAAACCGCCCGGCCTGGTCGTGCATCCGGGCAACGGCAACCCTGATGGCACGCTGGTCAATGCCCTCTTGCACCATGCGCCTCAGGTGGCCGCGGTGCCGCGTGCCGGTGTCGTGCACCGTCTGGACAAGGACACCAGCGGCGTGATGGTTGCCGCCAAGACGCTCCAGGCACATACCGCGCTGGTGCGCCAGTTGCAGGCGCGCACGGTGCACCGCGACTATGCCGCGCTGGTCCACGGACTGCCGCTGCCGAGCGGAACGATCGATCAACCGATCGGTCGTGATCCACGCGCCCGCGTACGCATGGCCGTGGTGGCCTCGGGCAAGCCGGCGCGGACACGCTTTCGCCGCATCGAGGCCTTCGAGGGCTGTTCACTCATCGAGTGTTCGCTCGACACCGGGCGCACCCATCAGATTCGTGTCCACCTCACGCATATCGGACACCCCCTGCTGGGTGACCCGGTCTACGGCCCGCGACGTGCGGCGTTGAGCGGGCCGTTGGCCGGGTTTGGTCGTCAGGCCTTGCATGCGTGGCGCCTGGGCCTGGTGCATCCGGCCAGTGGCAAGGCCCTGCAATGGCAGGTGGCCCTCGCGCCTGACATGGCAGCGCTCCTCGAACGCGTCAGAGGGGCCGGCACATGACTGCCTCGAAGGCATCTTTTTTCGTGCCCGACTGGCCGGCCCCCGCGGGTGTTCATGCGCTGATGACCTTGCGCACCGGCGGCACCAGCAGCGGGCCCTGGGATTCGTTCAATCTGGCCACTCACTGTGGCGATTCGGCCTCTGCAGTTGACCGCAATCGGGCGCTGTTGCGCTCGCACCTGCCCTCTGAGCCGCGCTGGTTGCGTCAAGTGCATGGCATACAGGTTGTCTGCGCCGATGTCACCGCCGACGGGGTCGAGGCCGACGCGAGCCACACCCGTGAAGTCGGTACTGTCTGCGCGGTTCTCGTGGCCGACTGCATGCCGGTGCTCTTGTGCGCCCGCTCGGGTGAGTCGGTGGCTGCGGCTCACGCCGGCTGGCGTGGTCTGGCTGGTGGGGTCATCGAGGCAACGGTCGCAGCGCTCGGCCTGCCCGGTCATGAACTGATGGCCTGGCTCGGCCCGGCGATCGGGCCGCAGGTGTTTCAGGTCGGACCCGAGGTGCGGGCTGCCTTTGTCCAGGTTGCCGCCGAGGACGCGGGCGGATTTCGCGTCGATGCCGGTGATCGCTGGCTGTGCGATCTGGCGTGGCTTGCGCGGGCGCGGCTTGCGCGTCTGGGCGTGACGGCGATCCATGGCGGGCAGGGATGCACGGTGAGCGAACCGGCGCGCTTCTTCTCGTTTCGGCGCGATCGAACCTGCGGTCGCATGGCGGCGCTCATATGGCGTGGTGGCGGAGCGCAAGGCGCATGAATACCTTTGCCCTCATTACCGTTGCGTCGCTTGCCGGGGGCGTCCTGTCGGCGCTCCTCGCTTCGCTCATCGGCCTGTCGGCGCGCAAGGAGTGGATACCCTCGCTGGTGAGTTTCGCGGTCGGTGCGCTTCTGGGAGCAGCGTTTCTCGAGATGCTGCCCCACGCGATCGAAAGCGGCGGCAATGTGCGCCAGGTGGCGCTGGTCGTGTTGCTCGGCATCCTGGGTTTCTTCGTGCTCGAGAAACTTGTCATCTGGCGCCATTCGCATGGTGACGAGGAACCCGTTGCGCACGAGCATGATCACGGTCGCAGCGGTCTGATGATCGTGGTGGGTGATGCCTTTCACAATTTTGTCGACGGTGTGCTGATTGCCGGTGCCTTCATGCAAAGCGATGCACTGGGCCTGGTTGCTGCCACTGCGGTCATCGTTCATCAGATCCCGCAGGCAGTCGGTGATTACCTCGTGCTGGTGCATAGCGGTTACGCGCGGGCGAGGGCGCTTGGCATGAATCTGCTGTCGGCGCTGGCGATGCTGGCCGGTGCCTGGGCAGCCTGGTTTGGTCTGCGTGGTGAGCCAGCGTTACTCTCCACGTTCGTTGCGCTGGCGGCAGCCAGCATGATCTACGTGGCCGTGGCCGATCTCATCCCCGGCTTGCACCGTCGCCCGGAGTTGTCGGCGACCCTGCGGCAGGTCGTCCTGATCGGTCTTGGCATCGCGCTCATCGCGCTGATGGGCCGCATCACCCATTCACACTGACGTCAGGGGCCCAGGCCTCGAAGGACACGAGCGCAATGCGAATCCTGGTTACTGGTGCAGCCGGCTTCATCGGTGCCGCGGCAGCGCAGGCACTGCTCGCCCGGGGCGATCATGTGGTCGGCATCGACAACATGAACGCCTACTACGATGTGGCGCTGAAGCGTGCGCGCCTGGACCGGTTGCGGCCTCACGCCGCTTTCCAGTTTCATCCGATCGACATCGCCGATCGTGCGGCGATGCAGGCGCTGGGCGAGCGCGAGCGGTTTGATGCGGTGCTGCATCTGGCTGCCCAGGCGGGTGTGCGTTACTCGGTGACTCACCCGCAGGCCTACTTTGACTCGAACCTGCTCGGTTTTGGTCATGTGATCGAGCTGGCACGGCAATGCCGGGCCGGGCATATGGTGTTTGCCTCGTCGAGTTCGGTCTACGGCGCCAATGCGCGTCTGCCCTTCTCCGAACACGATAATGTCGACCATCCGGTCTCGCTCTACGCGGCGACCAAGAAGGCCAACGAACTGATGGCGCACTCCTATGCCTGGGTGCACGGATTACCCTGTACCGGACTGCGTTTCTTCACGGTGTACGGCCCCTGGGGCCGACCCGACATGTCGCCGTTTCTCTTCGTGCGTGCCATCCTGGCGGGTGAGCCGATCAAGGTCTTCAACGGTGGTGACATGGAGCGTGACTTCACCTATGTCGACGATATCGTCGAGGGCGTGGTGCGCATTCTCGACCGGCCGCCTGGCTCGGGTGCTTCGGCCCTGCTCGATTCGCCGGCAACTTCCAGTGCGCCCTACCGGATCTTCAATATCGGCAACAGCGAGCCGGTGCGATTGCTCGATTACATCGCGGTCTACGAGCAGGCGCTGGGCCGGCGGGCGCTGCTGCAGATGGAGCCCTTGCAACCCGGCGATGTGGTGGCCACGGCGGCGGATGTGCACGATTTCGAGGCGGCTACCGGCTTTCATCCTGCGACGCCGGTGGCGGAGGGCGTGCGCCGCTTCGTCGACTGGTATCGCAGCTACCATGGCCTTGTTTGAGGGGGCTGCCGGCCTCTGATGGCGTCGGGGCTCAGTTGCGCAAGTGCCGGTCAGCCGGTACCATCGACATGTTGCGCCGCAGCATACTCATCAAACGATCCTCGCTGGAGACCTGACGCATGGCCGCGGAACGATCACGTCGTCGCCCCCGTTCGACCCCCAAGGCGCCGGGGACGCCGCCCGGTACGGGATCCGATGTCGGACCAGAGGCGCCCTTGGCAGGGCAGGCGCCCGACGCATCCACCGAGGCGATGCGCGCCTTCATGGCCTGGACCGCGTCTTCGCCCGAGTTCATGCAGATGTATCTGCGCTACCTGGGCGAGAGTGCCGAGTTGTGGCGTCGCCAGATCGCGCCCGAACCGATCGGGGGGCAGACTGCACCAGCGCCGAGCGCGGCAGAGGACAGGCGCTTCAGTGCGCCCGAATGGTCGAGCAGTCCCTACTTCGACTTCCTCCGCCAGTCGTATCTGCTCACCTCGCGGTTTCTGACCACGGCGGTCGAAGTGGCTGATGTGCCCGACGATGGAAAGGGCCAGTTGCGGTTTCTGGCGCGTCAGTACATCGATGCGGTGGCGCCCTCGAATTTCGTGGCGACCAACCCCGAGGCGATCCGTGCCGCCATTGATTCCAACGGCGAGACGGTGCGTCGTGGCGTTACGCAGTTCATGGAGGACATGGCGCGCGGGCGGATCTCGACCGTTGACGAGTCGGCCTTCGAGGTGGGTCACAACCTTGCACTCACGCCAGGCGATGTGGTCTACGAGAACGCACTCTTCCAGCTCGTTCAGTATCGCGCCGCCACGCCGCGTGTCCATGAACGGCCGCTGCTGATGGTGCCGCCATGCATCAACAAGTTCTACATTCTGGATCTGGCCCCGGACAGCTCGTTCGTGGAGCATGCAGTTGCCTCGGGACACACCGTGTTCATCGTTTCGTGGCGCAACCCTGCCCGGGGCGAGCCGTTTCACACCGGCCCGCTGGGCGCCGATGATGATCCGGCGCGAACCCTCGATCAACTGAGCTGGGATGACTACATCGAGCATGGGGTGATCGAGGCCATTCATGCGGTTGCGGCGATCAGCGCTCAGCCCACGTTCAATCTGCTGGGCTTCTGTGTCGGCGGGACGCTGTTGAGTGCAGCCCTCGCAGTGCTCGCGGCGCGCGGAGAGCATCCGGCCGAAAGCCTGACTTTGCTGGCGACGCTCCTCGATTTCAGCGATCCGGGCGAGTTGGGCATCTTCATCGACGAGAAGAGCGTGGCCCTGCGCGAAGCCACGATAGGCGAGGGCGGATTGCTGGCCGGACGCGATCTGGCCCAGGTGTTCTCGATGCTGCGTGACAACGACCTCATCTGGTCGTACGTGGTCAACAACTATCTCAAGGGCAAGAAGCCGGCCGCGTTCGACATCCTGTTCTGGAACAACGACAGCACCAATCTGCCCGGGCCGATGTACAGCCAGTATCTGCGCCACATGTATCTGGAGAATGCCTTGCGCACGCCGGGCCACCTCACCCTGTGTGGCGAGCCGGTCGACCTGGGCAGCATCGGTGCACCGACCTATCTGCTCGCCACCCGCGAGGATCACATCGTGCCGTGGCGTTCGGCCTTCGCGTCGGCCGAATTGCTGGCGCCTGCGGCACGGCGCCGCCGGGTGACCCGCAATGGCGCCCGGCCCAAGGGTAGCGTAGCGCCGCCCCGATTCGTGCTGGGCGCGAGCGGCCACATCGCCGGCATCGTCAACCCGGCTTCGAAGAACAAGCGCAACTACCGTGTCGGCACTGACGTGCCGGCCGATGCCGAGGCGTGGCTGGCCGCCTCCGAGGAGAAGCCGGGCAGCTGGTGGAATGACTGGATGGTCTGGCTCGGGCAATATGGCGGCCCGTTGCGCACGGCCCCGCGCCATACCGGCAATCGGCAACACCCGCCGATCGAACCCGCACCGGGTCGCTATGTGTTGCAAAAGGCCGACTGAACCCGCAATTCAATTCCAAGGGGAGATTGTCATGAGTGATGTGGTCATCGTGAGCGCGGCGCGAACCGCGATCGGAAAGTTTGGCGGTACGCTTGCCAAGGTACCTGCGGCAAGGCTGGGTGCCCATGTGATCAAGGCGGCACTGGCACGCGCCGGGGTTGCTCCCGACCAGGTGTCGGAAGTGATCATGGGGCATGTGCTCACCGCGGGCGTCGGCCAGAACGCCGGTCGTCAGGCGGCGCGTTATGCCGGACTGCCCGACATGGTGCCCGCTCTCACCATCAACAAGGTCTGCGGCTCGGGCATGAAGGCCATCCACATGGCCGCCCAGGCGATCAAGGCAGGCGACGCGCGCATCATGGTGGCTGGCGGTCAGGAAAACATGAGTCTCGCGCCGCACGTGATGATGGGTTCGCGCGATGGTTTCCGCATGGGCGATGCCAAGCTCGTCGACTCGATGGTCAACGACGGTCTGTGGGATGCCTACAACAACTACCACATGGGCATCACGGCCGAGAACGTGGCGCGTCAGTACAACGTGACCCGTCAGGACCAGGATGAGTTTGCCGCGCACTCGCAGCAGAAGGCCGAAGCCGCGATTGCTGCCGGCCGCTTCAAGGACGAGATCGCTGCCTACGAAATCGAGTCGAAGAAGGGCAACATCGTCTTTGATACCGATGAGTATGCCAAGGCAGGCACGACAGCCGAGAAGCTGGGTGAACTGCGGCCTGCCTTTGACAAGGCCGGCACCGTCACGGCGGGCAATGCGTCGGGCATCAATGATGGCGCAGCCGCGGTCGTCGTGATGTCGGCCGATACGGCGCGTGAACTCGGTCTGCCGATTCTGGCCCGTATTCGCGCCTACTCGTCAGCGGGTATCGATCCGACCATCATGGGCATGGGCCCGGTGCCTGCATCGCAGTTGTGCCTGGCCAAGGCCGGCTGGACTGCAGCCGATCTTGACGTCATGGAAATCAACGAGGCGTTTGCCGCCCAGGCGGTGGCTGTCAATCGGCAGATGGGCTGGGATACCGCCCGGGTGAATCCGAACGGGGGCGCCATCGCGCTGGGGCATCCGATCGGTGCGTCGGGCTGCCGGATCGTGGTCTCGCTCGTGCATGAAATGATTCGTCGCGATGCGAAGAAGGGGCTTGCTGCCATGTGCATCGGTGGCGGCATGGGCGTTGCCATCGCGCTCGAGCGCTGACATGGCGCGCGTTGCCCTGGTGACCGGTGCGATGGGTGGCATCGGCACGGCCATCTGCCGTCGCCTGTCGCGTGCCGGCATGCGCATCGCCGCCAACTGTCTGCCCGGTGAGCCCCGTCGTGACGAGTGGCTGGCGATGATGCGCGCCGAAGGCGTGGAGGTCATTGCGGCCGAGGCCGATGTCTCGGCATTTGCGGCCTCGCGCGACATGGTGACCGTCATCGAGCGTGATCTGGGGCCGGTTGACGTCCTTGTCAACTGTGCCGGCATCACCCGCGATTCGGTGTTTCGCAAGATGGGCGAGGAAGACTGGCATCAGGTCATCGATTCCAATCTCACCTCGGTCTTCAACGTTACCCGACAGGTGATCGAAGGCATGGCCAGCCGCGGTTGGGGGCGGGTGATCAGTCTGTCCTCGGTGAACGGTACGCGGGGTCAGTTCGGCCAGGCCAACTACTCGGCCGCCAAGGCCGGCATGGCCGGCTTCAGCAAGGCGCTTGCCCAGGAAGTGGTCAAGAAGGGCGTCACGGTGAACTGCGTGTCACCGGGCTATGTCGAGACCGCGATGGTGCGGGCAATCCGGCCCGATGTGCTCAAGGCCCTGGTCGAGGGCATTCCCATCGGGCGCCTCGCGCAACCGGACGAGATCGCCGCCGTCATTGCCTTTCTGGCCTCGGACGACGCAGCCTACATCACGGGTGCCAATATCCCGGTGAATGGCGGCCTGCACATGTATGGCTGATTGAAGGCGGCTCGCCGGATCATGGTGAGTCTGGGCCGAACGCGTCTGCCTCGCATGCGTCTGGCCCGGCTCCCGCGGGTCCCGCTGCCTTCGGACCGGCCGGATCAGGCTTCGCCGGGTGCAAACGGCGGTTCGCGCCCCGGCGGTACGCCCTGTTCGGCCACCGCCAGAATCATCGCCACGCTCACATAGGTGCCACTGAGCACCGTGAGGTCGACGATCTGCTGCTCGCCTCCGAGGGTGTCGCGGGTGCGCTCGAAGACTTCCTGTGGCACGGCATGCCCGGTGGACAGGGCCATGCAGAACTCGTACACCGCCGCTTCGTCAGCCTGCATCCCCTGGGGTCGACGGTTGGCCTTCAGGTCGGCAGCCACCGAGGGGGCCAATCCGGCCTTCAGCGCGAGCGGGTGGTGTGCAAACCACTCGACCTGCGAGCGCCACAGGCGCGCCTGGATGAGGATGGCAAACTCGGTGAGTCGGGCCGGCAACGAGGAGTTCCAGCGCAGGTAATCGAGCAGATCGATCATGCGCCGCGCCATCACCGGGCTGCGCAGGAACGCGTTGTACGGGCCGCTGATGCCCACGCTCGAGAAGCCAAGAATCTCTTCGGCCAGCGCACGCTGGGCCGGCGCCATCTGTGTCATGTCGAGTTGGGCAAATCGCGGCGTTGCTGCGCGGGTGGGGGCCTCGGGCATGCTGGGGGCGGTACCGGTCGTGCCAGGCGTGCGCTCGGCCATCATTCGGCTCTCATCTGCGGAAAGAGAATCACGTCGCGGATCGACGGGCTGTTGGTGAGCAGCATCACCAGACGGTCGATGCCGATGCCTTCGCCGGCTGTCGGTGGCAGTCCGTGCTCGAGTGCCCGGATGTAATCGGCATCGTAGAACATCGCCTCCTCGTCGCCAGCAGCCTTCGCCTGCGCTTGCGCCTCGAACCGGGCGGCCTGGTCTTCAGGATCGTTGAGTTCGGAGAAGCCGTTGGCCATCTCGCGGCCGGTGATGAAGAGTTCGAACCGGTCGGTGATGCCCGGGTTGTCATCGTTGCGCCGAGCGAGCGGTGAAACCTCTTCGGGGTAGTCGATGATGAAGGTCGGCTGGATCAGCAGGCGTTCGGTCGTTTCCTCGAAGAGGGCGAGTTGCAGCGCGCCGATGCCGGCATGGGCATGGGGCTTGGCCCCGCGGCGCGCGAGTTCTGCTCTGAGCCAGACCTCATCGCCCAATGCTGCGCGGTCGGTTTCTGGGTGGTACTTGCAGATGGCATCGGCGACCGTGAGGCGGTCGAAAGGACGCCCCAGTTCGATCACGTGGTCGCCGTAGGTGACCGAGGTGGTACCCAGCACCTCGTGCGCAACCTGCGCCAGCATGGTCTCGGTGAGGTCCATGAGGTAGCGATAGTCGCGGTAGGCCTCGTAGAACTCGATCATCGTGAACTCGGGGTTGTGCCGGGTCGAGATGCCTTCGTTGCGAAAGTTGCGGTTGATCTCGAACACCCGCTCGAAACCGCCTACTACCAGGCGCTTGAGGTAGAGCTCCGGGGCGATCCGCAGGTAGAGCGGCATGTCGAGCGCGTTGTGATGCGTGATGAAGGGCTTGGCCGATGCGCCTCCCGGAATTGCCTGCATCATTGGCGTTTCTACCTCGAGGTAGCCACGCGCCACCATGAATGCGCGTATCGCCTGGACGATACGGCTGCGCAGGGTGAAGGTGCGTCGGCTCTGCTCGTTCATGATCAGGTCGAGGTGACGCTGGCGGTACTTCTGTTCCTGGTCGGTGAGGCCGTGGAACTTCTCGGGCAGCGGGCGCAGTGCCTTGGCGAGCAGTCGCAGCGAGGTCACTCGCACCGAGAGCTCGCCGGTGCGGGTGATGAAGAGTGTGCCCTTTGCGCCCAGGATGTCGCCCAGATCATGGTGCTTGAACGCCGCATGCGCTTCTTCACCCAGCTGATCGTTGCTGAGAAAGAGCTGAATGCGTCCGCTCGAGTCCTGCAGCGTGGCAAAGCTGGCCTTGCCCATCACGCGCTTGAACATCATCCGGCCGGCGACCGATACCTCGATGGCCTTCGCCTCCAGAGCTTCGGTGGCAGTACCGTCATGGGCCGCATGCAGGTCCAGCGCGAAGTCGGTGCGATCAAAGTCGTTGGGGTAGGCATTGCCCGCAGCCCTCGACTGCGCGAGCTTGCTGCGCCGCTCGGCGATGATGGCACTCTCGTCGTGCTCGGGCTTGCCGCTCTCTTGCGCTGTCATGTTCACTGTCCTGTCCTTGCGTGTCGGGGCTGGTCGGCCCCTTCAGACACCCTGCTTGAGGCTTGCCGCGATGAATTCGTCGAGGTCACCGTCCAGCACGGCCGTGGTATTGCCGATTTCCACGCCAGTGCGCAGGTCCTTGATGCGCGACTGGTCGAGCACGTATGACCGGATCTGGTGCCCCCAGCCGATGTCGTCCTTGCCGTCTTCGAGTTTCTGCTTGGCGTCGTTCCGCTTGCGCAGTTCGAGTTCATAGAGCCGCGCCCGCAGCATTTTCATGGCTTCGTCACGATTGCGGTGTTGCGACCGGTCGTTCTGGCACTGCACGACGGTATTGGTGGGCAGATGCGTGATCCGCACTGCCGATTCGGTCTTGTTCACGTGCTGCCCGCCGGCACCCGAAGCACGGTAGACGTCGATTCGCAGGTCGGCCGGGTTGATCTCGATCTCGAACGAGTCGTCGACTTCGGGGTAGACGAATACGCTCGAGAACGAGGTATGGCGCCGTGCATTCGAGTCGAACGGTGACTTGCGCACCAGGCGGTGGACACCGGTTTCTGTACGCAAGGTGCCATAGGCGTAGTCACCCGAGATCTTCAGCGTTGCGCTCTTGATGCCGGCCACGTCACCCTCGGACATCTCGAGCAGTTCTGTCTTGAAGCCGCGTCGCTCCCCGTAGCGTGCATACATGCGAAGCAGCATCTGCGCCCAGTCTTGCGCTTCGGTGCCGCCAGCGCCGGTCTGAATGTCGAGGAAGCAGTTGTTCGGATCCAGCGGGTCGTTGAAAACACGCTGGAATTCCATCTCGGCCACGGTGGCCTCGATGCTGATCGAGTCGGCGTCGATTGCCTCGAGCGTGTCCTCATCGCCCTCGCCGCGGGCCAGTTCGAACAGTTCGGCCGCATCGCGAATGCGATCGGCCGCTTCGGTAAGGCGGCTGACGATGAGGTCGAGCGCCTTCTTTTCCTTGCCCAGTTCCTGCGCGTTCTTCGGGTCGTTCCAGATGGCCGGGTTTTCGAGTTCGGTTTCGACGGCCTTCAGTCGTTCGCGCTTGGCGTCATAGTCAAAGATACCTCCGCAGCTCGCCGGCCTTGGCGTCCAGATCGGTGAGGCGGGCAGCAAGGGCGCTGATGCGTTCGGCTTCCATGGGCGGCTCTGACGGGGGATGGTGTTGTGGGTGGGCTGCTGTCGCCATCCGGGCTGCGGCCGGCGGTCATCACCCGAACCCTGACCGGGTGACGGGCAGGCAGGCTCTCGGCCCGTTGGGCGATTATAACGGCTCGTGGCACCGGCAACCGGCGTTACACTCGGGCAGTACGCGAGTCCCTCCAGTGCGAGATCCTCTGTCATGCCCGGTTATTCAAGCCCTACCGATCGCGCGGCACGTCTGTTCACGCTGCTCTTACTATTGTGTCTGGCCATCGTCGGCGCTGCGCTCGTGCTTCAGCATCGCTACCAGCTCGACCCCTGCCCCTGGTGCATCGCGCAGCGCATCGGGTATCTGCTGGTTGCCCTGATTGCTCTGGTGGCGGCCCTGCATCGTCCGGCCTCACGGGGTATCACGGTCTACGCGGGACTCGCGCTCCTTTGCGCCCTCGCGGGCGCGGCGGCGGCCACGTGGCACGTGTTTCTGCAGCGCGACCCGGTGGCGTCACGCGCCTGTGCCGGCTCGGCGCTCGAGCGGCTGCTCGATGCCTCTCGGCTCGGTCATGTCGTGCCGCCGCTCTTCCAGTATGACGGCCCCTGCACGTTGAAGCCCTGGGCGCTCTTGGGTTTGTCGGTGCCGGAGTGGTCGTTGGCCGGCTTCGTGCTGCTTGCGCTGTTCAGCCTGGCGCTGCCCTTTCTCGCCCGTCGTTAGCGGCTGCGCTCAAGCGGCGGCAGGTTCCCACGCCTCGATCACCAGCTGCGCACGCGCCAGTCCGTTGTATTCGTTGATTCCGAGCCTGAAGGCCGCATTGATCTGGGCCGGGGCTGCCTCGATCGAATTGAACCGTATGGCTTCCATCGGGCAGCCGGCGACTTCCAGTTGCAATCGGGTGTGCTTGCCGGCGACAAGCTTTTGCGAGATCACCCGGCAGCGATCGCTGAAGATCGGTGGGGCGAAACCCTGTCCCCATACCTGGGCGTCGAGCAGTTGTGCGCATGCGGGCGTGAGATAGCTCGCCTCGAGGGGGCCGTCAGTGACGATTTCACGCTCGAGCGCAGCCGGGTCGATCATGCGTGCGGCAATGGCATCAAACAGTTGCCGGAACTCGTCGAGCCGATCGGCTGCGAGCGTCGCACCGGCTGCCGCGGCATGGCCGCCGAACCGGTGAAGAAGCCCCGGCGCAGCTTTGGACACCAGATCGAGACAGTCGCGCAGGTGCAGGCCTGCGATCGATCGACCCGAGCCGCGCAATGTGCCTGCCTCGCCGGTGGCGAAGATGAAGGCGGGGCGGTTGAGCTGATCCTTGATGCGTCCGGCCAGTATGCCCACCACGCCCTGGTGCCAGGCAGGATCGAACAGCGTGACGGTGGTTTTGCCGGCATCGATCACTCGGGGCAGCATGGCTGTGGCCTGTTCGCTCATCGAGGCCTGGATCGATCGGCGCTCGGTGTTCAACTGGTCGAGACGGCGCGCAAGTTCGAGTGCCCCGGTCTCATCGGCGTGAATGAGCGTCTCGATGCCGACACTCATGTCGGTGAGCCGCCCGGCGGCATTCAGGCGCGGTGCCAGGCCGAAGCCGATGTCCATCGTGGTAGCACGACGTGGGTCGCGTCCTGCCGCGGCAAAGAGCGCTCGTACTCCCGGGGGCATACGTCCGCTGCGGATGCGCGCCAGTCCCTCGCTGACCAGGATGCGGTTGTTGCGATCCAGTGGCACGACATCAGCAACCGTACCCAAGGCCACCAGCGGGAGCAGTTCAGCCAGATTGGGTCCGCCGGTGGGGCCGTAGCGGCCGCGGCGACGCAGTTCGGCACGCAGGGCCAGCATCACGTAGAACATGACCCCGACCCCTGCGATGGCCTTGCTGGCGAAGGTGCAGCCTGGCTGATTGGGGTTGACGATGCAGGCCGCATCAGGCAGTTGATCGCCGGGCAAGTGGTGGTCGGTCACCAGGGTAGCGATGCCGTGGCGCCGGGCGCAGGCCACCCCTTCGACGCTGGCGATGCCGTTGTCGACGGTGATGATGAGCTCGGGCTGGAGCGACAGGCACTGCTCGACGAGTTCGGGTGACAGGCCGTAGCCCAGGGTGAATCGGTCGGGCACGACGTAGTCGACACGTGCCCCCATCGAGCGCAAGGCCTGCAGGCCCACCGCGCAGGCCGTTGCGCCATCGCAGTCGTAGTCGGCGACGATGAGCAGCCGAGATCCGGCGGCGATGGCATTGGCCAGGAGCACGGCTGCCCGGTCACAGTGCAAGAGTTCCGATGGGCGCAGCAGGTCTTCCAGCGTCAGGCCCGTTTCTTCCGGACCCCGCAGCCCGCGGCTTGCGTAGAGGCGCGCGAGCAGGGGATGGATGCCGGCTTCGCGCAGCGCAAGCTCTGCGGCGAACGCGCCACTGCGAGCCCTGATCAGGCGGGGCGGTGAGTCGGTGCTGCCAGTGCTCATCGGCTGTCTGCCTCGTGCGCGGCCAGATAAGTCTTGAGTGGGCGCAGTCGGCGCCAGAACCGGCGCAGGTCGTGCCGGGTGAGTTCGGCCTTCAGGCTTTCTGCAGGCCCGATGGCGTGGAGGGTGAGCATGCCGATGGCTCCCGATCGAAGGGCTTCGAGCCGCTGTTTAACCGCGCCGGCGTCCAGGGCGGCCAGTGCGCTGCGCCAGGCGCCTGCATCACCTGCTTCGACGGCCCGCGCCGGGCCATCGTCGTGCAACCACTGCACGCGGATACTGGATTCGAGTGAGGCCGGCATGGCCGATGCCGATGAGGCAGCACCTGCGACTGCCGCTTCGGCCGCGGCGCCGGGCCTGGTCGGTGCCACCTGGGCAGCGTTGCCAAGGGCCAGTCCACGCAGGAGTGGGTCGTCGCTGATCCACTGTTCGGGCGTGCGCGCCGGCAGCGGGCACGCCCGCCCGACACCCCACGCCCAGAGGGCGTTGAGCACGCTCGCATTGCGCGCCTCGCGCGCCTCGTTCACCGGGTGGCTGTGGAGAATCATCTGCACTTCGGTCAGCAGCCGGCGCCAGCGCGCGCCATCCGGGCCCTGCGGCAATCCTGTCTCGGCGAGCGCATCGCCCGCAATCGGTGGAGCGGCGGCACGAAAGTCGGCACTGGCGCAGCGTGCGTACCAGCGATAAGGGTGGGGTGCCACGATCTCGATCCCGTCGTGAGCCAGGTGGGCATTGAGCGTCGCCACGATCTGCTCGGCCTCGATCGGGGTGAGGCTCGAAAGGGGGTTTGCACTGCGCATGAGCTGGCGTGCACCCGCCTGCAGGTGCAGCGGGTCAAGGCAGACCCATGTCGCCTCGCCGGGATCCAGGCCTTCGCCACGCAGACGCCAGGGGGCGAGCGCAAGGGTCTCGGGGTCGAGCCCGAACTGGCTGGCGGCCCAGACATGCAGGGGCGCATGCTCGGTGACCTCGAGTCGCGCACGAGCCAGCAAACGCTCGACAAAGGGTAGATGCAGGTCCTGCCAGGGCGACGGTGCGCCCGGGTCGTCCGCCGAGGCGGGCCAGAACAGGTGGGGGATGACCAGGTGACAATGCATGATGGCAATTCAGTGTAGCACCGGGCGACTGTGGGAGAATGACGGCATGCCCTTCGAACTGTTCGTCGGCCTGCGCTACACGCTCACGCGCAGGCATGACACTTTTGTCTCGACCATTTCGGTCATATCCATGGCCGGCCTTGCCTTGAGCGTGGCCTCGCTCATCGTCGTGCTGTCGGTGGTGAACGGTTTCGAGCGCGAGTTCCGCGAGCGCATCCTCAGTGCCACCGCGCATGTGCAGATCACTGCGCCGGGCGGGCCCCTGGAGCAGTGGCAAGCGCTGGCGAGCAGCGTGCGCCTGCAGCCTCGGGTGGAGTCGGTCGAGCCCTACGTCGATGCGCAGGCCATGCTTTCCTCGGGCAGCGTGGCCCGTGGCGTGCTGCTCCATGGCATCGAGCCGCAGGCCGATGCGCTCGGGGGTCATCTGGCAGCGCACCTGCGTGCGGGCCGACTCGATGCGCTCCAGCCAGGGCAATGGCATGTGATCCTGGGTGCCGACCTGGCCGCTGCGCTCGGTGTGGGACTTGGCGAGCGCATTGCCCTCGTGTCGCCACAGTCGAGTGCGCCTGGACGCATGGCCCCGCGACTGCACGATCTCGAAGTTGTGGGCATCATCGCGCTCGGGCTTTATCAATTCGACAGCGTGGTTGCGCTGATGAACATGCAGGACGTGGCGGCGCTGGGGGGAGAGGAGGCGGTGTCCGTTGGCGCGACCGGTCAGGCGCCGGTTGCCGAGGCGAGCACCGTGTCAGGCTTGCGGCTGCGCTTGCACGATCCGTTTGCCGCCCCCGAGGTGGCCCAGGACCTTGCGCGCCAGTGGCCCGGTCTGGTCGTGAGCCCCTGGACCCGTACCCAGGGCAATCTCTTCCAGGCGGTTCGTACCTCCAAGGCCATGCTGGCCATCATTCTTGCGCTGATCGTCGGTGTGGCAGCCTTCAACATCGTTGCCACGCTGGTCATGGCCGTGGTTGACAAGGAGGCCGATATCGCAATCCTGCGGACGCTGGGCGCATCGCGCGGGGCGGTGCTGCGCATCTTCATGCTGCAAGGGGTGATGATCGGGTTGATCGGCACCCTGACCGGGCTCGTGCTCGGTGTGGCGGTGGCGGTCAACGTCGATGTGATCGTGCCGGCGATCGAGCGTCTGACAGGGTTCCGGTTTCTGTCGGCCGAGGTATACCAGATTGGCGAGCTGCCCTCGGCCATCCATCTGCGCGATCTGGTGATGACGGTTGCCGCCTCGCTCGGACTTTCGTTTCTCGCCACGCTCTACCCGAGCTGGCGAGCCTCGCAGGTGGCCCCTGCCCAGGCCTTGCGCGATGAGTGAGGGGCGGACGCGATGAATTTCGAGTGCCTGATCGGTTGGCGCCAGGTGCGTGCGCGGCGACACAACCATTTCATCTCCTTCATATCGCTCTTGTCGACCATTGCCATTGCCTTGGGCGTGGCCTCGCTCATTGTCGTGATGGCGGTGATCGATGGCCTGCAGGGGGAGCTCAGAAACCGCATTCTCGGCGTGGCAGCGCATGCCGAGGTGGGCGCGCGGCTGACACAGGGCAAGGCGGCAGACTCGGAGAGCCGAACTGTCGGTCTTGCCCACTGGCAGGCGGTGCGTGAACGACTGGCCGCCGAGCCGGGTGTCGAGGCAGCCGCTGCCTTCGTGCGCGGGCAGGCACTCCTTCTCGCGGGCGACGCAGTCCGTGGTGTCGAGGTGCGCGGCGTGCTCCCTGTCACCGAAGCGGCTGTGTCCGACATCGCGACTCACATGCTGGGCGGTCGGTTCGAGGACCTGCGTGAAGGTGACTTTGGCATCGTGGTCGGCGTCGACACGGCGCGCGCGCTTCGTGCGATGCCCGGTGATCGCATCACCCTCATATCGCCCCAGGGCGTCGTCACCCCAGCGGGGATCCTGCCTCGGGTCAAGGTGTTCAGGTTGGTGGGGATATTCGAAGCAGGGATGCCTGAGTACGATGCCGGGCTGGCCTATGTTCACCTGGCCGATGCCCAGCGCCTCTATCGCATGGGCGAATCGGTCTCTGGTGTGCGCCTGCGCCTGACGGATCCGGGCGAGGCCCGGGCCATCGGTGAGCGCATCGAGCGTGCTTCGCCTGACCTTGAAGTGCTCGACTGGACCCGAACGCACGTCGCGTTCTTCCGTGCCTTGCAGACCGAGCGCATGGCCACCTTCATCATGCTCTCGCTCATCGTGGCGGTGGCCGCTTTCAATGTGGTGTCGATGCTGGTGATGGCGGTGAACGAAAAGCGTCCCGAAATCGCGATTCTCAGAACCATGGGTGCGATGCCGCGTTCGATTCAGGCGATCTTCATGATCCAGGGCATGATTCTCGGCGTGGCCGGTACGCTTCTGGGTGCCATCGTCGGCTGCGTCCTGGCGCTCGAGATGGGCAATATCGTGCGTTGGGTCGAACAGTTGCTCGAAAGCCAGACGCTCCCCCCCGAGGTCTATTACCTCAGTCTGCTGCCCTCGCACCTGCAGTGGCGGGGTGTGCTTGGCATCGTCATCCTGTCCTTGCTGCTCAGTCTGGCAGCAACCCTCTACCCCAGTTGGCGGGCTGCCCGTGTGCGCCCTGCGGAGGCTCTGCGCCATGCCTGACTACCCTGTCGAGAACGCAGCGCCGGTGCTGGCCTGCCAAGGCGTGCGCAAGGTATTTCGGCAAGGCGCCGAGGACATCGTGGTGCTCGATGACGTGGACTTGTGCGTCGCAAAGGGCGAGGTCCTCGCGATTGTCGGTGCGAGCGGGTCGGGCAAGAGTACCTTGTTGCATATCCTGGCCGGACTGGATGCGCCTGACGCAGGTGTGGTGTTGATGACGGGGCACGACCTGCAGACGATGGACGAGCGCGCGCGCGGGGCGCTGCGCAACCGGGCATTGGGTTTCGTCTATCAGTTTCATCATTTGCTGATGGAATTCTCGGCGCTCGACAATGTCGCGATGCCGCTGCTCATTCGGCGGATGGCCCCCGGTGAAGCCCGGCGCCAGGCGGCTGACATGCTGGGCCGCGTCGGGCTTGCCGCGCGGCTTTCCCATACCCCGGCACAACTCTCGGGCGGTGAGCGCCAGCGCACCGCACTGGCGCGAGCACTGGTGACTGAACCGGCCTGCGTCCTGGCCGATGAGCCGACCGGCAACCTGGATGGTGCGACCGCAACTCGCGTGCTCGAATTGCTGCTCGAACTCAATCGGGCCCGCGGTGTGGCCCTGGTGATCGTCACTCACGATCTGGCTCTGGCCGCACGGGCTGATCGAGTGCTGCGTCTGGTCGAGGGGCAACTGGTCGATCAGCCGCGGTCTTGACCGAGTCCGCGCGCGAAGATCGGCGCGCGCGACGGCGTCGCCACGCCAGGCTCGCATGCACATGCCACACCATCCGAGTGATCAGCCAACCGGCCAGAGCGAGGCTGGTTGCCAGCAGCGGCAGCCCCAGAGCCAGTGCCGGGCCCAGACTGATCGTCCAGTGTGCGAACTGCACGGTCCAGTCGATCGGGTGCTGCCAGTTCATGGCCGGTGGGTCGCCGGGCGAGAGCGAGCCTGGCAGGACCCACCCGCCGAGCCAACCGGCGAGCACGTACAGAGGCACGATGGTGAACGGGTTGGTGTAGAGCGTGGTCGCAACCGCCACCGGCAGGTTGACCCGCAGCGCCACGGCCACCAACCCTGCCGCCAGCATCTGGAACGGCCCCGGAATGAGGCCGGTGAACAAGCCCACCGCCACACCGCCTGCAACCGAGCGTCGGTTCAGTTGCCACAGGCGCGGTTCGCCCAGAAAGTGCACGAAGTGCCGTGCATGGCGGTTCCTGCTCAGGACCTCGCGGCTGGGAAGATGGCGGCGGATGAATCGGCGTGGCATCGGATGATCAGTGCGTGGTGGCGGCGAGGGGACCGGGTTCGAGCATCAAAAGTCACGCCGGGCGTGACAAGAGGAAGCGTACGCGCCTGCAATGACTCGCATGTGTCTGAATCGAGCTGAATCGACTGCAATCGACCAGAGCACCCCAAGCATCCGCGCGGCCCGGTCTTTACGCTAGGCCAGGCCCTCGATCTGGGGCGGTCTGGAGGTCAAGCCGGAACATGTTTGTCGCGCACAGTCTCGCCTTTGCCCTGGGTGCCATCGTGTTGCAGTTCGTGGCCGAATTGCCCACGCCCGAGTGTCTGCTGGCCGGTGCACTGGCAGCCGTGGTTGCTGCACTTCTGGCGGTGCGTGCGCACGCAGGTCCGGTGGTCGGCTCGGCTGCGTCTGGGTCATGGCTTGCGGGCAGCGGCCGCGGTGCGCTGCAGGTTCTGCTCACCTTTGCGATCGGCTTCGCATGGGCCGGTTGGCGCGCCAGCGAGCGCTACTCGGCCTGGTTGCCGGCGCAGGCAGAGGATGTCGATCTGCTGATTGACGGGGCAGTGACCGATCTGCCGCAACCGTTTGACGGCGGCGTGCGGTTTGCGTTTGATCTGGAGGCCGCTTCGCGGCCTGTGCTCAAGCCCGGGGGGCGCATCCTGCTCACCTGGCGCGAGGCCACGCGCGCCGGCGCGCTGCCCCCTGATGCGGTGCGCTCGGGGGAGCGCTGGCGTTTCGCAGTGCGCTTGCGGCGGCCGCATGCCAGCCTCAACCCCTACGGGTTTGACTACGAGGCAGCCCTCCTGGAGCGCGGGGTGGTAGCGACCGGTGCGGTGCGCCCGCATGCCATGGCGCCCGCAGTACGCTTGGCCCCATCTGCACGCGGCTTGGGCGCTGCGATCGACCGTGCCCGCTCTGCCATCCGTGAGCGATTGCGCGCAGCGCTGCCCGAGGCCCCCTGGCGCGGCGTTGTCATTGCACTGGCCATCGGTGACCAGGCCGCGATTCCGCAGGCGCAATGGCGTGTGTTCAACCGCACCGGCATCTCGCATCTCATCAGCATTTCGGGCCTGCATGTGACGATGCTCGGTGCGCTGGCGGGGGCCGCTGCCGCCTTTCTATGGCGTCGAACGCCACGCCTTGCCCTGTGGATCCCGGTGCCCAAACTCGCTGCCATCGTCGGGGTGATCGCGGCAAGCGCCTACTGCGCTCTGGCCGGGTTCGGCATCCCGGCACAACGCACCGTGTGCATGCTCGCCGTGGCCGCCCTCGGACGATGCCTTGACCGTGAGCCCTCACCGGCGCGCGTGCTCTCGCTTGCCCTGGTGGTAATCGTGGCGATCGACCCCTGGGCTGGGCTGACTGCCGGGTTCTGGCTGTCCTTTGGTGCGGTGGCGATGCTCTTTCACGCAGGCAGTGGCGCCAACCCCGAGTCGAGCCTGCGAGCCTGGCTGCGCGCGCAAGCGGTCGTCACGATTGGCCTGGCACCACTCACGCTGGCGCTGTTCGGTCAGGTCTCACTGGTGGGGCCGATTGTCAACGCGGTCGCCATTCCACTGGTGAGCATGGTGGTGGCGCCCCTGTCGCTCATTGCCGCGGTGTCGCCGGTGGACTGGCCCGCCAGACTGGCCCACGCGCTGCTGGCCCTTGGCATGCCGATGGTGGAGTGGATGGCGGCCCTGCCGCAGGCCGCCTGGTCGGCGCCGGCGGCACCGCCCTGGACCATCGTGCTCGCAAGTGCCGGTGCTGCCTGGTTGCTGGCGCCGTTTGCCGTGCGCTGGCGCGGCTTGTCCGTGCTGCTTTTTGCGCCTCTGTTTCTGGTGCAGCCCGGGGCAGTCGCCCAGGGTAGCGCCCGACTCGACGTGCTCGATGTGGGGCAGGGGCTTGCCGTCGTGATCCGCACCGCCCGCCACACCGTGCTCTTCGATACCGGTCCGCGCCTCGGGGCTGCGGGTGATGCAGGCGAGCGTGTCGTCCTGCCCTTTCTTCGAGCGCTTGGCCGACCGAGCCTCGATGCGCTGGTCATCAGTCATGCCGATGCCGATCATGCCGGGGGCGCGCGCTCGGTGCTCGCCGGCCTCCCGGTCGACACCGTGTGGATGCCAGCGGGCGTCGAACTGCGGGGGCGCGCCACCGTAACCGCCACGCCGGGTGCTGCAGCAGACAAGCCACCGCCCGCGCGTCAGAACTGCATGAGAGGTGCCGGCTGGACGTTTGACGGTGTGCAGTTCAGCTTCCTGCACCCCTCGCCCGGCCTCGTGCCGCGGCGCGGCCGCAGCAACCGGGCGAGTTGCGTGCTGCGGGTAGCGGTGGCTGGGCATGCAGTGCTGCTGGCCGCCGACATCGATGGGCAGGCCGAGGCCAGTCTGGTGCGTGCCGCGGCCGAATCGGGTGAACCCGCGCTGGCAGCCGATGTGCTGCTGGTGCCCCATCACGGCAGTCAGGGATCCTCGAGCGAGGCGTTCATCGATGCTGTGCACCCGCGTGTTGCCGTCGTGTCGGCAGGCTATCGCAATCGCTTCGGTCATCCGCGCGCTCGAATCATCGAGCGTTACGTATCGCGCCAGATCGTGTTCCTGCGCACCGATCTGGATGGTGCGATTGGCATCGATCTCGATGCGCAGGGTGCTCGTGCGCGCAGCTTGCGTGATCTGCATCGGCGGTATTTTCGCAACCCGGCGCGCTTGACCGCAGGGGCCGGTGCGCCCTAGAGTCAGCAGCCCTGCGCCTGGCGCCCCTTTGCAAGGCCCGATGCTCATGCCCTTTGTCGAACCCACCCAGCACCGCGTCCAGTGCATCACACCATCGGGCCTGCATCATCTGGCCTGGTGGCAGTGGGGTGACCCACTCAACCGTCGTGTTCTGGTCTGTGCGCACGGGCTTACCCGCTGCGGACGTGACTTCGAGGCCCTGGCACAGGTCCTTGCCCGACACTACCGCGTCGTGAGTCCCGACTTTCCGGGGCGTGGTGCCAGTGACTGGCTGAAGAATCCGGCCGAATATCAGGTACCCACCTACGTCGGCGACATGGTCACCCTGCTCGCGCGAATCGACGCTGAAACCCTCGACTGGGTCGGCACCTCGATGGGCGGTCTGGTCGGCATGGCGCTTGCAGCCTTGCCTGAGCAACCGATCCGGCGTCTGGTGCTGAATGATGTCGGCGCAGTCCTGCCGGCTGCGGCACTCGCCCGCATCGGCCAGTATGTCGGCGCCAATCCACGATTCGACTCGTTCGAGGCGGCACTTGCCTATATTCGACGGGTGCATGCGCCGTTTGGCCCTCACGATGAGGCGCAGTGGCGCTTCCTGACCGAAGTCGTGGTTCGGGTCCATGACGACGGGTCGTGGCGGCTGCATTACGACCCGGCGATTGCCGCCGGCTTTTCTGCGCCTGGCGTCGATCGGGATGTCGACTTGTGGGGGCTCTACGAGGCGATCCGCATACCGCTGCTTCTGGTTCGCGGCGCCGAGTCCGATCTGGTACCCGCTGCCTTGGCAGGCGCCATGTCCTCGCGCGGACCTTGCGCACGCGTGGTCGAGTTTTCAGGCGTCGGTCATGCCCCCACGCTGATGCAGGCCGATCAGATCGAGGCGGTCCGATCGTTTCTTCTCGCGGCCGATTGAAGCCGATAGCCGTCGGCGTCCGCACATGTCTGCGCTGACAGTCCCCGACCCGCGTTGCCAGCCTTCAGGGCTCAGCCTGGCCAGGCATGGCCGCCATATTGGTCGCGCAGTGCCATCTTGAGCAGTTTGCCGGTTGCGGTATGCGGCAGTTCGGCAACGAAGAGTACGTCGTCAGGCACCCACCACTTGGCAACCTTGCCTTCGAAGAAGGCAAGCAGTGTTGTACGGTCGAGGTCGGCACCGGGCTTGCATACCACGATGAGCAAGGGGCGTTCGTCCCACTTGGGGTGAGCAACCCCGATGGCGGCGGCCTCGGCCACAGCCGGGTGGGCAATGGCGATGTTCTCCAGATCGATCGAGCTGATCCACTCGCCGCCTGATTTGATCACGTCCTTGGATCGGTCGGTAATGGCCATGTAGCCGTCATCGTCGATGGTTGCCACGTCACCGGTGGGAAACCACCCGTCGCGCAGGACATCGCCACCTTCGCCCTTGAAGTAGCCGCGGGTCACCCAGGGGCCGCGCACCAGAAGGTCGCCAAAGGCCTTGCCATCGCGAGGCAGGGTATTGCCTGCGTCGTCGGTGATCTTCATCGACACGCCGAAGAGCGTGCGGCCCTGTTTCTGCTTGATCGCAAACTGCGCCTCGCCGGATTGTTCGAGGTGCTTGGCCTTCAGCTGACCATAGGTGCCCAGGGGGCTCATCTCGGTCATGCCCCAGGCGTGCTGGCAGTCGACGCCATAGGTTTCGGCAAACTCGCGAATCATGGCCGGCGGGCAGGCCGAGCCGCCCACGACCACGCGTCGCAGGGTCGAGAACTGGCGCTGGTGCTGGCGCATCCAGGCAAAGAGATTGAGCCAGACCGTAGGCACGCCTGCACTCAGGGTGACCTTTTCCGCTTCGAACAGTTCGTAGAGACTCTGCGGGTCCATGGCGGCGCCCGGCATCACCAGCTTGGCACCCACCATGGGGGCGAAGTACGGCGAGCCCCAGGCATTCACATGGAACATCGGTACCACCGGCATCAGGACATCGCGAGCCGACACACCGAAGACATCGGGCAGTGCGGAACCGTAGGCATGCAGCACGGTCGAGCGGTGATGATAGAGAACGCCCTTGGGATTGCCGGTGGTGCCTGAGGTGTAGCAAAGGCCCGAGGCGGTGTACTCGTCAAGGGCTGGCCATTGCAACTGGCCATCCTCGGCCTCGATCAGGTCTTCCATGCAGTGCAGGTTGGCCAGCGCGAGGGCAGGGCGATGGTCGCGATCGGTCATGGCGACCCAGTGACTCACGGTCGGGCAGTGCGCCGCGATGCGTTCAACCAGCGGTGTCAGGTTGATATCGAAGAACACCACACGATCTTCGGCGTGCCCGATGATGTAGAGGATCTGCTCGATGAAAAGTCGCGGATTGATGGTGTGGGTGATCGCACCGATGCCCGAGATGGCGTAGTAGAGCTCGAGGTGTCGATGGGTGTTCCAGGCCAGCGTGGCGACGCGATCACCTGAGTGGATGCCGATGCGCTGGAGCGCCTGGGCAAGCCGCTTGGCACGCAGATTGCACTGGGCGTAGGTATAGCGATGAATCGGCCCCTCGATCGTGCGTGTGACGACCTCGGTATCGCCGTGGTTTTCGCTCGCGTGCTCCAGGAGCGAGGCGATGAGCAGAGGTTGATCCATCATCAGGCCGCGCAGCATGGTGTCTCCCTTGGATGCAGTGGTCGTGGATGTTGCAGTCGCCGCGTTGCAGTCGCCGCGTTGCAGTGGACGCGTTGCAGTGGACGTGTTGCAGTCGGCCACGTCGACGGATTTCGATGATCCGCGCACCGAAAAGTATCCCACGAATGCATCGCGGTTCGCAGCTTGCCGCGCTCATGTGCGGCCGGATTCCGGAATCAGTGCGACTGTGCTGTGTCACGTGCCCACCGGTGCAGGCGCTCGAGGGGATCTTGCCGGTAAAAACAGCGCAGGGCCGCATGAAGTTCCGGCAGATGCTGCGCCAGGACCGATGGACCGGTGAAGAATTGCTCGCTCATCACTGCGAAGAATTCGGCCGGACTGCTGGCCGCGTAGTGGTCGATCGGCAGTGGTCTGCCGCAACGAATGGCACTCTCCACCAGGGCGAACGAGCGTTCGAGGGCCAGTTGCCAGTCTTCGTCCGATAGACCGAGGGGCGCAGTCGGGATCCCGGCGTCGTTGCCCGAGTGCATCGCCAGTTTGTGGGCGAATTCGTGGATCACCACGTTGTAGCCCGCTTCGCTCGATTGCGCGTCCTCCCAGGACAGGATCACCGGCCCGCCTGGCCAGGCTTCACCGGCCAGCTCTTCTTCCCAGACATGGGTGACGCCGAACTCGTCGATGTCCTCGCGCACGACCTTGAAGGGGCCCGGGTACACGACGATGCCGCGCCAGCCTTCGTACCAGCCCAGGCCCAGTTCCAGAACCGGCAGGCAGGCTTGCGCTGCGATGCTGGCCCGCATGAAGTCATCGATGGCAAGCCCGTGCGCGGTGCTCAGCGACTTGCTGCGCAGGAATTCGCTGGCCAGCCTGACCAGTTGGGTGCGCTCGTGCGCATCGAGCGTCCTCAGGAACGGGCATGTCGCGAAAACCGTCTGCCAGGGCAGCCCGCCTGCCGCGTTCACCGCTGGCGCGCAGGCCGCTGCGTCGCCATCGGCGTCATCAACCCCATCGGCACCCCAGACAAGATCGCGCAGGCGGCGCATGAAGGGCCGCATCGGGTCAGGCGCTCTTGCGAGTGGTCGATACCAGGTAGACGCCCAGGCTGACCAGCAGCAGGGCCACCAGGTGATAAAGGTGACCCTCTTCGCCCAGAAAGAGGATGGCAAACAGCGCACCCATCACCGCAGTTACATTGGAGAACATCCCGGCAATGGTGTGACCGACGCGAGGCACTGCCCAGGCGTAGCAGACATAGGCCGTGATCGAAGGAAAGAGTGCCAGATAGCCGATGGCGACATAGGAGCGCATCTCGAACTGTGCGTGGACACCCTGTGCCTGCTCCCACAGCCAGAAGGGGACGCAGGCAGCCAGACCGGACAGACTGGAGACATACAGAAAGGCCATGGCACTGAGGCGGGCTGGGCGCCAGCGCAGGCCGATGGTGTAGCTGGCCCAGGAGAAGATGGCGACGAGGATGATCAGATCGCCGACATTGAAGTCGGCGCCCAGCAGGCGGGCGATGTCGCCGTGGGATGCAATCAGCGCCATCCCGAGGAGCCCTGTAGCGACGGCCAGGGTGAGGCGAGGGGTGATCCGGTCGCCCAGCACCATCGTGCCGATGAGGACGGTGAAGACCGGTGTTGCCCCATTGAGCAGCACGGCGTTCATGCCACTGGTGTATTGAACGCCCCAGTAGCCCAGGATGGAGAAGGTGCTCGTTCCCAGCACGCCCAGCACCATCAGGCGTACCGGGTGGCGGCGAATGATCGGCCAGTCACGAAGGGTTGCCCGCAGCGCAAGGGGCGTGAGCAGTGCACTGACCGCCACCCAGCGCCAGAAGGCCAGTGCCATCGGCGGCATGATGTCATTGACCCCGCGCGCAAGCACCCAATTGCCTGCCCAGGAGGCCGAAGCAATGATCAGCGCGATGTAGGCGAGGCTTGTTTCGGTCGGACGCTGCAAGGGGCGACTCTGTCAGTGGGCATGCGGCGGATTGCCGGCAGATGCGCAAGGATACCGCCTGGCAGGCCCCTGTTGTCCGCGCCCTGACCCGTTCCGGATCACCCCCGCGTCATCGGACGATGGGTATCATCAGGGCATCGGCGCCGATGTGCTGGGAGGCAGCGAGGACCCGGATGCATGGTTGAGCACAGTGGGGATGACAGGCGGCAGCGTATGTCGGTGCCACCGGCGGGCACGGGCGCGGGCTTTCCTCTGGCAGAGAGGGCCCGTGCGCTGGCGTTTGCCCATTACGGCAGCAGCACTCTGGGTACCGGCGAGAGTGCGCTCTTGCATGCCGAGGCGGTCGCCGGGATCATCGAAGGCCTGCGACTCGATCCGGCGGCGGTGGCGGCCGGCTGGCTCTTCTCGATGCGCTCGCAGATGCCGCATCACATCGACTTCGTGCGTGAACAGTGTGGCGAGGAGGTTGCCACCTTGCTCGCCAATGTCGATCGGCTGCATGGTCTTCGGCTGGTGACCCGAGGGGTCAGCTCGCTCGAGGAGAAGGACGAGCGGACCGCTCAGGTCGAGGTGATGCGCAAGATGCTCATCGCCATGGTGGATGACATCAGGGCGGTTCTGGTTCGTCTTGCCAGTCGTACCCAGACCTTGCGATATCTGGTCACATCGAGGGCCGAAGGGGCCTTGCCCTTTGCGCTCGAGGCCCGACACGTATTTGCGCCACTGGCCAATCGTCTTGGGGTCTGGCAGCTCAAGTGGGAGCTCGAGGATCTGTCGTTCCGGATCATCGAGCCCACCACCTACAAGCGTATTGCCGGCCTCCTTGATGAACGACGTGAGGAACGCGAATCCTTCATCGCGACCACCATTGCGACACTGGAGGCAGAGTTGCGAGGGGCCGGCATCGTGGCCGACGTGAGTGGTCGCCCCAAGCACATCTTCAGCATCTACAACAAGATGCGTTCAAAAGGACGCGAGTTCGACGAACTCTATGACCTGCGCGGCGTACGCGTGATGGTCGAGGAGGTCAAGGATTGCTACACCGCGCTCGGTGTCATCCACAACCTGTGGACCCCGATTCCCAAGGAATTCGACGACTACATCTCGCGCCCCAAGGCGAATGATTACCGCAGCCTTCACACCGCGGTAATCGGGCCCGATGGCCGTTCGCTCGAAGTGCAGATCCGCACCCATGACATGCATCGGCAGGCTGAACTGGGGGTTGCCGCTCACTGGCGTTACAAGGAAGGGCGGGCTGCAGGCAGCCCATCGGAACAGCGCATCGCGTGGCTCAGGCAGGTACTGGCCTGGCGCGATGACTTTGTCGATGCGGCCGAGTGGCGCGCACAGGCCAGGCAAGCAGCCGTCGATGACACGGTCTATGTGCTCACCCCGCAGGGGCGGGTGCTCGACTTGCCCAGAGGCGCCACCCCGATCGACTTTGCCTACCATGTTCATACCGATCTGGGGCACCGCTGTCGCGGGGCCAAGGTTGATGGCGCCATGGTGCCGCTGGATTACCGGCTCGAGAATGGTCAGCGCGTCGACATCATCGCTGCCAAGACAGGTGGCCCCAGTGCCGACTGGATCAATCCGAACCTGGGCTATCTGGCTTCCAATCGGGCACGGAACAAGGTGCGGCAGTGGTTCAACGCGGTCGAATTGCGCGAGACCGCGGCCAGTGGCCGTGCCGCCCTCGAGCGCGAGTTGCGCCGAGAGGGGCGCATCGGCGCCAACCTGGATGCGCTGGCCGTGAAGCTGGGGCATGACAAGGCAAACGATCTCTTCGTCGCAATCGGGCGTGATGACGTCGGTCTCAATCAGTTGCGTACCGCCATTCGCGAGGGTCAGCACCCGGCACCCCTCGAGGAAACGGCGCTTCCGCTGGCGCGCAAGCCCCGGTCGGGCACCGGTACACGGGGTGTGCTGGTGGCCGGTGTCGACGGCATGATGGTGCAATTTGCCAAGTGCTGTCGCCCAGTGCCTCCCGATGCGATATGCGGCTTCGTCACCCGAGGGCGTGGTGTGTCGGTGCATCGAATGGATTGCCGCAGCCTGAAATCCCTCGTCCAGACCGAGCCCGAGCGTCGGGTCGAGGCCAGTTGGGCCGGCGATGCCTCGGGGACGGTCTACGCGGTAGACCTGCATGTGCGCGCGCTGGATCGCCAGGGCTTGCTGCGCGACATCTCCGAGGTCTTCAGTCGCGAGCGCATCAATGTGATCGGGGTCAATACGCTCAGCCGCAACGGCACTGCCACGATGGGTTTCACGGTGGAGGTTGCAGGCGTCGAGCCTTTGCGCAAGGCGCTGGATCTGGTGCGACACGTGCGGGGCGTACAGTCGGCGGGGCGACGCGTCTAGGGCCATGACGAATGCCCACGCGATGCGCGGGCAATGAAACGTAATTGATGCATCCCGGGGGGCTTCGATACTGGCCGCATGACGTCTTCCACCGAGTCACGGCTGCGAGAGTGCCTGGAGAGCCTCCTGTGCAAGCGAGCGATGCTGCGCCTGGAGCGCGGCAGCCTTGCCACGCTCGTGCTGGGTGATGAGCATGCCGATTACGGCTTCGATCCAGCCGGGTGCCCCGGTGCCTTCAATCTGGCCAGCGCCCGGCAAGACCTCAAGTACGCCTTCTTTCTCTACGACAAGCTGGTCGGCAGGTATCCGACGCTGAAGACGGTCGTCGTCTTTTATTCGGCCTTTTCGTCCGGCTTTCTGCTCGAGGGCAGCACGCCGCTCGGGCAATTGGCGCCGGTGCTCAACGAGGTTTTCCAGTTGGGGCTCCAATACGACGACACGCACCTGGTCGAGATGGCCCGGGGCATCCACGGTCGATTCGTCCGCAGTGAAGCACGGATCGAAGGTTGCCGAGGGTTTCTGCCGCGGCATGGCAAGATCTTCAGCCCGGCGAGATTCGACTGGAAGCGCGTTGCCGACTCCCTTGCCGACATCAGGCGGGGCACTGATGCCGACTTCTATCTGGCACGCCTGCTGGTTCTGGCCCGGCATCTGGGACATCGCGTGATCGTCGTGATTCCGCCAGTGAGGCCTGACTTCGCCCAGGCCCTCTCGACCGGCTCAGCAGGGGTCTTCGCTCGCCTGCATGGCATCCTCGATGATTACCGCCTCGAGGGTCGGATCGAACTGCTCGATTGTCGTGGTGACTCGCGCTTCACCGCCGATCAGTTTGGCGACCATCACTATCTGGATCCGCTCGGAGAGGGCACGCAAATCCTCTCCGACCTGATCCGCGACCGGCTTCAATGAGGGTCACTCTGTGTCGCTGTGCCCCCAGGCGGCGGATTCGGGTTCGTTTTTCGCCCCGGTTGCTCTCGCAGTCGTGCCTTGCCCGGTCGGGCTGCGCCCATGTGTTGCGGAGATGTCGATGATCGAAGGGGTGTCACCGCGAGTCGGTCGGATCATCGAGCAGGTCGTTGCCAAACGCACGATGCTCAGGGCGTACGGCGGCGAGTTGCGCACGCTGGTGGTGGGGTCGTCTTACGGCGAACACGGCTTCGACCCTGCCCATTATCCTGGTGCCTTCAATCTGTGTTTCCGCTTGCAGGACCTGAAGCATTCGTGCGCCTTGTACGAGACGATTGCACCGTCCTGTCCGGCACTCCAGACCGTGGTTGTTTTCCATGCCATCGGATCGGGCTCCAATTTTGCCGAGCACATTCCAGAGGAGAACCTGATCTGCGCCGTGGTCAATGAGGCCTTTGGCCTGGGCATCCGCTATCGCGTCGCCGCGGTCAGGGCATTGCTCGGCCGTCTCGAGGGCCGCCTCACCGATCTGTCGGCCGATCTCGGCGGGCGTCGTGGCTTCATGCCCCACCTTCTGGACGGACGCGATCTGGGCGATGTGCCCGATGCGATTCGTGCTGGGCAGCATGTGGTCTTGAGCAAGCGCCACGATGGCGATCTTTCATTGCTGCGACTGCTGCTGCTCGCGCGCAGTCGCGGGCACCGGGTCGTGGTTGTGACACCGCCTGCGCGCAGCGGCTACGTCGAGGCGGTGGGTACCGCCAGCCGGCGCATATTCCGTGATTTGTCGCGATTGCTCTTCCGTGATCCGCACGGGTGCCCGGTGCAGTGGGTCAACTGCTTCGATAGTGGCGAATTCGATGATTCGGACTTTCTCGACTGCGATCATCTCAAACCCGGCGGTCCGGGGACGCGGCGCCTGAGCGTGCGCATCCGGGATGCAGCCGGCTGAGGCTGGGCAGAGGCTGGGCAGACGCGCGCGGTGTCCGTCGACCGGCGACTGGCCGGCAGGTGCGCGCGCAACGCAGGGCCAGCCACTGCCGCTGCTTATTCGGGTCGCGGGTCGAACCAGCGAAATACCGGTGGGCCGATGGTCCAGGGGGCCAGCATGTCGGAGAGTCCGTTCGCCCTGCGCCACGCCAGGTAGGCGTCGTTGTGGGCCTTGGACGCCCACTTCTGGACCAGAAACAGGCGATCCTCGCCAAGCTCCGCAAACATCTCGATGCCGAGGCAGCCATCGAAGGCGCGCGTCACGGGCAGCGCCGGTGCAAGGACCTGCTGGCAGAAGGCCTCCAGCTTGCCGGGTTGCAGGTGCAGTTCAAGGGTCACCAGAATGGTCACGGGGCAGTCTCCGTTGAATCGGGCTCAGGGGGAGGAGGCGCGGGGGATTTCACCTGCCATCTCGTGGCGGATCTTCCAGGCGTTGGTGCTGGTGTCGATATCGACATCATCCCAGGACAGGCAGGTGCCCTTGGCAACCGGACGGCGCAGCCGCAGGTTGTGGGCCAAACCCAGTGGCAGTCCGCCGAGCGCGAGGGAGCGCGCCGAGGGCAGCAGCTTGCCCCACACGGTGTAGCCACCTTCACCGTCGAGCATTTCGCCGGCCTTCAGGTCGCGTTTCGCCGTAGCCACCACATCGGCATGCCAGCCCGATGCCACTCCGGTTGCCTCGCCACGCAGTGCCACCGACGCGACGCTCATGCCGACTTCGAGACCGATGAGGTGCCACCGCTTGTAGAGCGTGAAGTAGCGTCCGCTCGGGTCGGTGTGCGCGTTGTACTCCTCGAAGCAGTTGCGGATGTACTCGGTTTCGCCTTCGACCGTGACCCAGACACCCATCCGGATGTCGTAGGGAATCACCCGCCCGTCGGGCTCGAGGCTCGAGATGACCTCGACCATGCCCTTCTTCTCGAGTACCCCGCCCTCGCTGATCGGGCGAGTGACGAACGGGATGTCCTCGACGCTCGCGCTGGGGTAGCGCAGGCCATCCGAGGGTACGGCAAGACCCGTGGCATTGGCGACTGCAGCGCTTTCGATCGAGGGTTTCGAGCCGTCGAGAAAGCTGTTGAACATCTTGGGGTTCAGCCCCCCGCGTTCTGCCTGTGCGGGCGTGAGGCCGTAATACTCCCAGACGGTCTCCGGCGTCGATTCGGCATAGTGGGGCAACCACTTGTGACCGCGCCCGGCCGCCACGACCGGAAAGCCACAGGTGCGGGCCCAGTCGACCAGATCGCAGATGAGCGCCGGCTGGTCGCCGAAGGCGAGCGAGTAGATGACCCCGGCGGCCTGGGCACGCGCTGCCAGCGCGGGTCCGCAGAACGCGTCAGCCTCGACGGTCACGTTGACCACGTGCTTGCCCTGGTCGAATGCGGCGAGGATATGGTCGACGGCATGCATCGGCGAGCCGGTGCATTCCACGACGACATCGATGGCCGGGTGCCGTACCAGCGCCTGCCAGTCTTCGCCGACATGGGTCGTTCCGCGCGCGAGGGCCGACTCGATCGACTCGGCACCCATGCGCTCGGGCTCCCAGCCAACCCGGATGAGGTTGGCGCGTGCCCCGGTCACCGACAGATCGGCAATGGCGGCCAGGTGGATGCCCGGGGTGCGGGGCACCTGAGCCAGATACATCGAGCCGAACTTGCCTGCTCCGATCAGGCCGACCCGAATCGGCCGCCCCTGCGCTGCGCGTTGCAGCAGTTGCGCGTGCAGGCTCATGCGCTCATCGTATCGAAGTCAGTCGGGGAAGTCTCCAGGGCACTGGCGGGCATGCCCGCCGCCCAGGGCAGGTCGATCGGTTGCGGGTTGAGCAGGCAGTCATCGGGCAGGCATTCGATCGGGGTGAAGTCGCGGTGCGCGATGTACTCGGGTCGCTTGTGGCGACGGATGTGATTCGAGACGGCGCACAGGCTCAGATAGACGCTCACGCGATTCCAGGGCGTGAGGTTGCTGCTCGAGGCATGGACGAGGCAGCTGTGGAAGAGAATCATCGAGCCGGCAGGGCCGGTCGGGCTCACGATGCCGCCGTGTCGCCCACCGGCCCGGTCCACCAGCTGGCTGATGAGCCCATCATCGATGACCCAGAGCGGATAGCTGGTGGTTGCCAGGTCGTGCTGCGCGTCGATGACGCCGCGCTTGTGGCTGCCCGGTATGAACATCAGCGGGCCGTTGAATGCATTGACTTCGTCGAGGAAGATGGCAATGTTCATGGCCTTTTCGGTCGGCATGTGATCATCGTTGAGCCATGTGCCGTAGTCCTGATGCCACTGCCAGACATCCCCTTCAAAGGCCATCTTGCCGTTGATCTTGTACTGGTGCATGTAGACCTGCTCGCCGAAGAGATCCTCCACCGGGCGGATCATGCGCGGATGACGCCCGAGGCGTGCGAACGGCGCGTTGACCATGTGAGCCGCAAAGTTGGTGCGCACCGCATCGCTGCCTTTTTCGCGGACGTTGAAGGCGTCCCGGCGTGCATAGAGCGCCGGTACTTCGTCGTTGAGCGTGGCGACCTCGGCCGGGGTGAACAGACCCGGAAAGAACAGATAGCCATCGCGATCGAACGTCGTGCGTTGCTCCGCTGTCAGGCGCATGGGGTGTCTCCTCCGCTGTCGGTACCCGGGCCACAGTTTAGGCTGATCGACCGGCAGACGGAAAGCGCTGCGGATCCGGGCGGTGCGGTTCAGGCTCGCGGGGATGCGCGTCCGGGCGGGCGCATCGGGCGGGTGGCGAGCAAGGCGCCTGCCGAGACAAGCACCAGTCCGGCGATGAGCGAGGGCGTCAAGGGCTCGTCGAGGAGCGGCACCGCGGCCAGCCCCGAGAGAACGGGTACGAAGGTGGTCAGTACCCCGGTTCGTTCCGGCCCGATCAGCGCCACTGCACGCAGAAAGAGTGCCATCGCGACGATCGAGGCACCGAGTCCCTGATAGAGCCCCTGCAGCAGGATGGCCGATAGCGGGGCACTGTCCAATGCCTTGGGCAGCAGCAGGAGATAGACCGGCAAGTACGCAGCGCAACCGGCGATGGCCATGAATCGGGTGAGCAGCCACACGTCGTACCCCCAGGCACGCGCAAGCACGCTGTAGCAGGCCCAGGCGATGCCCGAACCCAGCAGCAAGGCATCGCCCAAGAGTACGCTCGCGTGCTCTTCACTGGCTTGCAGCAGGGGCAGGGCCAGACACAGTACGCCGGCCGCAATCGGGATGAGCGCGAGCAGTCGCGCCCGGTCGGGTCGCGAGCCCACCAGAAGCCAGCCCAGCAAGGGGATGAGAAAGGGTTGCATGCCCGAGAAGAGGATGCCGCCATGGGCCGCCGGTGCGTACTTGAATCCGCAGTAGACGAAGATCTGCGAAGCAAGCCCGCCCACCATGGCCAGAGTCCACAGCCGCGGGTCGCGCCAGGTGCCCGCAGGCAGTCGCATTGAAAAAGGCAGCAGGACGAGCGTGGCCACTCCCATGCGCAGTGCCACGATATCCCAACCGGTCAGGGCCGATCTGCCACCCATGCGCGACACGAGAACGAAGCCCGCCCAGAGCAGCACTGCTCCCAACGCTGCTGCATAGCCCCCAATGGCCTCGCCCCGGACACTGCCCTCTCCGGGCACTGACACGGCGCGGCCTCAGGCCAGTTGGTGATGGACGAATTCGCTCATCCGTGCAAGCGCCTGGTTGGCCGCTTCGCTGCCGGCGTTGCGGGCCACGAAAGCATGTGGTTCGCCCAGGAACGCGTGGTACTCGACCCGGCCACCGCGACTGCGATAGACGTTGGCAAAGGCATGGGTGCGCTCGTGCTCGACGTTTTCGTCGTCGGTGCCTTGCAGGATCAGCATCGGGGGCATGCAGGTGGCACGACCTGCATCCACATTGAGGAAGGGATTGCCCTCCGCCATAGCGGTCTCATCGGCCCAGAAGGCGTGGTGGTTGTTGACCAAATTCTGCAGGCCGCGCGCGCGAGCCATGTGGTACCGCGCCAGCGGGTCCAGAATCGGCCAGCAGGCAATCAGGAAGTCCAGGCGGGCATTCGCCTCGCCCAGTGCCGGGTCGTGGTCGACGAACATCGCATCATCAGGGCGGATGGCCGCCAGCGTGGCGAGGTGTCCGCCACTGGAGGTGCCCAGAGCGCCAACCAGACGCGGTGCCAGGCCGAGCGCGGCGAGGTTGGATCGCACCCAGCGGATGGCGTAGTTGATGTCTCGCACGGCTACCGGATAACGGTGCTTTGGTGCCATGCGAAAGTCGATCGCGAATACGGCGATGCCCTGCTCGGCCAGGTGCTCGTGCATCAGCACGTTGGTGAGGCGATCGTTTTGCGTCCATGCCCCCCCATGTACTTCCACGACCAGCGCGGCGGCCTGTGCTGTCGGCCGATAGAGGCGCCCCAGCAAGGTCTCGCCATCGATGGTGCGATAGGGGATGTCGTCGAACGTGTGGCTCATGAGCTTACCTGCGGGGAGTTGGCAGCAGCGCTGCCGCGTGGAATGGTAAGCGGGGTGCGGGCAGTCATGACCGCACTCCGCAGTCGACTGGATCGGACTGGGCGTTGCAAATCGGCAGGATGAATGGGCGAGGTACTCAGCGCGGTACGGTCAACTCCGCGATGACACAGAAGTCCAGGTCGTGGCGTTCGTCGGTCTCTCCACCATCAAACCGCACCAGCACGTCGAACCTGCAGCCCTTGGCGGCGTCGGGCTTCAGACGAATGCTCGCACCCTCGGCGACGACGTTTTCGCCCAGGAGGTCGGGCCCCCATGCTCGATCGGACGATGAGGCGATCCTGACCTCGATGATCGGGCGATTGCCTGCATTCACGAGGTTGACGCTGACATCACCAGCCGGTGCACCGGACTCTGCCTCGTGCTCGGCAGCGGCTTGGGCCGGCGCATCGCTCGCATCAGCGGCCTCGGTTGGCGTCGCATCAGTGGCGTGTCCGGATTCTGTGACTGCCCCCTGCAGCAGGGTGGACAGGCGCTGAAGCATCGGGTTGTCGAGCAGGCCTTCTGGCGGTTCCGCGAATACCAGCGACCATGTCCCGATCAGCATTGCCATGGCAATGACGACAGCCAGCAGGTCTCGGGCCAGCGACGCTGTGCCCGGCGTGTCCGATTCGGCGCCGATTGCGGAACCTGTGGCTGGGTCGAGCGATGGCCCAAGGCGGGGTTGCAGATCAAGAACGGGCGGCGCTCCCTGTTCAAGCTCGGCCTTTGACACGTCGGGCACGTTCATGGCGTGACGGGTTTCTCATGATGTCGATCCACGATCGCGACCACGATTTCGGTGATGCGCTCGAGCGCTTTCTCGTTGATTTCCTGCCCTTCGATCACCGAGCGCTTCAGTTGCAGCGAGTAATCATGCCCATCCTGTTCGCGAATGCCGATCGCGAGCGAGCGCTTGAAAATGAGGACAAGCATGGCCACGACCAGTCCGGCCAGTACCAGAAGCCCGGCACTCACCGGGTAATCAAGTGTCCATGCGAGTCTGGCCGAAGCGCTGAAGATCACGAGCCAGAACAGCACCCATTTCCACGGCTTGGCGTAGCCGAAGTGCAGCGAACTCACCGAGGCGATCGGCAACACCACGCGCTGATAGCCAAAGACACTCCGTGCCTCATAGATCACCTTGTCGAACGTGATCCTGAGGGTGTACTGGGGATCGACCTTGAGCAAAGCCAGAAGCCACGAGATGAGACCCGCCTGACGTGCGACGATATCGACATAAGCGCCATCGTCGCGCGGACGCACATCGCTGTGCCATTTCTTCACTACCAGTGCCATTGATTTCCTCCGGTCATGTCAGGGCCGTGCGTTCGGCGTCTTCTCAATCGGGTGCGAGGCCCGCCTGACGCGCCACCTTGCCCCAGCGTGTCACCTCCGAACGGATCAGATCACCAAACTGTTCGGGTGTGCCACCGGCGGGCTGCATGCCCTGGCTCATCTGTTGCGCGCGCATCTCGGGGATCTGCAGCAGGCGGTTGATGTGGTGGTTCCACTTCTGTATCGCCTCACTCGGTGTGCCAGCCGGTGCAAGCAGTCCAACCCAGGTTGCCACGTCGTAGCCAGGCAACCCCGATTCGGCGAGCGTTGGTACATCGGGGGCGAGTGGCGCCCGGCGTGCTCCGGCACTGGCGAGCGCACGGAGTTTTCCTGCCTTGATGAGCGGGGCCATGAGAAAAACGGTGTCGATGGTCATCGAGGTCTCACCACCCACGACGCTCATCGTCGAGGGGCCGCTGCCCTTGTACGGAATGTGAACGATATTCACGCCTGCCATCGATTTGAACAGTTCGCCCGCCAGATGCTGGCTGGTGCCATTGCCCACCGATGAAAAGTACAGTTGACCCGGCTTCGCTTTCGCCAGTTCGATCAGCTCGGTGACGGACTGTGCAGGCACCTGCGGATTGACAACGAGCATCAGCGGTATGTAGGCCACCAGCCCAATCGGGGCAAAGTCCTTCACCGGGTCGAAAGGCATCTTCACGTGAACGGAAGGGAGCACTGTGAAACTGGTGGCTACCAGCCCCAGAGTGTGGCCGTCGGGGGCCGACTTTGCCACGAAGTCGGTACCGATGAGTGTCCCGGCGCCGGGCTTGTTGTCGATCACCACCGGCTGGTTCCAGGACTCGTCCATGCGCTGTATGAGCATGCGGGCGATCGGGTCGATGGCACCGCCGGGCGGGTATGGCACCACCAGCCTGATGGGCCTGCTCGGGTAGGTGCCCGACTGGGCCCAACTGCCGCTCGGGCACAGCAGCGATGTGATGCTCGCCAGCATCAGGGCAGCGTGCCTGGCAGGGCCTTTCATGTTGCATCTCTCCGCAGGTCATCGAGCCGGGCAGGGCCCCGACCCGAGACGGGTTCATCTCGGGCACGCCCTTGCCGTTTCACTGGCAGGGGCCGCTGCCTGATCCGGATGGCATTGTCCTCCAGATCAGGGCTGGCCCGCTCATCGCGGTTGCGGCAATGGGCATTCGCGGGCATAACTGTCACCGTGATTGGTGAACACCGTTCCGATGGTCCGGCTGGTGATCCGGCCACGTGCGTCTCGGCCGATCTGGCGCAAAAAGTAGTCCTGGATCGGGAAGCCATTGTTGTTGAAGCGGAATTCGCCACGTACCGAGGCAAAACGCACGCTTCGCAGCGCATCTTTCATGGCCTCCTTGTCGGTGACGCGACCCTGCACCTTGCGCACCACGGCATCGAGCATCAATGCGCTGTCGTAGCCCTGCGCTGCGTACATGGTCGGCAGACGAGCGTAGGCCTGCTCGAAGTCGGCGACAAAGCGTCGTGACACGGCGTTGTCCTGATCGTGTGTCCAGTGCGCCGTTGCGTACAGACCGATCATCGGCTCACCGACGGCGCGGATGACGTCTTCGTCTGAGGATGTCCCTGGCACCAGCAGCTGGATATCGCGGGAGAGTCCGGCTGCGACGAACTGCTTGATGAAGTTGATGCCCATCGAGCCAGGCATGAAGGCGTATACCGCGTCAGGCCGTGATGCACGCAACTGGGCAATCTCGGCGGCATAGTCCAGTTGTCCCAGGCGCGGGTATATCTCCTCCCCCAGACGCCCGGTGTAGAAACGCTTGAACCCGCCGATGGCGTCACGGCCTGCCGGGTAGTTGGGCGCGATCATCGCTACCTGGCGAAAACCCTTGTCCGACGCGTTCTTGCCAGCTGCCTCGTGATAGGCGTCGTTGGGCCACGCAACGCTTGAAAACCACGGGCTGCAGTCCTTGCCTGCAAGCAGCGTCGGGCCGGCATTCGAACTCACGTAAGGGGTCTGGCTCTCGAAGATTGCCGGGGCCACGGCCAGCATGATGTTGGAGAAGACCAGGCCAGTGAGGAAGTCCACCTTGTCCTGGCGGATGAGACGCTCGACGATCTGCTTGCCTGTGTCCGTGCTGAACTGGTCATCACGCATCAGGGTTGTCACCTCGATGCCGCCGACCTTGTTTCCCAGATGCTTCATGCCGATCAGGTAGCCGTCCCGGATCTCGACGCCGAGCGCGCCGTTGGCCCCCGAGAGTGTTGACACGAACCCGACCTTGATCGGACCTTGGCTGGGGACTGGCGTTGATCCCGGTGTCGCGGTTTGCGCAAGCGCTCCCTGTGTCAGGGCGAAGGTTGCGGCCAGCACACCCGAGATCAGGTGTCCCGGGATTTTCGAGGGTCGGGCGATAGCCCGGTCAACGTGCGTGCGTCGATTCGTCATGTGCTTGTCTCCACAGGTCTGTGAGCGACCTTTGCACGCAAGTATGCCTCAGAGGCTGTCCGTCGGGCGGTGCTCGACGGATCAGGTCGACTGGATCACCGCATCCGGCAGCAGAGTCGCGATCATCGAAGCCCCTGCCGTGATCTGATCGGCGCTCAGCGTCACCGGGTTGTTGTCGCTGACATCGATCGATGCGAGCTTGCCCGGGGTCGTGCCAAACAGCGCAACCAGGCTGTCCCAGTTGCTCGCGATCCCATCGGCCGTGTCTGCCACGGCCATTGTCGCGATGAGCGGGTCGGCAGCGGCCACCTGCGTATCGGCCGCGAGCACATCGCTCAGTACCACCGAACTTCCCGCGGCCAGCATGGCGAGAACCGCAGATCCGGATTGCCACTGCGAATCGGTGAGGGCAAGCGGCACGCTGCTGTCATCGAGCGTGATCGAACTGACCGAGCTACCCAGTTCGGCAAGCTCATCGAATCCGGCCGATACGTTGGCACTGGAGTCGGCGATCGCCATCGAAGTCACGTGATCGTTGGCGGCAAAGCTCTGCAGGTATCCCATCGTGACGTCCGACACGCTCACCGAATGGTCGGTCGATATCTTGCCGAGCAGCGCTGCATGATCAAGCATCTGCTGCTGGCTGAGTGCGATCGTGCCTCCTGGATCGGTGAGGGTGACCCCGCGCAGCGTGCCAATGCCGGCAAGCGTGTCGAAGTTTGCCGCAATCTGCGTGCTCGAGTCGGTGACCGAGAGTCGTGCCACGTCGGCGTTCGCCGCAAGCGTCGCTGCATTCGCGGCGAGTGCCGCATTGATGGCGAGCGGGTAGTGGCCCCCGTTGATCTTGTGCAGGAGCGGCGCGTAGTCATCCAGTTGCGCTGCATCGATCTGCAGCGGCGTCCCCGTGGCAGCATCGGTAATCCGTATCGCGCTGACCAGACCGTTCTGGTTGAGTGCGGCCAGTTGCCCGTCGATCCCGGCCGCTGTGTCGCTGACCGCTATGGAATCCACCGCGCTTGCCTGATCACCGGTGCTGATCGTGCTTGCCTGGGCGGCCGTCGCGTTGATCACGTTGATGGTGTAGGGGGTGGCAAGGTTGACGAACAAAGCTGCCTCATCCAGAACCTGATTTGCGCTGAGCGCGAGCGCACTGCTGTCGGTCTGGCTGACTGCTGCACCCGAGAGTTTGGTTCCAAGGCCTGCGAGGGTGTCCCAATTGGCCGACAGGTGGGCACCGCTGTCGCTGATTTCGAGCGAGGCCACATGAGCATTCGCCGCGATCGTTGACGCATGCCCCGCACTCACTGCGCTGACCTCGGCAAGGTACCCGCCGGCAATCCGGTCGAGCGTGGTTGCATTGTTGATGAAAGTGCTTTCCGACAGACGCAGCGCGGTGCCGGTGTCGGTCTGCCGGATCGCCGAGAGCTTCTTTCCCAGTCCGGCCAGCGCGGTGAGGTTGGCCGCGATGCCGGTGCTGTCATCGCTCACCGTCATGCTGGTGACGCGACGATTGGACGCGGCAAGGGTTCCTGCGTCTGCCGCTCCGATGTCGGTGATGTTCAGGGTGTAGTTGCCGCCGTTGATGAGGTCGAGCACCTGCTGGTTCGATGCAAGACTTGCATAGGACATCGTGAAAGGCGCAATCACGGCCATTTGCCGTATACCGGTCAAGTGGCCACCGGACTGGAGCGTCGCGAGGTCGGCCAGATGACTGGCGATGTTGGTTCCGGTATCTTCGATGGCGATGTGAGTGACCGCGCCGGTGCCGGCTATTGCAGTAGCCTGCGCCACGCTTGCGCCAGTCACGGCGATGGATGTCGACGAGTCCAGATGGGCGAGGAGTCCTTCGCGTTGTCCTGCCAGATAACGTGACGCACTCAACTGTACGGTGCCCGAATCGCTTGCGGATATCCCGGTGACCAGATTCTCGATGCTGCGGATCGAATCCCAGCGCTTTGACAGATTGGCCGCGGTATCGCTGATGGCCATGCCCACGACGCGCGGGTCGCCTGCCAGTGCGACGGCCCGGTCGGCCGTCACCGAGGTCAGTGTCGCGGTGTATCCGCCCTGAACCTTGGCCAGCACGTCGCGGTGGCCCAGCCAGCTCTGCATGGTCATGTCCAGGGGTGAACCCGTATCGCCCTGCACGATCGCGCTCAGGCGCCGGCCCATGGTCGAAAGCGCCTCGAGGTTCGAGACTATATTGGCCGCGGTATCGGTTACACCGACCTGGTTGGCATGAGGATTGGTGGCGAGCAGGGTTTGAGCCGCGCTGGCCGTCAGCCCCGAGACTGACAGCCCGTAGGCGTTGCCGGCAATCTTGCCGAGAACGTCGGCATGCGCGGTGAGGTCACTCTGCTGGAGGCTCAATTGCGACCCGCGAGCCTTGAGCGCGATGCTGGCCAGTCGTCCCTGGTCAAACAGGCTTTGCAGGTCGGAGAGGTTTGCCGACACCTGGGCGCCGCTGTCATTGATCGCAACGCTCGTTATTCTGTCGGAGCTTGCTGCCAGTTCGAGGGCTTCACTGGCAGCAGTTCCCGAGACTGCCAGAGACCAGCTGCCCGGCGTCTGGTCAAGGCGGCTGAGCAGGGTCGTGCTGGCAAGATACTGATCGGCGCTCAGATCGATGGCGTCGCCTGGGTCGGTGACCGTGATCGAAGAGATCTGGTTCCCCAATCGTTGCAGGAGGTTCCAGTTGCCCGACAGGTTGGCTGCGCTGTCCACCAGATCGATCGACACCACTTTCGTATTCCGGCTCAGGCTGGACATCTGAGAGGCCGTTGCACCCAGCACCTGCAAATGGTAGCCGCTCAGGACCTTGCCAAGAACCAGCGCGTCGCCTGCGACCTGCCTCGCCTGCACCTGCATGGCGTTGCTGTCGGTCGCGGTGATCGTCTTGACCTGCAGCCCCATTCCCTGGAGTGCATCCAGATTGCCTGCGATCGCGCTGCTCGAGTCGCGGACGGCTACCGAACGTATCCGCTGGTTGCTTGCGTAGCTCAGCGCCTGGTCTACGCTCGCGCCGGTGATCGCCAGTGCGTAAGCCCCATTCCGGATCTTTGCCAGGGCGTTGCCATCGGCACTGAACTGACCGGCAGTGAGATTGATTGCGGTGGTCGCACCGGTCTGCGTGATCGATGCAAGGCGTCCGCCAGTGCCGGCAAGGGCATTCAGCGCGTCGATATTGCGTTGCACATTCACGCTGGTGTCGGTGACGTGAATGAGGTTGACCGCGTTGAAGCGTCGGTCGCCGGTTATCGCCAGAGCCTGGGTCGCGCTTGCAGCCGATACCTCGATGCTGTTGCCCGCCGTGCCGGACCAGCGGCTCACAAGGCCCGATCCCGCTTGCAGCTGGGTTGCCGTCATCGTGATGGCGGTGCCGTCGGATGCGCTCAGGCTGCTGATTGCACTGGAATTTTTCACCAGTGCATCGATATTCTTCTGGATGTTGGCCACCGAATCGGCGATCGCTACCGTGCGCAAGGTGTGTGCCGACAGTGCGCGCAATGCCGCTGCCGCCGACATCGGGCTCGGTGCTGCCCCGGCCGCGCCGTAAGCAGTTGAGTAGCTGGCAGGTGACAGAATAGACAAAGCCATGAGTATCCAGTTCGTCAGGCCGATCTGAAACTTGAGCCCCCGCCGGGCCTGGTTTGGGCTGCCGGGGCAGAATTCCCCGGATTCTGGCGTCGGGCCCGGCTGACTGCGCGTGGCATACTCGAGCAGAGCAATTTGCGGACGATGACATGAGGTATCAGGGCCGGTTCGTGGTGCCCGTCGGGCCCGGCGGGCCCTTGCATTGACGTCCGTACGCCGTGTTGCGGCCGCTCTGGTCATCCTTTTCATCGACCTTGCCGGACGATCGGTCATCGACAAGGTGCTTGCACTTACCGGTGATGCAAGTCGTGTTGCGGTATGGGCGCAACTGCAGTCTGTGGTCGAACTGGTCTGCGCGGTGTCCTCGGCCGGTGTGCTGGCCGGATTGACGGTGCTTGTCGCTCAGGCCACCAGCGGGTTCGAGGAGCGTCGGCTGCTGCGTGCCGCTCTCGGTCTGTCCATCCTCATTTCGGGCGGATTGGCGATTCTCATCGTTGCCTGCGCGCGCCCGGCCTCGACGGGGCTCGGGCAGTCGGACATGGGCCCGGGGCTGATTGCGCTGGCCGCAGTGGCCGGCGCGCTGTGCGTGATGCCAGCCACACTCAACGCCTACTGGCTTGGCAAGAGTCGGCAGCCGCAGATGCTCTGGCTCGCGCTGCTGGGAGCCCTGAGCGTGGCGGTCATCGCAATGGCTGCCCTGGCTGGCGCTGCAACCGAGGGCTTGATGACCGTTCAGGTCGCCATGCTGGCGCTGGGCAGCGGTCTGGTGTGGCGCTACCTGCGCCGGGTAACCGGTCGGATCCCGACGGCTGTCGCACGTTTCGCGTGGCCTGCCGTGGCGGCGCCAGCGGCCGAAGCATCCGTCATGTCCGTCGCATCAGAAGCCCGATCGGGCCGTGCGCTGCTGCGTCCACTTCTGCGCTTCATTCCGGTGGGTCTCACCATCGGCGTGATGAGTCCGGCCTCGATGCTGTTGATGCGTGCCGGGCTGGCCGAGAGCCTTTCATGGCACGAGGTCGGGCATTTTCAGGCCCTGTGGCGACTGGGCGATTGGGTGGCCGCGCTCGCCTCAGGCATGCTCTCGCTCGTGTTTCTGCCCCGATTGAGTGCCCGTTGGGGTAGCGACCGTTTTCTGCTCGAGTTGCGTCGAGCGGCTGTGGTGGTACTTGCACCAGCGGCAGGGTTGCTGGCCCTGCTTTTTCTGGCGCAGGCCTGGCTACTGGCGTTGCTCTACGATGCGCGCTTTGTGGTGAGCGAGGCGGCGGCTGCGTGGTTTCTGGGCGGAAGTTGGGTGCGCATCGTTTCCTGGGTCTTTCTGTACGGTCTTTTTGCCGCTCACCGGACACGGACCATCATGCTCGGCGAGTTCCTGTCCCTGCCTCTTTTTGCGGCACTGCTCTGGCTCGGGCGGGACGGCATGACCCTCGAACGCGCGTCGATGCTCTATCTCGTAACCTACCTCGTCTACGCGATCGTGAATGCCATCGGTCTCGCCTTGCCTGGCAGCAGGCCTGCGCCTGTGCAGTCGCTGCCCCAGTCATGACTCGACTTTCAAACGAGCCAGCATCGAGTCTGAATCGGCTTGGGGCAGCGTCCAGCGTGTGTCAGCGTATTTCGGTCACGAAGTGTGCGCGTGAGCGGCGGATCTTCTTCAAGCTCGCCAGCCAGTCCTGACCTTCGTGGCGGTAGCCCAGGGGCAGCAGGACGGCGCTACGCAGGCCGCGCGCCCGCAATCCGAGGATTTCATCGAATTGGTCGGGCTTGAATCCTTCCATGGGGGTTGCATCGACGCCTTCGTTCGCGGCGGCGATGAGTGCGGTCCCAAGACCGATGTAGGCCTGACGCGCGGTGTGCTCGAAGTTCACCTCGGCAGGGCGCGGCGGGTACAGGCCAAGCAACATCTTGCGATAGTTTTCCCAGCCCTCATTGGTGAAGCCGCGCTCGGCGTTGGTGCGGTCGAACATCTCGTTGATGCGCTCGGCCGTGTGATTGTCCCAGGCTGCAAAGACGATGAGGTGCGAACAATCGGTGATCTGCGCCTGGCCATTGGCGGCTACCCGCAAGCGTGCCCGAACCTCGGGGTTGGTGACCAGAATGAGCTCAAACGGCTGCAGGCCGCTCGAGGTCGCGGCAAGTCGTACGGCCTCGATGATGCGTTCGATCTTGTCCTCGGGTACGGCCTTGGAGGGGTCCATCTTCTTGGTGGCATAGCGCCAGTTGAGCAGTTCTAGCAGGTTCATGCAGGGGGGCTCCGCAGTTTCTTGAACGACCCTCGCGGGTCTTTGGGGACAGCAATCGGCTCGTTGCATGGCGGATTGAGGACGCACGAAAACGGGCCGAGCGTGTGATGTTATCTCAAGCGCTGGAGGGGCATTTTCTGACCAAGTTGCTTTCATCGATCTCGAGGCCGGACGGCCGAGAGTCTGCAGGATGGTAGATTCGGTGCCCTGTCAACGCTCTTTCTGAACATCATGCGTGCTTCTCGGCGCGACCTGCTGGTCGTGGTCTTTCTGGTGGCTGTTGCATGGTTGCTGAGTGCCGCGCTCGACCTCGGTGAACGATTGTCGCGTTGGGCGGGCAGTCGCGAGATATACCAGGCCGACGAATTGCCGAGTGCACTTGCCGCATTGCTGCTCGGGCTCGCCTGGTACGCCTGGCGACGAGTCGGCGACGTGCGGGCGCAGATGCGGGCTGTTGCGTTCGCCGATGAGCAGTTGCGCGCGACTCTCGCAGCGAATCGCCGTCTTGGGGCAGCGCACCTGGCCCTGCTGGAGGCCGAGCGTCGCGATCTGGCGCGCGAATTGCACGATGAATTGGGGCAGCATCTGCACCTGATCAAGCTCGAGGCAGTGGCGATTCGAAACGCGAGCCCTGTCGGCGCTGAGGTCACTCGTACGGGAGCTGTCGCCGTGATTCAGGCGGTAGACCATGTGCAGCGCGTGCTGCGCGAGATGCTGGGGCGACTGCGACCGGTAGCGCTTGACGAACTCGGACTTCACGCAGCACTCGAACATCTGGTGGCCGGGTGGCGTTCACGTCATCCGGCACCGGAACTGGACCTCTCGGTGCGGGGTGACCTCGATTCGCAGGGCGAGCCGGTACACATGGCGGTGTATCGCATCGTGCAGGAAGGTCTCACCAATGTACTGCGCCACGCCCGCGCCCGGCATGTGGTCATCGGTGTGGATGCCTCGGATGCGGGATTGCGCCTCACGCTGGCCGATGACGGCGTGGGCGCAGAGCCCGATATCCAGACCGCTGGGCTGGGCTGGGTGGGAATGCGCGAGCGGGTCGAGGCGCTGGGAGGGCAGATCGACGTCGATACCGCTCCCGGCAAGGGGTGCCGAATCCGGGTCTGGCTTCCCGGACAAGTGGCGGCGGCATGAGCCAGAGGACGCCTTCGCACAGCATTCGCGTGCTGCTGGTCGACGATCATGCGATCGTGCGCGAAGGCTACCGTCGGCTGCTCGAGCGTGACCCGACGATCGAGGTGGTGGGCGAAGCCGGTGATGCTCAGGCGGCCTACCTCGCGTTTCAGGCGCTCGGCCCCGATCTCGTGGTGATGGATATCTCGCTCCCCGGTGCGAGCGGCATCGATGCCTTGCGGCGCATTGTTGCCCGTGTACCGCAGGCGCGGATACTCATGTTCAGCATGCATGAAGAAGGCATATTCGCCCAGCGTGCCTTTCAGGCCGGGGCGCGTGGATATGTGACGAAGGCAAGTGCGCCCGATACGCTGGTCGAGGCGGTTCACCGGGTGGCTGCAGGCGAGCGCTATATCGGCCCCGATATGGCGCAAACGATTGCGCTGCAGTCGATCGGTGGCGATGAAGGGGTGTTCGATACCTTGTCGGCGCGGGAGTTCGAGGTGATGCGCCTCATTCTGGCCGGAGCAAGCCTCAGCGAGATCGCGGCTCAGTTGCGACTGAGCTACAAGACAGTGGCCAATCAGCAATCGCTGATCCGGCAAAAGCTCGGCGTGCAGACGCAGCTGCAACTCATGCAACTGGCGGCACGGCACGGGGTTGGCCGGCCGTGACGGTCGCGTCCTGCTCGATGCCGCAATGTCCGCGATCGTAAAAGCCGATACCATCAGCGCACTGGCGCTTCCTGAATGATCAATGAGGGTAGACAATGGGTTCGATGCGTGTCTGGATTGTGGCAATGGCGTTGGGGCTGGCTGCGTGTTCGAGCATTCAGGTCGAACGCCTGCGCGTCGGCATGTCGGTGAACGAGGTTCGGGATCGAGCCGGATCACCCAGCGAGGAACGTGTCCGACCTGATGGGGGACGCACCTGGTACTACGTGGGCGGGTATACGGGCTGGCAGACCTGGCGCATCACGTTTGACCCGAAGGGTGAGGCGACGGCCGTCGAGCCGCTGCTGTCGGTTGAAAACATCCGAGCGAGCATTCTGCCGCGGCGCTCGCTCAGGGACGACGTCACCACGGCATTGGGTGCCCCGGGTCAGTTACAGGCCTATCCGGGTCGCCGCGAGGAGGTCTACAGCTACCGGTTTCGTGATCGCACGCTCGAGACGATCGCCGATGTGCACATCGACCAGCCGACCGGCTACGTGAAATCGGTCGACATCTATCGTGACCCCGTTTATTTCTCCGGTGGACCCGACTGAGGCCCCAGATCCCCCTCCAGAGGCAATGACAGGCTGAGGGGCTCGGCATTGTCACGCCATTCGCAGTCACCTTTCTTGCACTGGGCATAGAGATAAAGTGAGTGGGCCTGGATCAGAAATCCACGGTCACTGGCGATCTGCGCCTGGCGGGTCTCGATGCCTTCATCGACGAACTCCTCGACTCGACCACATTCCAGACATACCAGGTGGTCGTGGTGACTCGAGTCGTTGAGTTCGAAAACGGCCTTGTCCGACTCGAAGCGGTGTCGCTGCAGCAGACCCGCCTGTTCGAACTGGGTGAGCACCCGGTAGACCGTAGCCAGACCGACATCAACACCGTCGCGGGCGAGCGCCCGGTAGATGTCCTCAGCCGAGAGATGCCGCACCGCCGACCTCTCGAACAGTTCGAGAATCCGTATGCGCGGCAATGTGGCTTTTAGCCCGCTGTTCCTGAGGTCTGCTGAATTGGGCACTAGGCTGGGTTGCGGGCTGGGTTGCGGGCTGGGTGGGGCGGCTGGGGTCTCGGCGGGGCTGCGGGGCAAGAGGGCGAGCGCGGCTCTTTCCGCTATGATAAACATATTCCGGGCCCGTTCTGCCGCTGCGACCCCTTGCGTGCAGATCGGCGGGCCCTCAGCCGGATCTTCCACGATGACTGTCTTTTCTGGCCGTGTGCCTGCCCGACTTGCACTGGCTGCCTGTCTGGCGCTGTCTGCGATTACGCTCGGGGGCTGCTCTCCCTGGTGGCGTGCCTACCGCATCGATGTCCAGCAGGGCAACAACCTCGACTCTACTGCGCTGTCCCGACTCAAGCTCGGCATGACCCGGGATCAGGTTCGATTCGTGCTCGGCACCCCGCTCGTGACCGATGTGTTTCACGTCGACCGCTGGGACTATGTCTACCGGCGTGAGCGCGTCGCCGGCGCCACTGCCGAGACGCGGCGGATTGCCGTCTTCTTCAAGGCCGACCGCCTGGACCTGGTGGAGGGCGAGGGTTTTCCAGAGGACTTGATCACCCGGATCAATGCTTCGCCTGAGGGCAGTTCGCCTGCGCCGGTTGCGGCGGCCGGAGTTGGACGATGAGTACCCTCAGGCCGATTCGGGTGGCGATTGCCGGTGCGGCGGGTCGGATGGGTCGCAGTCTGGTCGAAGCGGTTCTGGCCGACGAAGCCCTGACCCTGGCGGCCGCGATCGAGATGCCGGGGCATCCCGCGCTGGGGCGTGATGCGGGCGAGTCGCTCGGCGTCATCACCGGGGTCATCCTGACCGACGATCTGAAGGTGGCCCTTGCCGGGGCCGATTGTCTGATCGACTTCACCCGGCCGGCAGCAACCCTTGCGGCGCTTGCCATCGCGGTGCGCACCGGTCGAGCCATGATCATCGGAACGACCGGGTTCAGCCCGGAGCAAAAGCACGAGATCGAGGCTGCTGCGCGTACCATTCCGGTGGTGTTTGCGCCCAATATGGCGGTGGGTGTGAACGCGCTCTTCAAGCTGGCCGAAATGGCTGCCGGCATCCTGGGCGAGGATTTCGATGTCGAGATCATCGAGGCCCATCATCGTCACAAAGTCGATGCGCCGTCGGGGACCGCATTGCGTCTGGGCGAGTCGGTGGCGCGCGCCCTGAAGCGTGATCTGGCCGCGGTCGCGGTGCACGGCCGTGAGGGCATCACTGGCGAACGCGAGCCTTCGAGCATCGGTTTTCATGCGGTTAGAGGCGGTGACATCGTCGGCGACCACACCGTGCTGTTTGCCGGCATGGGCGAACGTATCGAACTGTCGGTGCGCTCCTCCAGTCGGCTCACCTATGCAACCGGTGCCATGCGAGCGGTCAAGTTTGCGTCAGGACGCGCACCGGGCCTGTACGACATGCAGGCGGTACTCGGGCTCCAGTAACCGAGAGGAGCGACGGCACCAGGCCTGGTTGGCAAGGGCTGATTCGTGGCCTCCATCTGGTATCCTTGACAGGTTTGGCCGAAAGGTCCTGATCCGGGAGATTGCCATGCCTCATACGCCCCGCGCCTTGCTGGCATTGGCCGATGGCACCGTGTTCAGGGGCGTTTCAATCGGGGCGCGAGGCAGCAGCGTCGGCGAAGTCGTGTTCAATACCGCGATGACCGGTTACCAGGAAGTCCTGACCGACCCATCCTACTGCCGCCAGATCGTCACGCTCACCTGTCCGCAGGTGGGCAATGTCGGAATGAATCCCGATGACGACGAGTCGAGCCTTGCGGTCTGCAGTGGCCTCGTGCTGCGCGAAGTGCCGCCCGCGCCTTCCAGTTGGCGCTCCCGTGAGTCGCTGACCACCTGGCTGGATCGACGGGGCGTCGTTGCCATGGCTGGCATCGATACACGACGATTGACACGCCTGCTGCGTGAGCGAGGTTCCCAGAACGCCTGCATTCAGGCCGGTGACGTCGATGACGTTGCAGCCATCGCTGCCGCTCGCGGATTTGCCGGACTGGCCGGCATGGACCTTGCCCAGAGCGTTTCGGTGACTGCCCCTTATCTCTGGCAGGAAACCTCATGGCAGGCACCGGGCAGTGTGCCGCGCGTGTTCGAGCGCCAGTATTCGGTGGTGGCCTACGACTTCGGCGTCAAGCGCAACAGCCTGCGCATGCTGGCCGATCGGGGGTGCGCCGTGACCGTGGTGCCGGCCCGCACGCCGGCCGCCGAAGTGCTCGCGATGCATCCCGATGGGGTGTTCCTCTCCAATGGGCCAGGGGATCCCGAGCCCTGCGATTACGCCATCGAGGCCATCGCGAGCCTGATCGCGTGCAGCACGCTGCCGGTCTTTGGCATATGCCTGGGGCACCAGTTGCTGGCACTGGCTTCGGGGGCGCGCACCCTGAAGATGAAGTTCGGCCATCACGGTGCCAATCACCCGGTGTCCGAACTCGATACCGGGCGGGTGCTGATCACCAGCCAGAATCATGGATTCGCGGTCGATGAAGCCTCGCTGCCATCCAACCTGAGGGTCACTCACCGTTCGCTGTTCGATGGCACGATCCAGGGTCTGGAGCGCACCGATCGCCCGGCCTTCTGTTTTCAGGGTCACCCCGAGGCAAGCCCTGGCCCGCAGGATGTGTCTGGCTTGTTCGATCGTTTCGTCGCGCTGATGCGCGCGGCTCACTGAGAGGGGCCGCCAGACCATGCCACGCCGCACCGACATCCAGTCGATTCTGCTCATTGGAGCCGGTCCGATCGTCATCGGACAGGCCTGCGAGTTCGACTACTCGGGCACCCAGGCCTGCAAGGCGCTGCGCGAGGAGGGGTATCGGGTCATCCTGGTGAACTCCAACCCGGCAACGATCATGACCGACCCCGGACTGGCTGATGTGACCTATGTCGAGCCGATCACCTGGCAGGTGCTCGAGACGATCATCGCGCGAGAAAAGCCCGATGCGATCCTGCCGACCATGGGTGGACAGACCGCGCTCAACTGCGCGCTCGATCTTGCCCGCGAGGGGGTGCTCGAACGACACGGCGTCGAACTGATCGGGGCTTCGCGAGAGGCGATCGACAAGGCCGAGGACCGCGCGAAGTTCAAACAGGCCATGGCGCGTATCGGGCTCGATTGTCCGCATTCGATGATTGCCCACAGCCTGGAAGAGGCGCTCGAGGTGCAGGCGAGCATCGGCTTTCCTGCAGTGATCAGGCCCTCTTTCACGATGGGCGGATCCGGTGGCGGCATCGCCTACAACCGCGACGAATTCATCGCGATCTGCAGTCGAGGTCTGGACGCATCGCCCAATCGTGAACTGCTCATCGAGGAGTCGGTGCTTGGTTGGAAGGAATACGAGATGGAGGTGGTGCGTGATCGCAAGGACAACTGCATCATCATCTGCTCGATCGAAAATCTCGATCCGATGGGAGTGCACACCGGTGACTCGATCACGGTGGCCCCTGCGCAGACCCTGACCGATCGCGAGTATCAGGTGATGCGCAATGCATCGATCGCCGTGCTGCGCGAGATCGGCGTGGATACGGGCGGCTCGAACGTGCAGTTCGCCATCGATCCGGCGACCGGGCGGATGATCGTGATCGAGATGAACCCGCGGGTAAGTCGGTCCTCGGCGCTCGCCTCCAAGGCGACCGGTTTTCCGATCGCCAAGGTGGCAGCCAAGCTTGCCGTGGGCTACACGCTGGATGAACTGCGCAACGACATCACGCAAGGCCGTACCCCGGCTTCCTTCGAGCCGAGCATCGATTACGTCGTGACCAAGATTCCGCGGTTTGCGTTCGAAAAGTTTCCGCAGGCTGACCGGCGTCTGACGACGCAGATGAAGTCGGTGGGCGAAGTGATGGCGCTGGGGCGCAGCTTTCACGAGTCATTCCAGAAGGCACTGCGGGGTCTGGAGGCCGGATACGATGGCCTTGACAGCATCTCGACCGATCGTGATCGCATCGAGACCGAGTTGCGCGTGGTCGGACCCGACCGGATCTGGTATCTGGGTGATGCGCTGCGGCTTGGGATGAGCGTTGCCCAGGTGCACGAGCAGACCTCGATCGATCCATGGTTTCTCGATCGCATTGCCGAAATCATCCGCGCCGAGCAGTCGATCGAAGGTCGCCCGCTTGCTTCGATCGATCGTGCCGAACTGTTCGGCCTGAAGGGCATGGGCTTTGCTGACGCACGGCTCGCCCGTATCCTCAAGTGCTCGACCCAGTCGCTGCGCGAATATCGATGGTCACTCGGCGTGCGGCCGGTGTACAAGCGCGTCGACACTTGCGCGGGAGAGTTCGCAACCGGCACCGCCTACCTCTACTCGAGCTATGACGAGGAGTGCGAGGCCGAGCCGGACGATCGGCCCAAGATACTGGTGCTTGGTGGCGGTCCCAACCGGATCGGGCAGGGCATCGAGTTCGACTACTGCTGTGTCCATGCCGTGCTCGCCTTGCGCGAGGATGGCTACGAGACCATCATGGTCAATTGCAACCCGGAAACGGTGTCGACCGATTACGACACGGCCGACCGGCTCTATTTCGAGCCACTCTCCCTTGAAGATGTCCTCGAGGTGGTGCATCGTGAGCGGCCAGCGGGCGTGATCGTGCAATTCGGCGGCCAGACGCCCTTGCGTCTGGCGCGCGATCTGGCGGCCGCCGGCGTGCCGATCATCGGCACCTCGCCCGAGATGATCGATGTTGCCGAGGATCGTGAGCGGTTCCAGCAGTTGCTCGAGCGCATCGGGCTTCGGCAGCCCCCCAATCGTACCGCCCGCACCGAGTCGCAGGCCCTGGCCAGCGCCGAGGAGATCGGCTACCCGCTCGTCGTCCGTCCGTCCTATGTGCTGGGTGGCCGGGCGATGGAAATCGTGCACCATGCCTCCGAACTCGAACGTTACATGCGCGAGGCGGTACGCGTGTCCAATGATTCTCCGGTCCTGCTCGATCGTTTCCTCGACGATGCGACCGAAGTCGATGTCGATGCGGTTTGCGATGGCACCGATGTGATCATCGGCGGCGTGATGGAGCATATCGAGCAGGCCGGCGTGCACTCGGGTGATTCAGCCTGTTCCTTGCCGCCCTTTTCGCTCTCGGCATTCATCGAGCGGGAAATCCGCCGTCAGACGGTAGAACTGGCTCATGCGTTGCAGGTGGTCGGGTTGATGAATGTGCAGTTTGCCGTGCAGCGTGACACCGTCTACGTGCTCGAGGTCAATCCGCGGGCAGCGCGCACGGTTCCGTTTGTGGCCAAGGCAACGGGTGTGGCGCTTGCGCGCATTGCGGCGCGCTGCATGGTGGGCCAGACGCTGGCCAGCCAGGGCATCAAGGCCGAGGTCGTGCCGCGCCACTTTGCAGTGAAGGAGTCGGTTTTCCCGTTCATCAAGTTTCCCGGAGTTGATTCGATTCTCGGACCCGAGATGAAGTCGACCGGTGAGGTGATGGGCCTTGGACATACCTTCGGCGAGGCCTTTCGCAAGGCGCAACTCGCCGCCGGCAATCGTCTGCCCACACAGGGTGATGCGTTCATCAGTGTGCGCAATGCCGACAAGCCAGCGGCGATCGCAGTGGCGCGCGACCTGGTCGCACTGGGCTTTGGTCTCATCGCCACCCGGGGTACTGCCACCCTTCTCCAGGCCGACGGTCTGGTGGTCACCGTGGTGAACAAGGCCACCGAGGGGCGACCGCATATCGTCGACTGGATGGTTGACGGCCGCGTGCAACTGGTGATCAACACCACCGAGCCACGACGTACCGCGGTTCAGGACTCGCAGTCGCTGCGAACGACGGCCGTGCAGCGCCGGATTCCGTACTTCACCACCATTGCCGGTGCGCGTGCGGCGGTGGCCGGCTTGCGCCATGCGGGCGATACCACCCCATATGATCTCCAGAGCCTTCATGCCTCTCTGGCGGCATGGTCCGCGGAGCCTACGGGCAGGGGATGATTCCCGTATACTGCTTGGCTGCGGATCGACCCTGGTGACATCATGAGCAAGTATCCCCTGACCAAGCATGGCGCCGCGTTGTTGCGCACCGAACTCCACCGGCTGAAGACCGTCGAACGACCCGCTGTCATTCAGGCCATTGCCGAAGCGCGTGCGCAGGGCGATCTGTCCGAAAATGCCGAGTATGACGCCGCCAAGGAGCGTCAGAGCTTCATCGAGGGCCGCATCATCGAGGTCGAAGCCAAGCTGGGCAATGCGCAGGTCATCGATCCGCTGCTGCTCGATTCCGACGGCCGCTGCGTGTTTGGTTCAACCGTCGAGATCCAGGATCTGGCCAGTGACGAGATCCTGACCTATCAGATTGTCGGCGAGGACGAGGCCGATCTCAAGGCATCGAAGATTTCGGTGATTTCGCCCCTTGCGCGGGGTCTGATCGGCAAGTCTGCCGGCGATGTCGCCGAGGTTCAGGCCCCGGGCGGCAAGCGCGAATACGAGATCATCGACGTCCGCTACGAGTAGACGCCGATTTGGGCGTGGGCTTGCGCGCCGTCGAGGACTTCGCCGAGCGGCGTGCCTGGCGAACTCTGGGCGCGGGCTTGATGAGGGGGGCGGCGGCAGCCGGGCGCTCCCGATACAGAATCAGCATGCGTCCGAGGTGCTGTATCGGGTGTGCATGGCATACGTCGCAGGCTTGCGCAAACAGGGCCTCCCGTTCGTCGCGATCGGCAGCCAGTACCCGCACCTTGATCAGTTCGTGATGATCGAGCGCGAGGTTGATCTCGGCGATGACGGCCGGGGACAGTGCTGCCGAGCCAACCATCACGACCGGGCCGAGTTCATGGGCGCGCGCGCGCAGGGCCTTGCGCTCCACCGGCGTGAGGCCAGGGCGTGTGTCGGGCAATTCGAGAATGTCTTCGAGGGTGTTTTCCATGGTGCATTGTACTTCAGGCGCTGCCGGCCGATGGCACGGTCGCGCGCGCGTGGCGGTCTGATGGCATGACCCGATCTGCAGGCAGTGGCAAGCCAGGCGGTGCGAAGCCGACCGGCGAAAAGTCCTCGGCGCGTCCGGGCGCGCGCGGCGGCAGTCAGCGGGTGCGTGGCCAGCGCTGGATGGACGAGCATGTGGGAGACCCCTATGTCCAGCAGGCTCGCAAGGCCGGATATCGGTCGCGGGCGGCTTTCAAGCTGATCGAACTCGATGAGCGCGATCGGTTGCTGCGTCCCGGGGCGCGCGTGATTGACCTGGGTGGGGCGCCGGGCAGCTGGAGTCAGGTTGCCGCAGCGCGCGTGGGTGCCAACGGCCTGGTGGTGGCAGTCGATCTGTTGCCGATCGATTCGATTCCCGGGGTGATCGTCCTCCAGGGCGATGCGACCACCGACCCGGTGCTGGATGCCATCGATGCGGTGCTGGGTGGTCGTCCCGTTGATCTTGTCCTCTCCGACATGGCGCCCAACATCAGTGGCGTGGCTGCTGCCGATGCGTTTCGCATGGAAGCGCTGGTCGATCTGGCGATCGAGCAGGCCTTGCGCTGGCTCAAGCCCGAAGGGGCCCTGGCTATCAAGCTCTTTCAGGGTGCCGGGTTCGAGACCTGCGTGGCCAACCTGAGGGCGGCCTTTTCCTCGGTGGCGCTGCGAAAGCCGGCCGCATCCCGCGATCGGTCGACCGAGACCTTTGCTGTCGCGCGCGGTGTACGCCCCGTCAGACCCTGATTTTTACCGCACTTGGCTGGCGGACTTGAAACCGGCCATCATCGACCCAAGCTCATTTACGCTTAGAATGGGCTCCTTGCCCGATGGCAACCCGCGCTTGGCGCGTCTGGAGGTTTTCCTTGAACAATATGGTCAAGCACCTTGTGATCTGGCTGGTGATCGGCCTTGTCCTGATGACGGTGGTTCAGCAGGTCTCCAACCGCCAGCCCGGTTCGTCGGTTCCCTATTCGACCTTCATCGAGGACGCCCGCAGCGGTCGTATCAAGAGCGCCACGATCGAGGGACGCAAGATCACGGCGCGCACCGCTGACGACAAGATCGTCACCATTTATGCGCCCCCCGACCTCTGGATGGTCAGTGACCTCATGAAGGGCGGTGTGCTGGTCAATGCCAAGCCCGAGGAAGAGCAGTCCACGCTCATGCAGATCTTCATTTCCTGGTTTCCGATGTTGTTGCTGATCGGCGTCTGGGTCTTCTTCATGCGCCAGATGCAGGGCGGCGGACGCGGTGGTGCCTTCTCGTTCGGCAAATCGCGTGCCCGGATACTCGACGAGGCCACGAACACGATCACCTTTGCCGACGTTGCCGGGTGTGATGAAGCCAAGGAAGATGTCGCCGAACTGGTCGACTTCCTGCGCGACCCGAGCAAGTTCCAGAAACTCGGCGGCCGGATTCCCAAGGGTGTGCTGATGGTGGGCTCCCCTGGTACTGGCAAGACGCTGCTGGCGCGTGCCATTGCCGGAGAGGCCAAGGTACCTTTCTTCTCCATTTCAGGATCCGACTTCGTCGAGATGTTTGTCGGGGTTGGCGCGGCGCGTGTGCGCGACATGTTCGAGCAGGCCAAGAAACAGGCGCCCTGCATCATCTTCATCGACGAAATCGACGCTGTCGGACGCCAGCGCGGCGCAGGTCTGGGCGGGGGCAATGACGAGCGCGAGCAGACGCTCAATCAGCTGCTGGTCGAGATGGATGGATTTGAGGGTACGGTCGGTGTCATCGTGATTGCAGCGACCAACCGCCCTGATGTGCTTGACCCTGCACTGCTGCGTCCGGGTCGCTTCGATCGTCAGGTGGTGGTACCTCTGCCGGATATTCGTGGACGCGAGCAGATTCTTCTCGTGCACATGCGCAAGGTGCCGCTGGCCCCTGACGTCAAGGCCGACATCATTGCGCGTGGCACGCCCGGGTTTTCCGGCGCCGATCTGGCCAATCTGGTGAACGAAGCGGCCCTGTTTGCGGCGCGCCAGACCAAGCGTCTGGTTGACATGGAGGACTTCGAGCGCGCCAAGGACAAGATCATGATGGGCGCCGAGCGCCGGTCCATGGTCATGACCGAGGAAGAGCGGCGCAATACCGCCTATCACGAGTCGGGCCATGCCGTGGTTGCTCGCCTGATGCCCAAGAGCGATCCGGTACACAAGGTCACCATCATCCCGCGCGGTCGTGCGCTGGGTGTGACCATGCAGTTGCCCGAACAGGATCGTTACGCCTACGACCGTGTTTACCTCATGTCGCGTCTGGCCGTGCTGTTCGGTGGCCGCATCGCCGAAGAGGTCTTCATGAACCAGATGACCACGGGGGCCTCCAACGATTTCGAGCGTGCCACCCAGATGGCGCGCGACATGGTTACTCGCTATGGCATGTCGGAGGCGCTCGGACCGATGGTCTATGGCGAGAACGAAGGTGAGGTGTTCCTCGGCCGTTCGATCACCACGCACAAGAATGTGTCCGAGGCGACCATGCAGATGGTCGACGCCGAGATTCGCCGGATCATCGACGAACAGTACGCGCTGGCCCGCAAGCTCATCGAGGACAACCGTGATCGCGTCGAGGCCATGGCGCAGGCCTTGCTCGAACTGGAAACCATCGATGCCGATCAGATCGATGACATCATGGGCGGAAAGCCGCCCCGTCCGGCCAAGCCCTCGCAGACACGCCTGACGCGTTCGACCCGCAATGACGAACCGCCGGCGGCCCCCGAGCCGGCGGCAGCCTGAGCGACCTCTGCGCCCGAGTGCGCGCGTCCAGCCTGAGGCCTGACGCCGCGTTGGCGCAGGCTGAGGGCGCCTCCGGGCGGGTGCCTGGCAGCAGTCTGGTGGTGTCGGTTCGGTCGCTGCGTGCAGGGCGCTTCGTGCTGAGCCTCGCGCGGCCCCTCGTGATGGGCGTCGTCAACCTCACGGCTGACTCGTTCTCCGATGGCGGGCGCTTTCTGCATCCGGCGCTCGCGATCGAGCACGCGCGGCGTCTGGTTGACGAGGGGGCTGACCTCCTCGATCTGGGCGCAGAATCGACTCGACCCGGTGCGCTGCCGGTCACAGAGAGCGAAGAACTCGATCGGCTGCTCCCCGTGCTGGAAGCCCTTGCCGGTCTCGACTGTCCGGTGTCGGTCGACACGATGAAGCCGGGGGTGATGCGTGCCGCGCTGGCTGCCGGAGCCTCGATGGTGAACGATGTGCGTGCGCTGCTCGAACCGGGGGCTGTGGATGCCCTGGCTGCGAGCGACGCGGCCGTGTGTCTGATGCACATGCAGGGTTTGCCGCGCACGATGCAAGCGGCGCCGCATTACGACGATGTGCTCACCGAGGTTGCGCACTTTCTGGCGGCACGGGCGGCCGCCTGTCGTAGCGCAGGCATATCGGCTGATCGGATCGTGCTGGACCCCGGTTACGGGTTTGGCAAGACGCCTGCGCACAACCTGAGTCTGCTGGCGCATCAGTCCGGGCTTGCCCGACTGGGCTATCCGCTGCTGGCGGGTCTGTCACGCAAGTCGCTGATCGGACATATCACCGGGCGGGGGGCTGACGATCGGCTGGCCGGGAGTCTGGCTGCGGCTTTGATTGCGGTTCAGCAGGGGGCTAGAATCCTGCGAGTTCATGATGTGGCGCCCACGCGCGACATGCTCGCGGTCTGGGCTGCGCTTGATCAGGCGGCTCAGGCGAAAAACCAGGACGCTCAGTGATGTCACGACGATATTTCGGCACCGACGGCATTCGCGGTCGCGTCGGTACCGCCCCTGTCACCCCCGATTTCGTCATGCGGCTGGGCTTTGCAGCCGGACGGGTGCTGGCCGGTGGCGCGCACTCAGAGGGGCACTCGCGGGTACTCATCGGCAAGGACACGCGGGTGTCGGGGTACATGCTCGAGGCTGCGCTCGAATGTGGCTTGTCGGCGGCCGGCATCGACGTGCTGCTGTGCGGGCCCCTGCCAACGCCCGGCGTTGCCTATCTGACACGGGCCTTGCGGCTGCAGGCCGGCATCGTCATCAGCGCCTCGCACAATGGCTTCGAGGACAATGGCATCAAGTTCTTTGCTGCCGATGGTGGCAAGCTCGACGACGCGGTCGAGGCTTTGATAGAAGCCGAACTCGATCAACCCATGGCCTGTCTGGCGTCGCGCGAACTGGGCAAGGCCCGCCGGATCGATGACGCGCAGGGACGTTACATCGAGTTCTGCAAGAGCACCTTCCCGGCTGAGCTTGACCTGAGGGGGCTGCGCATCGTGGTCGATTCGGCCCACGGGGCGGCCTACCAGATAGCGCCCAACGTGCTGCATGAACTGGGTGCCGATGTCATCTCGATCGGCGATCGTCCCAATGGCTTCAACATCAACGAAGGTTGCGGCGCAACCTCGCCCGAACTGCTTGCCAGGACCGTGGTGGCCGAGAAGGCGCACCTGGGCATCTCGCTCGATGGCGATGCCGATCGATTGATCATGTGCGATGAGCATGGCGTCATTCACGATGGCGACCAGCTGCTCTATGTGATCGTGCGTGACCGCCATCGCCACCAGGCGGTGGCCGGTGTCGCGGGCACGCTGATGACCAATCTGGCGCTCGAGCGCGCGCTGGGCAGGCTGGGCATTGCCTTCGAGCGGGCCAAGGTCGGCGATCGCTACGTGCTCGAACTCATGCAGTCGCGCGGTTGGGTCTATGGCGGCGAGAATTCCGGCCATATCATCTGCCTTGATCGACACACCACCGGCGATGGCATGGTGTCTGCGCTGCAGGTGCTGGCAGCCCTGGTGCGCGACAAGCAGGGCCTTGCCGCGGCGGCAGCGGCGGTAGCGCTCTACCCCCAGCGTCTGATCAATCTCAAGGTCGACACGCCTGGCGCTCTGCTTGAACATCGGAGTGTCGAAGCGGCCTGCGCCCAGGCGCGCGCTCAGCTGGGTTCTCGCGGACGCATTCTGTTGCGCCCATCAGGTACCGAGCCGGTGCTGCGGGTCATGGTCGAGGGCGAAGATCGAGCCGAGGTCGATGCCCTGGCCAACGGGCTTGCCGACACCATCCGCCATCTCGACAGCGCTCGATGAGCGAGCCGGCAACCGAGCCGCGCGCCGATCGGCGCGAAGAACGTCCGCTCCCGGAAGACCATCTGGCCGTCGTTGCCATGGCCCTGCTGATGGTGATTACCTTCGGCAACGTGCTCGTACGCTACTTCACTGACCAGTCGTTTGCCTGGACCGAGGAAATCTCCAGCGTGCTGATGCTGCTGATGACGCTCCTTGCGGCCGCTGCTGCCTGCGCCCGCGATCAGCACATCCGCATCGAGAACTTCTTTGCAGCCGGCAGCCCCGGGCGGCAGCGGCGCCTCGCATTGCTTTCAGCTGCTGCCACCTGGCTCCTCTTCGTGGTGCTGGCCTTGCTTGCCCTTCGCATGGCCTGGGATGAATACCGCTTCGATGAAACCTCGCCGGCGATCGGCGTGCCCAAGTGGCTCTACAGCATCTGGTTGCCGGTCTTGTGTGCCCTCATCGCGCGGCGTGCCGCCGGGCGCTGGCGGGCCCAGTGGCGGCTTGGTGCACGTCGTGCCAGTGAGGGCGACAGCCGGTCTCGGGAGCCTGACAGCCAGGAACTCGAGCGATGATCGTCTTCGTTCTTTTTTCGGTCTTCATCGTGCTGATGATGGCCGGGGTTCCGATCGGGGTGGCATTGGGGATCGGTGGGCTGGCTGCCATCGGCCTGTCGAATCTGGATACCCAGTTCTGGGGTTTGCTCGCGGCGCCGCAGAACCTGTACGCCTCGATCACCAAGTACCCGTTGCTGGCACTGCCCATGTTCGTTCTGGTGGGCTCGATCTTCGACCGCTCAGGCGTCGCCTCGCGTCTGGTGACCTTTGCTGTCGCCATCACCGGGCGCGGCCCTGGCATGTTGCCCTTGGTGGCCATTGCCGTGGCCATGTTGCTCGGTGGCATCTCGGGCTCGGGTCCGGCCAATGCCGCCGCAGTCGGTGGCGTCATGATCGCCGCGATGGCACGGGCAGGCTATCCGCCGGCGTTCAGCGCAAGCGTGGTGGGTGCCGCAGCGGCTACCGACATTCTCATTCCACCCTCGATTGCCTTCGTCGTCTACAGCGTTCTGGTACCCGGCGCCTCGGTGCCCGCCTTGTTTGCCGCTGGCATGGTGCCGGGCGTTCTTGCGGGTATCGCGCTGATCGTACCGGCGGTGTGGCTATCGAGGCACTACCGGTTGGGCGAGACCGGGTCGCAGGAGCCTCGCCCGCCGTTCTGGCACAGTCTGCGCGAGGCGATCTGGGGGCTCGTTGCGCCGGTACTCATTCTGGGTGGCATGCGGGCCGGCTGGTTCACGCCCACCGAATCGGCGGTGGTGGCGGCCGTCTACGGGCTCTTCGTGGGCATGGTGGTTCATCGATCGATCAGGGTGGCCGACCTGTATCCGATCTTCCGCGAGGCGGCTGAACTCTCCGGCATCATCCTGATGGTGATCGGCCTCGCCTCGATCTTTGCCTACGCGGTGAGTACGCTCGGGATCGCCGATCCGTTCACCCGGATGATCGTGGGGTCGGGCATGGGCGAATACGGGGTGCTGGCTGCGCTGATCGTGCTCCTCATCGTGGTGGGCATGTTCCTCGACGGTGTCTCGATCTTTCTGATCTTCGTCCCCTTGCTCATGCCGATTGTCGAGACCTATCGTTGGGATCCCGTGTGGTTCGGCGTGCTGCTTACCCTCAAGATCGCCGTGGGGCAGTTCACGCCGCCGATGGCCGTGAACCTGATGGTGTCATGTCGCATCGCTGGCGTGCGCATGGAGGAGACCGTGCGCTGGGTCGGCTGGCTGATCGTTGCCATGATGCTCGTTCTGGTGGCGGTGGTCGCGATGCCCGATCTGGCCCTCTGGCTCCCGCGCCGGCTCGGGTTATGATCGACGCACAACGAGGCTTTTCTGGAGACATCATGACCCATTGCCCGCCGCTGTCTGGTTACATCCCTGTCGCTCGCGGTTCGGACGCGCGTCTTCCTGCTCTGCGATTCGCTCTCGCCGGACTCGTCGCGGCCACGCTGCTGCTCGGCGGTGTGATCCTGTCGGGGCAGGTTGCGGCGCAGACTTACAAGGCCGAGTACAAGCTCTCGACAGTGGTGCCGACCTCCTTTCCGTGGGGGAGGGGGGGCGAGATCTGGGCGAACCTGGTGCGCGAGCGCACCGCTGGCCGGATCAACATCAAGGTCTACCCGGGCGTCTCGTTGGTTGGCGGTGATCAGACCCGCGAGTTCACCGCCATCCGGCAGGGCGTCATTGATATGGCGGTGGGTTCCACCATCAACTGGTCGCCCCAGGTGAAGGCGCTCAATCTCTTCTCCCTGCCTTTCCTGATGCCCGATTACGCGGCCATCGATGCGCTTACGCACGGCGGTGTGGGGGCGGAAGTCTTCGCCACCCTCGAGCGATCGGGCGTGGTGCCGCTTGCCTGGGGCGAGAACGGTTTTCGCGAGATCAGCAATTCGCGCCGCGAGATCCATCTGCCTGCAGACCTCAAGGGACTGAAACTGCGCGTCGTCGGCTCACCGCTCTTTATCGAAACCATGACTGCGCTAGGTGCCAACCCGGTGCAGATGAGTTGGGCCGATGCGCAGCCGGCACTGGCCTCGGGGGCGGTGGATGGGCAGGAGAATCCGCTTTCGATCTTCGCAGCCGCCAAGCTCCACCAGGTCGGCCAGAAGTTCGTCACGCTGTGGGGCTATGTGGCCGATCCGCTCATCTTCGTGATCAATCGCGAGGTGTGGGCGAGCTGGACCCCGGCTGATCGCGAGATCGTCCGCGCCGCGGCGATCGAGGCGGGTGTGCAGGAGACCGTTCTGGCTCGCAAGGGGCTGGTCGAACCGGGTCAGCCCGAGTGGCAAGCGGTAGCCGCCAACGGGGTCACCATCACCCGGCTGAAACCCGAGGAGCGCGAGCAGTTCGTGATCGCCACGCGCCGGATCTACGCGCGCTGGAAGGCCGAAATTGGCCCGAAACTGGTCGATGATGCCGAGCGCGCCATTGCGGCGCGCCCGGTGCGGCGCTGAGCCACCGTAAAACGGTGGCGCCAGATCAGATCAGGCCTTCGGCCTTCATCGCTTCCTGCACCTTCGGGCGCGCGAGCATCCGGGCACGGAAGGCGGCCAGGTGCGGCCACTGCGACAGGTCGAAGTTCACCCGTCCGGCCCACTGCGTCATGTTGAAGAGGTAGGCGTCGACCACGCTGAACTGCTCACCCATGACGTAGGGCTGCTTGGCGAGAATCTCGTTCAGCCAGGTGAAGCGGCCGCTGATCTTGCCGCGGAACACGGCTTTCACTTCGTCGCTGAAGGTGGGGTTGAAGAGCGGCGAGAACTGCTTGTGCAGCTCAGTCGCGATGAAGTTGAGCCACTCGATCGCCTGATAGCGCTCGCGCGTGCCGGCAGCCGGGATGAGACTTGAACCGGGGGTCTTGTCGGCCAGGTACTGCACGATGGCAGCACCTTCGGTCAGCATCGAACCGTCGTCCAATTGCAGCGTCGGAATGTAGCCCTTGGGGTTGACGGCGTAGAAGTCGTCACCCGCCTCGGTCTTGTGTGCCTTGAGGTCAACCTTGATGAGGTCGCACGCGGCGCCAGACTCGCGCACGATGATATGGGGTGAGAGCGAGCATGCGCCGGGCGTGTAGTAGAGCTTCATGGTGTCTCCGAGGGGTATTGCCAGTGGAAAGTCGGTGAGTGCCAGAGGCACCACCGGACGGAACTATAAACGGCTGCCCGGGTCTTCGCTGACCACGACGCCGACCGGGGTGTTGCCGTGGTGTCGCTGTGCGGCTGTCGTGGTGCCTGAGGTTGCTAGGTCAGGCGCTGCCGTCGTGTCGGCAATTGCACGATCACGATCGCAGTCAGAACGAGGATGGCGCCGACGATCTGGAGTCCTTCCAGCCGCTCATCAAAGAGCAGCGCGCTGCCGGCGAGCACCGTGAGCGGTTCGAAGTTCATCAGGATGGCGGTTTCGCTGGCCGGCACTCTGCCCACGCTCATGAAAAACCCGGTGACTGCCAGTGGAAATGTAATGCAGACTCCAATGAAACCCACCCACCCCGACGGGGTGTGCGGCAACGTGAACTGGTGGGTGACGGCCGCGGCAACGAGGAAGATCACGTTGGCGGTTACCAGCATGTGGGCGGTACGCGGCCGCGAATCGCCGCCCGGAAACAGTCGTTCGGTCAGGGCGAAGATGGCGGTGAACCCGATCGCGCCGCAGGTGGCCGAGATGACGCCAGCAAGGGTGGGCTGCAGGGTGCCGCTGCCCAGTGCCAGAGCAAGCCCGCCGAAGGCGAGTACGAGCGCTGCGGCCTTGCGCGCCGTCATGCGCTCACGACCGGTCAGCGTCTGCACCAGCGCGACGAGAATCGGAAAGATGTAGAAGTTGAGAATCGCCAGCGGCGCCGGCATGTGCTCGAATGCGTAGTACAGGCCGAAGGTATTGGTGATGAGCAGTACGCCGATGGCCAAGGCTCGCCAGCGCTGGGTGGGTGGCAGCATCACCGGCACCCCGGTGAGCCGCAGGAAGAGAACGAGCCAGGCGAGCGCCGCGATGGTGCGAACGACCATGACCGACAAGGTATTGGTGCCGCCCTGGTAGGCGAATTTCGCCAGCAGGGCCCCTGAGCCGAACATGAAACCGACGCCGATCACGAACAGTCGTGCCCCCAGACTCGGGCGCGCGGGCAGACCTGCGGCTGTGCTCATCGCGGGCTATCTCACGCAGTCGACGAAGTATTCGGTGACCTTCTCGGTCTCGGTACTCACGAGGCCATGGATGTCGGTCTCGAAGCCCGGGAAACGCGCGTTGAAGTCACGTGCAAAACACAGATAGTCGACGATCTTGCGATTGAATCGCTCGCCCGGGATCAGCAGCGGAATGCCCGGCGGGTAAGGGGTGAGCAGCACCGCCGTGATCCGCCCCTCGAGTTGTTCGATCGGAATACGGTCGATCTCGCGGTGGGCCATGCGCGCGAAGGCATCCGAGGGTTTCATGGCCGGTTGCATGTCCGAGAGGTACATCTCGGTGGTGAGACGTGCAACGTCCTTGGCCTTGTACATCTCGTGGATCTGGTCGCACAGGTCCCGCAGGCCTACCCGCTCGTAGCGTGGATTGGCGGCAGCGAACTTGGGCAGCGCACGCCAGATCGGCTGATTGCGGTCGTGATCGTCCTTGAACTGCTGCAAGGCGGTCACCAGCGTGTTCCAGCGCCCCTTGGTGATGCCGATGGTGAACATGATGAAGAAGGAGTACAGACCGGCCTTCTCGACGATGACGCCATGCTCGGCCAGGTACTTCGTGACGATCGAGGCAGGGATGCCGGTGGTGGCAAACTTGCCCTCGACATCCAGCCCCGGCGTGATGACGGTGGCCTTGATCGGATCGAGCATGTTGAAGCCCGGGGCCAGGTTGCCAAATCCGTGCCAGGCTTCGTTGGCGCGCAGCATCCAGTCTTCGCGCGAACCGACGCCCTCGGGGGCGAGCGTTTCAGGGCCCCAGACCTTGAACCACCAGTCAAGACCGAACTCGTCATCGACCTTGCGCATCGCACGGCGGAAGTCGAGCGCCTCGACAATCGACTCCTCGACCAGCGCCGTGCCGCCTGGGGGCTCCATCATCGCTGCGGCCACATCGCACGAGGCAATGATGGCGTACTGCGGTGAGGTCGAACTGTGCATCAGGTAGGCCTCGTTGAAGACGTCGCGATCGAGCTTGCGACGTTCCGAGTCCTGGACCAGGATTTGCGAAGCCTGCGACAGTCCGGCCAGCAGCTTGTGGGTCGACTGCGTGGAGAAGATGAGCGGGTCATCGGGGCGCGGACGGTCGCGGCCGATGGCGTGCATGTCGCGATAGAACTCGTGGAAGGTGGCGTGTGGCAGCCATGCTTCGTCAAAGTGCAGCGTGTCAATGGTGTTGCCGAGCTTGTCCTTCAACTGCTCCACGTTGTAGAGCACGCCGTCATAGGTCGATTGCGTGATGGTGAGGATGCGCGGCTTCTTGATCTTTGCTTCGCGGGCAAACGGGTTCTGTTCGATCTTTCGCTGGATGTTCTCGGGGCTGAACTCCTCGAGCGGAATGGGGCCGATGATGCCGTAGTGGTTGCGCGTGGGCATCAGGAAGACCGGAATGGCACCGGTCATCGTGATGGCATGCAGGATCGACTTGTGGCAGTTGCGATCGACCACCACGATGTCCCCCGGGGCGACACAGTAGTGCCAGACCATCTTGTTCGAGGTCGAGGTGCCGTTGGTGACGAAGAAGCAGTGGTCGGCACTGAAGATGCGTGCGGCATTGCGTTCTGAGGCAGCCACCGGGCCGCTGTGGTCGAGCAGTTGCCCGAGTTCTTCCACCGCGTTGCAGACGTCGGCACGCAGCATGTTCTCGCCGAAGAATTGGTGAAACATCTGGCCGATCGGGCTTTTCAGGAACGCCACGCCGCCGGAGTGCCCAGGGCAGTGCCAGGAGTAGGAACCATCCTGCGCATAGTGGGTGAGGGCGCGGAAGAAGGGTGGGGCGAGCCCGTCGAGGTAGGCCTTGGCCTCGCGAATGATGTGTCGGGCCACGAACTCGGGCGTGTCCTCGAACATGTGGATGAAGCCATGCAGTTCGCGCAGAACCTCATTGGGGATGTGTCGAGAGGTGCGTGTTTCCCCATAGAGGTAGATGGGGATGTCGGCATTCTTGAAGCGTATCTCGGTCACGAAGGCCTGCAGGCTCTTCAGTGCCGTTACGGTTTCAGCCGCCGAGCCGGCACCGAACTCCTCATCGTCGATCGAAAGGATGAAGGCACTGGCGCGGCTTTGCTGCTGGGCAAACTGCGACAGATCGCCGTAGCTGGTCACCCCCAGCACTTCCCATCCCTCGCCCTCGAGTGCCTTGGCCAGAGCCCGGATGCCCAGGCCGCTCGCGTTCTCGGAGCGGAAATCCTCGTCGATGATGACTACCGGGAAGCGAAATCGCATGGGGGCCTCGTTGTGGCGGTGGGTGTGTCGGCGACCGCCGAACGGTGGCAGTGCTGCGTTACCGGGGTGGCCACACGCCTGCCTGGTCGAGTGCCATCATGGTTTCAGTGGTGAATTCGGCCTTGGGCGCGTCACCGCCGATCACGAACATCAGGGTCGAATACTCCGCCGGATCATCGCGGTCGTTGTTGACGTTCATGAAACGGCGCGATGCGCCTGCCGGAAACGAGATGACGTCCAAGGGACGCAGGTCGGCATGTTCAACCTCGCCCCGCTCGTTTTCCCAACTGCAGCGCCAGGTGCCGGTCATCGGGATGAAGGTTTCGTTGGTGTCGTGGTTGTGCAGCATCGGTCCGTGCCCGGGAAGCGCCCGACAGTAACCCAGGTTGAAGCCCTCGCGGATCTTGATCGCCGCAAGTCGCGAGGCGTCGTCACCCACCGGCGAGGTAATGGCACCGCCCTCATCGGTCGGCGGCTGGAATCCGATCACGTTGTACAGGATGCGTTCGCTGCCTGGCATGCGGCTGTCGGGTAGTCCGCCATCGGAGCCGATCAGCCCGTCGAAACGCGCAATGCGTTGTTCCATCTCCGCGCGCGACACGCCGCGTCGCGGGAGGCTCTCCTGATAGGCCATGACGCTATCCTTCAAAAGGGGCGCAGCGGGGCGCCGTGTTCGGTCGGACGAGCGCATGCTCGGGCGGCAGGGCGCCATGATGGGCCAACTGGGCCGGCTGGGGCAAGTGTGCGCGTGTGACAGGGGGTACGATGGATGTGCAGCGCGGGTGCATTGCCCGGCAGGCAGATCGCGGCGTACCATGATGCACCGCTCGGGCGGCCCGCCTGCAGGTGTTCGGAGACAACTCATGAAGCTGTATGGATTCTGGCGCTCGCTGGCGAGCTTTCGCGTTCGCATTGCGCTCAACCTGAAGGGCATCGCCTTCGATGAGGTGTCGGTCAACCTCATGCAAGGCGAGCAGCGCGGCGAGGCCTATCGGCAGATCAATTCGCAGGCGATGCTGCCCGCGCTCGAGACGGGTGATGGCGCTGCGCTCTTCCAGTCTCTGGCGATACTGGAGTATCTGGACGAGACCTGTCCGACACCGGCTCTCCTGCCCAAGGCGCCCCGCGATCGGGCGCGGGTGCGCGGTCTTGCGCTGATTGCCGCCTGCGAGGCGCACCCGTTGGTCGTGCCGAGGGTGCGTGAATACCTCGAGAAGGATCTGCAGTTGGCTGAACCGGTGCGGGCCCAATGGCTGCGTCACTGGATGGACTCGGCCAGCACGGCGCTCGAGGCGCGATTGGCCAGCGACCCGGAGACGGGGCGTTTCTGCCATGGCGATGTGCCCGGTATTGCCGATATCTGCGCTGTGGCGCATGTGGCCGGTGCGGGCTTGTTTGGGTGCGATATGACGCCTTACCCGACACTGCAGCGCATCGTCGGCGAGTGCCTGACCCTCGATGCCTTTGCCAGTGCCCACCCACTGCGCCAGCCGGGTGCGCCTGCAACGGCGCCTCCGGCCTCCAGTGCGCCCGCTGCAGGAGGGCGCCCATGAGGGCCGCCTGGTACGAGCGCAGCGGTGCCGCTCGCGATGTCCTGCGGGTGGGCGAAGTGCCTGACCCGGTACCTGGTCCGGGCGAGGTCAGGGTGCGTATCGCCACATCGGGCATCAATCCGTCCGATGTGAAACGGCGTGCGGCACTCACCGGCCCCCCGACCGAGCGGCGGGTGATTCCCGATTCGGATGGAGCAGGGGTGATCGATGCGCTAGGGCCCGGAGTTGCGCTGCGTGAGGTGGGTGAGCGTGTCTACACCTTCAACGCCCAGTGGCAGCGGCCAGATGGCACATGTGCTGCCTTCTGCGTGCTGCCCGAAGCCCTGGTGGCCCCTCTTTACGATGAGGATTTTGCTGCCGGCGCCTGCCTGGGCATCCCGGCGATGACCGCCCATCAGGCGGTGTTTTCAAACGGTGATGTGCGTGGCCTCACCGTGCTGGTGACCGGGGGCGCGGGTGCGGTCGGGCACTATGCGGTGCAGTGGGCACAGTGGGGTGGTGCGCGCGTGATTGCCACGGTGAGTTCTGCCGCCAAGGCCGACCTGGCGCGGGCAGGCGGTGCCGACGCGACCATCGACTATCGGCAGGAGGATGTGGCCGAGCGGGTGCTCGAACTCACGCATGGTGTCGGGGTCGACCGGGTGGTCGAAGTCGATTTCACGGCCAACGTCGGGCAGAACCTGAAAATCGTGCGCCCCAATGGCGTGATCGCGGCCTATGCCTCCTCAGCGCGCGAATGCGTCCTGCCCTGGCAGGCGATGATGGTGCGCGGCATAGAGGTCGATGGGGTCTACGTCTACACGATGAAGCCAGCCGAGCGCAACCGGGCGCTCGCCGATCTGGATGTGATGCTGCGTCGCCGCGGACTCATCCACAACGTGGCGGCGCGTTTCCCGCTCGAAGACATCGTGGCTGCCCATGAATTGCAGGAGTCGGGCAAGGCTGTTGGCAACGTCATCATCGAGGTGCAGGGCATGTGAGCGCAGGCCGGTAGCGCCCTCGAGGCGCACCGAGGACCCCAAAATAAAAACGGAGAAGAGACATGGGCATCGGACGCAGGCAGTTCATTCAGGCCACGGGTGTCGCCGGTACGTCTGCGGCACTGGGTTTTTCCGCGATGTCGCGCGCGCAGTCCGGCCCGATCCGCATTGGACTCATGACGGTGAAGACCGGGCCGCTCGCCTCGGGTGGCATCGACATGGAGCGCGGCCTCATCATGTACCTGAAGGCCCGCGACTACACCCTTGCCGGTCGCAAGGTGGAACTCTTCGTCGGGGATAGCGGCGGGGTACCCGCAACTGCCCGCACCAAGCTCCAGGAACTGGTCGAGAAGAACCGCATCCATCTGATGATCGGCCCGCTCGATGCGGGCTCGGCGCTCGCGGTGGACGACTACATCCGCTCGGCGAGTCTGCCGACCCTCTCGGTGGCAGCTGCCGAGGACATGACCCAGCGCAAACCCAATCCCTGGTTCGTGCGCGGCACATCGACCTCGTCGCAGTGCGCGCACCCGATGGCCGATTACTGCGCCAAGACGCTCAAGTGGAAGCGCATGGCAGTGATTGCCGATGACATTGCCTATGGTCACGAGATGGTGGCCGGGTTCCAGCGCGTGTTCGAGGACAATGGGGGCCGCATCGTCCAGAAGTTCCTGTCGCCGCTGGCGGTGCCCGATTACGGTTCCTACATCGCGCAGTTGAAGACCAATATCGATGGCATCTTCCTTGGCTTTGCCGGCTCCAACGGCTTTCGCTATCTGCGCCAGTTCAACGAGTATGGGTTGCGCGGCAAGGTTCAGGTCGTGGGCGGCATGACTGCGCTGGACGAGGCGGTGCTGCGCAATATGGGTGACGAGGCAATCGGCATCCTGACTGCCTGCTGGTATTCGGCTGAACTCGCCAATCCGCCCAATCGCACGTTTGCAGCCGACTTTCGCAAGGAATTCAAGTACGACCCGGGTTTCTATGCGGCGGCCACCCATCTCGAGGCATCGGTGCTTGAAACGGCCCTGCAGACTGTGGGTGGGCGCATCGAGGACAAGGCCGCCTTCATGAAGGCGCTGCGCAGCGTCAAGGCCTTTACTGTGCGCGGGCCGGTGTCCTTCGACACCTACGGCAACGTGGTGGGCGATGTCTTCATCCGACAGGTCGAGCGCAAGGATGGGCGTCTGGTCAATACCGTCCAGTACACCTACCCGGCAGTCAGTCAGTTCTGGACCTACGCGCCGCAGGCCTTCCTTGCCAATCCGGTCTACTCGCGCGACTGGCCGCCAGCACGCTACCTGGAGTCCTGAGTCGCACCTCAGGTGTACCCCCTTGCCAGTCAGCACCCAGTCAGCCCCCGAGGCAGGGCCGCCCGCAACCTGAGGCTGCCAGACCGGAGACATCGCGATGCTTGCGCAACTGTCCAACTCGAACTTTCTCGTCATCCAGACGTTGAACAGCCTGTCCCTCGGCGGCTTGCTCTTTCTTCTGGCAGCCGGGTTCTCGCTCATCTTCGGACTGATGCGCATCGCCAACCTCACGCATGGTTCGCTCTTCATGCTCGGGGCTTATATCGGCGTGAGTCTTCTCGAGGCGGGCGTGCCCAACTTGTGGCTCGCCGCGCTCGCAGGCGGTGTGGCTACTGCGGTGCTGGGCGGCCTGTTCGAGCGTCTGGTGCTGCGATCACTGGCAGGCAACAGTCAGGGGCAAGTGCTGGTGACCCTGGGCGTTTCTTTCATCGTGGCCGATCTGTGCCTCATGCTCTGGGGCGGTGATCCGCTGCCGATCCAGACCCCTGAGAGCGTGCGCTCACCGCTGCGCGTGGCGGGCTTCACGTTTCCGGCCTACCGTCTGGTCGTGGTTGCTCTCGCGATCGTGGTCGCCATCGGGCTTTACGTGCTGATCGAACGCACCCGCTTGGGGGCGATGATTCGGGCGGGCGTCGATGACATGCCGATGGCGCGTGCCGTCGGTATACCGGTGTCGCGACTCTTTACGATCGTGTTCTGTCTGGGCGCCGGGCTCGCGGGGGCCGGGGGCATCATTGGCGGGCCGATCCTGTCAGCCTACCCGGGGCTCGATGCCGACATGCTGCCGCTTGCGCTCATCGTGGTCATTCTGGGCGGGGTGGGCAGTCTGGCCGGGGCTTTCATCGGCAGCTTTCTGATTGGCTTCGTCTACACCTTTGGCAGCGCGCTGGTGCCCGATCTGGCCTATGTGATCCTCTTTTTGCCGATGATCCTCGTCATCGCGTTTCGTCCGACCGGGCTGTTTGGCCGGATGGGTGCATGAGCCGAACCGCCTGGCTTGCAGGCGGCTTGCTGGCGCTTTTCGCGCTGCCTCTGGTCGCAGGCGAGTTCTATCTCAACCTGGCCAGTCAGATGCTGATTGCAGCGCTCTTTGCCTCGAGCCTCAATCTGCTGGTGGGTTACGCAGGTCTCACATCGCTGGGGCATGCCAGTTTTCTGGGTGCGGCGGCCTATCTGTCAGCGTGGTTATCCTTGCACCTGGGCCTCGCGCATTGGGCCAGCGCCCCCATCGCACTGGCCGGTACCGTGCTCACCGCGGCGGTCTTTGGCTGGATTGCGCTGCGGGCAACCGGGCTCGGATTTCTCATGCTGACGCTGGCGCTCTCGCAGGTACTCTGGGGCCTCGCCTATCGGTGGGTCGGTGTGACCGACGGTGACAACGGGCTGCGTGGTCTCACGCGCCCCGAGCCGCTGGGCGTCGCCATCGAGTCGGCTGATCGTTTCTACTGGTTTGCCCTGCTGGTCTGTCTGCTGGCCATCGGCCTCATTGCGCTTTTTGTCCGTTCACCCTTCGGCGCTGCCCTGCGCGGTACGCGTGATCAGCCGCGGCGCATGGGGGCGCTGGGCTTCGATGTCTGGCTCATTCGCTGGCTCACCTTTGTCATTGCCGGGTTCTGGGCCGGGGTCGCCGGTCTTCTCTTCATCTGGTACCACAAGTACGTGCACCCCAGTGCGCTCAGTCTGCAAGCGTCGGCCGAAGTGCTGCTTGCCGTCATTGCCGGTGGTTCGGGCACGCTCGCCGGGCCGGTGGTGGGTGCGGTGATGGTGGTGTTTCTGAAGAACTTCGTCTCCGCCTATGTGGAACGCTGGAACATGCTTCTTGGCTTCGTCTTTCTGGCGATCGTGCTCTTTCTGCCCGAGGGGCTGGTGCCCGGCATGCGTCGCCTCATTCGACGGGTGAAGTCATGACATCCTCGACCACGCCGGCCCTGGCCATTGAGCACCTGCGTCGATCGTTTGGGGGTCTGCCGGCCACCGATGACATCTCGATCTCGGTAGCTGCCGGCGAGAGGCGTCTCATCATCGGGCCCAATGGTGCCGGCAAGACCACGCTGTTCAATCAGATCACGGGTGACATCCGGTCTGACTCGGGAATGATCAGCCTGTTTGGCGAGGATGTCACCCGACTGCGTCCCGATCAGCGCGCCCATCGCGGCATCGCGCGGACCTACCAGATCATCACACTCTTTGGCCGTGACACGCTCGAGCACAACATCGTCCTGGCCCTGTTGGGTTTGTCGCGTGCGCGCTGGAGCATGGTGCGCGGATTGGCTCCGCGGTCGGACTTTCGCGACAGGGCACGCGATGTACTGGCACAGGTAGGCTTGCGCGAGTTGGCCGAACGCACGGTGGCGGAAGTGTCCTATGGCGATCGTCGCCGCCTCGAGATTGCGATGGCGCTTGCGCAGGCGCCGCGACTGCTTCTGCTCGATGAGCCGCTGGCCGGGCTCTCACGGGAGGAGCGCGCCACGGTGCAACAGGTGATTGCCTCGATTCCGCGCGCGGTGACCCTGGTGATGATCGAACACGATATGGATATCGCCCTCGAACTGGCCGACAGTGTCACGCTGCTGCACTACGGGCGTGTCATCGTCCAGGGCAGTCGTGCCGAAGTAGTGGCCGATCCGCGCACCCAGGAGGTCTATCTTGGTCATTGAGTCGGCGCCCGGTGCTGCGGCCTTGTCGGCTGGTGGGGATGCCGACGTCTTGCTCAGGCTCGACCGGGTCGATGCCTTTTACGGCGACAGCCATGTGCTGCATGCGGTGAGCCTTGCACTGCGCGAGCGTCGTGTCCTCGCCCTCCTCGGGCGCAACGGGGCCGGCAAGACGACCTGCATGAATGCCATCATCGGCTTTCTGTCCCCGCGCGGTGGCCGCATTACTCTGGGCGGTACCCGCATCGAGGGGCGCTCGCCTGAGGCGATTGCGCGGATGGGCGTTGGACTCGTTCCTCAGGGGAGGCGAATTTTCCCCAGTCTGTCGGTGCGTGAGAATCTCGAGGTCGCAGCGCGTTCTGCCGGCGTTTCTGATCCGTGGACGCGCGAGCGCGTGAACGAACTCTTTCCGCGCTTGCGCGAGCGTGAGCGGCAGGCGGCTGGCTCCTTGTCAGGTGGTGAGCAGCAGATGCTGGCCATCGGCCGTGCCCTCATGGGCAATCCGCGCGTGCTGCTGCTCGATGAACCCTCCGAAGGCCTGGCACCTCTCATCGTGGCCGAGGTCGGGCGCACCATTGCAGCACTCAAGGCCCAGGGCCTGGCTATCGTGCTGGTCGAGCAGAATCTGCGTCTGGCACTCGACCTGGCCGATGATGTGGTCATCCTGAACACCGGGCGGGTCGTGTTCGATGGCCCGGCAAGCGATGTACGCGACAATGACGCATGGGTCAGTCACCATCTGGGGGTGACATGACATCGACGTTTACTGCCCTTCGTCCGAGAGGTCTCACTGACATGCTCTTTACCTGTGCGCCTGGTTGCATCGATCCTGCCCATCGACACGCCCGATCGGGCACGGGTGCCGCAGCGCGTGTGGCTGCCAAGTCCCCGCTCACCGCTGTGCCGCGACGCAAGGGCGGGCTTGCCCGCGTCGATATCCACTGCCATTACTTCAACCCCGAGATCGGTGTCGAGGTCGCCTCGCTCGAACCGATGCGCCATGAGCCCTCGGCGATCTTTGCCAACGAGATCACGCGCAAGACCAATCACGAGCAGATGCGCGACCGTGCGGCCAAGCTCTCCAGCATCGAGGTGCGCCTGCGCGACATGGATCGCATGGGCATCGACATCCAGGCCATTTCACCGGCCCCCTTTCAGTACTACTACTGGGCCGAACCCCGGTACGGCGCCGACCTCGCGCGCCGGGTCAACGAGCGCATCGCAGGCATCGTTGCCGATCATCCGGACCGCTTCGTCGGCCTGGGTACCGTACCGCTGCAGAACGCCGAACTGGCGGTGGCCGAGCTCGAGCATGCCGTCGACACGCTGGGCTTGCGCGGCATCGAGATCTGTACCAACGTCAATGGACTCAATCTCACCGATCCGTCACTGGGTCTTGAGAAGTTCTTTCGTCGGGTGCAGGAGCTGGGCGTGGTGCTCTTCATGCACCCCAATGGCTACACGCAGGCCGACCGCCTCACCGAGCATTACTTCAACAACGTCATCGGCAATCCGCTCGAGTCGACCGTGGCGGTGAGCAGTCTCATTTTCGACGGGGTGCTCGAACGCAATCCGAAGTTGAAGATCGTGGTGGCGCATGGCGGAGGCTATGTCGGCCACTACTGGGCGCGCATGGATCACGCCTGGCGCGCGCGTCCCGATTGCCGCACGCAGATCAAGCGCAAGCCCTCGTCTTACCTGAAGAAGTTCTACTTCGACACCATCACCTTCGACCCGGACATGCTGCGCCACCTCATCACGAAGTGGGGTGCCGATCACGTGATGCTCGGCACCGACTATCCGTACGACATGGGCGAGACCGATCCGCTCGGTCTCATCGCGCAGGTGTCGCGACTGCCGCGTGCCGAGCGCGAGGCGATCGAGGGTGGCAATGCGGCACGGTTGCTGCGCATCGGCAAGGCACCGCGTCGGCGCAAGGCCTGAGTCTGGGCGCGAGTCGCGGCAGGCACGGCAGGGGTAGGGCACGGAAGGGGTAGGACACGGAAGGGGTAGTGCGCATGCTCGATGTGGCAGTGGTCGGACTGGGGTGGTGGGGGCGCGTCATCGTGCCCCTGGTGCAGACGAGCGATGCCTTGCGCCTCGTGTGCGTGGCTGACCCTGACCCGGCGTCGGCCGCCTTTGCCGCGCAGCACAGTGTGCGCCACGTGGGTGACTACGCGAGCGTGCTCGCCGATCCGGCCGCTCGTGCAGTCATCCTGTGTACGCCGCACACCTTGCACTGCGAGCAGATCGTCGCCGCCGCCGAAGCCGGCAAGCACGTGTTCTGTGAAAAGCCCCTGTCACTCACACGAGACGAGGTGCTGCGCGCAGTGGCTGCGTGCGAAGCCCATGGGGTAGCCCTTGCCGTCGGCCACGAGCGGCGCTTCGAACCGCCCGTGATCGAGGCGATGCGTCTGGTGCGATCGGGAGCCTTGGGTCGACCCCTGCAGGTCGAGGCCAATTTCAGCCAGGACAAGTTTCTCGGCATGGCCGCCGACAACTGGCGCATGAGCGAGCGCGAGGCGCCGGCCGGGCCGCTGACCGCCACCGGCATTCACCTGCTCGATCTGTCAGTGGGCGTGTTCGGTGAGGCCGAGCAGGTGTTTGCGAGCGTGCGTCAACTGGGCAGTGGTCTGGCCAACGGTGACACCCTGGCGATGCTGGTGACGTTTCGTGGGGGCGGGCATGCGCTCATCAGCGCCATCCTCGCTACCCCCTTCGTCGGTCGCTTCGCGGTCTACTGCAGCGCGGGCTGGGTCGAGGTGCGCGATCGTGCCCACCCGGAGGCGCCAAAGGGCTGGACGCTGACCGTGTGCCGGCGTGGCGAGGATCCGGTGGTCACCGAGTACGCGCCGGCTCAGGCGGTGCTCGCGAATCTCGAAGCATTCGCCGCCGCGGCTCAGGGGCGCGCACCGTATCCGGTGAGCCGTGCCGACATGGTGGCCAATATCTCGGTTTTCGAGGCCGTGGTGCGGGCGACGCGTTCAGGGCGTGTGGAGGCGGTGGAGGGATGAGTCCGGTCGCGCCCGCCAGGAGCGCTCGGGTCTTTCTGGTCGGTCTCATGAGTGTGATGCTGCTCGGCGTGCCGGCGGCCGACGCCGCAGAACCCGCTGCACGCTCGCTGCGCCTGTTGGTGGGCTTCGCCCCCGGCGGTGCGGCCGATGTGGTGGCGCGACTCATCGGGCCGCCACTGGCTGAGCGACTCGGGCAGTCGGTCATCATCGACAATCGCGCCGGCGCTGGCGGCGTGCTGGCCGCTGCGGCGCTCGCCCGTGCCGGCAGTGATGGCCAGACCCTGCTGCTCAGTTCGAGCGGGCCGCTCGTGGTGAGCCCGTACATCATGAACACCCTTGGCTATGACGTTGCGCGCGACCTGCAAGCGGTGAGCCTTGCCGTTCGGTTCACCAACGTGGTGGTGGTGCCTGCAGGCGCGCCGATGCAGACCCTGGCCGATTACCTGCGCACGGCTCGCACCCGGTCAGGCGGTCTCGCCTTTGCCACATCGGGGGTTGGCTCTACCGGTCATCTGGCCGGAGAACTGCTGCGCCAGCGTGCCGGGGTGCCTCTGATGCACGTGGCCTACCGGGGCGGTGGGCCGGCCATGACGGATGTGCTCGGGGGCCAGGTCGACTCGATGATCGCCACCATCTCGACCGCGCTCCCGCATGTGCAATCGGGGCGCCTGCGCGCCCTGGCCGTCACCAGCGCGCGCCGTGTCGCAGCCCTGCCCGGCGTGCCCACCGTCGATGAATCGGGCTTTGCCGGGTTCGATGCGACCAACTGGTTTGCCTTCCTGGTGTCAGCCGAGGTGCCTCTTGCAACTGCCCGGCCCATCAGTGCCGCTCTGGTCGATGTGCTCTCGGCACCCGCGGTGCGCGAAGGCCTGGCACATCACGGCATGGAGGCCTGGCCGACCAGCATGGCCGAAGCGCGTGCCTGGATCGACAGGGAGTCGCGCCAGTGGGCCCGCGTCGTGCGCGAGGCAGGCATTCGGGCTGAGTGATCGGCCAGCGCCCTGGCGCGGTTGGCGAATCACCCCAGCGCGCTCGCCGCCTCGATCAGCGCCCTCACCGTATGCGGCTCGATGCCACGGGTGATGAACACGAGGCGCGTGGTGTGATCCTCGCCGGGCCAGGCCGCGAGCGGTGCCGGTGGGTGGAAGACATGCTGAACGCCTTGCACCACCACCGGGTCGCCCTCGACGTTGACGATGCCCTTCACCCGCAGGAGGTCGGGCCCGCGCAATGCGGTGAGGAGTTCCATGGCAGCGGTAAAGACAGGCCAGGTGAAGGGCGTATCGAAACGCAGCGAAAAGGTCTTGATCGACCGATCGTGAATGCCCCCCAGGCGCGATCCCAGGTAGGCGGGCGCTGACGGATCGCCTGCCCTTTCCCCGGTCTTGCTGCCCGTATCAATGCCAAGAAACCGGTCGACGGCGGCCGCGTCGCTGCGCGCGTTGCGAAGCCCCAGATCGAGGAGGAAGGCCGGTTCCACCTCACCCATCAGCACGTCGCGCCGGGCGGCGCTGGGGTTGAGTTGATGCAGTTCGGCGCGCAGTACGTCCAGTTCAGCGGCATCGGCCAGATCGGATTTGGTGACCAGCAGTCGATCGGCAATGGCTGCCTGCTTCACTGCTTCGGGCTGGCGTTCGAGGGTCGAGTGGCCGTTCACCGCATCGACCAGCGTCACGATGCCATCGAGCCTGAAGTGGGTGCCGATGAGGGTGTCGAGTGCAAAGAGCTGAACCACGGGTGCCGGGTCGGCCAGGCCGGTGGTTTCCACGATGACGCGGTCGAAGTCGAAGACCGCGCCTGAGCGACGCTGGGCAAAGAGTTCGCGCAGGGTTTCCTGCAGGTCGGTCCGTACCGAACAGCAGACGCAGCCATTGGCCAGCAGCGTCATGTTCTCGGTCTGCACGCTGACCAGATCGTGGTCGATGCCCACTTCGCCCAGTTCGTTGATGACCACGGCCACCCGGTTCATGCCCGGGTGGGTGAGCAGGTGCGCGAGGAGGGTGGTCTTGCCCGAGCCGAGAAAGCCGGTGAGTACCGTGACCGGGATGCGCCCGGCCAGCGCGTCGCGCTGCATGGTCAGAGGTCGAGTTCCAGGCAGTAGAGGCCGCCCACGAAACGGTCGACCGCATAGACCACCCGCCGCTCGTCGACGAACACGTCGTTGAACTGGATGGCGCCCACCGGTGAGAGCTTCGGTGCCCCCGGCACGAAGTAGGCCACCTCCTGGGGCTGGAAGGGGTCGGTCAGATCGTAGGCGCGGATACCGGCATTGAAGAAGCTGCCAATGATGAGGTTGTCGGAGCGGAACGAGGTCTCGATCGGCAGGTTCTCGTGCAGGTTGTGGGCCCCGAAGCGCCCGCCGCGGCGGGCGAACGCGCCATGCGGTGGCGGCGGGAAGGTGCCGATCGGCACCGGGTTGGTCTCGACCCGGTTGTCGACCACCCAGACGAGCTTGGGCCAGTCGGCGCCATCGTCCATGATGCACTCGTCACTCACGATGAGGAGATCGCGCTCGAAGAGCGGCAGCACCGTGTGGCAAAAGCCGTTGAAGGGGGGCGAGTAGCGCCACTGGCTCACCATCTTCGGGCGCGACATGTCGGCGATGTCAAGCACGATGGCACCGCCATCGATGTAGCCCACGTAGGCACGGTCGGGACGCTGCGGAAAGACATTCGTGTTGTGGGCACGAAAGCCGGCGTCGAACTTGCCGGCGAGGCGGGATGGGGGTGGTGCGTCGTCGCCTTCGCGGGTCCCGGGCAGCCACCAGCGTCCCACCTCGCGCGGTCGGTTGAGGTCGCTCACGTCGACGATGCGGTAGAACTGATCATCGAGCGGGTTGCGCGGCTGGAAGTCGGGTGCACCACTGGACATGTGCACGGTCTTGCCATCGACGAACCACAGGGCATGCACGCCGCGCGAATGCGGGCCCGAACAGTCAAAGTGCGAGATGAGGCGCGGGGTCTCGGGCACCGACACATCGAACAGATCGAAGCCTGCCGGCTTCAGGCCCACGGCGCTCGTCTGATAGGCCACGGCCATCACATCGCCGACCACATCGAGTGAGTTCGAGCGCATCTTGGGGTGTGGCAATTCGGTCTGTACCACCATGCGCGGGTTGCGCGGGTCGGTGACATCGACGCCGGTGAAGTTCTTGGGTGCGCCCTCATGGGCGAGCCACAGGATGCGGCGGCCGTCGCGGGTTTTTTGCAGTGACATGCCTTCGCCCAGACCGCCGAAGCCACCCAGATCGTGGTGGCCGATGAGCCGCATGTTGAGCGAGAGGGTCTGGTCGGCGCGGGCGGCCGGGGTAGGGCTGGAGAAGGAGGCCATGGTCTACCGTGTTGTGGTAAGGTCAAAACACAATGATGAGAGGGTGGCCGTCAGGCTTCACCTCCGGTGGGGAGATCAACAGCGATGCAAGCGCAACGCCTTCTGTCCGATTCTGATGCGGGTTCACCTGCCCTCTATCGTGCAGCAGCCACGTCATCAGCCGCGCGTCCCTCTTCATCGGCTTGGGCGCTGCGCCGAAGTGCCCTCGCGGGATTCATCGCATTGCTCGTTCTGCCCGTGCTGACCGCGGCGCCGGCTGTTGCCCAGATGGCCAGCGCATCATATCCCAGCCGCCCGGTGAAACTCGTCGCAACCTATCCGCCCGGTGGCAGCTCAGACCTGATGGCACGCATCCTCGCGCAGAAGCTCGCCGAGCTCTGGGGGCAGCAGGTCATCGTCGACAACCGGGCCGGTGCGGCCGGCTCGATCGGCATGGAATACGCAGCCCGCCAGCCGCCCGATGGCTACAGCTTCGTCATCGGCAATCTGGGGCCGGCCGCCGTCAATCCGCTGATCTCGCGTCTGAGCTATGACGTGGCGCGCGATTTTCTGCCGGTGTCGATGATCTGTACCGGGCCCAACATCCTGGTGGTGAACAGTGCCTCATCGATGAAGACCCTGCAGGACGTGCTTGCCGAGGCGCGTACGCGTCCGGGAACGCTCAACTTCGGCTCAGGCGGGGCTGGCAGTCTGGCCCATCTGGGTGGCGAGATGCTCAAGCGCGAGGCGGGCATCGACATCACGCACGTGCCCTACAAGGGCGGCGTTCTGTCGGTCAACGATCTGCTGGCGGGGCAGGTGCAACTGGTTTTCTCCGATGCGCTGCCGGTCATGCAGCACATTCGTGCCGGTCGGTTGCGGGCCATCGGTACGACCGGTGCGCAACGCTCGCCGCTTGCACCTGACATTCCCACCTTTGCCGAGCAGGGCATGACAGGGCTGGTGGCGACCAACTGGTGGGGAGCCTTGCTGCCCGCGGGCACCCCATCGGCCATCGCCGATCGCCTGCATGACGATCTGGTGCGTGCACTCGCCACCGCCGAGGTGCGCGAGAAGTTCGCGCTGCTTGGGGTCGAGGCTGTCTCGTCCACGCCCGACGCCTTCAAGGCCTTCATGCAGGCGGAGACGATGCGTTACGCACGACTGGTGAAAGAGGTGGCGATCCGCGGCGAGTGAGTGCTGTCGCGAGGGACTACTCGGCCTTCGCCCCGGCACTTTTCACGACGGCCGCCATGCGGTCAAAGTCGGCCTTGAGGTAGGCGCCCAAGGCCTCCGGGCTCATGATGCGCGGCTCGATGCCCTGCTTGTTGAGCCTGTCGATCACGTCGGGTCGGCGCAGCAATTTCTCCATCTCGCCATTGATGCGTTCGATGGCAGCGCGCGGCATGCGTGCCGGACCCAGGATGCCGAACCAGCTCTCGAACTCGTAGCCGGGCACGCTGGCGGCAATGGCCGGACTGCCCGGGAAGAAGCGGTTGGGTGCGGTGCTGGTGACACCGATGACCCGTACCCGTCGATCACTCACGAAGGGCAGGCCGACGTTGTTGGTCACGACCAGCATGTCGGCGCGTCCCGCCAGCACCTCGGTCATGGCTTCGCCCATGCCCTTGGTTGGAATGGCCACGGCATCGACACCGACCATGCCAAAGAGGTAGGCGGCCGACAGATGCCCGGCGCTGCCCACGCCCGAGGTCGCGTAGTTCATGCGTCCCGGGTTGCTGCGTCCCCAGGCAACCATGTCGGTGACCGTCGTGAACGGGGCATCGCCACGGGCAATCGCCACGTAGCTCGACATGCCGACCATGGCAACCGGCGTGAAGTCGGCCAGCGCATCGTAGTCGAGCTTGCGGTAGAGGCTCGCATTGATGTTGTGGCTGGCAGCGGCAAGGATGAGGGTGTAGCCGTCGGGTGCGGCACGAGCGACGATCGATGTGCCCAGTGTTCCGCCTGCGCCGCCGCGATTCTCGACCAGCACGTTCTGCCCGAGGGCGTCGCCCAGGTCGGCGTTGATGGCACGTGCGGCTGTGTCCTGCGCGCCACCGGCGGTGAAGGGGATGATGAGCCGGATGGGCTTGACGGGCCAGGTGCTGGCACTCTGGGCGATGGCATCGCTGGTGGCGAGGGTCAGGGCGAGTGAAGCCAGAGCCAGTGAAGCCAGAGCCCCTGAGGCGAGGGGCGCCACGGCGAGTTGCGCCAGGGCGACAGGACGCCGGGCGGCAGCCATCCGGGCGGCGATGGCCGAGCGAAGCGAGTACCGGGGAGAGGGGTGACGGGCGGTCATGCGATGCTCCTCGTGCGTGGGTTGCGCTTTCGGGTCGGTTTGCGGTGCACGCCCGACATGCCCTCGAGAACGGCACACACCGCAGCGGTATCGGCCTTGGCGAGCCCCGCGGACATCGCTGCATTGTAGATTGGCGCGCTGGCAGCAAAGAGCGGTGCCACCACCCCGAGCGAGGTGACGAAGTCAGCGATGATCTTCATGTCTTTCTGCCAGACCTCGACTTTCATGGTGGCCTCGCTGTAGTCGCTCTCCACCATCATCGGACCGCGCACGCTGAACATGCGCGAGCCACCGGCGCCACCGGCAATCACCTTGAACATCAGGGCCGGGTCGATGCCTGCCTTGGCGGCCAGCGCAAACGCTTCGCCAGCCGCCACGTTGTGGATCGCCACCAGAAGATTGGCGATGAACTTCAGTTTCGAGCCGTTGCCGAACGGGCCGACATGGAAGTGAGCGCTGCAGAACCCGTCGAACACGTGTTTGCAGCGCTCGTAGGCGGCCTCGTCGCCACTGGCGTAGAGCAGCAGGTCTTTCTTTCGCGCCTGGGCACCGGTGCCCGAGAGCGGGCAATCGAGCAGGACGATGCCGCTGGCAGCAAGACGCGAGCGTGCGCTTTCCTTGTCTGCGATCGGGAGGGTGCTGGTCTCGACGATGAGGGTGCCTGGCGCGAGTTTTCCGGCCAGAACCTCGGCAGTGGCCGCAAGCGCCTGGGCCGAGGGTAGCGAGGTGATGATGATGGGGGCCTTGCGTGCGGCGGCCAGCGCGGTGGTCGCGGGCGTGCCGCCGTCTGCCTGCAGGGCATCGCGGGCGGCCGGGTCGATGTCGTAGCCGCTGACCGCGAACCCGGCCTTGAGCAGATTGCTGCTCATGGCCGAGCCCATGATGCCCAGGCCGATCATGCCCACCGTGGGCGTCGCGGGCATTGCCGCCTTCGTGCCGCTGCGAGTCGAATTGAGCCGTGCAGACCCGGCCTTCGATGCATCGGTTCGGGATCTCGTCGTCATCGCATTTTTCTCATCACGGCTTCCTGAGCGGCCTCAGACCCGTCCGAGCGCAGCCAGAATGCGTTCGGGGGTGAAGGGTTGTGCAGTGACTCGCGCCTCGAGCGGTACGAGCGCATCGTTGATGGCATTCATGACCGCAGCCGGAGCACCGGCAGTGCCGGCCTCACCGGCGCCCTTGGCGCCCAGTTCGGAGGTGTGGGTTGGGGTCTGTACATGCGCGCAGACGATGTCGGGCATTTCGCCCGCCATCGGCACGAGGTAGTCACCCAGGTGGGCGTTGAGCATCTGCCCCGCATCGTCGTAGCAGCATTCCTCGAAGAGCGCCGCGCCGATGCCTTGCACGACACCACCGCGAATCTGCTCATCGACCAGGAGCGGATTGATCACCGTGCCACAGTCCTCGACACACCAGTGACCGAGCAGTTTGACGAAACCGGTTTCTGTATCGACCTCGACCCACGAGGCCTGGATGCCATTGGTGAACGCAAACGCATAGTCGCGCGGCACGTAGTGCCGGGTCACCATCAGCTCCGACTGGAAGCCTGGCGGCAAGGTGTCCGGCCGGTAGTAGCAGATCCGTCCCAGTTCGGCGAGGGTGAGCAGCGGGCGCAGGCTGAGGCGATCGACGATGGCATCGTTGGCTACCTCGAGCGTGGCACGGTCGCAGGCGAGGATGGCCGCCGCCGCCTCGAGGATGTTGGCGCGCAGCGCACGTCCAGACTGCAGCACGGCCTCGCCACCGATGCCGGCCCCGCGTGAGCCCCAGGTCCCACCGCCGTAGGGGGTCGTGGCGGTGTCCCCTGTGATGACACGCACCTTGTCCATCGAGATACCGACGGTGTCGGCGGCGATCTGCGCAAAGACGGTTTCGGTGCCCTGACCCTGTTCGGTCACGCTGCACAGCACCGTGAGTGCGCCGGTGGGCTCCAGACGCAGGGTTGCGCCATCCTGGGAGGAGATGCGTGCACCCCCCACCCCGTAGAAGGCTGCCGACGGGTTGGTCACTTCGATCATCGCGGCAAGTCCGATGCCGCGATAGCAACCGCGCTCGCGTGCTTGGGCCTGGTCGGCGCGCAGGCCTTCATAATTCATCAGGGCGAGCAGGCGCTCGAGGCACTGATGGTGCGAAAGCTTCTCGAAACGGATGCCCGAGGGAAATGCGTAGGGGTAGGCGTCATCCGGTATCAGGTTGCGGCGCCTGAATTCGGCCGGGTCGATGTTCAGGCGCTGTGCCGCCAGGTCGACGATGCCCTCGGTGATGGCCACGGCGATCGGGTGACCCACCGCCCGATACTGGCAGGTGACGTTCTTGTTGGTGAATACCGCCTGCATGCGCGCCCGGTAGTGACTGTGCCGGTAGGGGCCGCCGGTCAGGTTCACCACCTGGTTGCCCTCGATGCCGCTGGTGCGCGGGTAGACCGAGTAGGGGCCGATGGCGGTGAGATCATGCAGATCAAAGCCCAGAATGCGGCCGTCCTTGGTTGCCGCCAGTCGCACCGTCGCCTTGTGTTCGCGGGCATGGATGTCCGACACGAAGGACTCCATGCGGTCGGCCTGAAACTTCACCGGTCGGCGCAGCAGCATCGCGATGGCTGCCGTGCACATCTCGTCAGGGTAGACATGCACCTTGATGCCGTAGGCACCGCCTACGTCATGGCAGATCACCCGCACATTGGCCTCGGGGATGTCGAGGTGGCGACTGATGATGTCATGCATCATGTGCGGCGCCTGGGTGGCGTGATGCACGGTGAGGCTGTGCTCGGCCGCGTTGTAGTCGGCGAGGATGGCGCGGCCCTCGGGGCATACGCCCGTGTGGCGACCGAAGTGGAAGGTTTCCTCGACGACGATATCGGCCTGGGCAAACACCTGGTCGATGCCACCGGTGTCGACCTCGCGCTGAAAGCAGATGTTGTCGCCCAGTTCAGGATGCAGCACGGGGTTGCCGGCCAGCGCATCGTCCATGTCGACCAGTGCAGGCAGTGTTTCCCACTCGATCTCGACGAGGTCGCGTGCATCTTCGCCTTGGGCCCGAGTCTGAGCGACGACGGCGATCACCGGCTCGCCCTGCCAGCAGGCGCGTTCCATGGCCAGGGGGTATTGCGTCGGTGAGCGAATGCCTTTCAGGTGCGCGAGCACGCCCACCCAGGGTTTGCAGACCTGGGCGATGGTCGCACCATCAAAGATGGCAATCACGCCGGGGGCCTGGCGGGCACGACTGCTGTCCACCCGCACGATGCGCGCATGCGCGTGTGGGCTGCGCAGGAATACCACATGCGCAAGGCGGGGCAGACGCAGATCGTCGATGTAGACCCCGCGCCCTTGCAGCAGGCGCCGCGCGTTGGGGCGCGGATCGGGGCTGCCGACATGCCCCCGGGTGAGCGTCTGCTCGGCGCCTTGCACGGGCAGTTCGTCGCGCGCGCTCATGTGCCCGCGCCTGCCGGGTTGGCGCGGCGCGAGGCGAGTGTCGTCTCGATCGCATCGACGATGGCCTGATAGCCGGTGCAGCGGCAGTAATTGCCCGAGATATGTTCGCGAATCTGCTCGCGCGTTGCGGCCGGCGTGGTGGCGAGCAGTTCACCGGCGCACAGGAGCATGCCCGGGGTGCAGAAACCGCATTGCAGGGCATTGCGCTGGTGAAAGGCGTGTTGCAGATCAGCCAGTTCGCCTGAATCGCTCACCCCTTCGATGGTCTCGACCGAGCGTCCGTCGGCCTGCACGGCCAGCATCAGGCAGCCGCGCACGATGCGGCCATCAACGCGTACGGTGCAGGCGCCGCATACGCCGTGCTCGCAACCCACGTGCGAGCCGGTCAGGTCGAGCCCCTCGCGCAGGAAGTCGATCAGGTGCTGACGCGGCTCGACCCGCTTGCGCACCGTCTCGCCATTGACCCTGAGGGTGATTTCGGTTTCAGGCAGTGCCATGGGTTTGATCTCCACCAGACATCAGTTGGGCGATTGCGCGCCCCAGCAGGACACCGGCCAGATGCCGCTTGGTGGCGGCGCTGGTATAGAGGTCGGGGCCTGGATCCAGATCGCGCGTCAGCGCCTCGCGCGCAGCGTGCAGGGTTTCGGCATCGGGTGTACGGCCTTCAAGCGCGGTCATTGCAGTGGTCGCGAGCATCGGCGTTGGCCCGGCGCCCACAAAGGCGAGCGCCACTTCATGGAGCTTGTCGGCGTCGATGCGCGCGAGTAGCGCCAGGCCGACGATGGCGTAATCGCCCTGCCGGCGAGCCAGTTCCAGGAACACGCTGCGCCGCGCGGGTGGCGTGATCGGACACTCGATCGCGGTGATGATTTCAGTGGCGCTGAGGTCGGTTTCGTAGAGGTTGTGGAAGTAGTTGCGCGCCGGCACTCGACGCTCGCCGCCCGCGCCACGGATGACGATGACTGCATCGAGGGCGAGGCAGCAGGCTGGCCACTCGGCCGCCGGATCCGCAAAGGCAATGCTGCCGCCGATGGTGCCGCTATTGCGAATCGCCGCGTGGGCGATGTGCGGTGCTGCCTGGGTCAGCAGGGGCACATGGCGCGCGAGAAGCGCAGAGCGTTCGATCTCGCGGTGTGTCGTGAGCGCACCGATCGATACGAGCGACCCGCGAACTTCGATCCCTGACAACCCGGGTATGCGACCGATGTCGACCAGCAGTTCAGGGGCTGACAGTCGCATGTTGAGTGTTGCCATCAGGGTCTGGCCACCGGCGATCACCTTGGCGCGGTCGCCAAACTGCTCCAGATGCGCAATGGCCTCGTCAACGCTTGACGGACGCACATAGTCGAAGGCCGAAGGCTTCATCTAGCGCCCTCCGGTGACATCGATCGTGGTGCCGTGGATGTAGGAGGCAGCACCCGAGGCGAGCCAGATCACCGTTTCGGCGATTTCCTCGGGGGTGCCCGGACGCCCCAAGGGGATGCTGGGAGCCACCCGACGGATCATCGCCTCGCCCCCATGCACTTCATGCAGGGTGGTAGTGATGAGGCCCGGGCGCACCGAGACCACACGCACGCCTTCGCCCCCCACTTCCTTGGCGAGGCCCGCCACCATGCTGTCGATGGCACCCTTGCTCGCGGCATAGTGAGTCTCCTCGGGCAGACCGCCGTGGCGGGCGGCCGCCGAGCTGATCTGGATGACCACGCCACCGGGCCCGCCGTGGCGCGTGGACATGCGCTTGATCGCCTCACGCGTGCAGTAGAAAGTGCCAAAGACGTTCACCGCAAACATCCGTTCGATGACATCAGGGGTGATGCTGTCGGCGCGGCACTGGCGCGAGACAAGGCCGGCATTGTTGACGAGCACGTCGACCCGTCCGAGACGCTGGTCGACCTCGGCAAAGAGCCGGGTGCACGCCTCGCTCGAGGCCACGTCGGCCTGCACTGCGATAGCCTTTCCTCCCGAGCGTTCGATCTCGGCGACCACCTCGGTTGCAGCCGCGGCATTGGATGCGTAATTGACGCAGACCGCATAGCCGCGACTGGCAGCCAGTCGGGCGATGGCGGCACCGATGCCGCGACCAGCGCCGGTGATGATCATGACTCGGGACATGGACTTCCTCTCAACTCAGGTGCAGTTCGATATCGTGCAGGATGTCGTCGCCCGCCCGTGCCACCTCATTCTCGATGAGGGCACCACATCCGGGGCAGAAGAACTGGCGAAACACCGGCTCATCGTCAATATACCGGCGCCAGTCGCCGATATTGGGGTTTGCGTGGCGGATATCGTGATCTTCGCGCACGCATTCGAGCTTGTAGTTGGCCTTGATCGACCCGAGGTCGGCGGCGCACTTCACACAGCAATAGCGGGGTTTGCCGCGTTCGCGACGCACCGCGATGTTTTCCGTGGCGCGGGCCACTTCAGCCCCTTTGAGCCGCTTCACGCTGCCGGCCGGACGACAGCGGCGCTCGCGCAGGCTCTGGCGATGCCGCACGGTGGCCGCCTCGTCGAGCGTGCGTCCCCGGATGACCACCCCGTAGATGTCGAGCGCCGCATCGACCGACACGGCGTTGTGCAGCACCACGTCCTCGAGCACCCGCTCGGCCTCGCGTTCGAGCGGGTCGCCAAAGCCGGCAGCGGCCGACCAGATGACCGAATACACATCGGTGGGTGCCTGCTCGAAGTTTTCCTGTCGCAGTTGGAGCGTGATCTCGCGGCCGCGCACGTCGCCGATGTCGGTTGGCATCTCGCCACGCGCGAAACGCTCGGCAATGTCGGTTTCTTCGCGAAACTGGTAGACGTTCACGCTCCCCGGATAGCCCCCCATGATGCCGGGGGCGGTTGGCGTGGCATTACCCGATGACAAGGTGTCGTGGGTGATCGAAGCCGTGCCATGCGGGATGAAGCACGATTCGGCCGACATTCCGCCGCGCCAGCGTCCGGCGCCACCCGAGTCGATGACCTCCTTGCGATAGAGAAAGAGCAGCGGAAAGGTCTGCTCGGTATGCTCGACATTGGGCAGCTTGCAGATCGGCGTGCGCGACTGCCCGCCGGTATTGATGCCGTCCCCGGTGGCAAAGGCACCAATGGCGCCGCCGATCGGGTCGACCAGCAGGTAGCCGTAGCGTTCGCCCCACTGGTCGGTGCCGCGAAAGAGCGTGGCTGGCCACTGGCTGGTACCGCCGATGCACATGATGTCGCGGCGCATGTCGGGGTCGCTGAAGAGGAGCTTGGAGAGTACGTTGTAGGTGGGATAGAGCGAGATCTCCATCGCCTGAACCGGTGCCGTCGACACCGAGGCAGGGTAGCTCGCGCAGTTGAAGGTGCCCGGCGTGGGGTCGAAGCGCACATGGCGCAGCGCACCCCCGATGGCGAAGTACTGGTCCCAGCAGAGCAGTTGGTTGAGAGCCACCATGATCGAACCGCGCCAGCCCGAGTAGGTGGCGTTCATCGCTCCCTCCTGGTCGGCGGTGCCCTCGTTCTCGAAGACGAGTTCGGTGCCTTGCTTTCGCAGCGTGAGCATCACGCGGTGGCTGCGCCGATCACCGGGGCGGCAGCACTCGACATAGGTGCGTTCCCGATAGATGCCATCGGGCAGGCGCTTGATCTTCTCAAGGAAGGCCTTCTCGCCGTGATCGAGGATGCGGCGCATCACGCCCTTGACCACCTCCGGGCCGTAGCGGCCAACCAGCGCGAGGATGCGGTCGCGGGCGGTGATGTTGCCGGCCAGTTGTGCCCTGAAGTCCAGAGCTACCGCTTGCGGCTTGCGGCTCGCGCGCAGGTACATCTCCTCGATGTCGCGCCTGATCTCGTTGCCCTCGATGATCTTGACCGGCGGAATGCAGATCCCTTCCTCGAAAGCGCTCTCGGCCGAACCGCAGAAGGACGACGGGGTGATGCCGCCGATGTCGTACTGATGCAGACAGTTGGTGACCCAGCAAAAGAGCTCGCCCTCCCAGAACACCGGACAGATCAGCATCACGTCCTGCTGGTGGGCGGCGCCCACCCAGGGGTCGTTGGCGAGAAACATGTCGCCATCATGGATGCCCGGATTGTCGCTGCGGTTCTCCAGAATCCACTTCACCTGGGTATCGGTAACCCCGGACATGTACTGCATGTAGGGCCCGAAATAGACGAACTCGCCATCCTCGGTGAGGATGGAAGGGTTGAGGTCGAGCGCGTACATCGCCACCGGAGAGCCCGAAATGCGCTGGATGGTTGCACCGTGCTCCTCGTTGACATGCCACAGCGCATGGCGCACCACCTCGTAGGTAATCGGGTCGATCGAGCGACTTGCCTTGCGTTGCAGTTTGAGCGACGGTGAGATGCGCAGCGTCTGTGGCGGCACATAACCGTACTCGCGGCCATTGAAGAGCGCCGCATCCATCTCGCTCACCTTGGGGCGGGCAGATGGGTTGCTCGCAGCGCCGGGGGCAGACCGGGCGGCGGCACCGGTGGGGATGCGTGCGTTCATGTGCGGTCTCCGAAGCGGATTTCGAAGTTGCCGAAGGCATCGACCACGAGCGAGCGCCCCGGATGGATGACGACGGTGGTGTCGGTGGTCTCGATGATGGCCGGGCCCTCGATGGTGTTGCCGGGCACGAGGTGCGCGCCGTCGAAGATGGGTGTCGAGATCTTGCGTCGCAGCGACTCCCAGTAGACCGCGCGCGGGTCGCGGTGGGATGCCTTCGCGATGCGTTTCGTCAGGCGCGGTGCGCAGACCAGATTCGGGCGTCGCGTGGGTGCCGAGGCGCGCAGTCGCAGAGTGACGATTTCCAGGCGTGCGTCGCGATAGGATGAGCCGCGCCCGTACAACTGCTCGTAGCGTTCGTAGAAGCGCTGGCGCAGCCCCTCGAACTGCGATGGTTTCAGGCGCCGCTCGGGCAGGGTTACTTCCACCTCATTGATCTGGCCGCGGTGACGCATGTCAATCGAGAACTGGTAGCGGCGGCGCGATCGGGCGATGCCATCCTGGTCCAGTTGTGCGATCGCGCGCGCTTCCAGGGCCGCGAGCGTTTCGTTGATGCGCCTGGCATCGAAGGGCGATACCTGGATGTCGACCTGTTCATGCAGGTGCAGGATGTCTGCCGAGGCAGCGCCGAACGCACACCAGGTCGAGGCAATCTCCTTTTGCGGAATGATGACCCGCTGCACCCCCAGTTCTGCACCAAAGACGCTGGCATGCGCCGGGCCGGCCCCGCCGAAGGCGTGGAGCACGAAGTCGCGCGGGTCAAAGCCCTTTTCGACCGTCATCTTGCGGATGATGTCGGCCATGCGAAACTCGGCAATACGCGCGATGCCGCTCGCGGTTTCCATCAGTGTGAGGCCGAGTTGATCCGCGACGGTCTGGATACTGGCAACCGCGGCGTCGCGGTCCAGGCGGATGCGTCCGCCGAGGAAGTTGTCCGGGTTGATGTACCCCAGCACCACGTCGGCATCGGTGACGGTCGGCGTCTGCGCGCCGCGACCGTAGCACACCGGTCCCGGATCGGCGCCGGCCGAGTCGGGGCCCACGCGCAGCGTGCGCGCCACCGGGTCGACACGGGCCAGCGACCCACCCCCGGCGCCGATGGCCTGGATATCGACCTTGGGCAGGAAGTACTCGTACTGCACGACGTTGGAGACGAAGGCGTAGGTGGGCTGGTTCTGCTCGATGATGCCGACGTCGAACGAGGTGCCTCCCATGTCAGTCGTGATGATGTTGGGCGTGTCCATCAGGCGCCCCAGGTACACCGATCCGGTGACCCCCGATACAGGCCCCGAGTCGAGGGTGAGCAAGGGCGACTCCATCGCGCGGGTCACCGATACCGAACCGCCACCACACTGGGTGATCTGCAAGGGATTTCGATAGCCCGAGGCTTTCAGTTCGCTTGCGAGGTTTCCGAGGTAGCGGGCCATCAATGGACCCAGATAGGCGTTGAGGGCGGTGGCGGTGGTGCGTTCATATTCGCCCCACTTGGGCGCGATCTCATGCGAACAAGTGACGAAGAGATCGGGCGCGCGGGCCTTCACCAGGGCCTTCATGCGCTGCTCGTGGCTGGGTTGCTTGAAGGACCAGAGGAAGCAGATGCCGATGGCCTCGACGCCCTCGGCCAGAAGCGCATCGATGGCGGCGTTGGCTTCGGCTTCATTCAGCGCGACGACGACCTCTCCGAAGCAGTCGATACGCTCGGAGACTCCGCGGATGAGGCTCTTGGGAACGATGGGTGTGGGTTTTCCGCTTTCGGGAAAGTGGACCACCTTGGTCATGTCGCGCGAGGTGACGCCCCGCGACCCGCGCATGATGTGAATCACGTCTTCATGGCCGCGTGTCATGATCAGGCCCACGCGTGCGCCGCGGCGCTGGATGAGGGCATTGGTGCCGGCGGTGGTGCCGTGGGTGAGTACCGAGATCTGCCGGCAGAAGTCGTCGAAGGCCAGACCCAGCCGGTCGGACGCAACGCGCATCGATGCGAGCATGCCCTGGGCGAAGTTCTGTGGGGTCGATGAGGACTTGGTGGCAGTGATGCCCCCGTTCGAGTCCATCACGACGCAGTCGGTGAAGGTGCCGCCGATATCGACGCCGACCAGGTAGGGTCCCATCTGTTGTCTCTCCTCATGGCGCGAACGTCAGGGTTCGTGCATCCATTTTTTCGTTCGGTACTTCCTGCTGCCGGATGCTGCGTTCCTGCTCTTGTGCGAGAGCGCCGGTGCCGCTCCTTGGCCGCTCCTTTGCCGCTTCGTGATGTCTGCCTTGAGTCCGGCGAGCGCCGTGTGGTTCAGCGCGTGCCTGGCGCTACCTGGTTGTACCAGTCGAGAATCTGCTCGCCGGTCCACATCACCACATCGGGGCGCGACAGGATGTGTCGATAGAGTCGCTCGAGATGCCCGATGCGGTGGGGCACGCCTGAGATGTAGGGGTGGACGCTGATCGCCATGACCCGCGTGACGGAGGCGCTCTCCTCGTAGAGACGATCGAAGTTCTCGACGCCGCGCACATACATTTCGTCGCCACGGTGATGCTGCAGCGCCATCATGGCGATGTCGTTCAGTTCTACGGTGTAGGGCACCGACAGTACCTTGCCATGCCGGGTCTGGATCGGTACCGGCTGGTCATCCAGCACCCAGTCGGCCACGTATTCGATGCCGGCGGCGGCCAGCAAGTCGATGGTGTCGGCGGTCTCGGTCAGTCCGGGGCTTTCCCAGCCACGTGGTGCTCGGCCGGTGAAGGTCTTGATGGCCTCGATCGTGTCGGCGATGGCCTTGGCCTGGTCATCGACCTTGTGCATCGGACCTTGCACATAGCCATGCCCCATGAATTCCCAGTTGGCGTCGAGTGCTGCCTGGGCAACCCGTGGGTAGGTCTTGCAGACCTGCCCGTTGATGGCAAAGGTCGGCGTGATGCCGAAGGCCTGCATGCAGGCGTGCAGACGCCAGAACCCGACGCGCATGCCGTATTCGTGCCAGGCCCAGTTGGGCAGGTCGGGCAGCAGGGTCTGGCCCATGGGCGGAGGCAGCACCGTGCGCGGCATCGGCCGCTCGATGCCCCAGTCTTCCACATTGACGATGGTCCAGACAGCCATGCGCGCGCCGCCAGGCAGGGGCAGTGGAGGGCGATCGATGATGGCGCTGTAGGGGACCCGCTCGCGCGGGCTCATCGGAACGGTTTCGGCAGGCTTTTCAGACATCGCATTCTCCGGGGGCGGGCACAGCGCTGGTTGCCACAGGCCAAACGGGCGCGACCCTCATGGCGGGGGGGCGGATGCAGCCTGCGACGCAGGGCTCGCCACGACGCTGGACGGTTGCTTCAGGCACCCAGATAGAGCTTGCGGACCATGTCGTTATCGCTTAATTCTGCGCGTGTTCTGCCGTGAAATTCGAGGTGTCCATGTACGATCACGTGACCGCTGTCGGCGATGCGAATGGCCTGATTGAAGTTCTGCTCGGCCATCAGCACCGTGAGGCCGTAGCGTTGCTTGAGTTCGGCAATCTTGTCGATCGTGCGACTGACAAAGATCGGGGCAAGACCGACCGAGGGCTCGTCGATGAGCAGAATACGGGGTACCGTCATCAGGGCGCGGGCGAGCGCAACCATCTGCTGTTCGCCCCCGCTCATGCTACCGGCAAGCTGGGTACGTCGCTCATGCAGGCGGGGAAAGGCTTCGAAGCAGAAATCAAGGTTACGTGCAATTTCCGAACGCGCTGCTGGCCGGTAGGCGCCCAAGAGCAGATTTTCCTCGACGGTGAGGCGTGGGAACAGGCGCCGACCTTCGGGCACCAGGGCGATTCCCAGGTCGACGATGCGCTCGGTGGGCATCCCCACCAGATCATGCGTGACCCCATCGATGGTCGCGACAACCTGGCCCGCGGAGGGTGTGACCATGCCCATGATGCATTTCATCAGGGTGGACTTGCCATTGCCGTTGGTACCCAGCAGCGCCACGGTCTGTCCGTCGGCTACTTCGAGCGATATGTCCTGCAGTACCTGCACCGCGCCATAGCCTGCACTCACACCCTGGACGCGCAAGCTTGCCGCTTTGCCCGTGGCAGACGCCGAGGGCGTTCCGGCACGGGTGCTTGCCGTGCCCGCGTTCAGGCTCTGTGGGTCATTCGCCAAGATAGGCCCTCTGCACATCGGGGTTTGCGATGACTTCATGCGGATCGCCATCGGCAATCTTGTGGCCCGCCACCAGCACGGCCACCCGCTCCGAGAACTGCATCACCGCTCGCATGATGTGCTCGATCATGATCACCGCGATGCCGCGGCCTTTCATCGACAGGAGCAGTTGCAGTATCTCGTCGACTTCGCTGGTCGACAGGCCGGCCATGGCCTCATCGGCGATCAGCAGCATTGGACGGGCTGCGATCGCGCGGGCCAGTTCCAGCTTGCGCATGTCCACCTGGGTGAGCCCGGCCGACATTTCGCCGGCCCTGGCATCCAGACCGACCGAGCGCAGGATCTCGAAGGCCTCATCGCGCGCCTGAGCTTCTCCGGGGCGCGTCTGGCCAGGCCGGTGGCCAGTGGCATAGAGCAGCGGAACGCAGAGATTGTCGATTACGCTCATGCTGGCAAAGGGTTTGGGTATCTGGAAACTGCGCGCGATGCCGGCCCGGATGCGCTGGTGGGCGGGTTGGCGCGAGATGTCGCTGCCGTTGAATATGACAGCACCGCCTTCGGTTCGCAGCAGACCGCTGACGCAGTTCACCAGGGTGCTCTTGCCCGAGCCGTTCGGTCCGATAAGGCCCAGTCGTTCGCCCGCGGCCACCTGGAGGCTTACCTGGTCGAGCGCGACAAAGCCGCCAAAGCGCTTGGTCAGCCTGTCGATCTGCAGCAGTGCGCTCATGACCGCTTGCTCCGGCGCGCGCGCCAGGCAAGGACCCAGCCCATGATGCCCTCGGGCGCCAGCGTGACGAAGCCGACCAGCAGCACCCCGACGATCAGCAGATTCCAGGCCGAGGAAATGGTGACCTGTACCAGTTGCTGCACGGTCCCGAGCAGGATGGCACCCAGCAGGGGCCCGAGCCAGGTGGTCATGCCACCGATGACCGGCATCGCGATCGCGTTGACTGCATAACGCAGGTCAAACGCGCCTACCGGTTCGACAAAGGAGATGAAGAACGGGAAGGTGGTACCTGCCAGTCCCATCATGCCGCCGCTGATGGCGGTGGCGATGAGCTTGAGGCGCAGGGTTGGCACGCCCGCGCACTCGGCAGCGAGTTCGTCATCGCGAATGGCTGCCAGACCCTGCCCGAAGCGGGATCGCTCGATGATGCGTGCGACGACGATCGCCAGTACCGTGAGCCCGACCATGACCGTGAACAGGTAGCGGATGTAGCGCGGGAAGCCGAAGGGTACCTCGCGGGGTACCAGCACATAGGCACCCCGGGCGCCGCCCGCGTAATCCCAGTTGGTGACGAACGTGAACAGCATCACCGCAAGCGCGAGCGTGGCGATGGCAAAGAAGTGCCCGCGCAGGCGCAGCGTCAGATAGCCCAGACCGATGCCGGCCACGCCTGCGACCACGGTGCCGGCGATGATCAAGAGCCCCAGTGGCAGGTGAAACGCCTTGTACAGGACGATCGAGGAGTAGACGCCGATGGCAAAGAACGCTGCTGTGCCGAAATTCACATAACCGGTGTAGCCCCCAAGGATGTTCCAGGCGGTCGACAGGATCGCGTACAGCAGCACCGTGTAGGCTGCATTGAAGAAGTAGTCGTTCTGGATGAACTGGCAGCCGAGGGCCAGCACCGCGCCCACGACGAGAGCGAGGATGGCAAATCGGGTATTGCTCAGCGCAACTTTCACCGGAGGGTTCATCGCCCGAAGAGTCCTGTCGGCTTGAAGGCAAGGGCAAGGAGAAGCAGTCCGAATGACACCGCCGGGGACCAGGAGGGTCCGAAGAAGGTTGCGGTAAAGGTCTCGGCCAGACCAAGGATCAGTGCGCCGACCAGTGTGCCGTAGACCGAGCCGAGCCCACCGAGGACGCATACGGCAAACACCAGGCCGATGTATTCACGGCCGATCGAGGGTTGCACGGGTTGTATCACGATGAGAAAGGCGCCCGCGATGCCGGCGGTGGCGATCGACAGTGCAAAGGCCACTTCGCGCACCCGCACCGGATTCACGCCCATCAGTCGCAGCGCGAGCGGGTCTTGCGCGACCGCCAGCACCGCACGTCCGAAGAAGGTGTGCTTCAGGTACAGGTGTAGCGCCACGACCATTGCCACCGACACGATGAAGGGCACGATCAGCCGGAAGGCGAAATCGATCGAGCCGGCATGCAGCGAGAGTTCGGAATAGCTCGTCTTCACCATCCGGTAGTCGACGCCGAAGATGAGTATGAGCACCACCTCGGTGATGAACAGGATGCCGAAGAAGAAGGCAAGGCCGGGCAGGGCACCCCTTCCGCGTGATTCGAACGCGAGGTGGTAGATGCGGTAGACCCCGGCGCCCAGCAGGAAGAAAAGCGGCGATACGACAAGCGCGCCGACGATCGGATCGATACCCAGCCAGGCGTTGAGGGTGTACGCGATGTAGGCGCCCAGAATGATGAACGCCGGATGGGCGATATTGACCACATCGAGCATGCCAAACGAGATGGCGACTCCGACGCTGACAGCTGCATAGAAGCCGCCCAGCAGCAACCCTGCGATGACCGCATTGGCAACAAGGGGAAACGTGATCTCCATGGGCGCTGGCGGCCTCGATTCTTTTGAACGACGAGCCGCACTTGACCATGCCTTCGAAGGTCTTGTCAACGCCGGCCCGACCTGTCCAAATTATACTAGCCCCTTACCAGCTGAATTGGCGGTGCTGCCGGCCATGCAGATTGCCTCATCCACGATGTCCTCGTCGGTCACGGCTGCTCCGGCCGATTTCAGCACGGTTCCCCATGCGGAGGCCGTCGCGCGTGCACGCGCGCTTGTTCCGGCCCTGCGCGAGCGCGCGCAGGAGACGGAATCGGGTCGACGTCTGTTGCCGGCCAATGAGACCGATCTGCATCGAACCGGGCTCTTTCGCTTCGGGCAGCCGCGCCGCTGGGGGGGCATGGAGCTCGACTTCGTCTCGATGTTCGAGCTGCCCATGATCGTTGGCGAGGGGTGTGCCTCGACCGCCTGGAATGTGGGCAATCTGGCGATTCATCACTGGATGCTTGCGCTCTTCGATCCGCAGGCGCAGGCCGATGTCTGGGCGGTGTCGCCCGATGCGTTGATTGCGTCCGGAATCGCCTATCCTCAGGGGCGTGCCGAGCGCGTCGACGCGGGTATCAGGCTCAGCGGCCACTGGAACTTCTCGAGCGGCGTCGAATCGAGCCAGTGGAACATGCTGGCGGCACTCGTGCGTGAGGGCGACCGGGTGGTCGACTATCTCATGTGCCTCGTGCCCTGCAGCGAACACGAGGTGATTGACGACTGGCACGTGCTGGGCATGCGCGGCACCGGTTCCAGGTCGGTACGTGTCAGTGACCTCTTCGTGCCCTCGCACCGGGTGCTGTCGATGTTGCAGGCGCGTGGCGGCGGCGACTTTCCAGGCGCCGGGGTCAACCCCAATCCGATGTACCGGATTCCGATGTCCGCGCTCGCCGCCCATTGCATCGGCGGGGTCGCTGTGGGCAACGCGCAGGCTGCCCTCGATCTCACCATCGCCGCGGTTCGTGAACGCAGCACCAGCTACACGGCGTCGCGGATGCGCGACTTTCAGGCCGTGCAGTTGCGCGTGGCTGCTGCTGCCTCGCGCATCGAGGCGGCGCGGCTGATGGGCATGCAGGACTGCATCGATGCACAGGCCATCGCCAGCGCCGGACGCATCCCGAGCGACGAGGACAAACTGCGTTTCAAGCGCAACCTGGCCTTTCTCGTCGGCCTGTGCACCGAGGCGGTCGATGGCTTGCATGCGATGGCGGGGGCGAATGGCATCTACGACCGCTACCCGATCCAGCGCCTTTTCCGCGATGCGCATGCGTTGTCTGGCCATATCAGTTTTTCCTGGGACACCCAGGGGGCCAACTGGGGCCTGGTGGCCCTGGGCGGTTCGGTGGCCAATCCGGCACTCTGATCTACCGGGGATGTCCCCTTTCACGGCAGGAGATTCCAGATGATCCTCGATGCTGTTCGCACGCTTTTGGCGCCACTCGTCAGAACCTG
>CAIKRR010000076.1 GCA_903829815.1 uncultured Pseudomonadota bacterium | reverse complement strand
GTTGCCCGAGGGCACCGAGATGGTGATGCCGGGTGACAACATCAAGCTGGTGGTCACGCTGATTCAGCCGATCGCGATGGAGCAAGGCCTGCGCTTTGCGATTCGCGAAGGTGGCAAGACCGTGGGCGCCGGTGTCGTCGCCAAAGTGATTGAGTGAGACTCTGATGGCAACCAAGACTGAGAAGATCCGCATCCGTCTGAAGGCGTTTGATTACCGCCTCATCGATCGGTCTGCGGCTGAAATCGTCGATACGGCCAAGCGGACTGGTGCGGTGGTGCGGGGACCTATCCCCATGCCGACCCGCATCGAGCGCTTTGACGTTCTGCGCAGCCCGCACGTGAACAAGACCTCGCGTGACCAGTTTGAAATCCGTACGCATGTGCGTCTGATGGACATCATCGACCCGACTGACAAGACAGTCGACGCCCTGATGAAACTCGACCTCCCCGCAGGGGTCGACGTAGCGCTCAAGTAGTCGCGGGACAGTGCAAGGCGTCACGGTCCGATTGGAACCGCGGCGGTAGCAAGAGAGCAGTACCAAAAAGCTTGGCCGACCGATCGTAGTCGGCCCCTCGAAGAGGGAAACAGAACATGACACTCGGACTCGTCGGCCGCAAGGTCGGCATGACCCGTATTTTTACGGATGATGGTACTTCGCTGCCCGTGACGGTGGTGGACGTTGCCGACAACCGGATCTCGCAGGTGAAGCGTCAGGCGACCGATGGCTATTGCGCCGTTCAGGTTGTCTATGGCAAGCGCCGCGCGTCTCGCGTCAACAAGTCGGTCGCCGGGCATATGGCCAAGGCAGGCGTTGAAGCTGGTACCTTGGTCAGCGAATTCCGCACCACTGAAGAAGAGCTGGGCGAACTGGCTCCCGGCGGGCGGATCAGCGTCGAGCTATTTGCCGTCGGTCAGTTTGTCGATGTGTCGGGTACGACCATCGGAAAAGGGTTCGCTGGCGTCATCAAGCGACATAACTTTTCCTCGAACCGCGCCAGCCACGGCAACTCGCGCTCGCACAACACCCCTGGCTCTATTGGCCAGGCACAGGATCCGGGCCGGATTTTCCCTGGCAAGCGCATGGCCGGTCATCTCGGCGATGTGAGTGCCACGGTCCAGGGCCTGGAGGTGGTGCGCGTAGACGTTGCGCGCCAGCTCTTGCTGATCAAGGGCGCGGTGCCCGGATCGGCGGGCGGTCATGTTGTCGTGCGGCCTGCGGTGAAGCTCAAGCGCGCCAAGCAAGTCCAGGCGTCATCCAAGCCTGTCAATCCGGCTAAAGCCGGCAAGAAGTGAGGCGGAGCATGGAACTCAAGATCATTGATGCAAATGGCGCCAGTTCGGCGACCCTGTCTGCTGCCGACACCCTGTTCGGCCGCGAGTTCAACGAAGCGCTTGTACACCAGATCGTCGTGGCCTATCAAGCCAATGGGCGACTCGGGACGCGCAAGCAGCTTGGACGCAGTGAAGTGTCCAAGTCGAAGAAAAAGCCGTGGCGTCAGAAGGGCACCGGACGTGCACGAGCGGGCAAGGCCTCAAGCCCGCTTTGGCGTGGTGGTGGTCGCATTTTTGCGTCGAGCCCCGACGAGAATTTCGAACAGAAGATCAACCGCAAGATGTATCGGGCTGGTATGGCCTCGATCCTCTCCCAGCTCGCGCGCGAGGATCGGCTCAAGGTCGTCGATGAATTCAGCATCGAAGCGCCAAAGACCAGGCTGCTCGCGCAGAAGGTGAAGAGCATGGGCCTGGAGAAGGTTCTGGTCATCACCGATGAAGTCGACGAGAACCTCTGGCTGTCGTCGCGCAACCTGACCAATGTGCTGATTCTCGGCGTGCATCAGGCCGATCCGGTGTCGCTGGTCCATTTCGACAACGTGTTGATGACGCGCAAGGCCGTGTCGAAGATCGAGGAGATGTGGGCATGAGTTCTGCCAACGACCAGAAGTTGATGCAGGTGCTGCTCGCACCCATCATTTCCGAGAAGAGCACCCTGGTAGGCGAGAAGAACAACCAGTACGTGTTCCGTGTGCTCGATCGCGCCACCAAGCCCGAAATCAAGGCAGCCGTCGAGCTCATGTTCAGCCGCAAGGACAACCAGATCGAAGTCACTGGGGTGTCAGTGGTGAATGTTCATGGCAAGCCCAAGCGATTCGCCGGGCGTCTGGGCCGCCGTATCAACTGGAAGAAGGCCTACGTGACAGTCAAGGCCGGCCAGGACATCAACTTCCAGGCCACGGAGTAACGCCATGCCTCTCGTCAAAGTCAAACCTACCTCACCTGGGCGGCGTGCCGTCGTCAAGGTCGTTCATCCCGATTTGTACAAGGGTCGGCCCCACGCAGCATTGGTCGAGCCGCAGTCCAAGAAGGCGGGGCGCAACAACACGGGTCAGATCACGGTCCGTCACCAGGGTGGTGGTCACCGCCAGCACTATCGTCTGGTTGATTTCCGTCGAAACAAGGACGGCATCTCGGCCAAGGTCGAACGCATTGAATATGACCCCAACCGCAGCGCGCATATCGCACTGTTGTGCTACGCCGATGGCGAACGCCGCTACATCATCGCTCCGAAGGGGGTGACCGCCGGAACGCAATTGATGAGCGGGTCGGAAGCGCCGATTCGCGCAGGCAACGCGCTGCCGTTGCGCAATATTCCCGTCGGTTCGACGATCTTCTGCGTCGAGATGCGGCCCGGCAAGGGCGCGCAGATCGCGCGCGCCGCCGGCACCTCGGTGCAGCTGCTGGCTCGTGACAGCAGTTACGCGCAGTTGCGGCTACGGTCAGGCGAGGTTCGCAAGATTCACGTCGACTGCCGGGCCACGATCGGTGAGGCCAGCAACGAAGAGCACAACCTTCGTTCCATCGGCAAGGCAGGCGCGATGCGCTGGCGCGGTGTCCGTCCGACGGTTCGTGGCGTTGCCATGAATCCGGTCGATCACCCGCACGGCGGCGGTGAAGGCAAGACTGCTGCTGGTATGGATCCGGTCAGCCCGTGGGGCACGCTCACCAAGGGCTATCGCACTCGTCGCAACAAGCGCACGACCAGCATGATCGTGACGCGCCGATACAAGAAATAGGTAGACAGCCATGCCACGTTCGCTCAAGAAAGGACCGTTCGTCGACCTCCATCTGCTCAAGAAGGTGGATACCGCGCGGTCGAACAACGACAAGAAGCCGATCAAGACCTGGTCGCGTCGCTCGACCGTGATTCCCGACTTTGTCGGGTTCACGATCTCGGTGCACAACGGCAAGCAGCATATTCCGGTGTTCGTCACCGAGAACATGGTGGGTCACAAGCTCGGCGAGTTCGCGCTCACCAGGACCTTCAAAGGTCACACTGCGGACAAGAAAACCGCAGCGCGCAAGTAGGAGCGGTCCATGGAAACTCAAGCCAAATTATTCGGCGTTCGCCTGTCAGCCCAGAAAGGTCGACTGGTTGCCGACCAGGTGCGTGGTCTGCCGGTCGACCGTGCCCTCAACATTCTCACCTTCAGTCCCAAGAAGGCGGCGCACATCATCAAGAAGGTGCTCGAGTCGGCAATAGCCAACGCCGAGCACAACGATGGGGCCGACGTCGACGAACTCAAGGTGAGTCGCATCATGGTCGAACGAGGCGCCACGCTGCGTCGGTTCGCCGCCCGCGCCAAGGGACGTGGCAACCGCATTTCAAAGCCAACCTGCCATATCTTCGTCACCGTCAGTGATGGTGCCAAGGGCAAGGCGGCCTGACATGCACGCCATCGACCGCGTCTCATCCAACTAAAGGCACCCCATGGGACAGAAAATCCATCCGACCGGTTTCCGGCTCTCGGTGAACAAGGCCTGGACGTCGCGTTGGTTCGCGACCAGCCGGAATTTTGCCTCGATGCTGAACGAGGACCTGCGTGTGCGCGAATACTTGCGCAAGCGTTTGAGTCACGCCAGCGTTGCTCGAGTGATCGTCGAACGTCCTGCCAAGGACGCGCGGATCACCATCCACAGCGCTCGCCCTGGTGCCGTCATCGGCAAGAAGGGCGAAGACATCGAGATCATCAAGGCTGATCTGCGTCGCATCCTCCACGTGCAGGCCGTGCATGTGAACATCGAGGAAGTGAAGAAGCCCGAGATCGATGCGCAGTTGATCGCCGATTCGATCGGGCAGCAACTCGAGAAACGGATCATGTTCCGGCGTGCCATGAAGCGGGCGATGCAGAACGCGATGCGTGCGGGCGCCCAGGGCATCAAGATCATGAGCGCGGGACGCCTGAACGGAATCGACATCGCGCGTACCGAGTGGTATCGAGAGGGTCGTGTGCCGCTTCATACGCTGCGTGCTGACCTTGACTACGGATTTTCGGAAGCCCGTACCACCTATGGTGTGATCGGCATCAAGGTATGGGTGTACAAGGGCGATGTGCTGGGGCGTGGCGAGCAGGCTCCGGCGGCCGCGCCAGCGGTCGATGACGACCAGACGCGTCGTCCCCCACGTGGTCCGCGTGGGCCTCGCGACGGTGAGGGGCGCCCGGGTGGCGCGCCAGGCCGTGTGAGGCGGACGGCCGCCGAGGCCCGTGGTGACACGGGTACCGCCAAGCCGGAAGGCGACAAACCCAAGGCCGCTGCGGCTCCCGCTGCGCCTGCCACCGCGCCGGTGCGCCGTGTGGTGAAGAAGACGACGAAGGAACCGGGCGATGCTTCAACCATCTAGAACCAAATACCGCAAGCAGCAAAAGGGCCGTAACACCGGGATCGCCACGCGCGGTTCCAAGGTGTCGTTCGGCGAGTACGGGCTCAAGTCTGTTGCACGCGGCCGGCTGACGGCCCGGCAGATCGAGGCTGCGCGACGTGCGATGACACGGCACATCAAGCGCGGTGGTCGCATCTGGATCCGCATATTCCCCGATAAGCCCGTTTCGCAGAAGCCGGCTGAAGTGCGGATGGGCGGAGGAAAAGGCAACCCGGAATATTGGGTCGCTGAAATCCAGCCAGGCAAGGTGCTCTATGAGATGGACGGGGTCGAGGAGTCGCTTGCACGCGCAGCGTTCGCCCTCGCAGCAGCGAAGCTGCCGCTGAAGACCGTCTTTGTGCAGCGACAGGTGGGGTGAGTTGATGAAGACGATTGAGCTGCGCGCCAAGACTGGCGCCGAACTGGACCAGGAGCTGAGCTCGCTCCTGCGTGCGCAATTTTCACTGCGCATGCAGAAGGCGACCCAACAACTCACCAACACCAACCAGCTGCGCATCCTGCGACGTGACATTGCGCGCGTTCGGACGCTGATCACCGAAAAGGCCAGCCAGAAATGACAGAACCGCAGAACAAGGTCGTCCGTGCTCTCACAGGACGGGTGGTCAGCGACAAGATGGACAAGACCGTGACGGTACTTGTGGAGCGTCGGGTCACCCACCCGCTCTACGGGAAGGTCATCAAGCGATCCAACCGGTACCACGCGCACGATGAGCAGAACGAGTACCACGAAGGTGACATGGTCACCATCGAGCAGTGCCGTCCGTTGGCGAAGACCAAATCGTGGAAAGTCGTCGCGCTGGTTGAGCGCGCAAGATAACGTCGCAAGGGCTTGACGTTGTCGTTTCAATGATGCTAGTATCTTGGGTTCCTTGCCGTGCCTTCCCTGGCCGGCGTTTTCCTTAACGGAATCCAAAACTGACCGAACGTCGCCCGCCGGGTGAGCTTCGGAGAAGTTGGAGAGAAGCAATGATCCAGATGCAGTCGGTACTCGACGTGGCCGACAATACCGGTGCGCGCTCTGTCATGTGCATCAAGGTGATGGGCGGTTCGAAGCGGCGTTATGCCGGCATCGGCGACCTCATCAAGGTCACCGTCAAGGATGCGGCCCCGCGCGGTCGTGTCAAGAAAGGCGAGATCTACAACGCGGTGGTCGTGCGCACCGCGAAGGGCGTTCGACGTCCTGATGGTTCGCTGGTGCGTTTCGATGCCAACGCGGCGGTGTTGCTCACTGCCAAGTTCGAGCCCATCGGCACTCGTATCTTCGGCCCGGTGACGCGCGAGTTGCGCTCCGAGCGGTTCATGAAGATCGTCTCCCTCGCACCCGAAGTTCTCTGAGAGCCTTTCGTCATGGAAAAGATTCGCAAGGGCGATGAGGTCATCGTCATTTCAGGCAGCGACAAGGGCAAGCGCGGTTCGGTTCTGCGTCGCGTGGATGCCGACCACGTCCTGGTCGATGGCATCAACCGTGCCAAGAAGCATGTGAAGCCCAACCCGATGCGCGGCGACGCGGGTGGCATTGTCGAGCGTGACATGCCCGTCCATATCTCCAATGTGGCGTTGTACAACCCGCAGACGCAGAAGGCGGATCGGGTAGGCATCAAGGTCGTCGGTGAGGGTGAACAGGCACGCAAGGCCCGGTTCTTCAAGTCGAACGGCGAGCTCGTCGACACGAAACAAGGGGCATGAGCATGGCGCGTCTGCATGAACAGTACCTCAAGGAAATAGCCCCGGCGCTGCAGCAGCAGTTCGGCTACAAGTCGGTGATGGAAGTGCCCCGGCTCCTCAAGATCACACTCAATATGGGTGTCGGCGAGGCGGTGGGCGACAAGAAGATTCTGGACAATGCAGTGGGCGATATGGTGAAGATTGCCGGCCAGAAGCCGGTCGTCACTCTGGCGCGCAAATCCATTGCAACCTTCAAGGTCCGTGAGGGCTATCCGGTCGGTTGCATGGTGACGCTGCGTGGCCAACGGATGTACGAGTTTCTCGATCGCCTGGTCACCATTGCGATTCCGCGAATTCGTGATTTTCGCGGCATTCCGCGTCGCGCCTTCGACGGGCGTGGCAACTACAACCTCGGGGTTCGCGAACAGATCATTTTCCCCGAGATCGAGTACGACAAGATCGACGCGTTGCGGGGGATGAATATAAGCATCGCCACCACCGCCAAGACTGACGACGAAGCGCGTGCACTGCTCGCCGCCTTCAAGTTCCCGTTCCGGGCAAGCTGAGGATCTCGACTCATGGCCAAAGTGGCACTCATCAATCGCGAAGAAAAGCGCCGCAAAACGGTTGCCAAGTTCGCCAAGAAACGCAGCGAGATCATCGCTCGCACGCAGGATCCGGCCTTGTCGGACGACGAGCGTTACGCTGCACGCGAAGAACTGCAGAAGTTGCCGCGTGATGCGTCTCCGACACGTCTGCGCAATCGCTGCCAGATCACGGGTCGCCCGCGCGGCGTCTACCGCAAGTTCGGGCTTGGTCGAAACAAGCTTCGCGAGGTTGCGATGCGCGGTGAGATTCCGGGCGTCGTGAAGGCGAGTTGGTAAGCGGCAACGCATTTCCAGGAGTATTTGACGAATGAGCATGACCGATCCGATCGCCGACATGTTGACGCGCATCCGCAATGCGCAGACAGCCGGCAAGACGCGTGTCGCAATGCCCGCCTCGCGGCTGAAGGCAGCCATCGCGCAGGTGCTCAAGGACGAAGGCTATATCGATGGGTTTGCCGTGAAGACCGAAGACGGCAAGGCCGAGATGGCTCTCGACTTGAAGTACTACGCAGGTTCGCCAGTCATTGAGCGTATTGACCGGGTCAGTCGTCCCGGACTTCGCATCTACCGCGGCGCAGGTGACATCCCCACCGTAATGAACGGTCTCGGCATTGCCATTGTCTCCACCTCCCGTGGGGTGATGACCGATCGCAAGGCGCGCGCCTCCGGTGTCGGTGGCGAAGTGCTGTGCGTCGTGGCCTGAGCGAGGAGAACCGTCCATGTCACGAGTAGGCAAAAGTCCAATTCCGGTGCCCAAGGGCGTCGAAGTCAGCATTTCGGCAGGCGCGGTTGCAGTCAAGGGGCCCTTGGGTACCCTGACGCAGTCGATCATCGCTGGTGTCGGCGTGCGTCAGGAAGGCGAGCAGATCCTGATGTCCACGCTCGACGCCACGGCGATGTCAAACGCCATGTCGGGAACCATGCGAGCGCTGGTGGCCAATATGGTTACCGGGGTCAGCAAGGGCTTCGAGAAGAAGCTGAATCTGGTGGGCGTGGGCTATCGGGCCCAGGCTCAGGGCGACAAGCTCAATCTCCAGGTCGGTTATTCGCATCCGGTGGTTCATCAGATGCCGGCCGGGGTGAAGTGCGAAACCCCGACGCAGACTGAAATATTGATCAAGGGTTCCGACCGTCAGCGTGTCGGCCAGGTGGCTGCTGAAGTACGGGCCTATCGCCCGCCCGAGCCCTACAAGGGCAAGGGCATTCGATATGCCGACGAGCAGGTCATCATCAAGGAAACGAAGAAGAAGTAAAGGCGCGAGGCCATGACCGACAAGAACATATCCAGACTGCGCCGTGCGCGGCCGACCCGGGCAAAGATTCACGAGCTCGGGGTGCCGCGACTTTCGGTACACCGTACCAACCTGCACATCTATGCGCAGGTCTTCACTGCCGATGGGGCGACGGTGCTCGCGAGCGCATCAACGCTCGAGAAGGATCTGCGTGGGCAGGTCTCCAACGGCGGTAATGTAGAAGCAGCCGTATTGGTAGGGCAGCGCATCGCGGCCGAAGCCCAGAAGGTGGGCATCGATCGTGTCGCCTTCGACCGCGGTGGCTTTCGTTATCACGGGCGGGTTAAGGCGCTGGCAGACGCGGCGCGTGAGGCCGGTCTCAAGTTCTGATTGACACAGCATTCGCGGGTCACGGGCCGTAGCCCTGACACGCTGAGGAGTCGAGATGGCACGAGTTCAGAAGGTGCAGCAGCAGGAAGACCGCGGCGACGGGCTTCGCGAGAAGATGGTTGCGGTCAACCGGGTCACCAAGGTGGTGAAGGGTGGACGTATCCTGGGGTTCGCTGCGCTCACGGTTGTCGGCGATGGTGACGGCGGCGTGGGGATGGGCAAGGGCAAGGCGCGTGAGGTTCCGGTCGCTGTCCAGAAGGCGCTGGAAGAGGCTCGTCGAAAGATGACTCGCGTCAGCTTGAAGAACGGGACCTTGCACCACGCTGTGGTCGGTCGCCATGGCGCATGCACGGTCCTGATGCAGCCGGCCTCGGAAGGTACCGGGATCATTGCTGGCGGCCCGATGCGTGCCGTGTTCGAAGTGATGGGCCTGACCAATGTGCTGGCCAAGATCATTGGCACCAGCAACCCCTACAACGTGGTGCGCGCAACCATCAATGGGCTGCAGTCCATGAATACCCCGTACGAAATTGCTGCCAAACGCGGCATTACCGTCGAGGAACTGCTCGGCAAGGCGTGATGCCTGGTCGTGCAAACGGAGAGAAGGTTCATGGCTGAAAAGACAATCAAGGTTACGCTCGTGAAGAGCCCGATCGGCTGCAAGAAGGCGCACCGTGCCACCGTGCGCGGTCTCGGGCTGCGTCGGATGCATCAGACCGTCGAGGTGATCGACACTCCGGCATCGCGCGGCATGATCCGCTCGGTCGGCTATCTGCTCCGCGCAGAAGGATAAGAGCGATGAAACTCAATACTCTCAAGCCAGGCGTTGGCGCTCGGCACTCCGACAAGCGCGTCGGGCGCGGTATCGGCTCAGGGCTGGGCAAGACCGCCGGGCGCGGTCACAAGGGCCAGAAGTCGCGTTCGGGCGGATTCCACAAGGTCGGTTTCGAAGGCGGTCAGATGCCGCTGTATCGGCGCCTTCCCAAGCGTGGGTTCACATCCCTCGAGCGGGGTCTCAGTGCCGAAGTTCGCCTCTCGGATATCGAGCGGATCGGCGCCGAACAAGTTGACCTTGAACTGCTGAAGGCCGCCGGTGTCGTGTCGCGCCTCGCTGTGCGCGCCAAGGTGATTCTTGCGGGTGAACTGACGCGCAAGGTCAATCTGGTCGGGGTAGGCGCGACCAAGGGTGCCCGTGCGGCGATCGAAGCGCTGGGTGGCAGTATCGCCGAGCCGGCTGACGCGGCCTGACCGACTGACCGACGAACAGGGACTGACTCGATTTCCGATGGCGACACGCAACTCACCCGCTGGCAAAGCAGGCAACCATGCCGACCTCAAGCGTCGGCTGTGGTTTCTGTTGGGTGCGCTCGTCGTCTATCGCATCGGTGCGCATATTCCCGTTCCGGGGATCGACCCGAACGAACTCGCTACCTTGTTCAAGGGGCAACAGGGCGGGATTCTCGGTCTGTTCAACATGTTTTCCGGTGGGGCGCTCTCGCGTTTCACGGTGTTCGCGCTGGGGGTCATGCCTTATATTTCAGCGTCGATCATCATGCAGTTGCTCACCACTGTTTCGCCGCAGCTCGAGTCGCTGCGAAAAGAGGGCGCCTCGGGCCAACGCAAGATCACCCAGTACACGCGCTACGGAACGGTTGCTCTTGCGGTGTTTCAGGCCACGGGCATCTCGGTGATGCTTGAATCGCAACCCAACCTCGTGCTCGATCCCGGGTTGATGTTTCGAGTGACCAGTGTCGTCACGCTCACGACTGGCACCATGTTTCTGATGTGGCTCGGTGAGCAGATCACCGAGCGTGGACTCGGTAACGGGATTTCGATCATCATCTTCGCCGGTATCGCGGCGGGCTTGCCGAGTGCGATCGCCGGTCTGTTCGAACTGGTGAATACCGGCGCGATGGGACCTTTCAGCGCCCTGCTCATCTGCATCGCCATTGCGCTCGTGACCTGGCTGGTCTGTTTCGTGGAGCGTGGCCAGCGCAAGGTGCTGGTCAACTATGCCAAGCGCCAGGTCGGCGCGCGAACCATGGTCGGCGGTCAAAGTTCGCATGTGCCTTTCAAGTTGAACAGCGCCGGTGTCATTCCGCCTATCTTTGCTTCTTCGATCATCCTGTTTCCAGCAACCATTGCCAACTGGTTCGGCAGTCACGACGGTGGCAACTGGCTCAAGGACGTGGCGGCGGCGCTCTCGCCCGGGCAACCCATCTACGTGATGATCTATGCTGCCGGCATCGTGTTCTTCTGCTTCTTCTACACCGCGCTCCAGTACAACCCGAAGGATCTGGCTGACAACCTGAAGAAGTCTGGGGCATTCATTCCGGGCATCCGTCCTGGCGAGCAGACCTCGCGCTATCTCGAAAAGATCCTGATGCGGCTCACGCTGGTGGGGGCTGTCTACATCACCCTCATCTGTCTGTTGCCCGAGTTTCTCATTCTCAAGTGGAATGTGCCCTTCTACTTCGGTGGCACCTCGCTGCTGATCATCGTTGTCGTCACCATGGACTTCATGGCGCAGGTGCAGGCCTACCTCATGTCGCATCAGTACGAGAGCCTGCTCAAGAAGTCGAACTTCAAAACGCTGGAGCGCTGACGCCAAAGCATGTCAAAAGACGATGTGATTCAGATGCAGGGGGAGATTGTCGAATCCCTCCCGAATGCGACCTTCAGGGTCCGACTGGAGAATGGTGCCGTCGTATTGGGGCACATTTCGGGGAAGATGCGGATGAATTACATCCGGATCCTGCCCGGAGACAAGGTAACGGTTGAGATCACGCCTTACGACGTGACGCGCGCCCGGATCGTGTTCCGGACGAAGTAGCGCCGGCAACGGTGTGACAGATTGAAGGCAATCAGCCGACCTTCGGGTCGGTTGGAACGGCGGCCCGCGAGGGATGCAAGGAGAGCAACATGAAGGTTCGTGCGTCAGTGAAGAAACTGTGCCGGAACTGCAAGATCATCAAGCGCAATGGTGTCGTGCGGGTGATCTGCAAGGAACCGCGCCACAAGCAGCGCCAGGGCTGACCGTCTCAGGTTACCGTGACGCTATCGTTCTTGTTATAATTGTCAGTTTTTATCCGAGGCTTCAATGGCTCGTATCGCGGGGGTCAATATCCCCAATCATCAGCAGGCCGACATCGCGCTTACCGCGATTTACGGGATCGGCCGTGCACGTGCCCAGGTTATCTGCGCACAGACCAACATCGTTCCGACTCGCAAGATGAAGGACCTGACCGATGGCGAGATGGATCGGCTGCGTGAAGCGGTCGGCCGTTTCACCGTAGAGGGTGACCTGCGTCGCGAAGTCTCGATGAACATCAAGCGGTTGATGGACCTGTCGTGCTATCGCGGGATGCGTCATCGACGCGGCCTGCCGGCACGGGGCCAGCGCACGCGCACCAACGCTCGTACCCGCAAGGGTCCGCGCAAGGCCGCGATTGCTGGCAAGCCCCAACCCGGCAAGTGATCCTGAGCGTTCAACGAGAGACACATGGCAACCAAACAACAGCAGCAGGCAGCCGCGGCAGCAGCAAGTCGTGCCCGCAAGAAGGTCAAGAAGAACGTGGCAGAAGGCATCGCTCATGTTCACGCTTCCTTCAACAACACGATCATCACGATCACCGATCGTCAGGGCAATGCCCTGTCATGGTCGACATCTGGCGCGCAGGGCTTCAAGGGCTCTCGCAAGAGCACGCCGTTTGCCGCTCAGATCGCGGCTGAGAACGCCGGTCGTGCTGCACAAGAATGTGGTGTCAAGAACCTCGAGGTACGCATCAAGGGACCTGGTCCCGGGCGTGAATCGGCGGTTCGAGCCCTCAACGCGCTGGGTCTGAAGATCACCAGCATTTCAGACGTGACCCCGGTGCCGCACAACGGTTGCCGTCCGCCCAAGCGGCGTCGTATCTAACGAAGGAGCGCGAAGCGTGGCCCGAAATCTTGACGCCAAGTGCCGTCAGTGCCGCAGGGAAGGCGAGAAGCTTTTCCTGAAAGGCGAGAAATGCTTCACCGACAAGTGTGCGGTGGAGCGACGCAGTTATGCCCCTGGGCAGCATGGCCAGAAGTCCGGCCAGCGGATGTCCGACTATGGCAAGCAGTTGCGTGAGAAGCAGAAGGTCCGCAAGACCTACGGCGTTCTCGAGCGGCAGTTCCGTCGCATCTATGCCGAGGCCGATCGTCGCAAGGGCATCACCGGCGACAACCTGCTCCAGTTGCTCGAGTCGCGTCTGGACACCGTATCGTATCGCATGGGTTTTGGATCCTCGCGTACCGAAGCACGGCAAGTTGTCCGACACAATGGCATTCTTGTCAACGGTCGTCGGGTCAACATTCCGTCGTATCAGGTTCGTCCCGGCGATGTTGTCGAGGTGGCCACGCGGGCCAAGGGTCATTTGCGGGTGAAGGGCGCCGCCGAGGCGGCTGAAGGCCGCGGATTCCCAGAGTGGATCGAGGTCGACGTCAAGGGACTCAAAGGTACCTTCAAGGCGATGCCGCAACGCTCCGAGCTCCCGTCGAACATCAACGAGAGCCTGGTCGTCGAGCTCTATTCGAAGTAGTCGGACAACCCGGTTGCCGACCGGGCCCCAGCCGCGCAGGGCATTGCTGCAAGCCCTGCAGGCGCGGCCTTCATGGAAGTGTGAGGATCATCAATGCAGAACATCGGATTTCTGAAACCCCGCATCATCGACGTCGAAGTGCTCGGCCCGTACCATGCGCGCGTGGTGATGGAACCGTTTGAGCGCGGCTTTGGCCACACGCTCGGCAACGCCCTTCGTCGGGTCTTGCTCTCCTCGATGCCCGGCTTTGCTGCCACCGAGGTGCAGATCGCCGGCGTACTGCACGAGTATTCCACCATTGAAGGTGTGCAGGAAGACGTCGTCGAAATCCTGCTCAATCTGAAAGGGGTGGTCTTCAAGCTGGCCAGCGGCAACGAGGCTACGCTGCACATCCTGCGCGAGGGTGAAGGGCCGGTTCTCGCCAGCGACATCGTTCTCACCCACGACGTCGAGATCATCAACCCCGATCACGTCATCGCCCACGTGTCGCCGGGGGGTAAGCTCGATATGACCATCCGCGTCGAGCGCGGTCGTGGCTATCAGCCGGGCAATATCCGGATGATGCCGGAGGAATCCAAGACCATCGGGCGGGTCATTCTCGATGCGTCCTTCTCGCCAGTTCGTCGCGTCAGCTACCAGGTCGAAAGCGCCCGGGTCGAGCAGCGCACCGACCTTGACAAGCTTTTGATGGATATCGAGACAAACGGTGTCATCGAGCCCGAAGAGGCGATCCGGCACTCGGCTCGTATCCTGGTCGATCAGCTGTCGGTATTTGCTGCCCTCGAAGGAACGAGCGAGCCCGCCCTGATCGAGAAGAAGGATACGGTCGACCCCATTCTCATGCGTCCGGTCGATGATCTCGAGCTCACTGTGCGCTCGGCCAATTGCCTCAAGGCCGAAAACATCTATTACATCGGTGACCTCATTCAGCGAACCGAGACCGAGCTGTTGAAGACCCCGAATCTCGGGCGCAAGTCGCTCAACGAGATCAAGGAAGTGCTGGCAGCGCGTGGTCTGACGCTCGGTATGCGTCTGGACAACTGGCCTCCGGTCGGTTCGGATCCTCTGCGCGGCTGATCTCCCTCACAACCCGGCCTCGCCCAGGCGAAGCCCTCAGGAAACGGTTACATCATGCGTCACGGACACGGTCTTCGGAAACTGAATCGCACATCGAGCCACCGGCTTGCGATGCTGCGCAACATGACGAACTCGTTGCTCGACCACGAGCTGATCCGCACGACACTGCCCAAGGCCAAGGAATTGCGCCGGGTTGTCGAGCCGATCATCACGTTGGGAAAGCATCCGAGTCTGTCCAATCGGCGGCTCGCCTTCAATCGCCTGCGCGATCGGCAGATGGTCACCAAGATCTTTGAGGTTCTGGGGCCACGCTACGCCCAGCGCAACGGCGGCTACCTGCGCATTTTGAAGTGCGGCTTTCGTGTCGGGGACAATGCGCCCATGGCGATGGTCGAATTGATGGATCGACCCGACGCCGAATCGCAACCTGACGCGAAGGCCTGACCCCTTCGTACGCCTGCGAGGCGCGCGGGTTCCGCCCAGGAACCCCCCTCGCAGTAGCGCGCGTCAGACCCAACACGCGTCGCTCGGGCTCAGCGCACGATCAGATCGAGCAGATCGCGATTGAGCGTGCTCAGTGGGTCTGCGATGTGGTCCAGCAGCGTGAAGTGGTTGGCGCCTGGTATGTCCGGATGATGCCGCACGACGGCGGGCCACGCCTCTCCGATCAGCGTGTTCTGCAGGTGAAACCCCTCGTTTTCATCGGCGCCCACGAAGGTGTGCAGTGGCGCTGAGGTGGCTGGTGGCAGGAGTGCCGGGCTGACCTTGGTGGCCATCGCATCGGTGAGACGTACCTCCGAGTTGATCGACTCGACCTGCATCAGGGGGCGCACGTCGTAGATGCCGCTGAACGAGATACCGGTTCGAACGACATCTGCCGGCAGGTCGGTAGCGACCTGTGGCCAGAGGGCCGCCATCATCATTGCGGTCAGATGGCCGCCGGCTGAGTGGCCGCTGACGACCAGATCGCCTGGAGGAGCGCCAAAGTGACGGCCGTTCCGATACAGCCAGGCGCACGCCTGAAGCATTTGAGTGACGATGGCATCGACGGTGACTGCAGGGCATAGCGAATAGTTGGGCAGCGCTACGGCAACGCCCGCGCGGGTGAAGGCCGGCGTCAGGAAAGCAAAGTCTTGCTTGTCGTTTGCGCGCCAGTAGCCCCCGTGAATGAAGACCAGGAGCGCACGGACCGGGCCCTCGGGGAGAAAGAGGTCCAGCTTCTCCATCGGACCGGCGCCATAGGCGATATCGAGCCGGCAACGACTATCGCTGCGCACGCGCTGGGACACGACGTCCCATCGTGCCGCTATCGTCTGTCGGTCGTGGACCGTGGTGCGCGGGTTGTAACGGCGTTCGTGGTCGATGCTCATCGGATGTCTCCAACGCTCAGCGGGCTCGTGGCAGGCATCATCGCAGTCACTTCGATCTCGACCTGTGCGCGGTCTTCCATGAGCGAGGTGACTTCCACCGCCGTCATCGCCGGAAAATGACGGCCGATGATGTCGCGATAGTGCGCACCGACTGCGCGCCCAGCATCGAGGTACGCGCGCTTGCTGGTGACATACCAGGTCATACGGACGATATGTTCCGGTCGTGCGCCGGCCTGGGCGAGCACATCCACGATATTCATCAACGCCTGACGCACCTGCAAGGCGAAGTCGTCTGACACGATCTGGGCATTGGCGTCCCACGCGATCTGCCCGGCCACGAAGATCGATACCCCGTCGGCGGCAATGCCGTTGGCATACCCGCGGGGCTTGGCCCATCCGGGCGGCTGTAGTACTGTGAACATGACCGATTATCCTGTCTGGAAGTATCTGGAACTGCACTTCATGGATTTCTCCTTATTCTATCTGCCCACATGGCGTTCGCATTACACCGAGTCGCTCAACGCCTTCTACGAGTCGATGACCGAGTCGGTCAGGCTCGCCGATCGGCTGGGTTGGGCGCGTGTTCTCACCACCGAGCACCACTTTCATTATTACGGCGGACCGGTGCCCAACCCGGCGGTGTTGCTGGCAGCGTGGGCGCGCGAAACGAAGCACATCAGGCTCTCGGCCGGCGTCTCGCTTGTGCCCCTGCGCCATCCGCTGCAGGTCGCCGAAGACTACGCCATGGTCGATCAGCTCTCGGGCGGGCGTTTCGAAATGGGTATCTCGCGGGGCTTCGTACCTCACGAGTTCGATGCGTTCGGCATCGACCGCGCCGAGACCGCAGAGCGTGTGAGCGAAGCCCTCGAGGTGATCCAGCGCTTCTGGCGCGGCGAGCCCTTCGAGCATCACGGGCGGTTTCACTCGTTCGGGCGTCTGCAACCGTGGCCGCGCCCGCTGCAGGATGTGATTCCGATCTGGATCGCTGCTTCGAATGACCGCCTGAGCTTCGAGCGCGCGGGGAGTGCGGGCCTGCGACTGATGATGAATCAGTATCCGATGAGCGTTGATTCACTGGCCGAAAAACATCGCTGGTATTGCGAAGCGTATGCCGCTGCCGGGCACCCGGCCCAGGCGCGTCGCAGCGGTGTGTCGTTCATGGTTTGCATTGCCGATAGCGAAGAAGAAGCGCTCGAGCGCGCCGGCTTGCCGCTGGCCGAGCACGCCGGTGCATTCGTGAAGTTGCTGCAGCATGACGAATGGGACGACTCCACCCCAGCCGACCTGCGTGGACTGACAGCCTTGTCAGGGGCCACCGACCCGCTGGAACTGGTGCGCGCGCGCACGCTCATCTGCTCGCCCGAAGAGGCTGCCAGGCGCCTCGAGCCCTACGCCCGGATGGGCTTCAACGAGGCGATCTTCATCGCCCGCTTTGGCGCGATGGATCCGCGCCATTGCACCGAAACCATCGAGCGTCTGACGAACGAGGTGAAACCGCTGCTGGCAGCCCGTCTGGCTGCCCGCTGAGCGCAGCGCCCCTCAGTCGTCGTTCAGGCCTGCTCGCGCCACAGGTCGAGGGCTTGCTGTACCGGGCGATCGGAGAACGAAAAGATCACGCTCTCCTCGTCGGCGTCCAGGTGCCAGGGGCGCCATGACGGTGCCACAAACACGTCTTTCGGCCCGTACCGGAAGGACTGACCGGCGCAGGTGAAGGTGCCGGTGCCTTCGATCACCGTGAAGGCCGTGGCATCGGTCGAGCGGTAGTCCTGGCCGCGAAAGCCCTTGGGGATCATCTGCAGGAATGTAGCGATCGTCGGCATCACGAAACCGCCGGTAGCCGGATTGGCGTACTGCAGCTTCCAGCCATGTGCGGGATGGGGGTCTTCGACTTTCGACAGCGTCGCCAGCGCTTCGCGCGATCGGTCGTAGGGATACCAGAAAAGCGGTGAGGTGCCGCTGGATGCACGATAGTTGAGCGGCAGCATCGTGGTGGCGAAACGGGCAAAGGATTCCCCCTGGCTCTTGCTCGTATGCTGCACCTTGGAATCGGGACGCTCGAGGAACTGAGCGTCGAACAGTTCGACGATCGCCACATCGAGACCGTCCATCCAGATCACCGGTTCGGTGCCGGGGTTGCCGTGGTCGTGGAAGGTCCAGGACGGGGTGATGATGAAGTCCCCCGGGCTCATGAACACCTTCTCGCCCTCGACCGAGGTGTAGGCGCCATGGCCCTCGATCACGAAGCGCAGCGCCGACTGGCTGTGCCGGTGTGCCGGTGCGACCTCTCCCGGCATGATGAGCTGCAGGCCTGCATACAGGCTGTTGGTAATGCGCGACTTGCCGCGCAGACCGGGGTTCTCGAGCACGAGCACACGGCGCTCGGCTTCTTCGGCGGTGATGAGTTTGGCCGACTCGAGGATCCAGGGCTTCATCTGCGCCCAGTCCCAAAGATAGGGCTTGGCCTGGGTATTGGGCTCCTTGATGATCAGACCGTGCAGCACTTCCCACAGCGGGGTGACGTTGCGGGTGTCGATACGGTCGTAGAACGCCTTGCGTTCTGCCTGATTGTCGGGCTTCATGACGGCTGACATGGGGAAGCTCCTTGCGCGTGCACTTCAGCGATTGAACAGTTCACCTTAACCCGCATTGTGATCCAAGCGCGCGCGCTTTTCCATGCGCGGGAGAAGGGGAGGGGATTGGTATGATCCAGCCATGCAGGTTTTGAGCGAGACAACCCGTCGAGTTGCCTGCCGCTCGCGCGAGGAGACCCCCATGTTCCAGCATTGCCGAGCGATGCTCGCTATCGTGCTCACGGCCCTGATTTCGTCTGTTGCGGGGGCGCAGGGCTACCCGACTCGACCGATACGAGTGGTCGTGCCCTTTGCGCCCGGTGGCAGTTCTGAAATCGTTGCGCGGGCATTCGTGATGGAGATGTCGCGCGGCCTCGGCCAGCAGCTCGTGATCGAGAACCGACCGGGCGGCGCGGGCAATGTCGCGATGCAGGATGTGGCACGCGCAGAGCCCGACGGGTACACCCTCATCCTCGGGCATGTGGGCACGCTGGCGATGAACCCGTGGATGTTCAGCAAGCTTCCCTATGATCCGATCGCCGACTTTGCACCGATCAGTCTCCTGGGCAAGGTCGCTACGCTCTACGCAGTCAACGCCTCGTTTCCGGCCCGCGATCTGCGGGAATTCATCGCGGCTGCCCAGCGTGAACCGGGGCGCATCTACTACGGGTCGGCAGGTAATGGCAGTGCCGGGCACCTGGCCTTCGAATACCTGAAGATGATGGCGAAGATCGATGTGGTGCATGTGCCCTACAAGGGAACCGGGCCCCAGCTGACCGATCTGCTTGCCGGACAGACGCAGGCCACCTCGGCCGGTGCGGGTCCGCTGCTCCCGCACATTCGCTCGGGCAAGTTGCGGGCGCTCGCGGTCGGCGCCCCGCAGCGGCTTGCCGTGCTGCCTCAGGTCGGTACCGTGGCCGAACAGGGCTTCCCTGGCTTCGAGACGTCGCAGTGGTATGGCCTCATTGCCCCGATCAAGGTGCCGCAGAGCATTATCCAGAAACTGGCTGCCGAGGCAGGACGCGCAGCCAGCAGTCCGACGCTGCTCGAGCATTTCGCTGCTGATGGCACGGTTGCGGTGGGCTCGACGCCGGCGCAGTTTGCCGAATTCATCAAGCTCGAGATGGCCCGCTGGGGCGACGTCGTCAAGCGAACCGGCGCGCGCGCGGAATAGTCGCTCAGTCCAGCGTGATGTTGCGGTTGCGGATGAGTGCGCCCCACCGGGCTGCTTCAACGCGCACCCAGTCACCGAAGCTCTCGGCGGTGCCGCCAACCGCTTCATAGCCCTGCGAGGCAAACTTCTCGCGCACTTCCGGTCGCGCAAGTGCGATGTTCACTTCGGCGTTGAGCCTCTCGATCACCGCACGTGGTGTCTGCGCTGGGGCGAGCAGCCCGACCCAGGCCTGCGCTTCAAAACCTGGATAGCGCTCGGCAACGGCAGGAACGTCGGGCAATTGGCTCGAACGCTGCGCCGAGGTGACCGCCAGTGCAATGAGCCGACCGCTCTTCACATGCTGGCCGGCGAGGCCGATCGGCGTGAACATGGCGTCGACCTGGCCACCGAGCATGTCGTTGATGGCAGGCCCACCGCCCTTGTAATGCACCGGAATCAGATCGGCACCGGTTGCCGTTCGAAAGAGTTCACCGGTCAGGTGTCCCGACGAACCAGCGCCGGCACTGGCGTAATGAAGGCCTTCACCGCGCGACTTCGCCTGCTCGACGAATTCGGCCAGTGTCCGGGGGCCACCCGGACGTGGCGGAACGATCAGCACCTGCGGGCTGCGCATCAGGAGTGCGATGGGGGCAAAGTCGCGCACCGCCTCATAGCCCGCGTTGCGAAAGAGATAGGGGTTGTTGCTGAAGTTGTCGAACGTGACCAGCAGCGTGTACCCATCGGGCGCAGCACGCGCTACGGAGACCGTGCCGGTGACGCCGGCTGCACCGGCACGGTTGTCGATCAGCACCGGCTGCCCGAGACGCTCCGAGAGGAGCGGCGAGAGCTGCCGGATCACCAGATCGGTGACGCCACCGGGCGGGTAGGGCACGACGATGCGCACGGCGTGCTGCGGCCAGGCAGCTTGTGCCAGGGCTCTCGGACTTGCGATCAGTCCTGACAGGATGCCGCAACCCAGCACCAGAAAGAGCCCCGAACGCAGGCCGGCGATGCGGCGGTGGCCCGTACCGTACACGACCTCAAGCCAGGCGCGGCGCACGGTCTAGGCTCGCCCGGCGGGTCGGTGCGCCGCACCCACCGCTTCGCAGACCGACTTGAACCCATCGGCACGCAGGCAGGCAGCCAGATCGTGCTTGATCGTCTTCACCAGGCCTGGCCCATGGAAGACCATTGCCGAGTAGAACTGGATGAGTGAGGCACCGGCGCGAATGCGTGCGTAGGCTTCTGCGCCGCTGTCGATACCACCACTGCCGATGAGGGGCATGCGTCCACCGGTGAGCTGATACATCCGGTGCAGGCAGGCCAGCGCCTGGGCTGCAATCGGACGCCCTGAGAGCCCGCCGGGTTCGTTGCGGTGGCGGCTTGTCATCGGTGGCCGCGCAATCGTGGTGTTGCAGACCGTGAGGCCATCGATGCCGGTGGCAACCGCGGCCTGAGCGATGTCATCGAGCGCCTGATCATCCAGATCGGGTGCAATCTTCACGATCATCGGTGGCAACCGGATATCGTTGCCGCAGGCACGCGCCCGCGCCTCCATCGAGCGCTCGAGCAGTTCAGTGATCTGAGAGCGCGCCTGGAGCGCGCGCAGTCCGGGCGTGTTGGGCGATGAGATGTTCACCACCAGATAGTCGCACAGCCGGGCAACCCGTTCGATACAGGCCACATAGTCGGCGGTGGCATCCTCGCTCGACTTGTTCTTGCCCACATTGGCGCCGACGATGCCCTGCCGGGAACGCCGCTCGAGGCGTTGCGCGAAGGCTTCGATGCCCTGACTGTTGAAGCCGAAGCGGTTGATGACGGCCCCGTCTTCGGTGAGCCGGAACAGGCGCGGCTTGGCCTGGCCCGGTTGCGCGAGTGGCGTGACGGTGCCGGCTTCGGTAAAGCCGAAGCCCAGTGCCAGCATCGCATCGCACACCTCGGCATGCTTGTCGAAGCCAGCGGCCATGCCGACCGGATTGGGAAAGTCCAGCCCCCAGACGCGGGTGGCCAGGACAGGATCATCGACAGATCGGCTGCGCGAGGCGCATGCCTCGACCAGACCCGTCGACAGAGCCTTGATCGCCAGGCCGTGCGCGACCTCGGCATCGACATGTTCGATCAGGGGACGCAACAATGGATAGACATTCATGGTCAGGTCCTTGCAGAGAGCCGTTTGGCGCAGTGGCGCCGATCATGCGGGTTCATCGGTGTTGCCAGTGGCCCAACTGGTGAGACACCCACCTCGCCATGGCAATCAGTCGTTCATCGCCGCCGCGCGGGCCGACCAACTGTATCGCAACCGGCATCGCAGCCGGCCCTTGATGGGTCGGCAGGCTGAGCGCTGGCAAGTGGAGCAGCGTCCAGAGTTCCTGAAAGCGCGGGTCGCCAGTGGATTCAAGTCCGAGCGGTGCAATGCCCGTGGTGCAAGGGGTGAGCAGCACGTCAAAGTGCTCGAACAGCGCGGCGGCACGCACACGCTGCTCGAGGGTGAACCTGAGCGCAGCCGCGTAATCGGTGCTGCTCACCGCCAGACCGTGCTCGATGCCGCGTTGCAGCAGGGCGCTCAGCCGGGCGCGATGACGCTGCCATTCGTCGGTCATGGCGAGGGCACGTTCGCGGCTGGCGATAAAGGGACGCCAGTAGGTGATGTCGGCAAACCCGGCCGGCCATTCAAGCTCGGCCACCTGCGCGCCGGCTGCGCTCAGCCGCATGGATGCATCCTCGATGGCGGCAGTCGTCTCGGGGGCCGCCAGATCCCACAGGTGGGTGCGGCACAGCCCGATGCGCGGTGGCGTCAGCGTCTTCACCACGTCGCGGTCGTGCGCCAGTGTCGCTGGCCTGCCGACCATCACGGCGTCAAGCAGTTCGATGTCTTCGAGCGCCGGCGCGATTGCCCCGACCGTATCGAGGCTGTCGGCATAGGGTTTCACGCCGGCGCGATTCCAGCGTCCGAAGCTCGGCTTGAAGCCGGTGACGCCGCAAAAGGCTGCCGGTCGCAAGACCGAGCCGCCGGTCTGGGTGCCAAAGGCCAACGGCACCATCCCGGTGGCAACGGCGGCCGCCGAGCCGCTCGATGAGCCGCCGGGGGTGCGTCTCATGTCGTGCGGGTTCACGGTCGCCCCAGGGGCGCTGCCGGCAAATTCGGCGGTCACGGTCTTGCCCAGCACAAGTGCGCCGGCGGCTCGAGCAAGGGCAACGCAGGCGGCATCCATCGGCGGGCGGTGCCCCGCGTAAATCGGCGAACCCATGGCAGTAGGCATGTCGAAGGTGTCGAGCACGTCTTTCACGCCGACCGGAATGCCATGAAGCGGGCCGCGGTGCGGTCCTTGGTCTAGCGCCCTTGCCTGTGCCAGGGCGTGGTCGGGGTCGAACCAGGCCCAGGCATGGATGTCGGCTTCCTGCGCCTCGTATCGATCCAGACACTGGCGCACCAGGGCGCGGGCATCGATCCTGCCGCCGGCAATCGCGCGCGCCAGTTCTGCCGCACCCGGCTCAGGCATCGCCCAGTGCGCCAGCGGTGCCGCCATGGGCTTTCGACCAGCCACGCGGGTCGCGCATGAACTGCTCGGCTTCCGACAGGGTCGACTCCGAGAACAAGGCCTTCGCGCGAGCGTACTCGAGTACGTCCCACCAGGTGGCAAGCCAGTGCATGGTGACGCCCATTTCCTTCATCAGGCGTGCCCCATCGGGAAAGATGTCGTAGTAGAACACCACGAACACATGGTCGACCTTCGCGCCGGCCTCGCGCAGCGCACGGCAGAACCCGACCTTGCTGCCGCCATCGGTGGCGAGGTCTTCGACCAGCAGCGTGCGCTGGCCCGGTGTCAGGTGGCCCTCGATCTGCGCGTTGTGGCCGAAGCCCTTTGGCTTCTTGCGCACGTATTGCATCGGCAGGCCGAGACGGTCGGCCATCCAGGCAGCGTAGGGGATGCCGGCGGTTTCGCCGCCGGCCACTGCGTCGAACTGCTCGAACCCCACTTCACGCTGCATGGTGGCGGTGCCGAACTCCATCAGGGTCTGGCGCACCCGTGGAAAGGAGATGAGTCGGCGGCAGTCGGTGTACACCGGGCTTGCAAGCCCCGAGGTGAAGATGAAGGGTTTGTCGTCGCTGAACCGCACTGCCTCGACTTCGAGCAGCATCTTGGCAGTGAGTTCGGCAATGACCTTGCGATCGGGAAAGCCAGCGGCAAGCGTCATCGTGAAGCGCTCTCGAAGGTTGGTGCAGGTGGACGGAATCGGTCACCCGATTCTAGTGGAATCCGGTTGGTGGAGAGAGCCCGCAGCAGGGTCAGGCGATCGCCGCGCTGGCGGCGACGTAGGTATCAAGCGGTGCCTCGTCGATCATGGCGCCAGTGAGGTCGGCCACGCGTGCAACGCCGTTTTGCTGACACCAGCGCTCGAGTCCCTCGATGAGGGCGATGACCACCGTCGGGTTGCGGAAGGTGGCATACCCCACCTGAACCGCGGTTGCCCCGGCGAGCATGTACTCGACCACATCTTCAACCTTGGTGATGCCGCCCACGCCGATGACCGGAATCTTCACCGCCTTCGAACACTGGTAGACCATGCGCATGATGATCGGCTTGATACCCGGACCCGACAGACCACCGAGCTTCTGCCCGATGGCTGGCCGGCGACGATTGACGTCGATCTTCAGACCCAGGAGTGTGTTGGCTACGGTGAGTGCGTTGGCGCCACCCGCCTCGGCCGCTTCGGCCACGCCGACCACGTCGCCCGCGTTGGGCGAGAGCTTGGCGATGATCGGCTTTTCGGTCCGTGCCCGGCACATCGCCACGACCTTGTGGGTGTGATCCTCGTTCAGCGCGAAGTTGCCACCGCCTGGTTTGCGGGTCGGGCAAGATATGTTGAGTTCGATCGCATGGACGCCGGGCACGCTCACGTCGGATGCCATGTCGGCGAAGTCTTCGGCCGTCTCAGCCGAGATGCTGCAGATGAGTGGCGGACTGAAGTGCCGATACTCGCCCAGTTGCGTTTCGAGGAAGTAGCCCAACCCTTTGGTCGGCAGCCCGATCGAGTTGATCATGCCGCCCTCGACTTCGGCGACGCGAGGGGGCGGGTTGCCGCTGCGGAAGTTGCGTGACACGGTCTTTGCAACCATGGCCCCCAGACGGTTGATGTCGATGATCTGCCCGACCTCGGTCGAGAAGGTGCCCGAGCCGTGCATGATCGGGTTGGCAAGATCGAGTCCGGCCAGCTTGACGCGCAGGTCTACCATCCGAGGCACTCCTGGATATCGAACACCGGACCCTCGACGCAGACGCGTTTCAGTTCTTGCCGGCCGTTCACGTTGAAGGTTCGCACGCAGATGTAGCAGGGCCCCAGACCACAGGCCATCACCTGTTCCATCGCCGCCTGCCCCGGAATGTCGTGCTGCGCGCCCAGTTCCTTCATCACCGCGAGCAGGCGGTTGGAGCCGCAGGTGAAGAAGGCATCGGCGCGACCCGCGACGATCAGCCGCTCGAGAATGGCGCGCACGTTGTCCACCGAACTCGTGCCATCGGCATCGAGCACCTTGATCACGTCGCCGGCCTGGCTGAACAGGTCGGCGCCCATCGCCAGTTCGGCGGTGCGGGCGCTGAGGATGGCGGTGACGCCAATGCCGTTGGCGCGGGCGAGTTGTGAAATGGGTCCCAGCGTGGCAAGACCAACGCCGCGTCCGAGCACCACCACATGCTTCCAGCCGGGTTCGACCTTGAAGCCCACCCCCAGCGGACCGACCATGTTCAAATCCTGACCGGGGGTGAGCGTGGCCAGACCCCGCGTGCCGCGCCCAACGACCTTGTAGAGAAATTCGAGTCGTCCGTTGGCCTTGTCGATCCGGTAAACGCTCTGCGGTCGACGCAGCCACAGTTCACCCTCATCGGGCGAGGGGCAGAGCATGTTGAAGAACTGCCCGGGTTGAACCTCCAGCGCACGTGCAGTCGGTTCAACGATCATGTGACGGTATTCATCGTTGACCCAGACGTGAGAGACCACGCGCGCGAGACTTTCCTCGATCGGCAGTGAGACGCTGGAACAGCTGCCGGTGCCCTGGCCGGCAGAGGTGCCGGGTATGGCCGGCGAGGAGGCGTATGCAGTATTTTCCATGGCCTGGATTCAAACATGGGGCTGTCTAAAAATCAAGACGATGTCGAAAAATTGAGAATAATCCGTCGGTCGCCTTCGCGAGTCATGGCGTGCCCGGGGAGCAAGCTCGGGACGCCGGGTGCTCGGCATGCCTCGCTCAGGATGCCTGCCCGGCCAGCAATCGGCGCAGGAATTTCGCTGCGGCCGCGCCTTTCCAGGCGCGCTGCCACATCTCGTCGGCCGCCTTCTGATGGAGTGCGAGTGCCTCCGGGGCCGAGGTGATCATCGCCACACCCACCCGGATATTGGGTTGAGAGCCGAGTCTGAACGGGCTCAGAGCCAGCACCTGGCGATCGGGTTGCCGAAAGATCTGGAAGCTGGCGTGGGGTAGCGTATCGGGCACGATGCCGATCTGCACCCCCATCGGCTGCTCTTCGACCGCGCGCAGGAAGTGCGTCAACTCGTCGCGCGCCAGTGCCCGACGCTGCTGCTGGATGGATTCAGGCAGGTCATCGCGGCCCACCAGCCCGTTTTTCAGAAAACGCTCGATCTCGGCCGCAGAGATCAGGTTGACGATGCCGGGCTGACGGCGTCGATAGGTGGCCTTGCGACTCTTGAGGATGGCCAGAATCTCGTCGACTTCGGCCAGCGCCTTGCCCGAGCGGGCGAGCGATGGCGGAATGCTCTCGTGCAGCATCGTGCCGAGCGTGGCGTCGAAGGCATCGGAGGCGAGCAGCCAGGAGATCGGCCCAGCCAGTACCACGATGTGCTCGGCGCATTCCTCGATCTGGCGCATCCGCTCGAAGTAGCTCAGCGCGGAGCCTATGTATTCGACACCCACCCCGAGCAGTGTCGGCACCGAGACTCCAAGCAGGTCGGAGAGCCGCTCGAGCGTCTCGATCTTGGCCAGTTCACCCTTCTCGAAGCGGTAGAGGGCGGCACGCGAGATACCCAGGCGTCTCGCGATCTCATCAGCTGACAGGCCCGAGCCGATCCGGAAGGCACGCAGACGCAGGCCGATGTCATCGAAGCGAACGGTCATGCCGGTGGGTTCCTCGACCGGTGCTTACTGCATGGTGAAGCCGGTGGCGCGCACCACGCGCGTCCACTTGGCGACTTCGCCCACGACAAAGGCGGCGAACGCGGGCTGGGAGCCACCCCGTATCTCGAAGCCGAGCGTGCCCAGACGATCGACGACATCAGGCTGGCGCATGGCCTCGCCGATGCCCGCGTTGAGCCGTTGTGCGATTGAATCCGGCAGATTGGCCGGGGCAAAGAACCCGACCCAGGAGCTGTTGTCGAAATCGGGCAGCCCCGCCTCTGCGAGCGTCGGTACATCGGGTAACGCGCTCTGGCGACTGCGCGCGGCCACGGCCATCACGCGCAGCGAACCCTGGCGCAGCAGCGCGGCTGCGGTGGGCAGTGTGGTCGAGGCCAGATCGATCTGCTGCGCGAGAACTGCGGTGACCGGTCCGGTACCGCCCTGGAACGGCACATGGGTGGCGTCCAGGCCGCCCGCCGCCTTGAAGACGTAGTCGGCGGTGAGGTGTTCGGTGGTGCCGATGCCCGCGGTGGCATAGCTGAAGCGCCCACCGCGCGTGGTACGCAGGAATTCGAGCAAGGTCCGCTCGGTCACGGCCCGATTGACCACGAAGATGGTGGCGGCGCTGGCGGTGTTGGCAATCGGCGTCAGTTGCGTGGTCGGGTCGGGTGCCTGGCGGGACACGACTGCATTGACCGCGATGGCGGTGGTGTGGGCGAGCAGGGTGTAGCCATCCGCTGGGGCGGCCGCCACCGCGTTTGCGCCCACCGTGCCACCGGCACCCGGGCGGTTCTCGATGATGACCGGCTGACCGAGGCTGCTCGACAAGTGCTGACCGACCGAGCGCGCGATGGTGTCGGCAATGCCGCCTGCACCAAAGGCGACGATGACGCGGATGGGGCGGTTGGGCCAGGCGCTCTGTGCCCATGCGCACTCCAGGCCGCTTGCGAGCAGCGTGCTCGCCAACAGCCCGACTGCCATGACGAGGGTGCGCACACCGGGGCGCGTCTGGTGCCCGGCTCTCACTGCAGTCCCCTTGCCGGCTCTGCACGCGCAGCATTCACCTGCCGCACGATGTCCACCGGTGACACCGGCGCGTGCGTGAGGCGCACACCCAGGTGGGCCAGGGCATCCTCGATGGCGGCGATGATCGCGGCGGTGGCCGGTATCGTGCCCACTTCGCCGGCTCCCTTGGCCCCGAGCGGGTTGAGTGGCGTAGGCGACTCGCGATAGACAAGGTCGAAGTGCGGCACTTCGGTGGCGGTGGGGAGCAGATAGTCGGCGTAGGTGGTTGCCAGTGGTTGTCCCTCGCTGTCATACGGCGTGTGCTCGAAGATCGCGTTACCCAGTCCGTGCGCGATCGCACCATGCACCTGTCCGTCTACGATGAGCGGGTTGATGAGCCGGCCGCAGTCCTGCATGGCGGTGTAGCGCAGGACCGTCACGTCACCGGTGCCCGGGTCAACCTCGACCTCGGCCACATGACAGGCATTGGCGTAGGTGAGCGCGTCGGTGCGGTAGTGAAACTCCGCATCGAGGCCTGGCTCGACGCCTTCAGGAAAGCCGTAACCCGGGCCGCCTCGCAGCACACGGGCGATATCGCCCAGGCTGACGGCAAGCTGGGGCGCACCCACGACGCGCACGGCACCGTCGACCAGTTCCAGATCGGCCTCGGCGGCTTCGAGGATGCTGCTTGCCACCTTGCGGGCCTTGATCGCCACCTCGCGCGAGGCCATCATCACCGAGGAGCCAGCCGTCACCAGCTGCCGGCTGGCAAAACCGCCCAGGCCCATGCGAGCGCGCCCGGTATCACCGGCAATGACCGTGATGTCGTCGACTCGCACGCCCAGTTCACGTGCGCAGATCTGCGCCAGTGCCGTCCCGAGGCCCTGGCCCATGGCGGCGGCACCGGTAAAGACCGACACCCGTCCGTTGGTGGCCACTCGCACGATGCCCGACTCGAACGGCCCGCGACCGGTGCCCTTCACGGCGTTGGCGATGCCGATGCCGATGAAGCGCCCCCGGGCGCGTGCAGTGGCCTGGCGGGTGGCAAAGCCGGCCCAGTCGGCAGCTTCAATCGCCTGTGCTTGCGAGGCCGGGTAGTCGCCGGTGTCGTAGGTAACCGGTGCGCCTGAGCGTTCCTTGAACGGTTTCTCGTAGGGCATCTTCGCAGCTGGTATCAGGTTGCGCCGGCGCACTTCGGCCGGATCGAGCCCGAGTTCGCGCGCCACCCGATCGAGCAGACGTTCGGTGACGAAGACCGGTTGCGGGTAGCCGGCACCTCGCACCGAGGAGACCGGTACCCGGTTGGTCTGTGCCACATGGATGTCCATGGCCAGCGAGGGCAGGATGTAGGTGCCGGGCAGCGAGGTGGCCGAATTGAACGGGATGTTGATGTCCTGGTAGGCATAAGCGCCCTGATCGTGGATGAGCGAGCCGCGCATCCCGCGCAGGCGCCCGTCGGCATCGACTGCGACTTCCATTTCCCAGAGTTGGTCGCGCTCATGCACGGCCGATACGAAATTCTCACGCCGATCTTCCACCCACTTGACGCTGCGACCGAGTTTGCGCGCTGCGGCACACACCGCCATGTCTTCTGGATAGATGATGAGCTTGGGCCCGAAACCGCCCCCCACATCGGGTACCACAACCCGAATGCTCGACTCGTCCAGGCCAAGGCAGTCGGCGATCGATTGCAGGAGATCGTGTGGCTTCTGGGTCGAGGCATGAACGAGCAGCGAGCCTTCGCGCGCGCTCCATTCGGCCACCAGGCCGCGTGGCTCCATCGAGTGCCCGCTGCCACGCTGGATCGAGAGCGATTCGGCAAAGACATGGGCGGCACCGGCAAAGGCAGCGGCAACGTCGCCATAGCCCACCTGTTGCACGGGCAGCGTGTTGGAAGGCGCTTCGAGCCGTACGCGCGGGGCGTCGGGTGCAACCGACTGGCGGCAGTCGGCCACGACCGGCAGCGGTTGGTAGTCGACATCGACCAGCGCAGCGGCGTCTTCGGCAATGCGCCGGCTCGAGGCGATCACGACCGCGATGGTCTCACCTACAAAGCAGACCTCGTCGCTGGCAAGCACGAAGGGCGTAATCCACGTCGGCCGACGGGCAGCGCGCACCATGGCGGTCATCCGGGTACGAGCGAGCCCTGGTGCCAGATCGTCCAGGGTGTATACCGCCGCAACGCCTGCCAGGGCACGCGCTGCCGCACAATCGACGCCTCGAATACGTGCATGCGCATGACTGCTGCGCACGAACACGGCATGCAGCACCCCAGGAGGCGTGATGTCATCGACGTAGCGCCCGCCACCGAGCAGGAAGTTGCGGTCTTCGACGCGGGGGATGCGTGCGCCGACCCAGCGCTCTGCAGTTCCAGGTTGAGCGGCGGCATTGCCCGCGGGTGCCGTAGGCCCTACCGGCCGGGCGAGGGTGTTGTCCATGCAGCGTGTCGACTCCACAAGCGATGCCGGAACGATATCATGGGCTCTTTCCGGCACCGGTCCTGCGCGCGTGCGCGCCGGTCCCTGGTCGGCCGGCCCGTCATCCCGTCCCTGCCATTGCGCAGGGCGACCTTGTACCACCAGCCTCGATGAGATCCGTTGCCTTCCAGTACCACGCGCCGCGCAGCCTCGATGAGGCACTTGCCATCCTGGCCGAGGTGGCGCCCGAGGATGGGCGCATCATTGCCGGCGGCCAGAGCCTGGTGCCGACGATGGCCTTCCGGTTCGTGCGTCCGGGCCATCTGGTCGATATCAACCGGATTGCCGGGCTCGATCGCTTGAGCGAGCAGCCCGTCGTTGCGTCTGTGCCTGCGCCCGACGCAGCGCCTGGCACTGAACTCGTCATCGGCGCACTGGTGCGCCATGCCGCCTTCCACCGGCCAGTGGTCGCGGGACCGCTCGGTCGCCTGCTCACCGAGGTGGCAGGCCATATCGCGCATTACCCGATTCGCATGCGCGGTACCTTCTGCGGCAGCCTGGCGCACGCCGATCCGGCCTCCGAATGGTGTCTGGTGGCCAGCACGCTCGATGCGCGCCTTGTGCTGCGAAGCGTGCGTGGCGAGCGGATTGTGCGGGCTGATGATTTTTTTACCGGCGTGATGAGCACGGCGATCGAACCCGACGAAATGCTGGTGGAGGCGCGCATCACGCTGCCGAGTGCCGGCGCGCGCATGGGTTTTGATGAATTCAGCCGCCGACGGGGCGACTTCGCGCTTGCCATGGCGCTGGTGAGTTTCGATCTGGTTGACGGGCGCATCCACTCGCCGCGGGTTGGCGTGAGCGGGGTCGAAGACCGACCTTGTCGCATCGCCCAGGCCGAGGCCCTGCTCGAGGGCTGCGTGCCTGCCATTGATGTCTTCCAGGCGGCAGCCCGTGCCGCCGCCGCCGCTGTCGACCCGCTCGAGCAGCCACAGTTGCCGGCCATTTACCGGCGTGAACTGGTCGAGTCGAGCGTGCGTCGCGCGCTCGAGCGCGCATGGGTCTGATGCGGGCACGGCACCCCACGACCCTGTACCCCATGACGCCGTGCTCCCTCGCCATGCGTTCGGCATCCCCTCTTTCCTGCTTGCGGAATCACTGACCATGAAGCACCCCATCACATTGACGATCAACGGTCATCGACATGAGGTCGAGGTGGAGCCTCGACGCACCCTGGCCGATGTGATCCGTGAGGAGTGCCGTCTCACCGGTACCCATGTGGGTTGCGAGCATGGTGTCTGTGGTGCCTGCACCGTGATCGTCGATGGTGATCCGGTACGCGCCTGCCTCGTGTTTGCCGTGCAAGCCGAAGGCGCGCAGATCCGTACCGTCGAGGGTCTGGCGCAAGGGTCGCAGTTGCATCCCCTGCAGCAGGCCTTCATGGATCATCACGCCCTGCAATGCGGATTTTGTACGCCCGGATTCCTGATGCTCTCGACCGCGCTCCTCGAGCGACCCGATCCGCCCAGTGACGCCGAATTGCAGGAGGCCTTGTCGTCGAACCTGTGTCGATGCACCGGGTACAAGAACATCGTGCTCGCGGTGCGTGCGGCCAGCAAGGCGATGCATGCCACATCGGGGGCCGCATGAGCGCCGCCATCGCCGCCGCCGGGGAGACGCCGGTTGTCGATCGCCCGACCGAGGCTCCGGTGGCGGTGCCTGGCACGACCGCGCCGCACAACGATCGGCCCGACCCATTCGGCCAGTCGGTCACGCGCCTGGAAGACCTGCCGCTCGTACGCGGTCAGGGCCGGTTTGCCGCCGACCTGTCGTTTCCGCATCAGTTGCACATGCGCATGGTGCGCTCGCCGGTGGCCCATGCCCGATTGCTCGGCGTTGACGCCTCGGAGGCCCTTGCCATGCGTGGCGTGGTGGCGGTCTGGACCGCGCAGGATGTGGTCGGCATCCCCTGTATCCCCTTGCGTGAAGGGCCCTCGGTCGAACTCGACCCCTACCTGCAGCCCATTCTGGCGCGCGATCGGGTGCGCTATGTCGGGGATCCGGTCGCGGCGGTCTTTGCAACCGACCCCTTCATTGCCGAAGACGCGGCCGAACGCGTGAGCCTCGACCTCGAGTCGCTGCCGGTGCTCACCGATGCCACCGCGGCGCTTGGCGAATTTGCGCCGGGCCTGCCCACCCAACCCACCACCATACGCAAAGGCTATGGGGATATCGAGGCGGCGTTTGCCAAGGCTGCCTGCACGGTCGAGCTCGAATTGGCCACTGGGCGCCACTCGGGCGTGCCGCTCGAGACCCGCGGTGCGATCGGTCGCTACGATGCCGCGCGCGATGTGCTCGAATTGCACGGTGCCGCCAAGGTGCCGCACCGCAATCGCGATGCGCTCGCACGCATGCTCGGGCGCAGTCCGCACGCCATTCACCTCTTTGAACTTCACGTGGGTGGCGGCTTTGGCGTGCGCGGCGAGATCTACCCCGAGGACGTGCTGGTGCTGCTCGCGGCCATGCGTCTGGAGCGCCCGGTGAAGTGGATCGAAGACCGCTACGAAGCGCTGATGACCACCAACCAGTCGCGCGAGCAGGTTCACCGAGTCCGTGCGGCCGTTGCCGCCGATGGCTTCGTGCTCGCCATGGATGACGAGTTCTTCCACGATCAGGGTGCCTATGTACGCACCCATGGCGATCGGGTGGCGGACATGACGGCCGGGATCCTGCCCGGCGGGTACGTGTTGCCAGCCTACCGGGTAACCGGGCACTACCGGCTCACCAACAAGACGCCGGCGGCCACTTATCGCGCGCCGGGGCGATTCGAGAGTTCGTTCGTGCGCGAGCGATTGTTCGATGCGATCGCGCAGCGCATGGGCATCGACCCGATCGAATTGCGCCGTCGCAACTTGATACGCCCCGAGCAGATGCCTTTCCCGCGCGGTATCGAGACGATCGAGGACAACATCGTCTTCGATTCCGGCGATTACCCCTTGCTGCTGCAAAAGACGCTTGATGCACTCGACTGGCCACGGCTGCAGGCCGATCTGCAGGCGCGTCGCGCGCAGGGCGAGGCGGTGGGCGTGGGCCTCGCCTGCTTCGTCGAGAAGAGCGGCCTCGGACCTGCCGATGGGGTGCGCATCACGGTCGACTTCACCGGGGCGGTCGAGGTGGTCACGGGTGGTGCCTCGGTCGGGCAGGGCTTCGAGACCGTGGTTGCGCAGATCTGTGCCAGCACCCTCGGCGTCGACTACCGCCGCGTGCGGGTCGTTCATGGCCGTACCGATCGCATTCAGTACGGGGTGGGTGCCCATGCCGGCCGTGCCACTGTCATGACCGGGTCAGCCACGCACAATGCAGCATTGCGGGTTCGCGCCAAGGCGCTCGACATGGCGGCTTCGATGCTCGGTTGTGCGATCGAGGGGCTGGACATCGTCGATGGGCGGGTGATTCGGCGTGGCGACTCGGGCCCCGGCCTTGCGCTGGGCGATGTTGCCTCGGCGCTCGCGCCGACCGCGCGCGCGCGCGGCGAGCGCGAACCCGGGCTCACCGCCGAGGGCTGGTACGAGACCCCCAGCATGACCTACCCCTATGGTGTTCATGTGGCGGTGGTACGGGTCGATCGCGACACGGGTGCCGCGCGCGTCGAACGCTTCTTTGTCGGCTATGACGTCGGCCGTGCGGTGAATCCGATGCTGGTCGAGGGACAGATCGTGGGCGGTGTCGCGCAAGGCATCGGGGGCGCCTTGCTCGAGGAGTTTGCCTACGACGAGAACGGTGAGCCGCTGGCGGTGACCCTGGCGGATTACCTGCTGCCGACCCTCGACGATATTCCGCCGGTGGAGGTGATGATCACCGAGGATGCGCCCAGCCCGCTCAATCCGCTGGGCATCAAGGGCGCGGGCGAGGCTGGCATCAATGGGGTCGGGGCGGCCATTGCGGCGGCTATCGACGATGCCATCGGGCAGCCGGGCGCGGTCACTCGCCTGCCGGTAACGCCGGTGCGCCTGAAGGCTTTGCTGCGCCAGCGTGCCGGCTGAGGCTGGGCTGCCTGTCTGTCGGCCCCGGTCGTCGGGCAGGGGCGGCGACGGGGACGGGCAGGCGATGGCCAGTCTGGAGTGGTATCGTTGCCCACCCTCCCGGGGGAGGCATTGCGACCGGTGGTCGCCAACCAACCTGTGAAGAAGAGCATGGAACAGTTCGACGTAGTGGTGGTCGGGGGCGGCAATGCCGCCATGTGTGCAGCCCTGTCGGCGCGCGAATCGGTATCACGCGTGCTGTGTCTGGAGCGTGCGCCCTTCGATGAGGCCGGTGGCAATTCGAAGTTCACGGCCGGCGCCATGCGCGTCGTCTACGATGGTGTCGACGATCTGAAGAAGCTGATGCCCGATCTCACCGATCAGGAGATCGCCAATACCGACTTCGGGACCTATACCGCCGATCAGTTCTTCGATGACATGGGTCGGGTGACCCAGTATCGATGCGACCCCGATCTCACCGAACTGCTGGTGCGTCGCAGCCTCGACACGATGGTGTGGATGCGCGGCAAGGGCGTGCGTTTTGCACCGATCTGGGGGCGCCAGGCGTTCAAGATCGATGGCAAGTTCAAGTTCTGGGGCGGGCTCACGGTGGAGGCCTGGGGCGGCGGTCCGGGGCTGGTCGACGGGCTCACGGCGTCCTGCGCGAAGCACGGCGTCGACATCTGGTATTCGTCGCGGGCGTTCGAACTCATCGCCGATGATGATGGCGTACATGGTGTTCGCGTGAAGCGCGAGGGCCGCACCATCGAAGTCCGCGCCAAGTCGGTCGTGCTGGCTGGTGGCGGCTTCCAGGCCAACCCCGAGTGGCGTACCCGTTACCTGGGTCCGGGCTGGGAACTGGCCAAGGTGCGGGGTACCCGTTTCAATACCGGTGACTCGTTGCAGATGGCCATGAACATTGGTGCCGCGCCGGTGGGCAACTGGTCGGGCTGCCATGCCGTGAGCTGGGAGCGCAACGCGCCTGAATTTGGCGATCTGGCCGTGGGCGACCAGTTCCAGAAGCACAGCTATCCCTTTGGCGTCATGCTCAATGCCGAGGGCAAGCGCTTTGTCGACGAGGGTGCCGACTTTCGCAATTACACCTATGCCAAGTACGGCCGTGTCGTGCTCAATCAGCCAGGGCAGTTTGCCTGGCAGGTCTTCGATGCCAAGGTGAAGCATCTGCTGCGCGACGAATACAAGATTCGCCAGATCACCAAGGTGACCGCCAACACGCTCGAGGAACTCGTCGAGAAGCTCGATGACGTCAACCCGGCGGCCGCACTGGCCGAACTCAAGCAGTACAACGCCGCGGTGCGCACCGATGTCGCGTTCAATCCGAACGTGAAGGATGGTCGCAGCACCGAAGGTCTTTCGATCAACAAGTCGAACTGGGCCAACGTGCTCGATACCGCCCCGTTCGAGGCCTACGCGGTGACCTGCGGTGTCACCTTCACCTTCGGTGGCCTTCGCATCAACACCGATGCCAATGTGATGAATACCGATGGCCAGCCGATTCCGGGGCTCTACGCGGCTGGTGAACTGGTCGGTGGCATCTTCTACTTCAACTACCCGGGCGGCAGTGGTCTCACCAACGGCTCGGTATTCGGGCGCATTGCCGGTGCCAGTGCAGCCCGTGACGCAGCGAGCCGGGCAGGCGCGTGACCGCCGTGGCAGGTAGCGACAACTTGGCCGACTGGGTCGGCCGCAGCGAGACCATCACTGACCAGATCACGCCAACGCCGTGCGCGGCGCTGGCGGCTCTTCTCGATCGGCCGGCCGAGCGCCCGGCCCCGGGCACCGAGTTGCCCGGGCTGTGGCACTGGCTCTATTTTCTGCCCCTGCACCGGCAAAGCGAGATCGGGCCCGATGGCCATGCAAGGCGCGGTGGCTTCATGCCACCGGTGCCCCTGCCGCGCCGCATGTGGGCAGGCAGCCAGTTCGAATTTCGGGCACCGTTGCGAGTGGGTGACTTCATCACGCGTCGCTCCACCATCGAGCGGGTCGACCAGAAGGTCGGACGCACCGGGCCGCTGGTGTTCGTGCGGGTGCGTCATGAAGTGAGCGTGGGTGAGGTGCCGGCCGCCGACCCCGCGCTCATCGAGTATCACGACATCGTCTATCGCGAGGCGGCCAAGCCAGGTGATGTGGCACCGCCGCCGGTCATGGCCCCGGATACGGCGGCCTGGACCCATGAGTGGGTGCCCGATGACGTGCTCCTCTTTCGTTATTCGGCACTCACCTTCAACGGTCACCGCATCCACTACGACCGGCGCTATGTCACCGAAGTCGAGGGCTACGCCGGTCTCATCGTGCACGGACCCCTGATTGCAACGCTACTCGTCGACGGTCTGCGCCGTGAGCGGCCCGCAGCGCGTCTGGCACGGTTCGAGTTTCGCGCGATGCGCCCGATCGTGGACATCAACCGGTTCAGCATCTGCGGCGAACCGCTGCCTGACGGGCGCACCTTCCATCTGTGGGCGCGCGATCACGAAGGGGCGCTGGCGATGGATGCCACCGCTGTCATCGAGACCCCCGACAGCCACTGAAAGGCAGCGGCCATCGCCAAGAGGCGGTGGTCGCCGCACCACCCCGCAGACCTTCACCCGTCCAGGAATTGTTCATGTCAGCCAGCATCATCGACTCGCACATCTTCGGTGACATCTTCAGCGCAAGCGCCATGCGCGCCGTCTGGTCTGATGAAAATCGCACCGCCAAATACCTCGACTTCGAGCGGGCGCTGGCCGTGGCGCAAGGGCGTCTCGCGATCATCCCGGCCGAAGCGGCCGAGGAGATCGTGCGCAACTGCGACGTGGCGAAGATCGACATGGATCGCCTCAAGGCACGCACCGAGCAGATTGGCTACCCGGTGCTCGGGGTGGTGTCGCAGTTGAATGCCCTGTGTCGTGACAAGCTGGGCGAATGGTGCCATTGGGGCGCCACCACGCAGGATGTGACCGACACGGCCACCGTGCTGCAGATTCGCGAAGCGCTCGAACTGATCGAGGCCGACCTGCGCGACATATCGGCCTCGCTCGCGCGGCTCGCGCGTACCCACCGCGACACGCCGATGGCCGGCCGCTCGAACCTGCAGCAGGCTACGCCGATTACCTTCGGCTACAAGGTGGCGACCATGCTCGCCGGCATCGAGCGCCATCGCGAGCGGCTCACCCAGTTGCGCCCACGCGTGCTGATGGGTGAATTTGCCGGGGCTTCAGGCACGCTTGCCTCGCTCGAGCACGGCGCGATGGAGACCCAGGCGGCCCTCATGGCCGAACTGGGTCTGGCGCAGCCGCCGATTGCCTGGCATACCGTGCGCGACACGATTGCCGAAGTGGGTGCCTTTCTGGGTCTGGTGGGCGGTTCGCTGGGCAAGATCGCCATGGACGTGAAACTGCTGATGCAGACCGAAGTGGCCGAGGTCTACGAGCCGTTTGCACCCGGGCGCGGGTCGTCCTCGACCATGCCGCAGAAGCGCAACCCGATTTCATGCCTCTACATCCACTCGACCGTGTCGGTGGTGCGTCAGCACGCTGCCTCGCTCATGGATGCCATGGTGGCCGATCACGAGCGCTCGACCGGGCCGTGGGAAATCGAGTGGATCGTGCTGCCCGAGGCCTTCTGCCTGCTCTCGGGTGCACTGAAGCAGACCCGTTTCATCCTCGCCGGACTCGAAGTCGACGCCGCGCAGATGCGTGCCAACCTCGATCTCACGCACGGTCTGGTGGTATCCGAGGCGGTGATGATGGGCCTTGGCCCCTACATCGGCCGCGAGTATGCGCACGACCTTGTCTACGACATCTGCCGCGAGGCGGTGCGCCAGCGCCGTCCGCTGCTCGAACTGCTGTGCGAGTGCGCCGAGATCACGGCGCATGTCGATCGCGCCACGCTCGAGCGCCTGTGTGACCCGGCCAACTATCTGGGTCAGGCAGGGGTCATGGTCGACCGGGTGCTGGCGGGTTTGCGCGACTGAGGCGTTTCAGCCGGCTGCTTCGGCAATTCGCGCCCTCAGCGCTGCATCTGGCATCGGGCCTGTTGCCGCGGCCAGACAGTCTTCGACATGGGGGATGCTCGACATGCCCGGAATGGTGCAGGTGACCGCCGGGTGCGAGAGCACGAATTTCAGCAGCAGTTGGGGCCAGCTCGTGCAGCCGATGTCATGCGCCCAGTTGGGCAGTATCCGGTTGCGCAGGCGCCGCAGCGCATCGCCTTCCGCAAAGGGGCGGTTGATGATCACGGCAATGCCGCGCTCGCGGGCCAGTGGCAGCAGACGGCATTCGGCACTGCGTTCGGCGACCGAATAGTTGATCTGCAGCGTGTCTATGGTGTGGCGTTCGATGACTTGCGTGACGGCCGCGTAAGCCGACTCGTTGTAATGCGTGACCCCGATGTGGCGAACGCGACCCTCGGTCTTCCAGTCGGTGAGTGTCGCAAGATGGGTGTCGACGTCGACCAGGTTGTGCACCTGCATCAGGTCGATGATCGGCGTGCGCAGGCGAGCCATCGAGGTCTCCATCTGGCGGATGCCGGCTGCTCGTCCTTGTGTCCAGACCTTGGTGGCGACGAAGGGTTGCCAGACCCCGGTCACGGCGCCCAGCAGATCGCCCACGACGCTCTCTGCGCTGCCATACATGGGCGATGAATCGATAACGGCACCGCCAAGGCTCGCAAAGCGCTGCAACACGCGGGTGCGAACCGCTCGTGCTGCCGCGTCAGCACCCACGTCGAAGCTCTGCCAGGTGCCAAGGCCAACGATCGGAACAGGCACGCCACTCGATGGAATGGGGCGGACGGGCATGAGGGAGATTGCAGTCATGGGCAGATCTTACCGCCGGCATTATTCGAGCGCCGGGCGCGTTTCTCGAACAGCAACGCGTCACCGCCCGTGCCGGCTGACCCGGGCTTCAAGCAAGTAAACAGTTTCCCTTCCGCTATACTTTCGACATGCCTCTCTACGACTATACCTGCCCCAAGTGCGGACGCTTCAGTGCGTTTCGCCCCATGTCGATGCACGACAAGCCACAACCGTGCCCCGAGTGCGGCACCGAATCGCCCAAGGCCCTGACCGGACCGCGCTTTGTCGGGGGTGGTGCGTTGACGGGTGGCGGTGGTGGCGGATACCGGCACATGGGTGGCTGCGGCTGCTGTCCGACATCGCCCGGTTGAGCAGGACGGGGTTTTCCGTCTCTTCGGGCGGTTCGATGTCCTTGCCTTCTTCGAGCCGAGCGAGCCAGACCATCACCGTTGGTGCTGACGCTGATGCGTGCGTTCGGCGCATGTCGATCAGGTAACACTTGAGAAAATCAGAATACTGTACGAATATACAGTATCCCCGATTCTCGAGTGGTCGCCATGCCGTCTGTCCCTGCCTCACCGCCGGTTCCGCCTGTCTCGATGGCGCCGCCTGTTTCGACAGTACCGCTCACGGCTCGTCAGGCGCAGATTCTTGCCCTGATCCGCACCGAGATCGAACGCAGTGGCATGCCGCCCACCCGGGCTGAAATCGCGACTGCCCTGGCTTTCCGCTCAGCCAATGCGGCCGAGGAGCATCTGCGGGCGCTCGAGCGCAAGGGTCTGATCGAGATTCGCCAGGGCACCGCACGCGGACTTCGCCTCACCGAAGCCGGATGGGGGCAGGGGGGTGGCGGGCGTGCCGAGCCACGCCTGTCTGTTCAGAGCCGGCCAGGGCAGGGTTTGTCTGGCCTGCTCCGCGATGCGCCAACTGCATTGGCCTTGCTGCCCCTGCTCGGGCGGGTTGCTGCGGGTGCGCCGATGCTGGCAGCCGAGCATGTGGTCGGGCATTACACGGTAGACCGGCAACTCTTTCGCCCGGCCCCCGACTACCTGCTGCAGGTGCGTGGCATGAGCATGCGTGACGCAGGCATCGTCGAGGGCGACCTGCTGGCCGTGCACCATACGGCCGAGGCGCGCAGCGGCCAGATCGTGGTGGCGCGCATTGCCGACGAGGTCACCGTCAAGCGCTTGCAGCACCGTGACGGGCACATCGAACTGCTGCCGGCCAATCCGGACTTCGCGCCCATCGTCATCGATCCGCGTGAAGAAGGGTTTGCCATCGAGGGTCTGGTGGTCGGACTCATTCGCGATGGCATGGCAGGTGCCGCATGAGAGCGGCGTCGTATCCCGATCTTTTCGATCTGCCCGATGTCGTGCCGTCGCAGAACGGGCCGCCACAGAGCGGGACGCTTCGCGCCCGTTTGGCCGACTCCGACATCGACTCCGACATCGACCCTGCCGCCGAACCCTCGACGGACCCTGCGATCGCCGGTGTCCCTGCAGCCTTCGCTACCACCCGCCAGGCCGCTCTCGCGCAACTGCTGCAGGCGCAACCCGCCTTGTGGCGTGGTCGAGATCTTGCCCGGGTGGCCCGTGCCGGTTGCCCCACCGGCTTTGCCACGCTCGATGCCGCCTTGCCGGGTGCCGGCTGGCCGGCAGGCGTCCTCACCGAACTGCTGAGTCCGCGCGAGGGGCTGGGCGAGATGCAGTTGCTCATGCCGGCCCTCGCTCGTCTGGCTCGTCAAGGGCGACGACTGGTCTGCATTGCGCCTCCCCACCGACTTCACGCACCGGCGCTGGTGCAGGCAGGCATCGATCCGGCTGCCATCCTGGTGGTCGAGCCGGCCAACCGGCGCGACCTTCTCTGGGCGGCCGAGCAGGCACTTCGCGCGGCCACGGCCGCGGCCGTGCTCATCTGGCCGCGTGCCGTTCCTGACCCGCGCGCCTTGCAGTATCCCGAACTGCGCCGCCTGCAGATTGCCGCCGAAGGCGGGCCTGCGCTCGCCTTCGTGTTTCGTCCAATGGCCGATGCCACAGCGGCCACCTGTGCGGCCTTGCGCATCGCGCTCGCCGATCCGGGGCGTGAATCGTTCGCGGTGCACATCCTCAAGCGCCGTGGCGGGCTCGCCGGTACGGCCGGCATGCCCGGCAGCGAGCCCCTCATTCTCGACCTCGATCGGGGTCTGCCACGCAAGGAGCCCATCACCGATGATCTGGCTGGCCATCCACTTGTCGCACCTCCCGGCCGATTCGATCGTCGCGGCGAATTCATCAGCTGAAGTGGCCGGTTCAACCGTGCCCATCCGATCAGCTGCCTCAGCTCCATCTGCTGGATCAGCAACATCGGCAGCATCAGTCGTCTCAGTTGCATCAGCCGATGCGGCCGCACCGCTGGCGGTGCTCGAGGGCGTTCATGTCATCGATGCCTGCGTGCGTGCGCGGGCCGGTGGCGTGCACATCGGCATGAGTGCCGCGGCGGCGACTGCCCTCGTGCCCGGGTTGGTGGTCGTGCGTCGTCGACCCGACGCCGAGCGCCAGATGCTCGAGGCGCTGGCAGCTTGCGCCAGTCTGCATACGCCCAAGGTCGTGCTCGCCAGCGCCTGCGAAGTGTTGCTCGAGTTGCATGGCAGCCTGCGCCTCTTCGGGGGGCTCGAACGCATCGTGGCGCGCCTGCGGGTCATGATCGGTCGGTTGGGGCTCACCGCGCGCATGGCCAGCGCTCCGAATGCCCGTGCCGCACGCTGGCTGGCGGCTGTTCATGAAGACTGCCATCCTGACTCTGCCGATGGTGCCTGGGTGCGAGCGCTCGAGCGCCTGCCGCTGCATGCCCTGCAGGTCGATGACACCCTGGCTGGTGTGAAGGCCATCAACGCACTCGAGCAGGTCGGTGCGCGTACCGTGGCCGATCTGCTGGGCTTTCCGCGTGCCGGGTTTGCGCGACGGTTCGGTGCCATGCTCCTCTTGCGTCTCGATGAGGCCCGGGGTCGGCAGGCGATGGCGCATCGTTTCTACGTGCCGCCCGAGCGCTTCGAGTCAAGGCTCGAACTCACCCATGCGGTCGACGATGCCGCAGCGCTTGTCTTCGCGTTTCGTCGCCTGCTCGTGCAACTCGAAGGCTTCCTGCAGGCACGCGCATCGGCCACCGACCGCATCGTGCTCGAACTCCTGCACGACGAGGGTGCTCTTACCGCAGTTGCCATCGAGATGGCAACGGCCGAGCGCAGTGCCGAGCACTTTGCAATGCTTGCGCGCGAGCATCTCGAGCGCCTTGCGCTGCGTGCACCTGCGCTCGAGATCCGGGTGCGGGTCGATACGCTCTGTCGCATCCCGGAGCCCAGTCAGAATCTCTTTCCGGACGCGGCGGGGGTTGCCCAGGATATCGATCGGCTGGTCGATCGATTGCAGGCGCGGCTGGGTACCGATGCCGTTCACGGTCTGCGTCTGGCCGATGACCATCGACCTGAACACGCGTCGGTGCATGCCCCGTTCAAGGCCTTGCGTGCGGTCGACGGCACCCTGGTGGCAGCCGGCCGTCGGCCGGTGTGGCTTCTGCGCGCGCCGCGCCCCTTGCGCGAGGTGGCGAGCCGGCTCTATCTCGATCGACAGAGCGGTTTCGATCATCAGTCTCCCTTGAGTCTGCTGGCCGGTCCTGAGCGGATCGAGTCGGGCTGGTGGGATGGGGGCGATGTGATGCGCGATTACTTCCTTGCGCGCAGTGCCGACCAGGCCCTCCTGTGGATCTATCGCAGTCGCAGCATCGATGCGCACTGGTTTCTGCATGGCGTCTTTGCATGAAGCGAGGTGTACTGCCCGATTACGCCGAGCTGCATTGCGTATCGAACTTCAGCTTTCTGCGTGGGGCTTCTCACCCAGAGGAACTGGCCGAACGGGCTCAAGCCCTGGGCTATCGCGCGCTGGCGCTGACCGACGAGTGTTCGGTGGCCGGTGTCGTGCGAGCCCATATGGCGTGTCGGGGCCAGTCGCTGCAGTTCATCGTCGGCACCGAAGTGCGTCTGGAGGAGGGCGCGCGACTCGTGCTCCTCGCCACCGATCGTGTTGGCTATGGTCAGTTGTGCGAGCGGATCACGCGCGCCCGGCGTCGCGCGCCCAAGGGCCAGTACGAGCTGCATCGTGCCGATCTCGAGTCGGACATGAGTCGGTGCCTGGCGCTGCTCTTGCCAGACATCGGACCAGGCGGGCGAAGTGCCGGGGCTGTGCAAGCGCCTCCGGCTACCGACACTGCTCACGACGCGCATTGGCTCGCCGAGGCCTTCCCCGAGCGTGCCTGGATTGCCGCTGAACTCCTCTCGGGTGCCGTCGATCGGACGCATCTGCGCGCGCTCGACCAGATGGCCCGTGGTGCGCGATTGCCGCTCGTTGCTGCGGGCGACGTTCACATGCATCGACGCTCGCGGCGCATGCTGCAGGACACGCTCACCGCGATTCGTCTGGGGCTGCCACTCGATCAATGCGGTCAGGCGCTCTTTGCCAACGCCGAACGGCATCTGCGCCAGCGCATGCGCCTGGCGCAGGTCTATCCCGAATCGCTCCTCGCCGAGACGCTCCTGGTGGCGGGGCGCTGCCACTTCTCGCTCGATGAACTGCGCTACGAATACCCTGACGAGATCGTGGCCGCCGGACGCACGCCGGCTCAGCACCTGCGGTTTCTCACCGAAGAGGGGCTGCGGTGGCGCTACGGTGAAGCGGTCGGCCCAGAGGCGGTACGTACCCAGATCGAGCATGAACTCGCACTCATTGCCTCTCTGGGCTACGAGCCCTATTTCCTCACGGTCTACGACATCGTCTGCTTTGCCCGCAGTCAGGGCATTCTCTGTCAGGGGCGCGGCTCGGCCGCCAATTCCGCAGTGTGCTATGCGCTCGGCATCACCGAAGTGAATCCGGCCACGTCATCGCTCCTCTTCGAGCGTTTCATCTCGGCGGAGCGTAACGAGCCGCCCGACATCGACATCGACTTCGAGCACGAGCGGCGCGAGGAGGTGATCCAGTACATCTATCGCAAGTACGGTCGCGAGCGGGCGGCCATTGCAGCGGCCATCACCACCTATCGGCCGCGCAGTGCGATGCGCGATGTCGGCAAGGCGCTCGGGCTCGATATCGGGCAGGTCGAGCAGCTGGCAAAGTCACACAGCTGGTGGGACGGCAATGCGGTACAGCCCGAGGCGCTCGCCGTGCAAGGCTTCGACCCCAAGTCACGCGTCATCGCTCATCTGGTGCAACTGGTCAACACGATCACCCGCTTTCCGCGTCACCTGTCGCAGCACTCGGGCGGTTTCGTGATTTCGCGCGGGCCACTGTCGCAACTGGTGCCGGTTGAAAACGCCTCGATGCCGGGGCGCAGCGTCATCCAGTGGGACAAGGACGATCTCGATGCGCTGGGTCTGCTCAAGGTCGACATCCTGGCGTTGGGGATGCTCACCGCCATCCGGCGTACCATCGACCTGTTGCACGTGCAGCGCTGTCTGATGGGGCCTCACCCTGCGTCACGCGAGGGCCTGTCCCCCGACCATCAGCCATCGGGTGACCTGCCACCCTGGCTCGCTGGCACCGGTGCCTGTGCATTCACCGTGGCCGATATTCCACGCCATGACCCGGCAGTGTTCGATATGGTGTCGCGTGCCGATACGGTAGGGGTCTTCCAGATCGAGTCACGCGCGCAGATGGCCATGCTGCCCCGCATGCAGCCGCGCGAGTTCTATGACCTCGTGATCCAGGTGGCCATCGTGCGCCCCGGGCCGATTCAGGGCGGCATGGTGCATCCGTACTTGCGCCGGCGTCAGGGGCTGGAGCCCGTCACCTACCCCAGTCCGGCGGTCGAGGACGTGTTGAGGCGAACTCTGGGTGTGGCCATCTTCCAGGAGCAGGTGATGCGCCTTGCCGTGGTGGCGGCCGGCTTCACACCGGGTGAGGCCGACCAGTTGCGACGGGCCATGGCGGCCTGGCGCCGCAAGGGCGGCATCGAACCCTTCGAGCGGCGCCTCACCGAGGGCATGCTCGCGCGCGGCTACACCCCTGAATTTGCCGCCCAGATCTATCAGCAGATTCTGGGTTTCGGCGAGTACGGCTTTCCCGAGTCGCACTCGATCAGCTTTGCGCTCATTGCCTGGCAGTCGGCATGGCTCAAGTGTCATGCGCCGGCAGCCTTTCTCGCCGCCTTGCTCAACAGTCAGCCGATGGGCTTCTATGGTCCGTCGCAACTGGTGCAGGATGCACGCCGCCATGGGGTCGAGGTGCGCCCGGTGGATGTGACTGCGAGCCAGTTCGAAGCCACGCTCGAGGCGCCGCGAGACGTGCAGCAAAACCTGCAGCGCGAGCCTCCGCGCGAGTCCTCGGGCAGATGGCCTCAACCGGCGGTGCGTCTCGGTCTTGCGATGGTGAAGGGGCTCTCGGCGGCCAGTGCCGAGCGCATCGTGCGCGCGCGTGCGGTGCGCGCCTTTGCCTCGGTCGACGATCTGGCTGCGCGTGCCGAACTCGATGCAGGTGACCTGAAGAGTGTGGCTGCTGCCGCCGCGCTCGATGGCCTCACCGAGCATCGACGCGCAGCGTACTGGCAGGTGGCTGGCATCGAGTCACGCAGTCCCTTGCTGCGCGATGCGCCCATCGAAGACGAGGTGCCGATGATTGCCGAGCCCAGCGAAGGCGAGAGCCTGGTGGCTGACTACGCCAGCACCGGGCTCACGCTGGGGCGTCACCCGCTGGCCTTGCTGCGCACCCGGCTCGAGGCGATGCGCATCGTCACCGCGGCCGCACTGCGACGCATGCCGCACGGGCGCCTTGCACGGGCAAGCGGGCTGGTCATCAGCCGTCAGCGTCCAGGTACTGCTTCGGGTGTGGTCTTCATCACGCTCGAGGACGAGACAGGGCAGGTCAATGTGGTGGTCTGGCGCCACCTGAGCGAGTTGCAGCGGCGCGAAGTGCTCGGGGCGCAGTTGATGACGGTCTACGGTCAGGTGCAGCGCGAGGGCGAGGTGGTGCATCTGGTGGCCGCGCGGGTGGTTGATCACAGCACGCTGCTCGGGCGGCTCGATACGCGGTCACGTGATTTTCATTGAGCGCCTTGTGCTGTGCGAGGGTCACTTCAGGCGAACCGCAATCCGGGCTGTCACGCTGCGTTTCCCGGCACAAATCCCTGCCATCCGTAACCGGTCACCACCATCCACGGCGCCCACCTACCCCAGCGCCTCACCCCAGATGTTCCTCGCCCAGCCCCAGGCATGTGCACCCTCAGTGGCATTGGCTTCGCGCGAGAGGCCACCCGAGCCCTTCACGACGCTCATCGTGCGCTCGGTGGCATCATACGCATGCACCGTGGCCACATGCCCTGCGCGCACCGCATCGACAAAGCTGTAGCAGGTGTTGATGAGGGTGGGGTTGGGCTCCACCGGTCGATCGGCCAACAGGTCGATGATGGCCGCTGCGGCGAGCTTGGCATGCTGATTGGCCATGGTGGCTGACTTGGGCATGATCGAGGCCGACAGCGTGGCATCGCCCAGCACATGCACGCCCTTCACTGCAACCGACTCCATCGTCAGCCAGTCGACGCCGCACCAGCGTCGGTTGGCGGTGACCAGACCACTGGCTTCAGCCATGGCACCGGCACGCTGGGGCGGGATCACATTGACTACGCCACCGGGCACATCGTCGAACACGAGTTTCACGGTCCTGGCCGGCCCATCCACATCGGCCAGTTCGCTGTTGGGTCGGTACTCGACCATGCCCTTGTAAGGGCCGTTCCAGGCCGCCATGAAGAGGGCCTTCTTTGACACCAGATCGGGGTTGGCATCGAGCACGATGACCTTGGAGCGGGGCTTCTCGCGCGTGAAGTAGTCGGCGACCTGGCAGGCGCGCTCGTAGGGGCCGGGCGGGCAGCGGTAGGGCGCCTGGGGAATGTGCATCACGAACACGCCGCCATCGGGCATGGCTTCCAGGTGTTGTCGCAGTCGCAGTGTTTCGGGGCCTGCCTTCCAGGCAATCGGCATGGCCGCGAGCGCAGCGGGCGCCTGCAGGCCGGGAATGCCCGCAAGGTCGAACTCGACCCCCGGTGACACGATGGCACGGTCGTAGGGCAGTCGCTCGCCACTGGCAAGCCGCACGGTGCGCGTCGATGCATCGATCGCCATCACCTCGCCCCGAATCACCCGGATACCGAGGCGTTCAAGGGACTGGTAACCGAAGGTGAGGTCGGCGATACGCGCGTTGCCCGCGAGTACCAGATTGCTGAGCGGGCAGGAGATGAAGGCGGCGTCGCGCTCGATCAGCGTGACTTCGAGTGCAGGTGCCCAGCGCTTGAGCGTACGTGCTGCAGTCGCACCGCCAAAGCCCCCACCGACCACCACCACACGGGCGCGCGGGCCTTCGGTGGCACCGGCTCGTGTGACGAACGCGCTGGCTGCAGCCAGGCTTGCACCGCTGCGGATGAATGCTCGGCGCGAGGTGCACGCGCCTGGCGTGCGGGTCGTGGGCGTGTTGCGGATTGGCGTACTCATGGCTGGCGTGCTCCGGTGCTCGCGCTGCTGTCGACGCCAGGTGCGGCACTGGCCGAGCCCACGGGCAGGCGCGCAAACCAGTCGGCGATGAGCGCGAGTTGGGCATCCGAATAGCCACGCGCGTGCTGCTCCATGATCATCGATGCGCGCTGGCCCGAGCGGTAATCAAGCAGCGTCTGCAGCAGCGCCGCACGGTCGCGTCCGGCGAGCGATGGGGGCACCTCACCCACGCTGCGCCCGTCGCTGCCATGGCAGGTCGTGCAGTTGGCGGCCAGGCCCCGTGCACGCGAGGCCTCGTCTGCGAGTGCGCTGCTGGCGAGCGCGCACAGTGCAAGCAGCAGTGGCCAGCCGCGGCTGGACCGGTGGGGTGTGCATTGCGAGGTGACGCTCATCATGTCCTTCGCTCCAGTGATCGGGCCAGTGGTGCTCAGCGTCGGTGCAGGTCGAAACCGGTCGTGCCACCGCCCAGGCCCTCGCGCAGGCACAAGCCGTCATCATAGTCACCGCCATTCTGCGCGCGCCAGGCGATCGGTGCATCGCTGAACAATCCGGCAAGGCGTGTGTCCCAGGCCCTCGCAACCGGTGTGAACTCATCGGGCTTGAGTCGGTTGGTGCCAAAGATGCCGTGCAGGGGTAGCACGTCGATACCCGCGTACCAGAGCGTGCCGTGGGTCAGCGGGAAGAGCAGGGATTCGAGTGGGCCGTTGATGCCCCGCTCGCTGAAGTGGCTCGGCAGGCCGCCCGTGGTCACACAGATGAGTGCTCGCTTGCCGGCAAGGCGCCCCTCGCCATAGCGAAGGCTGGCCTGGCCGGGGGTGCCTGCCGCCGGCATGATGCCGTAACCGAAGCCGTTGCTGAACACCCGGTCGAACCAGCCCTTGAGCATGGCGGGCATCGCGAACCACCAGAGCGGAAAGTGCAGCACGATGGCATCGGCGCGCAGCAGTTTGGCCTGCTCGACCTGCACGTCGGGGGTCAGCGTGCCGCCCAGGGTCGCACGTCGCGAGGCCGCACCCGGTTGCAGGCGCGCAGCGGGTTCTTCGGCCGGAAAGTCATCGTGATCGACCGTGGCCTTCCAGCGCATGGCATGCAGGTCCGACTGTTCCACGGCGTGTCCGAGACGCGTGAGCGTGACCACGGTGTGGTCGCGCAGCGCGCCGGTGAGCGAGCGCGTATCGGGGTGGCAGGTGATGACCAGTACGGTTTTCATCGGGCGACTTCCTTCATCGTTCGAGTCATGCTGAGCGCTGGTGCGATGGTCGCTCGAGACCATGTCGTCATGCGCCTTGCCCCTGCCACCTCAATTGCGCCAGAACACCGGCAACTCGGTCGGCCCCCGGAACGAGAGCGTGGGCAACACCTGCATCTGCCAGTCCGGGTCGATCGCCAGATCGGGAAATGCACGCCCGAGTTCCTCGAGCACCACCCGCGCTTCGAGGCGAGCCAGCGGTGCCCCCAGGCAGATGTGGGCGCCATATCCAAACGACAGATGCTCGCGTGCGTTCATGCGGCCCATGTCGAAGCGTTCCGGATCGGCGAACACGGCCGGGTCGTGATTCGCGGCGCCAATCAGGAGCAGCAGGTTCGCGCCCGAGGGCACAGCGATGTCACCAAATCGGGCCGGGGCGAGGCTGCGGCGCCGCCAGGTATGGATCGAGGGTTCGATCCGCAGCACTTCCTCCACGGCGTTGGGTAGTCGTGTCGGGTCTTCGCGAACCGCATCCCAGTGGCTGCGATCGCGCAGTAGCCAGCGTACCGCATTGCCGATGAGCGAGGTCGTGGTTTCGTGGCCGGCCACGAGCAGTGCAAGCAGCACCGAGCAGGCTTCCCCCTGGCTGAGGCCGCCTGCACCTTCATCGCGCCCGCGCAGAAGGTCGCTGGTGAAATCCTCACCGGGGTGTTCGGCCCGGCGCTGGACGAAGGCCTGGATGAAATGCCACAAGGCCACGGTGTCGCGTGCAAGCGCGGTCTGCTCTTCATCGCTGGGAAATCCCCAGTTGAAGAGCAGGCGGTTCTGCGCGGCAGCCTTGATGCGGTGAACTTCTTCGTCCGAGAGTCCGATCACGTCGAAGATCACCAGCGCCGGCAGTTCCCAGGCAAGGTCGCGGATGAGATCGGCGCGACCGTCCCTGAAGCGCTCGGCGATGAACCGGCGCGTGGTTGCTCGAATGAAATCTTCCATTTGCGCGACACGGCGCGGCGTGAAGGCTGCATTGGCAATGCGCCGCGCGCGGGTGTGCGAGGGCGGATCATTGTTGGTGAGTGCGGGCGGTGGTCGCACCGCCCCTTCCACCAGCACCTGCCGTGCGTAGGGGCACAGCGGCTTCAGGGTCTCGAGCGTGTTGGCGGCTGAGTAGAGCGTCGTGTTGCGCAGTACTTCGCGCACATCGGCGTGCCGGGTGATGACCCAGTGTTGCAAGCGCTCGCTGAAGAAGGCGGGGGTTGCGGCCTGAGCTTCGGCGAAGAACGGGTAGGGGTCATCGAGCAGCGCTGCACCAAACGGATCATAGCGCTGGGCAATATCCCGGATGAGACCAGGCCCATCGACCTGCTCGCTCATCGCACCGCTCCGGCGCGAGCCCAGCGATCGCCTCGCCATTCCACGACCATCGTGTCGGCTTCGCCCAGCCCCACATGGTTTTCGGGGCTGAAACGTATCGTGTGCAGGCTCTCCACCGGGTTTGTTTCCAGATACTGCTTCACGGCGCGCGCGTCAGCGGGGTTCTTCACGTTGCGAAGTACCGCCTCGGCGGTATCCACCGAGAGCTTGCCGATGAGATTGAGCATGTCCGGCGGCTCGTTGTAGACCTCCTGATAGCGTTGTCCGAAGGCAGCCGTCCGGGCCCGGGCGGCACTCGAGGTCAGTTCTTCGGGCACCAGCGCGCTGATGCTCGTACCGAGCAGTCGGCGCGGCATGTCATCACGGATGAGGCGCAGAAAGGCTGCGTTGATGTTGGCATAGCTCACGATGAGGGGCAGGGTGAGATCGAAGTTGCGGTAGCTCTTCACGACCACGCCCGCACCACCGCCCGAGTAGGCCGAGTAGATCGCGCCCACGCCTTCAGCGGCTACCGCCGCCAGTTGGCTCGATGCGTCGGTTGCGCGCAGATCGATGCGTGCCAGACGCATGTCGATGCCGGCTGGCGGAAATATCTTCCGTGCAGCCTGGATCGCGCTCTCGCCGCTCGCATCGGTGGCAGCCACCACGGCGAGGCTGCTGGCCTTGCCGGCGCGCAGCCACTGCGCGATGGCTTGGGTGAGGTCGGTCTCGGCGGGGCTCACCTGAAAGAGAAATGTGGCGGGTGCAGGCAGGATGTTGGGTGTGAGTACCAGTGCCACCGGGCCGTTGGCAAGCAGCGGCATCGATGCACGAACACCGGCCGTGAGCGCGTTCAACAGAAAGAGGCTGGTGCCCTTTTCGATGAGATCGCGCGTGCAACTGGCCGCCCGTTCGGGCCGCGATTCGTCATTGCAGGTGATGAGTTCGATGCGTCGTCCGTTGATGCCGCCACGCCGGTTGAGGTCATCTGCCCACAGGCGATTCACCTGATTCAGCCGTGTGCCCACGGTGGCAGCCGGCCCGGTGAGCGGCGTGACTTCGCCCACGATGATCGGGCTTGCCGGTGTCTGCGCGAATGCTGCCGTGTCCAGACAAAGGCTGGCAGTGAGCGCGAGTCCCAGCGCCCGTGCGGCTGTGCGCGAGGCGCGATCAAGGGAGGGGCGCCGCTCGCTCGTCGGTGTCATCTTCGTCAATGTCATTCTGTCTCCACGGTGTTCTTTCTGATGCCGGGGGCTCGCGCGCAGGTCGCTGCGCTGTGCAGCCTCAGCGGCCCTTCCACTGCGGCTTTCTGCGCTCGTTGAAGGCCTTCACCCCTTCGAGGCGGTCTTCGCTACCGACCATCCGCTGGTAGGCCTCGATCTCGAACATCATCCCCGAGCGCAGGTCCATCTGCATGCCATAGTGAATCGACTGTTTGGCCTGGCGCACCGACAGCGGTGCGTTGTCGGCGACGCGTTGTGCAATGGCGAGCGTATCGGCAAGCACCTTGCCAGGTTCGCTCAGCGCATTGACGATGCCCCAGTCGAGTGCCTCCTGGGCGCTGAACGCACGCGCCGACAGGATCAGCTCCTTGGCCCGACGCTCGCCGACGATGCGGGGCAGGGCTTGCGTTCCACCACAGCCAGGCATGATGCCCAACGACGTTTCGGTGAGCGCAAAGCGTGCGGTGCCTGCCGCGTAGGCAAAGTCGCAGGCAAGCACGAGTTCGAGCCCGCCGCCGTAAGCCGCGCCATTCACGGCCGCGATGACCGGGAGCGGGCAGTTGATGATGTAGCGAAAGGCGGCTTCGAACAGTTCGTGCTGCAGCACCCACTGTTCGTTGTCGAGCGTGTTCCGCTCCTTCAGGTCGCCGCCTGCGCAGAATGCGCGTTCCCCCGCGCCGGTGATGACCACGCAGCGATAAGGTCGAAAGTCGTTTTCCAGTCCCTGGAAAACGGTCTTCAGGTCGCGTCCGCACTGGGTATTGATGGCATTGGCCACTTCAGGCCGGTTGAGCGTCACCAGCAAGAGGCCGGGTGCGGGTTCGGTGACGGCGAGCGTCGAGAGGGTCTGGATCATGGTGTGTGTCGTCGATGAGTGAGGGTAGTGAGCGACTGCCCTCACTGCGGTGCCAGCCAGCCGGTCACGCGATTGCGTACGCCCCAGAGCAGGCGGTCGATCAATCCAGGATTCTGCACGATCTCGGCGCGGTAGAACGAGGGGCAGAGGACGGCCGCGTGAGCCACTTCGCCACAGAGACCACAGCCGACACAGGCGTGGTTTACCTGGACCACCGGGTCGACCTTGAGCGGGTCACCCGAATCACGCAACGTGAGCGAAGGACAGCCCGAGAGTCGTATGCAGGAATGATCGCCCGAGCAGGTGTCGGCGTCCACGCCGAACCGGGTGCGAACGACGCGTTTCCCCGCGCGCAGCAGGCCTGCCAGAATCGGCCGTATCCGACGCTGACGCTCGAGCTGGCATTCGCCCTCGGCGATGATGACCTTGAGGCCGCCCTCGGCCGTGGTGAAGGCCTCGCGCAGGACACCCACCATGTCACCGACCCGGTAGTTGTTGACGGTGCGAAGCCAGCGTACGCCAGCCCCTTTGAGCGTCTGTTCGATACGCTGATCGGCATGCACTGCACTGTTGGCGCGCGCAGCTGCACGGGCGCTCTCGGCCGGGGTCGACAGGAGATCCTGTGTGCCGGTGGCCGAGGTGTAGCCGTTCTTCATCACCACCAGAATCGAATCGTCACCGTTGTGCAGGGCGGATGACACCCCAGACAGGAAGCCGTTGTGCCAGAAGCCCCCATCGCCCATGATCGAGAGGGTGCGACGATTCATCGCAGGCCCCACTGCGGCCGCACTGGCCAGTCCCATACCGTAGCCGAGAATCGAGTTGCCGACTGAAAACGGTTCGAACGTGGCGAGTGCATGGCAGCCGATGTCACCGGCAATGTGAGGCGTTCCAACCTCGCGCTCGACGAGCTTGATGGCGGCGAACACCGGTCGTTCGGGGCAGCCGACGCAGAAGGTGGGTGGACGTGGAGGCATGCCGGTACCCAGCGCGCTGGCAGCCTGGGTGCGCAGTGCGTCGATATGCTCGAGGGTCCGGGTGCCTGCTGCGATGTCGATGTCCGGGCCGTGGGTTGCCACAAAGCGATGAAGGCCGCGCAGGATCACTTCGGCGGTGTACTCGCCTGCAAGTGGCAGCATGTCCTTGCCGTGCAGCGCGGTGTCGACACCGGCGCGTCTGAGCAGGAGCGCCAGTTCCTGCTCGATGAATTCCGGTTGCCCTTCCTCGATGACCAGGACGGCGCGGCGGCTTGCACAGAACGCGCTTATCTGCTCGGGCACGAGCGGATAGACCACGTTGAGGATGAGCATCGGCAACTGGCTCTCTCCGAAGCCATCGGCCAGGCCCAGTTGCTGCATTGCCCGCACGAGGTTGGGGTGCAAGCCACCCTGTACGATGAGCCCAAGTTCGCTGTGGGCACCGTCGATCTGTTCGTTCAGGCCGCGCGCCATGATGTGGCGGCGCGCAGCCGGCATGCGCACATCGGACTTCAGTTTTTCCTGGCGGAAGGTGGCTGGTGGGTGCGCGAGCCGGTCATAGAGGAAGGCGGCGGGTTCGGCCATCGGTGCGCGCGCCGAGATGGCTGGGGCGCGGTTGGCGCGGGTCGCAAAGCTCCCCTGCACATGGCAGGCGCGAATCCGCAGTTCCATGATGACGGGCGCGTTGCAGGCCTCGGACAGTTCGAACGACGCCTCGACCATATCGACGATATGCGGCAGTGAGGGACGCGGGTCGACCAGACACATCGTCGACTTGAGGGCAAAGGCGTGGGTGCGTTCCTGTATGACGCTCGCGCCCTCGCCATAATCTTCGCCCACCACGATGAGGGCGCCACCGGTGACGCCAGCCGAGGCAAGGTTCGACAGCGCGTCGGAGGCCACATTGGTACCGACGATCGACTTCCAGGTCACCGCACCGCGCATCGGATAGTTGATCGATGCCCCGAGCATGGCGGCGGCGGACGCTTCGTTGGTGCAGGCCTCGACATGCACGCCGAGCGTGTCCAGATAATCGCGCGCCTGCACCATCACATCGAGCAGGTGCGAGACCGGTGCGCCCTGGTAACCACCGACATAGGCCACGCCCGACTGCAGGAGCCCCTTGGTCACCGCGAGAATCCCCTCGCCGTGGAAGGTTTCGCCCTCACCCAGTTGCAGCGCCTCGATCTCTTCGGTGAAGAGTCGCTCCATCAGTCAGTCTCCTCGTCGGTCTCCGTGTCGTTAAAGCGGGTCTGCCGCAGACCTGCTTCAGTGCGCGCGGCCGCTCGTTCGTGCCGGGGGCTTGCGCAGGAACTGGATGGGCTTGGCCCTCGGGGGCAGCGGCGTGATGCCGGCAGCGGCAAGGCTGCCTTCGAGCTTGCGTCCTTCCGGGTCAGCGAGCGCCGCTTCGCGTGCGGCGCGGACGGCGGCTCGTCGTGCGGCCGGTTCGCGACCATCGCCCGCGTCGACCAGCGTGGCCATGATACGCAGGAAGTTTTCGCGCCCGCGCTGATAGGTCTCGCCATAGCCCTTGATCAACCGACCGAGCAAGGCAATCTCCAGCGCGAGGCCAAGATCGGTTGCGGCTGCACTGCGAATGGCGGCAAGCCAGCGATCGATGGTCTGCTGCTCGATGCCGAAGCGCAGGCTCGCACGGCGCAGCGGGCGAAGGGCTGCCAGCGTGCGCAGCATCAGAAAGCCGGTGAGGCTGGTCGAGCGGATGTAGAGTCCCTTCTGCAATCGCAGCCCGCGACGTTTTGCCCAGCCCTCGAAGGCTCGCCCGAGGGCGGCCGGCATGATCGAGGCGATCTCATCGACCCCGGGCTTGAGGTATTCGACGATATGCACCGGTTCATGCGCCTTGGCCATCGCCTCTTCGCGCACCCGATCGACCCGGCTGCGGCGAGTCTTGAGGTCTGCCACCCGGATCACGTCCTCGAAGCACATCCAGAGCGCTAGAAACCGGGCCGTCTCGCGGGTGAGGGCGTAGCCGGCAGCGCCGCCACCTTGTTCACGATCGATCTTCGCCACTGCTTCGACCCGGTCCAGGTAGAGGCTTGCGTAGGCGGCATCCTGGAAGTCGGCGGTGCGGGTAGCGCCTTCATCGGCAAAAGGCTGTACTTCAACCGGCAGCGTTGCGTGCACGCGCTCCGAGGGGTTTGCCACCCATCGTTTGATCTGTGCCGCTGGCCGCTCGGTCGCCTCGCCAGTGGCGTGCTTCCAGCCCAGGTCGAAGCCCCGCAGGCTCGCCTCGACCCCCTTGCCCGAGGCCCGGATCACTGCTTCACAGGCGGCACGCGGAATGGGCAGCACGCCGGCACCGGCCATTGCGCCGAAGAGCACGGCGCTGATCACGGTGCCCGCCTGCTGGGCCAGCGCCGCCATGTCAAACAGGTGCGCCCTGCGCGCGAGCGTGCTGGCGGCACCCAGGATGCGCTCGGGGTCGATACGGCCATCGCCCATGTGCATCTTCTCGAGCGTGGTGTAGATGCGATGGGTCGAGGCCACGAGCGTGGTGCGCTCAGGACTCACGAAGCCGTTCTGCATCGCGCGCCCGGCTTCGATGAGTTCAGAGGCCACCATCAGGTCGACATAACCGGGCGAGGGCGTGAGCGCGAGCACCGGACGGCGCTCGCCGAGTTCGCTGGTGGGTACCGGGTAGATCTCCAGATAGTAGGTGGTGGCACCCGTGCGCTGGGCAACGCCCGGAATCGAGGTGCTCTGCACCGGGAAGTGCTGCGCGGTGGCCGCCGCCACCAGCCAGTCGGCCATCACCCCGCCGCCTTCACCACCCAGGGCGGCAATCAGGATGGTGAGCGGACGTTCGGGCAGTGTGCTCATACAAGACTCTCCGGTAGCCCTTTCGCGATCGGACATGCGCGAAGGGTTGTTTGCCAGTGTGCGTGTGACAGGCGCTCAGGCCCGTTGCAGGACGCTGATGAAGGCGCGACTGATCAGCCAGCGGAAGGAGTCCCACCAGCCCGGGTTCTGGACGACTTCGGCACGGAAGAACGAAGGGCATAGCACCGCAGCATGCGCCACTTCACCACACAGGCTGCAGCCGACGCAGCCGTTGTTCACATGCGCAACCGGGTCAACCTTCAACGGGTCGCTCGAGTCGCGAACGGTCAGTGACGGGCATCCGGATAGCCGGATGCATGAGTGATCACCCGAACAGACATCTTCGTCGACGCCAAACCGTGTTCGGATGACACGCTTGCCCGATTTGAGCAGATTGGCGATCACCGGCTTGATGCGACGTTGTTTCTCCAGCTGGCATTCGCTCTCGGCAATGATCACCTTGAGACCGGCATAGCTCGAGTTCATCGCCTCGGCCAAGGTGTCCTTCATCTGGCTTACCTTGTAGGTGGTGACGGTCTTCACCCACTTCACGCCGATGCCCTCGAGCGCCTTGCGGATCGACATGCCGGTCATCTTGGTGTCGGCCTGATGGGGCGAGGACGGGATGTGCTGGGTGCCGGTGGCCGAGGTGTAGCCGTTGTTCATGATCACCAGGATGCCGTCATCGCGATTGAACACCGCGTTGGTGATGCCCGAGGTGAGTCCGTTGTGCCAGAAGCCGCCGTCTCCCATCACCGTGACGGTGCGACGGTTGAAGAGCGGATCGACCGCTGCGTTCGAGGCGAGGCCCAGGCCATAGCCCAGCACCGTGTTGCCGATGTTGAAGGGCGGCAGGGTCGAGAACAGATGGCAGCCGATGTCGGCCGAGATGTGGAAGGGCCCGCCGTCGCGCTCGATGAGTTTCATCGCCGAGAACACCGGACGCTCCGGGCAGCCGACGCAAAAGCCCGGGGGGCGTGGCGCCACCGGACCGCCGAGGAGCGTCATGGCCTGGCGCTTGGCGGCCCCGAGCGCATCGTGGCGTGCAGTGACCGCTGCTGTCTCGACCCGGATACTGCCCGCCGGCAGGTCGTCGAGGGTCATCTCGAGAAAGCGTCGCATACCCGCCACGACGGTCTCACCGGTGTATTCCCCGGCCAGCGGCAGCACATCCTTGCCGTGCACCACGGCACCGTTGACATCACCGCGGCGCAGGGCTGCCAGTACCGCGTCTTCGATGAAGGCCGGTTGTCCTTCTTCAACCACGAGCACGTGGGCGCGCCCGCTGCAAAAGCCGGTGACTTCCTCGGGTACGAGTGGGTAGGTGACGTTCAGGCACAGGATCGGTATACGCGAAGCGCCAAAGGCATCGGCAAGCCCGAGCTGGTGCAGCGCACGCACGGTGGCGTTGTACATGCCGCCCTGGCAGATGATGCCCAGGCCCTCGATGTCACCTTTGAACACTTCGTTCAGCTGGTGCTCGCGCACGTAGGCTACGGCCGCTGGCCAGCGCACATCGATCTTGTGCTTTTCCTGGGTGTAGGTCGAAGGTGGCAGCACGATGCGGCCATAGTCGAACTCGGGCGATTGCATTGGATCGGTGGTCGAAACCACCGGCGCACGATTGTCGCGGGTGCGAAAGCTGCCGTGCACATGGCAGGCACGGATGCGCAATTCGAGCATCACCGGACTGTTCGATGCTTCGGACAGTTCGAAGCCGTGTTCGACCATGCGCACGATGGTGGGCAGGTCGGGGCGCGGGTCGAGCAGCCAGATCTGCGACTTCATCGCAAACGCATGGCTGCGCTCCTGCATGATCGAGGCGCCCTCGCCGTAGTCTTCACCAATCACGATCAGTGCGCCGCCGAGTACGCCAGCCGAGGCCAGATTGGCCAGGGCGTCGGAGGCGACATTGGTACCGACCGTTGACTTCCAGGCCACCGCCCCCCGGATCGGGTAGTTGATCGAGGCGCCGAGCATGGCCGCCGCCGCTGCCTCAGAGGCATTGGTCTCCAGATGCACGCCAAGCTCGCCGAGCAGGTCCTCGGCCTCGGTCAGCACGTCGATGAGGTGCGAGATGGGCGCACCTTGATAACCGCCTACATAGGAGACGCCCGATTGCAGCAGGGCCTTGGTGACGGCCAGGATGCCCTCGCCGACGAATTCGTCGCCCTCACCCAGGCGCAGCGATTTGATCTCTTCCTTGAACGAGCGTTCCATGGCAAGCCTTCATCAGTGGGCAGGCCCGGTGGGCCGGCAGCCTGCCGCGGGCCCCGCGCTGGTGCGGGGCGGGATCTTTCAGCCGAGCCAGCCGGGTAGCCAGGTGGCCACGGGTGGCCACAGGAACACGGCTGCAAGCATGATAATGCTGATCACCACATAGGGCGTCACAGCCTTGAAGATGTGCAGCATCGTCACCTGAGGCGGCGCAACCCCCTTCATGGTCATCAGCAGCATGCCGTGCGGGGGCAGCAGTAGCCCCAGTTGCATGCAGATGAGGAACATCACGCCGAACCAGATGGGATCGACGCCGAGCGATTGCACGATGGGCATGAAGATCGGCAGCGTGATCAGCATCATGCTCACCTGATCGACGAAGATGCCAAGGAAGATGAGGAGCAACATCATCCCCATGATGATCACCTGCGCCGACAGCCCCTGGCCGGTGATGAGTTGCACCAGTCCGCTGCTGGCCCCGGAGAACGACAGGATCTGCGCGAAGGTGGTGGCGCCCACGATGATGAAGAGGATCATCCCCGACACCGAGACCGTACCCTTGAGTGAGGCGATGAGTTTCTCGAGGGAGAGCGCCCGGTAGAGCATGGCGAGCAGCACCGTTGCAAAGGCCCCGATCGCAGCCGATTCGGTCGGCGTTGCCCAGCCGGCGATCATCGCGCCCACCACGATCACGAAGATCGACACGAGGGGCAGCACGTACTGGAACAGGGGGCGCAGTTTCTCCCAGCCTTCGTACTCCTCGAACGCGCTGTTGGGTGCCAGTTCGGGCGACATCTTTACCCGCGTGATGATGTAGCCGATGAAGAGCACCGAGAGGATGAGTCCGGGCACGATGCCACCGATGAGGAGCTTGGAGATCGAGATGCCCGACAGACTGCCCAGCAGCACCGTGAGGGCGGAGGGGGGGATGAGCATGTCAACGGCACCGATGGCCATGATCGGGCCGGTGGCCATCGTCGGGTGATAGCCGCGGGCAAGCATCACCGGCACCATCAGGCTGCCCAGCATGGCCGTGGTGGCGATGGTGGAGCCGCTGATCGCCGAGAAGACGGTGCCGGCAACCACCGCCACAACCGCGAGCCGCCCGGGCACCTGACGGATGAGTCGCTCGATGCCGTCAATCACCTTCACCGCAAGACCTGTGTGGAAAAGCACTTCGCCCATCAGGATGAAGAGCGGAATCGGCGTGAGCGAGAAGCTGGTGACCGATACCACGCAGTTGCGCGCGAGCTGCGCAAGCCCCGCTTCGCCGCCCAGGAAGAGCCAGCCCCCGACGATATTGATGACCAGAAAAGAGAATGCCACCGGGAGCCCGAGAAAGAGCAGCACGGTCGATCCACCCAGCAACAACCAGGCCGCAGCCTGCCAGCTCATCATGCAGGCAACCTCGTCATCTAGGCACTCGACACGGCATCATCACGCGGTCCGCGCGGGCCTGTGGCAAGACGGTGAATCCGGAAAACGACTTCGATCGCCAGCAGCACGAAAGCCGTCGGCAGGGGAATCAGCGACCACCATTCCGGGGTCACAAGGGTCTTGATGGTGAGCGCTCCGGCCTGAATGCTGGCGGCCGTGGCCTGCCAGCTGAACCAGGCCATGATGAGGCAGCACAGGAGCGCCAGTACATCGGCCACCAGTTCGCAGCGCCAGGCGAGCGTCTTCGGTATGGCACGCAGGACGATGTCGACCCGGATGTGTTTGCCCTGGCGCAGCAGCCAGGGGGCCACACACAGGGTCATGAGGTAGAGCGCGTACTCGGTCAGATCATTACTGGCCGGTACCCCGTGAAGGCCGGGGATCAGTTCGACATTGCGCAGCAGCACGTCCAGGCAGATGGTGATCATCATGAGGAAGAGCAGCAGGCACCCGAGAAGGGCGAGCCCATCGAGTACCCGCCCGTAATGCGTCTCGAATTGCTCGATTGCCCCAGGTTCCTGCCGATGTTCCATGTGCTTCCAAGGTCAGCGTTTTGATGAAATGAGCGTACGCAAACGGGTTGCGATCTCGGGGCTTGCCTTGATGTGTGCAGCCCAGCCGATATCATAGGCCCGATCGAGGAACGACTTGGCTTGCTCGGGTGAAAAGCGTATCACCTGTATGCCCGCCTGGCGCTGTCGTTCAGCCTCGTCATCGGCGTACTTCTTCCAGATGTCGTTCTGCGCTTCCAGCTCGAGCACCTGCTTTTGCAGGAACTCGCGCTGCTTGGGCACCAACCGGTTCCAGGCGCCCAGGTTCATCAGCAGCGAGACTTCGGCATCGTAGAACCCGGGGTCGACCCTGAACTTCGTGTGCTGCTGCCAGTTGAAGTCGAAGATGCCGCCAATCGGCCAGCCGTAGCCATCGACCACGCCACGCTCCAGCGCGGTATAGACATCGCCCGGTGCGGTGGTCACGACCGTTGCACCCAGAGCCTGGAAGATGTCGCGGTAGACGGTCGTCACGCGCAACTTCAGTCCGGTGAGGTCGGGCCGCTCGATGCGCTTGTTCAGGTAGATGTGAAAGGGTTGAAATTCGACGAATCGTCCGAGATAGACGATGCCCGCCTTTTCCTGCCAGACCTTGTTGATGTACTCGAAGGCCCCGTTGCGCCGCTGTTCGGCGATGGTGATCTCGGCCAGTTTCAGGGCATCGGCCTCGGGCAGCACGTTGGTGTAGAAGGCACCGGGCGACATCACGAGGTCGACCACGCCCGCCTTCACCGCATTGCCCACCTCGAAGGTCGGAATGGCCCGCGGCCCGCCGACGAAGTTGATCTGCAGCGAGCCCTTGCCTTCGGTGTTGAGTTTCTGCCACCAGCGCTCGAGGTGCTTCACATAGACGCTGTTCTCGGGAAAGGCCGAGACCAGTCGCAGCGTGGTTTCCTGCGCGCTGCAGGCCAGCGCTGCACCCAAAGTGGCTGCAGCGGCAAGACTGGCGGCCAGCGTGCGAACAAGGCGTCTGATGCGGGTGGTATCCGTGCTGTCCCTGAGGTCGGTGCGTGCTTGCGCGGTGCGTGTCTCTTTCATGTGATATCCCCCCCTTTGCGCAAGAGTCTACCAGCGCCGGGCTGCGCTCAGTCTACCCGGGCGCCGGCCGCCTTCACTACCAGTGCCCACTTGGCGATTTCGCTGCGGATGAAATCGGCAAAGTGCTCGGGCGAGTCGCCGACCGGTTCTGCTCCCTGGCCCGAGAGTCGATCGCGGGTTTCGGGCGACTGCAAGCCGCGCACGATGCCGGCATTGAGCTTTGCCACAATGTCGCGTGGCGTGCCTGCCGGTGCGAGGATGCCGAACCAGGAACTGGCCTCGTAGCCGGGCAGACCCGCCTCGGCAATAGTGGGTATGTCGGGCAATGCCGGCGACCGATGCGCACTGGTGACGGCCAGTGGCCGCACTCGCCCCGACTTGGCCTGTGGCAGGGCCGAGGGCATGTTGTCGAACATGGCCTGTACCTGGCCAGAGATGAGGGCGCTGATGGCTGGTCCGCTGCCATTGAAGGGCACATGCGTGATCTGCACGTTGGCCATCGACTTGAAGAGTTCGCCCGACAGGTGAATCGAGGTGCCGTTGCCGCTCGAGGCATAATTGAGCGCTCCTGGTTGGGCGCGCGCCAGTTCGATCAGTTCTCGGACGCTCGTGGCAGGCACCGAGGGATGCACCACCAGCAGATTGGGCACGGATGCAACCAGGGTGACCGGTGCAAAGTCACGTACCGCATCGTAGGGCATGCGCGCGTAGAGCGACACGTTGATGCCGTGGGTGCCCACGGTGCCCATCACCAGCGTGTGACCGTCGGGGTTTGCCTTGGCCACCTGGTCGGCGCCCAGATTGCCGCCGGCGCCGGGTCGGTTCTCGACCACCACGCTCTGGCCCCAGGTTTTCTGCAGATCGTTGGCAACGGCTCGTGCCAGGATGTCGGTGGCACCGGCTGGCGGGAAGGGCACGACCAGCCGGATCGATCGCGACGGGAAGGTGTCGGCAGGGGCAGCCCCGACCGGGCTGCCGGTCAGTGCTGCAAGCACGAGGCACAAGCTCGTTGCGCATGCGCCTCGCGCGGTCCAGGGGCGGCGTCGAGCGGCCATGTGTCTCCTCCATGCTGTCCTGACGATTACCGTTCAGGCTAGCAGATTCGGCTGCGGCCCGTTGCTAGAACTCCAGATGGCCTCGTACGCCAAGAAAATGTACCGGCCCGCGATCGGCGTTGTAGGCAGGATTGGCGATGTGCTGGTAATCGATCGAGAGTGTCAGGTGGCGGTTCAGGGCAAGGCTGTAGTACGTCTCGAGGATCGACTCCGGCCGGTAGCGCAGCCCGCCATCGCCGATGAAGAACGACAGGTTGCCCGCCGCGAGATAGTCGCGACGATCTGCCGATAGCCGGTTCTGCATCAGCGCCAGCCCTATCGTGTCCTGTGCACGATGCCAGTGGGTGCCGCGGATGGAAACGCCGGCGGCAATCGAGCGATCGGCTTCGGTGAAGGCCATGGTCTCGGTGCGACCGTCACTGGTCATGGCACGGACGAAGACGCCGGTCGATTCCGACAGTGCCTGTTCGAGGTTCACGCCGATGCCGGTCTTGATGTGGTCGCCGGTCCGTGCACCGAGCAAGGCCGGTTGCGCATCAGGGTTCGCGCTGCCAGCGGCAAGGGCATCCTTGAAGGTCGCAAGCCGCGCCCGGTTGCGGTAGGCAAGCAGCCGTACTCGCCCGGGCAGTTCGCCCAGGCTGTGGCCGTGATCGATCTCGATCTGATCGCCGTAATGACGGGTGATGGCGTAATCGATGGCCAGAGCATTCGGGTCGCGCGGTGCGGTCATGCGGGCAAAGCGGATGACCCAGTCGCCCGAGTACCATTCGGCGGCGGCACCCCAGCCAAAACCGCGCGCATCAGCGGCGTAGTCATACGCGGCGTAGGTCATGTTCGACCAGTTCAGGAACTGCAGGCGTGGGTCCTTGGCATAGGCATTGTCGTCAAGGATGTCGAGCAGCGAGAAGTTGCCAGCGGTAAAGACCAGGCGGTCGTGATCGACGATGGAGGCCATCTGGTTGGCCTCACGGGCAAGGCTTTCACTGCCATTGCCCATCCCGACCGTCTGGCGCAGGAAGAGCCTCTGGCGGTAGATCTTCGGGCTCGAACTGGAGGCTCGGGTGGCTTCGCCATTGCTGAACCCGCCGAGGCCCACCAGCCCCGAGGCCGGCAGGCCTTGCGTGACCTCGACGTTGGCGTAGACCTCGCCACCTTGCCAGGGGCGCAGTCCGAAGTAACCGGTCGTGGTACTGGTGTAACTGCGCTCCGCGTCAGCGCGCAGGCTGTTCGTGGCGCTGTAGGCGCTGGCAAAGCCGGGCTTGCGCTGGAACACATAGGTGCTCTGCATCTGCACCTGCGTGTTGTCGACGCTGCTGGCGTCGCTCGGTGCGGCTGGGATGCCATCGGCCGCACGGGCCGGCAGGGTGCTGGCCATCAGTCCGAGCAGGCAGAGTGCTGTCACGCCCATCCGGAGCAGACCGGGTTTCCGGGGGAGCCGTGAGCTGCAGAGAACTGTTCGGGACAGCGTGCAGGCATCTCTGATCATCGGGCATTCTCTTTGAAAACTGCGCTCTGGAAACGGCTTCCTCATCGCGATGGTGCCAGCCTGTCTGTGTAATATCTACCGCATGCCATTTGACCTGCCCTTTCTTGATGGTCTCCGTGTGCGTTCTTCGCATGCCTGCGGCCGATTGCCACGATTGCTGCGGTTCGCTCGCGGGCTCGCTGCCATCGCGCTCGCCACCGTGCTTTTGGGGCCGCTGCAGGCGCATGCGCAGGCTGGCAAGGCGCCTGGGCTGCCGGGCACGGGCCAGGCAACGGCGGGTATGGCAACAGGCGTTGGCGCAACGCCCGCTGCTGCAGCCGACGAATCGCTCTTCGACGACCCGGGACACCTGCGCAGCGCACTGGCGGCGGGTGCCGACCCGGTGGCGCTCGATGCTGAAGGACGCGCCTTGCTGCATCGGGCTGCCGAGCGTGGATTGACCGAGGTTGCCCGCGTGCTGCTCGCCGCAGGGGCGCCCCCCGATCATCCTGATGCAAGGGGTTATACGCCGCTCTACTATGCGGCCGAGTCGGGCGAGGTCGAGCTTGTTCGCCTGCTGATCGCTCGGGGTGCCGACGCGAACGCTCGTGCGCTGGATGGCACCACCCCGATGCATGGCGCCGCGCTGGGGGGCAGCATAGCCGTCATAGACAGCCTGGTGCAGGCAGGCGGCTGGACCACTCGCTTGAACAAGGATGGCGAGAGCCCTCTCTTCTGGGCCGCGGGTGCCGGGTCGACGGCCGCGGTGCAACGACTGCTCGATGCCGGTGCGCTCATCGATACGACTGACGTCAATGGCAACACGGCCCTGCATCTGGCCGCCGCCGGAGGTCATCGGGAGACCGTGCGCTTGCTGATCGCACGCAAGGCCAGTCGGGGTGTATTCAACCGTGCCGGTCAGAGCCCGGCTGATCTGGCCAGGGAGCGCGACGAGGACGAGGTTGCGAGACTGCTCGGGGCTTCTCGCTGAAGCCCGTCGAAGTGCTCAGCGCGATCGCCATGCACTCAGACCGACTAGTGCCCAGGCCACCAGGAATGCGGTGCCACCGACAGGTGCCAGCACGCCGAGGTTGCGAGGTGCACCCAGCGCAAGCAGATAGAGCGACCCGGAAAAGAGCACGATGCCCGCCGTCATGCAAGCGGCGGTCCAGGCAAGCAGGCGTGCGCTGGCCGCTCGGTCGGCCAGCAGACCGACAAGAATGAGCCCGAGGCCATGCACCAGTTGGTAGTCAACCGCGGTGCGGAACACGCCGAGCATTGCAGGCGTCAGGCGCTGCGCGAGTGCATGCGCGCCGAAGGCACCAGCGAGAACCCCCAGCAGCAGTGCCATCGCACCTGCCATGATGCTTGCCCGCGCGCAGCCATTCATGGCGCCAGTCGTTCGATGGTCCAGCCGTCGCTTGTCCGACGATAGGCGATGCGGTCGTGCAAGCGGTTGGGACGGCCTTGCCAGAATTCGAGCCGTTCCGGCCTGAGTCGGTAGCCGCCCCAGTGGTCTGGACGTACGGGTGCCTCGCCCTGCAGTGATGCAGTCAACGCGTATCGCTGCTCGAGCGCCAGTCGGTCAGGTACCACCTCGCTCTGTGGCGAGGCTATTGCGCCGATTCGGCTGCCCAGAGGACGGCTCGCAAAGTAGGCATCTGACTGTGCTGCCGATACCTGTTCGATCGTTCCTTCGACGCGCACCTGGCGCTCGAGTTCGACCCAGAAGAAGAGCGCGGCTGCATGCGGATGTGCTGCCAACTCGCGGCCTTTGGCACTCTGGTAGTTGGTGTAGAACACCAGTCCGCTTGCGTCAAAGCCCTTGAGCAGGACGATGCGCGATACCGGATGGCCTTGCGTGTTGACGGTGGCGAGCGCCATTGCCGTGGGCTCGGCAACGGCAGCGTCGAGGGCTTGCCCCATCCATGCCGAGAACTGCTCGATCGGATCGGTGGCCACATCAGCCGAGTCGAGGCTTGCATGGGTGTATTCGCGCCGAAGATCGGCCAGAGGCAGGGTCATGGAACGGTCCCGTTGGCAGCAACTGAGGTTGTCAGATTCTAGCGCGCGCAATCGCGGTCCCCGGGTATCGGGTCATGCACCTTGTGCAGTCGGTGGACGACTGTTGCGTGTAGCGTGCACGTCATCGTCGATTCTCATAGGGAAACGAGTGCGATTTCACTCTGTCGCGTAATTGACAAACAAATCTTGCAGGGGCATTCTCCAGCGGCCCCTTGCGTTGGTGCGTGAGGTCCCCGGCAAATCCGGTTCTCTATTGGAGATTCCTGTACATGGCAACCAAGAAAGCAGCAAAGAAGGCCCCGGCGAAAAAAGCCCCGGCCAAGAAAGTCCCGGCCAAGAAAGTGGCTGCGAAGACAGTCCCCGCCAAGAAGGCTCCGGCCAAGAAAGCAGCAGCCAAGCGCACGCCCAATGCTGCATTCATGAAGCCGCTGACCCCGTCGGCCGAACTGGCTGCCATCGTCGGTGCGAAGGCCCTGCCGCGTACCGAAGTCACCAGCAAGGTGTGGGAATACATCAAGAAGAACAAGCTGCAGGATGCGAAGAACAAGCGCAGCATCAATGCCGATGCCAAGCTTGCAGCCGTGTTCGGTGGCAAGAAGGTCGTCGACATGTTCGAGATGACCAAGCTGATCAGCGCACACCTCAAGTAGGCCACGCGCTCACGGTCTCTGACCGACAGGAAAAAGCCGGGGAGGCAGGCTCCCCGGCTTTTTTCATGCCCGCCTGATCCTGCATCCTGCGCGAACCCGCATCAGACCTGTCGGTGCTTCAGTCTCGGTGCGCGCTCTTCAGTCGATCGACCTGCTGCCGAGCGTGATGCCGTCGGATCATCTCGCAGCCTGCCAACTGCAGCGCAGCCACGGTCCAGAAGACCGGGGTCATGCCCAGTGCCGAACCGAGCAGCCCGAACATCAGCGGCAGACCCGTCTGGCTGGTGTTCATCAAGGTCGAGCGCAGCCCCACTGCTTCGCCCACGCGTCCCTCGGGGGTGGTGTCGTGCAGCAAGGCCATCACCATCGGCTGCGCGCTGCCAAGGCCCAGACCGAGAACAAAGGACAGGACCATCAGCAGGGTCGTCTGGTCGGTGAGTGGAAACAGGAAGTAGACCGCGCTGCTCACCCCCAGCGCCATGCGCAACATCTGCCAGGCATTGAGTCGTCGCACCAGCATCGGGATGGCGGTGCGAACCAGGAAGGTCGCGAATGCAAAGGTGCCGATCACCAGGCCGATGCGCGTGGCCGACAGCCCGATGCGAGAGCAGTAGATCGGCATCACGAACACATAGAGATCCCAGGCCATCGACACCAGGCCCGTGCTCAGGTAGACGAAGCGCAACTCCCGATGCATGAACAGCTCGAAGAGGTGCCGACGCTCTCGTGTCCTTGCCTTCGGGATCGTGGGTAGTGCCGGAATCCCCCACGCAAGGCAGGCCGCGGTTACCAGCGGCATCCAGCCAATGGCGGCAAAGGTCATGACCGATCCGACATGGTCGATGAGCGCGCCCGCCAGCAGCGGGCCGATGAGGTTGGAGACCGAAAAGCCCAGTGCGATCAGGCTGAAATTCAGCGCCCGTTGTTCCGGCCGGCCGATGTAGCCCGCGACGTTCTGCTGGGCGATCTGGAACAGCATGAAACCGGCGCCGATCATCGTGCTGGCAAAGTAGAGCGTATTCAACCCCGGCACCAGAGGAACGCTCAGTGCGCCGACGCTGGCCATGATGGCGCCGGTCACCATGGGTGTTCGTGCGCCGATCCGGTCTATCACCCGACCGGCAGAGATCGAGAAGATCATCGGCAGTGCGCCAAACAGGCCAAGCAACAGACCCACTGTGGCCGGTGCGGCGCCCAGAGAGATGGCGTAGAGCGAGATCGTGATGCGTGAACCGTTGAAGACGATGTGCACGAGCACCGTCAATGCGATCAACGTGATCAGGGCGCGGCGGCCGGTGGCGTCGGCCGTCGCGGGGTCAGGTGAGGCGGCAGGGTCGGGTGAGGCGTCCACCGCCGTATTTTCCTCCGAATTCGATCATCCTGCCGGGTACTCGCCGGGTACGCGCTGCGATTGCCCCGCAGTCGTCCGCCAATCAGTGCGGGCTGTCCTCGTCGGCGACATCGGCCCGCAGCCCCTCTTGCTGGGGTTCGGCCATGGCTCGCACCCGTTCCGGGCTCGTGTTGAGCAAGCCGCCCAGAGCGCGGTAGTCGTCTGGCAGTGCGGCGTTGTCCCAGCCCAGCGCGGCATGACGGGCAAGCGCCACCGTATGGACGACCAGCAGGGCGCGCGGGTGGCGTGCCGACGAATCATCCATCATCTCCCGGTAGAGTTCGGGCAATTGCCAGATCGAAGCGAGTGCGACCTGCAACTCGTTCACCTCGACATTGAGTACCGCCCGCTGCGCCACGCGACTGCGCAGCGTCGAGTCCTCGCGCAAGCGCCTGTCCATCTGGAGCGCGAGGTCGGGGGCTACTGCCCAGAGCAGCGTTTCGACAAAGTCGTGCAGCAGCGCTGCGGTTGCCAATGCGCCCGGGTCGTGGTCGTTGCGCCATGCGCCGAATAGCCAGGCGAGTCGTGCCGCGTGATGCGATCGACGCACCACGCGTAACAAGCCGCGCAGCGCTTCTGGTCGACCATGCAGATAGTCCTCGATCTGAGGTGCCGCGCCGAAGTCATCCAGCAGTGGCGGGACACCTGCCATCACCACGCAGCCCTCGACGCTGGTGATCTCGGTCAGTTGACGCGCTTGCCGGTGGCTCGCCATGAAGGCGAAGAGCCGCAGAGTGGCCAGCGGGTCACTGGCAATCGTCGTGGCCAGATCGCGCGCGCTGGTCTCCTCGGCCGCCTGTGTCAGCACATCGATCCGGCGCCAGGTTCGACGCAGTACCGGAAGTGCCGTGTCGGCCAGTTGCGCAGTCCAGTCGGTCAGTCCGGGCAATGCGCTTGTGAGCATGTCTCTACCTGTCGTCTGCCTTGCCGATGCCAACCCTTCATATCGGCCAACAAGCGGCAAGACAAGGCAGATTCGATCGTGGACCGAGACTTATCTCACGCCAGCGCGCGTGCAATGATCTCGGTCACGTCGCGCGAGAGTCCCGGATGCGTCTGTATCGAGACGAGTGCCTGGCGAGCCGAGGCCACGCGCGGTGCGTCGAACCGCCGCCAGCGGTCGAAGGCGCGCGCCAGTCGCGCCGCGACCTGCGGGTTCAGGGCATCGAGTGCAATCACCTGTGCTGCACAGAACGCGTAGCCCGAGCCATCGACAGCATGAAAGTGACGATGATTGGCGTGGCAGAACGAGCCGATCAGCGCTCGCACCTTGTTCGGATTGCGGATGTCGAATGCCGCGTGGTGCATGAGGCCGCGCACCGCATCCAGTGTGGCGGGCAGGCGCGATGTCGCCTGGGCCGCGAACCACTTGTCCATCACCAGCGCTTCACCCTGCCAGCGGGTGGCGAAGTGCTCGAGCGCCATCAGTCGCGAGGGGTGATCGATGCCCGCCAGCAACCCCAGAGCCGCGATGGCATCGGTCATGTTGTCGGCGCTGTCGAATTGCTGGTTGCACAACGCGATCGCTTCCTGATCGTGGTCGAGGTCGAGCAGGAATCCCAGTGCTGCGTTTCGCAGCGACCGCCGGCCGGCACTGGCCGCCGCCGGCGAGTAGGGTCCTTGGGGTGCCAGCGCGCGGTGGAGTTCCAGCAGGCGTGCGCGATGCGCGCGCGCAACGCTCTGGCGCAGCGCACGACGCGCCTGGTGGAGCGCCTCTGGATCGACCGTTGCCATCTGCTCTGCCAGCGAAGCCTCCGATGGCAGTGTCACGGCCTCGGCCGCGAAGGCCGGGTCATCGAGTGCGTCCTCGAGCAGTCGCCCGATTGCCTCGACCAGGCCCGCGGTTGCGGCATGCGTGGTCGACGCATCAGGAGCATTGATCGCGCCGAGGATCGCCACAGCCGCCAGACGCTGCCCGGCTTCCCAGCGCGCGAAGGCGTTCGAATCGTGCGCCATCAGATGAGCCAGATCCGCCACCGTCTGCTCATGATCGAGAATCACGGGTGCCGAGAATTCGCGCAACAGTGATGGAACCGGACGTTCGGGTACCTCGTGGAACACGAAGGTCTGCTCGGCCTGTGTCACCGAGAGCACTCGGGTGCGTTCCCGCACACTCGTGTCGCTGGCGAGGGGGGGTTCTCCGGCAAGCCGCAGGCCCAGATCTCGTCCATCGCGGCCAACCAGTCCGATCGCCAGCGGGATATGCAAGGGGGCCTTGGCAGTCACGATCGAGTCGCTCGCAGGTGCTGCGCTCGTGTCGTTCTGGCGATCGTAGGCCGTGACTGGCGAGGACTGACGAACGGTGAGCGACAGTGTGGCGGTTGCTGCATCGTGTATCGCCGTGACGGCCAGTCGGGGCGTACCCGCGCTCTCGTACCAGCGGCTGAATTGAACGAGATCCACGCCGGAGGCATCGGCCATGGCTGAGACGAAGTCTTCGGTGGTGACTGCCTGACCATCGTGCCGGGCAAAGTACAGATCCATGCCGGCGCGGAAACGCTGCGGACCGAGCAGCGTATGGATCATGCGCACCACTTCAGCGCCCTTTTCGTACACCGTTGCCGTGTAGAAGTTGCTGATCTCCATATACGCAGCGGGCCGTATCGGATGCGCCATCGGGCCGGCATCTTCGGGGAACTGGGCAGCACGCAGGGTGCGCACCTCCTGAATGCGCTGCACCGGCCGCGAATAGTGATCGGCACCGAATTCCTGGTCGCGAAAGACCGTGAGGCCTTCCTTGAGCGATAACTGGAACCAGTCGCGGCAGGTGACGCGGTTGCCGGTCCAGTTGTGGAAGTATTCGTGAGCCACGACGCGGTCGATGTTCTCGAAGTCCTTGTCGGTGGCGATGTCCGGCCGAGCCAGCACGAATTTCGTGTTGAAGATGTTGAGCCCCTTGTTTTCCATGGCGCCCATGTTGAAGTCACCGACGGCCACGATCGAATAGCGTTCGAGGTCGAATTCGCGGCCAAACACCGTCTCGTCCCAGCGCGCCGCCTTCTTCAGCGCTTCCATGGCGAAGGCACACTGGTCGAGCTTGCCCGGTTCGACATATACGAACAGACCGACGCGCCGACCGGACAGGGTGATGTAGTGATCTTCGAGCACATCGAGTCGGCCGGCGACCAGCGCAAAGAGGTAGGAGGGCTTGGGAAAGGGATCGACCCAGCGTGTCCAGTGGCGCCCCCCGGGTGCATCCCCGCCCGCGTCGAAATTGCCATTCGAGAGCAGGACCGGATGCGAGGTGCGCTCGGCATGCAGCGTCACCGTGTAGCGTGACATCACGTCGGGGCGATCCAGGGCAAAGGTGATGCGACGAAAGCCCTGGGCTTCGCATTGGGTGAAGAGGCCGCTTTGCGAGGCATAGAGCCCCATCAGTTGCGTGTTTTCAGCCGGTTTGAGCAGGGTCCGGATGGTCAGTTCGAAGGCATCGTCGGGTGGTTCGATGATGAGTCGGTCCTGATCCAGGTGCCAGGTGCCTGGCGCTGCTGCCGCACCGTTGACCATGATTGCCGCCGGTTCGATCGCATCGCCGTCAAGCACCAGCGGTCCGGTGTGATCGAGCGAGGCCGGATTGCGCTCGAATCGGGTTCGGGCCAGCACCTCGGCGATCTCGCCATCGATCGTGATGGTGAGGTCGATCGATGGCGCGAGCCAGGCCGGTGGCTGGTAGTCCGACAGGCGTATGGTCTGGGGAAGGGGGTCGCGCATGAAAGACATTCCTCGTCAGGCAAGTCAGGGTGCTTCAAGGGCATGGTCGGGCGATCATGCCGGATTCGTCCAGGCTCAACGCATGATCAATGTGACCTCGGAGTTGCACTGGGCAATGCAACCGGATCTCCCATCGGATCCCCCATGGGCATCGCCCTCGCCGGGCGTTCGCGCGAGCGCAGGAACTCCTCGAGTACCTGCGCCGTATGCGAGGCGACCCCCATCGAGCGTACGCGCTCGGGCGGGCCCTCGGCAACGATGCGTCCACCCGCATCTCCACCTTCGGGTCCCATGTCGATGATCCAGTCGACGCTTGCGATCACGTCGAGATCATGCTCGACCACCACCACCGTGTTGCCGGCATCCACCAGCCTGTTGAGGACTCGGATCAGCTTCTCGACATCGGCCATGTGCAGGCCCACCGTGGGTTCATCCAGGATGTAGACCGACTGGCGTGGGCCACCGCGACCGCGGCGCGGATCAGCCTGCGCCGTTGCCGCCTCGGGGCGAACCCGTGCCAGTTCGGTCACCAGCTTGATCCGTTGCGCCTCGCCGCCTGACAGGGTCGGGCTGCTCTGCCCCAGCGTCAGGTAACCCAGGCCGACGTCGCGCATCAGGGCGAGCGCGTGATGGATCGACGGGTGAGCCTCGAAGAGGGGCAAGGCCTCATCGACGCTCATCCCGAGGAGCTCACCTGCCGAGTGTCCTCGCCACCGTACCGACAGCGTCTCGGGGTTGAAGCGTGCACCACGGCAGGCATCGCAGCCCACCTTGACATCGGGCAGGAAGCTCATCTCGACTGTCTTCATGCCTTGCCCCTCGCATTCCGGACAGCGGCCATCGCCGGTATTGAACGAGAAGCGGGCTGCGGTGTAGCCGCGCATGCGCGCCTCGGCCGTGTCGGCAAAGAGCTTGCGAATGGTGTCCCAGAAGCCGATGTAGGTGGCGGGGCAGGAGCGGGGTGTCTTCCCGATGGGGGTCTGATCGACTTCAAGCACGCGCGCAATGGCCTCGTGCCCCTCGATCTGTCCCAGTTCTGCGGGCAGCTGGGTGCGTGATGCCGATACGTGATGCGTGAGTCGTGCCAGCAGCACGTCGCGCGCGAGCGTCGACTTGCCAGAGCCTGAAACACCGGTGACGCCCACCAGTCGGCCCAGCGGGATGCGAGCATCGACCTGCTTGAGGTTGTGCAGGCAGGCTCCACGCAGGACGATCGATGGCGTGTCGGCATCAACCGATCGCCGTGGCGACAGCGGGTGACGCAGCGGTTCACGCAGATAGCGGCCGGTGATCGATGCCGGCTGCTGCTGCAACTCGGCGGCGGTGCCGCTGGCGATGATCTCGCCACCGCGGGAGCCAGCCCCGGGCCCCAGGTCGATCACATGGTCAGCGCGCCGGATGGTGTCCTCGTCATGCTCGACGACGAGAAGCGTGTTGCCTTTGGCCTGCAGACGCGCAAGCGTGTCGAGCAGAACCCGTGTGTCACGTGGGTGCAGGCCTATCGTCGGTTCGTCGAGCACATAGCAGACCCCGCGCAGGTTCGATCCGAGTTGTGCCGCCAGCCTGATGCGTTGTGCTTCTCCGCCCGAGAGTGTCGGCGCCGAGCGGCCCAGTGCAAGGTAGCCCAGTCCCACATCTGACAGGAAGGAAAGTCGCGAACCGATCTCGGCGAGCAGATCGCGCGCGATATCCCCTTCGCGCTGCCCCAGGTGCAGTGCGCTGACGAATTGCGCGAGTGCGTCTACTGGCAAGGCAGTGAGCGCGCCGATCGACAGGTCGCGAAAGCGCACATGGCGTGCAACAGGATTGAGTCGTTCGCCCGAGCAGGCCGTGCAGGTCTCCTGCACAGCCTCGGGTGTGGCGTTGGCACCGCCCGCCAACCAGCCAGCCTCTTCACCGGTCTGCTCGGCATCAAAGCCGGGCAGACGTGCGCCCGTGCCAAAGCAGCTTGCACACCAGCCGTGCCGCGAGTTGAACGAGAACAGTCGTGGGTCGAGGTCCGGATAGCTCGTCCCGCAGGTGGGGCAGGCGCGGCGGGTCGAGAACACCGCTGTCTGCAGCGAGGCGGTGGCACCGCCTGCATCGCCCGCCTCGATGGCGCTGCGCAGCCGCTCGAGCGGCTCGAGCACCATCATCACGCCTTTGCCATGCTCGAGGGCTACCGCAAGGGCCTCGCGCAGACGCGTTTCGATCGCAGGTTCGATCACCATATCGGCAACCGGCAGCTCGATGCTGTGCTCGCGGAATCGATCCAGACGCGGCCAGCGCGCGGTGGGGATGAACACCCCATCCACGCGCAGGTGCGTGTAACCGTGACTGGCGGCCCACTTGGCCAGGTCGGTGTAGACGCCCTTGCGGTTGGTCACCAAGGGTGCCAGCAGACCTACATGTTGACCGCGATAGTCGCGCAGGATGCGGGCTGCGATCGCATCGAAGCTTTGCGGTTCAATGGCTGCGCCATCCCGGGGGCAGTGTTGAACGCCCAGCTTCACGTAGAGCAGTCGCAGGAAGTGGTAGATCTCGGTGAGCGTGGCCACGGTGCTCTTGCGGCCACCACGACTCGTGCGCTGTTCGATCGCCACCGCTGGCGGGATGCCGAAGACCGCATCGGCATCGGGGCGCGTGGCAGGCTGCACGAACTGGCGCGCGTAAGCATTGAGCGATTCGAGGTAACGCCGCTGCCCTTCGCCAAAGATGATGTCGAAAGCCAGCGTTGATTTGCCCGATCCCGATACGCCGGTGACGACGGTGAACTGCCCGTGCGGGATCGTCACGCTCACATTCTTCAGATTGTGTTCTCGGGCCCGAACCACTTCGATCGCCCGGCGACGAACCGTGGCTGGTCTGGCATCGTGCGCCGGCAGGGCAGCATGGCGTGCCGCGCGCGTCGCGTAGTCGGTGAAGGCCTGTGCGTATTCGGTCAGGGCGCGTCCGGTATGCGACCCCGGGCATGCCCGGATTGTTTCCTGGGTACCTGCACAGATCAGCTGACCGCCGCCCTCACCCCCTTCCGGGCCGAGGTCGATGACCCAGTCTGCTGCGCTCACGACATCGAGATTGTGTTCGATGACCACCAGACTGTGCCCGGCAGCCAGCAGCTCGTCGAAGGCGCCGAGCAATCGGGCTACGTCATCGAAATGCAGGCCGGTGGTGGGTTCGTCAAACAGGAAGAGCTTGCCCTTGGCACCGCGGCGGCTTGCCCCCAGATCGGCCAGGTGTCCGGCGAGCTTCAGGCGTTGTGCTTCACCGCCCGATAGCGTGGGTACGGCCTGTCCCAGTCGCAGATAGTCAAGCCCCACCCGGGCAAGCGGGCGCAGTCGCGCCACGATCTCGTGATCGTCGCAGAACCAGTCGATGGCCTCGGCCACGGTCATCGCGAGCACATCGGCGATGCTGCGTGCCACGCCGTCACCGCTTTCCAGCGTCACCTCGAGCACTTCGGCGCGGTAGCGGCGCCCGTCACAGTCGGGGCAGCGCAGATAGACGTCGGAGAGGAACTGCATCTCGACATGCTCGAATCCATTGCCGCCACAGCCCGGGCAGCGCCCGTTGCCCGAGTTGAAGCTGAACATGCCGGCGCTGTAGTGGCGTGCGCGTGCGCCCGGGGTGCGGGCAAAGCGTTCGCGAATCGCGTCGAACCCGCCCACATAGCTGGCCGGGTTGGAGCGCGTCGTGCGCCCGATCGGGGTCTGGTCGATCATGACCACATCCTCGATCAGTTCATCACCGCTCAGGCTTGCATAGGCACCTGCACTCTCCACCGGCTTGCCCTTTCGCTTGCGCAGCGCCGGGTAGAGGGTGTCCTCGATCAGAGTCGACTTGCCCGACCCCGAGACCCCGGTGACACAGACCAGGCGCTCGAGCGGTATGTCGATGTCGATCGAGCGCAGGTTGTTGGCAGAGGCGCCGCGCAGGCTGATCTGTGGCTGACCGGTCACGGGCAGCGGTGTGCGCAGGCTCACGCGGCGACGGCCCGAGAGGTAATCACCGGTGAGTGAACCGGGCGTGGCCGCCAGATCGGCCGGATTGCCGAAGAACACGATGTTGCCGCCACGCTCTCCCGGGCCGGGACCCACGTCGAGGATACGGTCGGCTGCAAACATGATCTGCGGGTCGTGTTCGACCACGACCAGCGAGTTGCCGGCATCACGCAATCGCTGCATCACTTCGATCACGCGGCCCATGTCGCGCGGGTGCAGGCCGATCGACGGTTCATCGAGCACGAAAAGCGTGTTGACCAGCGAGGTACCCAGGGCCGTGGTGAGGTTGATGCGCTGTACTTCGCCCCCGGAGAGGGTGCGTGACTGGCGGTCCAGTGTCAGATAGGACAAGCCGACCGTGTCCAGATAGGCCAGCCGACTGCGAATCTCGGTCAGTACGAGCGTGGCTGCCTCATCAAGCGCAGTACGGGCTGCCCAGTCGTTCAGAAAGATGGCCAGGCGCGCAACCGGCAGCAGCATCAGGTCATGAATGGACAGGCCTGTGAGGGTGGCGCGAGCCGCCTCGCTCCAATCGACCCCCTGCGGCCTGAAGGCCAGGCCAAGACCGACGGCGGCTGGGGAAGCCGTGCCGATGCGCCACAGCAGCGACTCGAGTTTGAGTCGAGCACCGTCGCATGCGGTGCACGGGCTGTAGGCGCGGTACTTCGACAGCAGCACACGGATGTGCATCTTGTAGGCCTTGGTCTCGAGCCAGGCGAAGAACCGCCGTATGCCGTACCACTTGCCGTCGCGCCAGCGGCCTTCACCTTCGATGACCCAGTCGCGCTGCTCGGCCGTGAGGTCACGCCAGGGCAGATCGAGCGGGATACCATCGCGCCGCGCCATCTTTTCCATGTCCTGCTGGCAGTCGCTGTAGCTGGGCGTCTGCCAGGGGCGCACCGCCCCGCCCCGCAGCGTCTTTGACTCATCGGGTACCACCAGCCCGAAGTCGACGCCAATGATACGGCCGAACCCGCGGCAGGCCTCGCAGGCGCCGATTGCCGAATTGAACGAGAAGTGCGACGGCAGCGGATCGCTGTACCGAAGATCGCAGTCGGGGCAGTGCAGGTCAGCCGAGTAGCGCCAGGGCCATGCCGGTCGTGGCAAGGCGGCGGGGGCCGCGAGGTCGATGCCACCGGTACTCGCGGCATCGGGGTGCACTTCGATGCGACCCTGACCATGTTGCAAGGCACTCTCGATGGCTTCGGCCAGTCGGGCTGGTTCGACGCTGCCGATGCGCAAGCGGTCCTGGATGATATCGAGGCGCGTGCTGCTTCGCGCGTGGACTCGCGAATACCCCTGACGTTCCAGCGAGGCGAGGATTTCGATTTCGCTGAAGTTGGCCGGAATGTCGACCGGGAAAGTGATCACCACTCGAGGATCACCGGCTGCCTGAGCGCGATCCCGCATCGAGGCAGCAATGTCTGCGGCGGTGTCGCGCCGCACGGTCTGCGCGCAGCGCCGGCAATGCAGTCGTGCCGAGCGCGCGAAGAGCAGTTTCAGGTGATCGGCCAGTTCGGTCATCGTGCCCACCGTTGAACGGGAGGTGCGAACCGGGTTGGTCTGGTCGATGGCGATGGCCGGCGGTATGCCATCGACATGCTCGACCTGGGGCTTGTCCATCCGGTCGAGGAACTGGCGCGCATAGGGCGAGAAGGTCTCGACATAGCGTCTCTGGCCTTCGGCATAGAGCGTGTCGAAGACCAGCGAGGATTTGCCCGAACCGGAGACTCCGGTGACCACCAGCAGTTCGCCGGTCGGTATGTCGAGGTCGAAGCCTTTCAGGTTGTGCTGTCTTGCGCCACGTATGCGGATGGCGTCGCGAAGGTACGTCTCGGGCATGGCAGTTCTGGGCAGGGAGCAAGCGGTGAGCGAACCATTGCACGGTGTGCTGTGCCATGGGCCTGTGTCGGTGTGCCTCTCGGGCTGCGGTCAGGCCGCACACGGGCAGAGGCGCAGCATCACGATGCAGGGCGGCAAGCCAGATGGGGCTAGCCAAGTCGACAAGAGACCGGGTCCGGGACACAAGGAGCTCCCGAGGCCAAGCGGTTTATTCTATCGGAATGACCTCTGCCGTTCCTCCGCGTCGAATCCTGCACCTTGACATGGATGCCTTCTTTGCTTCGGTCGAGTTGCTGCGGCGTCCCGACCTGCGGGGTGAGCCCCTGGTGATCGGTGGCCGTGGTGACCCCCGTGAAGCGCATCATGCACGCGGCGTGGTGGCAACTGCCACGTACGAGGCGCGCGCTTTCGGTATCCGTTCGGGTATGCCGCTGCGCGAAGCCCTGCGCCGATGCCCGCAGGCACACTTCCTGCCAGTCGATTTCAGCGCCTACACCCCGGTGTCTGCCCGGTTCAAGCAGTTGATGCGCGAGTGCTCGCCGCTCTTCGAGGACCGCGGAATCGATGAAGCCTATCTGGACATCAGTGCGCTCCCATCCTCATCACTTGAAACTGCGACAGGGTTGAAGCGGGCGATTGGCTCGGCCACCGGCCTCAGTTGCTCGGTGGGCATTGCGCCCAACAAGCTGCTGGCCAAGATGGCCTCCGAACTGGACAAGCCTGACGGTATCAGCATCCTCGAGGCCGGAGATCTCGAGCGGCGCATCTGGCCGCTGCCGGTGCGCAGCTTGCCCGGCGTCGGTCCACGCACCGGCGAGCGGTTGCATCAGCATTCGATTGCCACGGTCGGTGATCTGGCTGCTGTGTCGCCCACCTGGCTTGCCCACCTCATCGGCTCTTCGCACGCTGCCTGGTTGCATGGGGCGGCCAACGGGCGTGATGAGCGGCCGGTGGTCACCGAACGCGAGCCGCGCTCGCGCAGTGCCGAGCGCACCTTTGCCGAGGATGTCGCCGACCGGCGCGAGCTTGCGCGTCGGCTGGGTGCCTTGTGCATCGAACTGGCCGCCGAACTGGCCGCCGAGGGCTATGCCGGGCGCACGGTCGGCATCAAGTTGCGTTTCGCCGATTTCGTCACGTGTACCCGCGATCTCAGTTTTGCTGGCTGGACAGCCGATGTGCGCACCTTGCGTCGCGCTGCTTTCGAGTGCCTGAAGCGGGTCGATCTCGACCGTCCGGTGCGTCTGGTCGGGGTGCGTGTCAGTGATTTGCGTCGGTCGGCAGGCGCAGGTGATGCGCTCGGCGAATCGCTCGCTTCTGCCGGGGGCAATCAGGAATTCGACTTCGGCCCCTGATCGGACCGCGCCGGTCGGGTGTCGCGCAAGCTCACCGTGCGGTTGAATACCGCCTTTGACGGGCCGTGATCGATGCGGTCGGCCACGTAGTAGCCAAGCCGCTCGAACTGGAACCGGTCCTCGGGGTTGGCCTGGGCAAGCGCTGCCTCGCCAAAGGCAGTGGTGGTCCTCGCCGAGTCGGCGTTCAGATCGAGCAGGAAGTCGGTGTCACCTGCACCGGGATGCTGCACATCGAACAGCCTGTCGTAGGTCCGTACCTCGATCGGCACCGCGTGCCGGGTACTGAGCCAGTGAATGTTGCCCTTCACCTTGCGCGCTTCGGCACCCGGGGTGCCCGAGCGCGTCGTCGGGTCATAGGTGCAGTGGATCGTGGTGACCTGTCCGGCCTGGTCACGGTCCACCCCGGTACAGCGCACGATGTAGGCATAGCGCAGACGCACTTCGGTGCCCGGTGCCAGCCTGAAGAAGCCCTTGGGCGGTTGCTCGTTGAAGTCGTCGCGTTCGATCCACAATTCGCCAGTGAGCGCGATGTCGCGTGTGCCCAGTTCGGGTTTCTGCGGGTGGTTGGGAGCCTGACAGAGCTCGACCTGCCCGAGGGCAAAATTGTCGATCACCAGTCGGATCGGGTCGAGCACCGCCACGCGGCGCATCGCTTCGGTGTTGAGGTCTTCGCGCATGCAGTCCTCGAGCACGCTGAAGTCGATCCAGGAATCTGCACGCGACACACCGATCCGCTCGGTGAACAGGCGAAAGCCGGCTGCGGTATAGCCGCGGCGGCGCGCGCCTGCCAGCGTGGGCATGCGCGGATCGTCCCAGCCCGAGACATGTCGTTCTTCAACCAGTTGAATCAGCTTGCGCTTGGAAAGAACCACATAGGTGAGGTTGAGCCGCGCAAATTCGATCTGTCGTGGCAGCGGCCGCAGCAGTTGCCCGAGCTCGACCAGGCGCTCGAGTATCCATTCGTAGAGTGGACGATGATCCTCGAATTCAAGGGTGCATATCGAGTGGGTAATGTTCTCGAGCGCGTCGGATATGCAGTGGGTGTAGTCATAGAGCGGGTAGATACACCAGGCGTCGCCCGTTCGATGGTGGTGAGCGCGGCGGATGCGGTAGATGGCCGGGTCGCGCAGGTTGATGTTCGGCGACGCCATGTCGATGCGAAGCCGCAGCACCTGGCTGCCATCGGCAAACTCACCGGCGCGCATCCGCCTGAACAGGTCGAGGTTTTCTTCCGCCGTGCGGCTGCGGTACGGACTGTCGCGACCCGGTTCAGTGAGCGTGCCGCGACTGGCACGCATCGCGTCGGCGTTCTGACTGTCGACATAGGCCAGTCCGGCACCGATCAGCACTTCGGCGAACTGGTAGAGGGTTTCGAAATAGTCTGATGCGTAGTAGAGATTGGACGCGCCGCCCGTCTGCCATGAAAAACCGAGCCAGCTGACGGCATCGCGAATCGAGTCGACATACTCCTGCTCTTCTCTGGCCGGATTGGTGTCGTCAAAGCGCATGTGGCAGGCGCCGCCATAATCACGCGCCAGACCGAAGTTGAGGCAGATCGACTTGGCATGCCCGAAGTGCAGATAACCATTGGGCTCTGGGGGAAACCGGGTCCTGATCGAGGCCGGGTCGGCCGTCCCGGTCGCGTGTACCGGACCAGGTGCTGGGCTGCCCGACCAGCGGCGCGATGCATGCTTGCCGGCCGCCAGGTCTGATTCGATGATCTGGCGGATGAAGTTGCTGGCGTGCTCGGCAGGCGCGGCCGCCTCGGGACTGGGGCGTGGGGTCGACATGGCCCAATTGTACCGTAGCGCATGCTCAGGGCCACGCGCGGCCCGGCGAGTGCCGGGAATTGTGTGTCTCCTGGTGGCTCTCAGGGGATTGTCGGCTGAAGCGCGTACTATCGGGCTCAGGGCAAGTGTTGCCACCAGACCACGGCAAGGCACGGTAGCCCATGGCAGGCAAAACGGGCGGGATGCACGATGAGTATCCTCGATGGCAGCAAGGCGTCCCTCGTGGCGGTGGAGGGACTGGCTGCGGGATTATCCGGGCTTGCCGAGGATATCGGCGAGGCCGGGATGCGCCAGGTGGTGGCCCTGTTTCTGCAGACCGCGGGTGGGGCCAGGGCCGAGCTGCGCCAAGCCTGGCAGATGACCGATCGGAGAGCCCTCGAACGCCGTGCACACAGTCTGAAGTCGTCGCTGGCAACGCTCGGTGCGACCGACATCGTCGAACGCTGTTCCTGGGTCGAGCGGCACGCCAGGGATAACGTGCCGGCGTCAGTCATGGATGAACTTGACTGCGATATGGCCGGCCTGTGTCTGGCCCTGGGTTCGCTCGTCGCGCCCTGAGCGGGTGTTTTTCCGACTGCGCCGTGCGCGGTTGCCGCCTTCTTCACTTGATCGTGATCAAGTCTGTTGTACATTAGCCGTCAAGCGTAGCCCGATGGCGGCTGTTTTGGCCCGGTTGTGGCAGTGCCTGAAGGATGACCTGCAGGAGTCTGACGCTCGATGCTCTATTCGATGCATGAACTGTCCCAGTTGATGGTTGCACCCTGGTCGGCTGCAGCCGGGGTCAATCGAAATCTTTTCAGCCACCCGCTCAGTCCGCTCTCCTACGCGCCCGGGGCGCGTGAGGTCGTCGCTGGTGCCGAGCTGTTCTTGCGGTTTACTCGCGACTACACCAAGCCCGCCTTCGGCCTGCCCACCACCCGAGTCGCGGGCCGCGAGGTGCTGATCACCGAAGAAGTAGTGCTCGAGCGACCGTTCTGCCAGCTGCGGCACTTCCGCCGTGAAATCGTCCGCGACGACCCGGTGGTGCTGCTGGTGGCCCCCTTGTCCGGACACTTCGCAACCTTGTTGCGTGACACGGTACGCGCGCTGCTGCCCGAACACGATGTGTACGTCACCGACTGGGTCGATGCCAAGACGGTACCCCTCTCCGCAGGTGCCTTCCATCTGGACGACTATGTCGACTACATACGGGATTTCATCCGGCTGCTGGGTCGCGATGTCCATGTGATCTCGGTCTGCCAGCCGACGGTGCCTGTTCTCATGGCCATCTCTCTCATGGCTGCCGATGATGAGGCGGTTCAGCCACGCACCATGATCATGATGGGCGGTCCGATCGATTCGCGGCGCAGTCCGACCGCGGTCAACAATCTGGCGACCCGCAAGCCGATCGAATGGTTCCAGAACACCGTGATCCAACGGGTGCCAGCCCGCCATCCGGGCTACATGCGGCTGGTCTACCCCGGATTCCTGCAGCACATGGGGTTTGTGGCCATGAACGCCGACCGCCATGTCGACGCCCACTGGCAGTACTACGCCAATCTGGTGCGCGGTGATGGTGAAAGTGCCGAGGCGCACCGGCGCTTCTACGACGAGTACAACGCGGTACTCGACATGCCGGCCGAGTACTACCTCGAGACGATACGCAAGGTGTTCCAGGAGCATCGCCTCGCCACGGGAACGATGCACGTGCACGAGCAACTCGTCGAACCGGCGGCGATCTCTCGTACGGCTCTCTTCACGATCGAAGGCGAACTCGACGATATTTCCGGCAGCGGGCAGACCGAGGTCGCGCACGCGCTGTGCAGCAGCCTGCCTGAGAGCAAGCGCGAGCACTTCATGGTGCCCAAGGTGGGGCACTACGGTATATTTTCCGGGCGCCGGTGGCGTGAGGAGATCTGCCCGCGGATCGGGGCATTCATCCGCTCGCACTGAGTGCGATCTGCCTGATCGGGGCCGGCTGCTGAGAACGTGCTGAGCCCCCTGCCGCGCCTGAGGCCCGCTTGACCCGGTGGATTCAGCCCGGGCTGCCTTCGAATCCGATGGCGCGTGAAATCTCTTCGGCGGTCTCGCGCACGGCCTCTGCCCAACGGGCCTGCAGTCGTTCAGCCGGTGCCGATACCGACAGTCCGGCGATGAGGGCGCCGCTGTCATCGTGGACACCGGCACCGATACAGCGCACGCCCAGTTCCACCTCCTCATTGTCGAAGGCGTACTGGTTCTTGCGCACGGCTTCGAGTGCGTTCGCCAGCAGACCCGGATCGGTGATGGAATTGCGGGTGAAGGCTGGCAGTTGAGTGCGGCTGCAGTAGCGGGCGAGGTCTTCGGGGCTGTCCTCGGCCAGAAACAGTTTGCCCACCGCGGTCACGTGCAGCGGTGCGCGGGCACCGACGATATGCACGACACGCATCATTGATCGGCCGCTCGAAGTGCGTTCGACATAGACGATTTCATCGTCGCGTCGCACCGACAGATTGACGGCTTCGCCTGTCAGGACGTGCAGTTTGCGCATGAACGGCAGCGCATGCTCGCGCACCGACACGCGCGTGCGCACCAGGTTGCCCAGTTCGAGCAATCGCATGCCGAGGCGGTAATTGCCCTGGTCAACGCGCTCGATCAGCCGATCGCCTGAGAGTGCGGTCAGGATGCGGTGGGTCGTCGACGGGTGCAGGCCTGTGACTTGCGACAACTGTTTGAGGCTCACCGCATCGGGCGACTGCGCGAGCGCGTCCAGCAGTCGGATCATGCGTTCGATGACCTGGATCGAACTCTTGCTCTCGGCCTCGGGCACGGCGGCTCCATCGGGGGAATGCGGCGAGCGCCGCTGGTTCCCGATTTTACCCGTGCTAGCATCAGTCGGTCATTCAAGAGAGACGCTGTATGTCCCATCCTCAAATCAGCCGCCGTACTGCCGAACTGGGCACCGAGAACGCATTTGTCGTCCTGGCCGAAGTGAATTCATTGATTCGCGAGGGACGCGACATCATCTCCTTCTGCATCGGGCAGCCCGACTTTCGCACCCCCGAACATGTCCAGCAGGCCGCCATCGACGCTATCCGCGGCGGCATGCACGGATACACCGCTTCGGCCGGCATCGTTGAATTGCGCACGGCTGCTGCCCGTTACATGGGCGCGATGCGGGGACTGTCGATCGACCCCGAGCACGTGGTGATCGGCGCTGGTGCCAAGCCCTTCATTGCCTACAGCATCCTTGCCACTACCGATCACGGTGCCGGTGACGAGGTGATTTACCCGAATCCGGGCTTTCCGATCTACGAGTCGCAAATTCGTGCCAATGGCGCGGTGCCTGTATCGCTTGCCTTGCGCGAATCGCGCGACTTTGCCTTCGACCCCGAAGAACTCGAACGCTGCCTGACGCCACGTACTCGGCTGCTGATTCTCAATTCGCCCCACAACCCCACTGGGGGCATCCTCGATCGGCGTACGCTGGAGAGCGTGGCTGCCATTTTGCGGCGCCACCCGCAGGTCTGGATCTACGCCGACGAGATCTACTCGCGACTCTGCTACGGTGAGCCGTTTGCCTCGATCGCTTCGCTGCCCGACATGTACGAGCGCACGATCATTGCCGATGGTGCGTCCAAGACCTGGGCCATGACGGGCTGGCGCATCGGTTTTGCATCCAATCCGGTGCTTGCACCCCAGTTCGTGCGCTGGGTTACCAATACCGAATCTTGTGCGACCCATGTCAGTCAGTGGGCCGCGCTGGCAGCCATCGACGGGCCGCAGGACGCGGCCGAGGCGATGCGTTCATCCTTTCTCGAGCGCCGCGATCTGATCGTGGGCCTGCTCAATGCGGTGCCTGGCGTCAGTTGCCGCACTCCGGGCGGGGCTTTCTATGCCTGGCCCAATGTGACCGAAGCCTGTCGCATGATCGGCGCTGCCGATTCCGAGGTGTTTCGCCGCCGCCTGCTGCTCGAGGCTGGTGTTGCGGTACTGGCCGATATCCACTTCGGCGCTCGCGTGGCAGGCGACGGGCAGCACATTCGTTTCAGCTACGCGGCTTCGGCCCAGGCCATCAAGGATGGGGTTGCGCGCATGGCGCGATTCATCGAAAGCAATCGGGTTGCAGGCTGAGGACGCCCATTCGTGCCAAGAGACGTTTGGAAGCCCAATGTCACCGTCGCGGCGGTGATCGAGCGCGCAGGGCGCTTTCTCCTGATCGAGGAAGAGGCCCAGGGCGAACTTGTGCTCAATCAGCCAGCCGGGCACTGGGAGCCGGGCGAGAGTCTGGTGGAGGCCAGCGTGCGCGAGGTTCTCGAGGAGTCGGCCTGCGATTTCGTGCCAGCGGCGCTCGTCGGGATCTATCGCGCCTGGGCGGCGCCGGAGGAGGTGATTTACCTGCGGTTTGCTTTCTGTGGTGATTCGGGTGAGCAGGATGCAAGCCGTGCTCTGGATGAAGGCATCGTGCGCACGCTGTGGCTGACGCCCGATGAAATACGCGCCAGTGCGAAGCGCCACCGCAGCCCGCTCGTGCTGCGCTGTGTCGAGGACTACCTGGCGGGGCGTCGGTATCCGCTGGATATCCTCACCCATCTGGGTTGAGGCCGCGCTTTGCACGCCCTTGCCGAGTACCGAGGCGCGTCGCCAGCGTTGCGGCCATCGATGCCTGCAATGGATGATTGCAATGGATGATTGCAATGGCTGAGCGCATCGTGGTCGGCATGTCGGGCGGCGTCGATTCGGCAGTGGCCGCCTTGCTGCTCAAGCGCGCCGGGCATGACGTCATCGGACTGTTCATGAAGAACTGGGAGGATGACGACGACAGCGAGTACTGCTCGACCCGCGAGGATCTGGTCGATGTGGCCGCTGTTGCCGATGTGATCGGCATCGACCTCGAAGTGGTCAATTTCGCCCAGACCTACCGCGAGCGCGTGTTCAGCGAGTTTTTGCGCGAGTACTCGGCAGGTCGCACACCCAATCCCGACGTGCTCTGTAATGCCGAGATCAAGTTCCGGGCTTTCCTTGATCATGCGATGGCGATGGGCGCGAGTCGTATTGCCACCGGGCATTACGCCCGTGTGGGGGTGGACGAACGCGGTCAGATGCAGTTGCTTCGCGCACTCGATGCCAGCAAGGATCAGAGCTATTTCCTGCATCGTCTCAACCAGTCGCAACTGGCTCGTACGCTCTTTCCGCTGGGCGAAATGCCCAAAACGCTGGTCCGTACCATCGCTCGCGAGGCGGGTCTGGCGGTCCATGCCAAACGCGACTCGACCGGCATCTGCTTCATCGGCGAGCGGCCATTTCGCGAATTTCTGAACCGCTACCTGCCCCGTTCACCGGGTCCGATGCGGACCTCCGAGGGTGTCACGGTGGGTGAGCATATCGGCCTGATGTTCTACACCATCGGCCAGCGCAAGGGCATTGGCCTGGGTGGCCGCCGTGATGCCGATGGCTCGCCCTGGTATGTGGCGCACAAGGACATCGAACGCAATGAGCTGATCGTCGTGCAGGGGCACGATCATCCGCTGCTGTGGCGCGAGCAACTCGTCGCACGAGACCTCGCCTGGGTAGCTGGCGAAGCGCCCTGTGCCCATCGGGACGACGCCGGCAAGACCCGTTATCGTCAGGTCGATGCACCCTGCATGATGGACTTTTCGGCCCCCGATAGCATCGCTGCCCGCTTCATGTCGCCACAGTGGGCGGTGACGCCTGGCCAGTCGTTTGTTCTGTACCGCGGCGAGGCCTGCCTGGGCGGGGGCGTGATCCAGTAGGCCGGCAAGGGACGCGCGCAGGAACATACGCCGTGCGCTGCGACGCCACCGGTACGAGAAGCGCAGCAGGCGCCCCGGATCAAGCGACGGGCAGGGTCTCGGCAAACGACGGGCGCGTCGCCAATCGGCTGACCAGTCGGTCAAGCGCGGGGCGCGTCTTGCGCCACGGCGTGTCCGGGAAGCGGAACTCGAGCCACAGCGCCATGCATCCCACCGCGATATCTGCCAAGGTGACTGAATTGCCCGTGCACCAGGTGTGGCTGTCCAGATTCTGCTCGATGGTATCGAGGCCGGCTTCGACCTTGCCCAGTTGCCGCGCGATCCAGGCTTGGCTACGCAGGGCTGGTTCGCGGTTGCCTTCGAGTCTCATCAGCACACCAGCGCTGAGCGTCTCATCGGCAAGCGCTTCCCAACGCTTCACTTCGATTCGCTCGCGGTTGTCGGCTGGAATCAGTCGTGCGACCGGTGAGGCCAGATCAAGGTATTCGGCGATCACGCGCGAGTCGTAGAGTGCAGTCCCGTCCTCGAGCAGCAGTACTGGAACGCGGCCGGCCGGGTTGTGCATCGGGACTTTCGTGTCCGGTGCCCAGGGGTTGTCGATCTCGAAGGCAAGATCGATCTTCTTCTCCAGGGCAACAACGCGTACCTTGCGGGTATAGGGACTGGCGTGCGTTCCGATCAGCTTCATGCAGGAATTGATGTGATTGATGTGAGAGGCTTTGGACGAGTATAGCAACCCCACCGTCACCACAGGGTCTGCAAGTGGCCCGTGTAGAATCAAGACCCTCTGCAGAACGACCTTCCGACGGATACGCCATGGATTCAGCCGCACTCGACGCCCTATCGCCGCTCGATGGCCGGTACGCCGCGCAGGTAGCCCCGCTGCGCGCCTGTTTCAGCGAGTCTGCCCTCATTGCCTATCGCGTCCGGGTCGAGATCGAATGGTTGCTTGCGCTGGCCGCCGAACCGGGTCTGGAAGGCATTGGCCCCTTGTCGGGTGAGGCGGTCGCCCGCCTGCATGGGCTTGTCTCGGGTTTTGATGCTGCAGGCGCTACCCGGGTGAAGGCAATCGAACGCACGACCAACCATGATGTGAAGGCGGTCGAATACTGGCTGAAGGAGCAGGTGCGTGATGATGCCGAACTGGCGCGCGCGGCCGAGTTCATCCACTTTGCCTGTACCTCGGAGGACATCAACAATATTGCCTACGCGCTGATGGTGCGCGATGCCCGCGACAGAGTGCTGTTGCCGCAGATTGACAGCGTTATCGCCGAACTGCGTGCGCTTGCGCATGCCCACGCCGCGGTGCCGATGCTCTCGCGCACGCATGGGCAGCCGGCTACCCCGACCACGCTGGGCAAGGAGATGGCCAATGTTGTCTACCGACTCGAGCGTGCCCGGGCCGGCGTTGATGCCGTCGCCCTGAGTGCCAAAGCCAATGGTGCGGTCGGCAACTACAACGCCCACCGCATCGCCTTTCCGACGATCGACTGGCCCGGGTTCTCCCGCCGTTTTATCGAGTCCTTCGGGCTCGAGTTCAATCCGTACACGATTCAGATCGAGCCGCATGACGCGTTCGCCACGCTCTTCGACGCCATTGCCCGAGCCAACACGATACTGGTCGACTTCGATCGTGATGTCTGGGGTTACATCTCGCTGGGTTATTTTCGCCAGCGACTGGCCGCCGGCGAAGTCGGCTCATCGACGATGCCGCACAAGGTCAATCCGATCGACTTCGAGAATTCCGAGGGCAATTGCGGCCTCGCCAACGCACTGCTGCGGCATCTGGCCGACAAACTGCCGGTTTCGCGCTGGCAGCGTGACCTGACCGATTCGACCGTGCTGCGCAATGTCGGTGTGGCCTTCGGTCATACATTGCTGGGCTGGGCATCCTGCCGACGCGGTATCGGCAAGCTGCAGGTGGATGCGAGCCGGATCGCGGCCGACCTCGAGCAGAACTGGGAAGTACTGGCCGAAGCGGTGCAGACCGTGATGCGGCGTCATGGTGTCGAAGGGGCTTACGAGCAGTTGAAGGCCCTCACCCGAGGCCAGCGGATCGATCCGCTGGCGATGCAGCAGTTCATCGTCACGCTGCCGATTCCCGAGGCCGACCGCGCGCGGCTGGCCGCACTCACCCCAGCAGGCTATGTCGGCTACGCGGCCTCGCTGGCGTCGGTCGTCTAGGGTTCTGCTGGCATGAAACCGGGTGGCATCCTGACCGAGCGAGCACTGTCTGCCTGCATCCGGTAGAGTCTCGGTCCGGTGTGGTCCGATCATCCGGACTCATGCGCTGCGGCCTTGCACCCTGTTTTCCTCGATCCGGCACGTCGGTGGAGGGTGGAACAGGTTCGAGTCCTCCCTCTGGAACCTCTGCAGAACCCAGGAGATTTCTCATGAAAGCAATGCTTGTTGCTGGCGTCATCGTCGGCTCCCTCGTCTCGCTGTCTGTCGCTCAGGCGCAGTCGTTCGCCCCGGCCAAGGGCGAGGACGCTCAGCGCTATCGCCAGTCGGCTCTGTTCATGATGGGGCAACACGTGGGCCCGATGGCCGCCATGGTGCGTGGAGATCGTCCATTTGATGCTGCAGTCTTCCAGTGGAACGCAGCGCAGGTCGAGCACTTCTCGCACCTGCCCTGGGATTCATTCTGGGTGGCAGGCGCCGATCAGGGCAAGCACCGCATGAAACCCGAGATCGCCCGTGAAAAGGACAAGTTCCTCGGCATGGCCCAGAAGCTCCAGGAAGAGACCGGCAAGCTGGTTGCAGTGTCCAAGGGAGGCGATCTCGCCGCTATCAAGCCCGCATTCGCAGCTGTGGGCGCGTCCTGCAAGCAGTGTCACGACGCCTACCGCGCGCAGTAATCGACCGGCAGCGTGGGTGTCCGGCCCGGGCCCGTCGCTGGCGGCCGGGGCGGCTTCAGGGCTTCCCCTCTCCTGTCGTGTGCTCCCGGCCCCAAGTCCTCGGGCTTGTCGCCCGCTGCGCTTGGTGTTGTGTGTTCAGCCCCGTGCGGTGAGCAGCAGCACCAATGCAGTGGCGAGGGCGGCGAGCACGACTGCCCGCAGCCACAGTCGTGCACCATCGGTACCGCCTGCGGTCTCTGTTCCCGACGCGGCCTTGCTGACCTCGGCGCTTGATGTCGCGCTTGATACCGCGCTTGATACCGTCTTGTCGCCGGTGATCATCGGCATGAGCAGATTGTCACCTTTGCGCAGCCAGTACCAGGCGATGGCTGCCAGATGCAGCGCGACCAGACCGTAGAGTACCCATTCGCCTGTGGTGTGAATGCTGGTGGACCAGTCGCTGGTTGCCTTGCTGACGCGTCCCGCCAGAGGCCCTTCAAAGGTGGCGTCGTCATTGGCGAAGAGCCCGGTCACGCCCTGGGTGATCAGGGCAGCCAGCATCGCCAGTACTGACCAGCCCCCCAGTGGATTGTGGCCGCGGTACCGGTTGCTCAAGCGGCGCGGCAGATCGCGCACCGATGCGAGGACCGCGCGCGGGCCGCGAACGAACGTGCGGAAGCGCGCCTCGCGGCTCCCTGCAAAGCCCCAGGCGAGACGAAAGGCCAGCAGTACCAGAATGGCGCGGCCGCAGCGCTCGTGCCACACCATCCAGTCATCACCGCCCAGTTTCACTGTCACTACAGCGGCGCTCACGAGCGCGGCCAGCAACCAGTGAAAAAGCCGCAGTGGCAGGTCCCAGACCCTCAGCGCACCCACCACCGGCCGGCTGCTCGCCGGGTTACCGCTTGAGTCTGCGCGATCGGGACCGGTCGCCATGTCAGACAACCGCCTCGTCTTTCTTCTTTGGTGCGGCGCGAACCAGGTCCTCGCGTTTCACCCCGAGCCAGCGCACGAGCGGTGCCATCACCAGTACCGACGAGTAGATGCCGAACAGGATGCCGATGGTGAGGGCCAATGCGAAATAGTGCAGAGCCGCACCACCAAAGAAGAGCATCGAGGTGACCATTGCCTGCGTGCACCCGTGGGTGATGATGGTGCGCGAAATCGTGCGCGTGATGGCGTTGTCGATCACCTCGTTGACCGAGGCGCGCCGCATGCGGCGAAAGTTTTCGCGGATCCGGTCGGCGATGACCACCGACTCGTTGACCGAATAGCCCAGTACTGCCAGCACGGCTGCCAGAACGGGCAGCGAGAACTCCCACTGAAAGAGCGCGAAGAATCCCAGAATGATCACCACATCGTGCAGATTGGCGATGACGGCCGCGACCCCGAACTTCCACTCGAAGCGCAGAGCCAGGTAGAGCACGATGCCGATGGCGGTCACCAGCAGCGCGATCAGTCCGTCTCGGGCCAGCTCGGAGCCTACCTGCGGTCCGACAAATTCGGTACGGCGGCGCTCGGCAGTGGGGTCATCGGCACGCAGCACTTCGAGCACTTTCGACGAGAGGTCGGCACTGGTCTGGTCAGCCTTGGCCGGCATGCGGATCAGTATGTCGCGCGAGGAGCCGAAGTTCTGCACCGTGACGTCCTCGAACCCAGCCTTCTGCAGGGCGGCCCGGACGCGATCAGTATCGGCGCTGCCGGCGTACGACATCTCGATCAGGGTGCCACCGGTGAATTCGATCGAGAAGTGCAGCCCGCGGCTGAAGAGAAAGAAGATCGCTGCGAGAAAGGTGAGGCCTGAGATGACGTTGAAGACCAGCGCATGCCGCATGAACGGGATGTCACGGCGAATCTTGAAGAATTCCATGGCATTACTCCCAGGCAGTGTTGCCGATCGGCACGCTGGCGAGACGTCGCCGGCGGCCAAAGACGAGGTTGACCAGCGCGCGTGACACCACCACCGAGGAGAACATCGAGGTGAGGATGCCCAGGCAGTGCACCACCGCAAAGCCGCGTACCGGCCCCGAGCCCACCAGTAGCAGCGCGATGCCGGCAATCAGGGTGGTCACATTGGAGTCGAGAATGGTGCCGAAGGCGCGCTCGTAGCCCACTGCAATCGATGCCTGCGGCGAGGCACCTGCACGCAGTTCCTCGCGGATGCGCTCGTTGATCAGCACGTTGGCGTCAATGGCCATGCCCAGGGTGAGCGCGATGGCGGCGATGCCCGGCAAGGTGAGCGTCGCCTGCATGATGGAGAGCATCGCGACCAGCAGCAGCAGGTTGGCCGACAGGGCCACGACGCTGAATGCGCCGAAGGCGACGTAGTAGACGAGCATGAACATCGAGATCGCGACGAAGCCCCAAAGGGTTGAATTGAAGCCCTTCTCGATATTGTCGCGGCCAAGGCTCGGGCCTACAGTGCGTTCCTCGATGATTTCCATGGGTGCCGCGAGTGACCCGGCCCGCAGGAGCAGAGCCAGGTCGGCTGCCTCACGCGCGCTGAAGAGCCCGGTGATCTGGAACCGGTTGCCCAGTTCCGACTGGATGACCGGCGCTGTCAGCACTTCGGGCACTCCCTTCTCCACCAGCAGCACGGCCATGCGCCGCTTGACCGCTTCGCGCGTCACGTCGCGCATGATGCGGCCGCCCTGCGCATCGAGGTCGATGTTGACCGAGGACCGCTGGTTCTGGTCGAAGCCGGCCGAGGCGCCGGTCAGTCGATCGCCCGTGAGAATGATCTGCTTGGACAGGAGCAGCGGCTCGCCGCGAGCACCACCGCGGCCTTCATTGCGCGCAAATTGCAGTTCGGTGCCCATCGGGACTGTGCCCTTGATGGCGGCCTCGATCTTGCTTGCGTCATAGTCGCGCGAGTCGGGGCTGCCGGCATGGGCATCGACCATCCTGAATTCCAGGGTGGCGGCGCGCCCCAGAATCTCCTTGGCGCGAGCGGTGTCCTGCACCCCGGGCAATTGCACCAGGATACGGTCCAGGCCTTGCTGCTGGATCACCGGCTCGGACACGCCGAGTTCGTTGACCCGGTTGTGGAAGGTGCTGATGTTCTGCTTGATCGCGTCGTCCTGGATCTGCTTCTCGGCCTCGGGCCGGATGCGTGCGATCAGGCGTGGTTCGCCTTCGCTGTCCTGCGGTTCGAGCGAGAGTTCGGTGAAGCTCTCCGCAATCACGCTGCGCGCCCGGTCGCGTGTCTCGGCATCGCGGAAGCGGATGACGAGCGCGCGGCCCTCACGGCTGATGCCGTTGTGCCGCAGGGACTTTTCGCGCAACTGGGCGCGGATGTTGCCGCTGGAGCCGTCCAGGCGCTTGATGAGGGCGTCATCGAGACTGACCCGGTAGAGGAAGTGCACGCCGCCGCGCAGATCCAGACCGAGGTACATGGGCAGTGCGCGCAGACTGCGCAGCCAGTCGGGCGAGTTGGCCATCAGGTTGAGCGCAACCGTGAACTGCGCTTGCGCCGGATCGGGGTTGAGCAGGCTGTTGATCGCGTCCTTGCCACGTCCCTGCATGTCGACCGACTCAAAACGCACGCGTACCCCGGTCGCGTCGAGCAGGACACCGGTGTAGGGGACTCCAGCGCGCTTCAACTCGTCTTCGACACGGGCAAGTATCGACTCGTCAGCCTTCACGGTGACCCGTGCACTGGAGACCTGCACGGCCGGTGTTTCGCCGTAGAAGTTGGGCAGGGTGTAGAGCAGACCCAGCGCGAGTGCCACGGCGACGGTGAGATAGACCCAGATCGGATACCGGTTCATGAGAGCGGCTCAGGGTGACGGTGAACCACCGGGCCCGGGGGCCCTGCGCGGTTGGCAACGGTTGGCGGGCGTCGGTCACCCGAGGACGACAGGCAGTCGTACTCGGGTGGCCATCGTTCGAGCACCTCGACCACGACGACGGTGTCGGGATCGAGGCGAGTAGATCACATCAGAGAGACTTCAGCGTGCCCTTGGGGAGCGCTGTGTTGACCGAGCCACGCTGCACGACCACTTCAACGCCGGTGGCGATCTCGAGGGTCATGTAGGCATCCTGGAGCTTTACGATACGCCCGACCAGACCACCGGCGGCAATGACTTCGTCGCCCTTTTGCAACGATTCGATCATCGCCTTCATTTCCTTTTGCCGCTTCATCTGTGGGCGGATCATCAGGAAGTAGAGGACCACGAACATCAGGATCAGGGGCAGCATGCCCATGATCTGGCTCTCGATGCCGCCTGTAGCTGCGGTGCCCTGTGCGTACGCGTTTTCGATCAGCATGTCGCCACTTTCCTTGTTCGGTTGGCAAACCCTTGATTATACGCACCGAAGCTTTCGCGCCGCTCAGGCAGCGCCGGCACTGCGGCGAGCGTGGAAATCGCGCCGGAACGCGTCCAGTTGGCCCGCCTCGATCGCCGCCCGCAGCCCGGTCATCAGTGCCTGGTAGTAGTGCAGGTTGTGGATGGTGTTGAGCATGGCACCCAGAATCTCGTTGGTGCGCTGCAAATGGTGCAGGTAGGCGCGGCTGAATCCCTGGCAGGTGGTGCAGGTGCAATCGGGATCGAGCGCTCGGGTGTCGGTGCGATGCACGGCATTGCGGATGCGCACATCGCCATTGCGAGTAAAGAGCCAGCCATTGCGCGCGTTGCGGGTGGGCATCACGCAGTCAAAGAGGTCAACGCCCATGCTGACGCCCGCCACCAGGTCTTCGGGGGTGCCGACCCCCATCAGATAGCGTGGGCGCTCGGCAGGCAGTCGTGGCGCGGTATGCGCGAGGATGCGCAGCATGTCTTCCTTGGGCTCGCCAACTGACAGGCCACCGATGGCATAGCCGTCAAAGCCGATCTCCTCGAGCCCGGCGAGCGAGGCTTCGCGCAGGGGCTCGTACATGCCGCCCTGCACGATGCCGAAGAGGGCATTGCGGCTGCCCTCGTGGGCGAGGCGGCTGCGCCGTGCCCAGCGCAACGACAGTTCCATCGACAGGCGCGCCTCGGTCTCGGTCGCCGGAAACGGGGTGCACTCATCGAAGACCATCACGATGTCGGAGTCGAGCACGCGCTGGATGCGCATCGACTCCTCGGGGGTCAGGAAGAGCTTGTCGCCGTTGACCGGCGAGGCAAAGGCCACCCCCTCTTCACTGATCTTGCGCAAGGCGCCCAGGCTGAACACCTGGAAACCGCCCGAGTCGGTGAGAATCGGGCCGTCCCATCCCATGAAACGGTGCAGGCCGCCGTGCGCCGCGATCACCTCGAGCCCGGGGCGCAGCCACAGATGAAAGGTGTTGCCCAGCACGATCCGCGCCCCGGTGGTGGCGAGATCGCGCGGCAGCATCCCCTTTACCGTGCCATAGGTACCCACCGGCATGAAGATCGGGGTTTCGACGATGCCGTGATTGAGTCGCAGCCGGCCACGGCGCGCCTGGCCGTCGGTCGCCAGTACGTTGAAAGCGAGGGGCGCTGTCATGGGGCAGGTTCCGCGTCAGGTGGGCTGCGTTCGAGCAGCATGGCATCGCCGTAGCTGAAGAACCGGTATCGCTCGCCGATGGCATGGGCGTAGGCCCGGCGGATGGTCGCCATGCCCGCAAAGGCGCTTACCAGCATCATCAGCGTCGAGCGCGGCAGGTGAAAGTTGGTGAGCAGGCGGTCGACTACCCGAAAACGGTAGCCCGGCGTGATGAAGAGCCGGGTGTCCCCTTCGATGGCGCACTGGGGTGCCCGGTGGTGGCTGGCCTCATCGGCCTCGGGGCCCGATTGCGAACGAGGGTCTGCAAACGCATCGGCCTCCACGGCGGCCGCCTCCAGCGCGCGCAGCGAGGTTGTTCCGACGGCCCAGATGCGGCCCCCGAGCAATCGGGCTGTGCGCACTGCGGCCACGGTTTCGGCGGGTATCTGGTAGCGCTCTGCATGCATGCGGTGGTCTGCGATGTCGGTGACGCGTACTGGCTGGAAGGTGCCTGCCCCGACATGCAAGGTGACCCAGGCAGTCTGTACGCCGAGCCCGCGCAGACGCGCGATGAAGTCCTGGTCGAAGTGCAGGCCTGCGGTGGGTGCGGCGACCGCACCCGGGGCACGGGCATACACCGTCTGGTAGCGCCCGGCGTCGGTCTCGCCGGCCGGATGCGTGATGTAGGGGGGTAGAGGAATGCTGCCATGGCGTTCGAGCAGGGAATACCAGTCGCCGCCATCGGCCAGGCGCAGTCGATAGAGGTCGTCAGTGCGACCCAGCACATCGACCTCGAAGGCATCGTCGAGGCGCAATCGTGTGCCTGCTCGCGGGGCATGGCTTGCTCGCACATGCGCGAGGGCTTCATCGCCGGCGATGACCCGTTCGATCAGCACCTCGATGGCGCCGCCCGAGTCGCGCCGGCCACGTAGGCGAGCGCGGATGACCCGCGTGTCGTTGAAGACGAAGAGGTCTCCAGGGCGGACCTGGTGGAGCAGGTCGGTGAAGATTTCATCGTACTGCGCATCGGTCTGGACGCGCAGCAGTCGGCTGGCGGTGCGCTCGGCGCTCGGGTGCTGGGCGATCAGCGCCTCGGGCAGCGCATAATCGAAATCATCCAGAGAGAGCGTCATGAGAATTGTTCAGCGGCAGAGAATGCCTGGTGCCCAGAGTCGGACTCGAACCGACACGCCATCGCTGGCGGGAGATTTTGAGTCTCCTGTGTCTACCAGTTTCACCATCCGGGCGGTAGGGCTGGCAGTATAATCGCACCATGGACAAAGTACGCAGAACATTCGTCAATCGCGGCGCCCGTGTCGCCCTCTTCGGAGCGGCGGGCCCCTTGCTGGCCCTGGGCACGTGTGCCCAGGCGCAATCTGCACCGCCTGCACCCGATTGGGCGCAGGGCGTGTTCGGTGCTCGTACGCTCCTCGAGGCGGTTCGTGCCATGGGTGGCACAGCGGTGATTGAAACCCGCGATGTCTCCTGGGGCAACACGCCCGATATCGCGGAAAACGGGCTGGTGGTGCCGATATCGATTGCCACTACGCTCGCCGGCGTCGAGTCGATCGGCCTCTACATCGAGAAGAACCCCACCCCGGTAGCCGCGCTCTTCGAGGTGCCAGCGGGAACGCGGCCATCGTTTCGTACCAACTTCAAGCTGGGCGAGTCCTCCAATATCTATGCGCTGGTGAAAGCCGAGGGGCGTGTACTGGTTGCGCGCCACGAGATCAAGGTCACGATCGGAGGTTGCGGTGGCTGACCCAATGCGCATCCGTGCCCGTATCGAGGGCGACCAGTGTGTGGTTCGGGTGCTGATCGGGCATGAAATGGAAACCGGTCAGCGTCGCGATGCCACGGGTCGGCTGGTCCCGGCCTGGTTCATCCAGCGCGTCACGGCAACGACCGGTGGTCGCGTCGTCTTCAGTGCAAGCTGGGGCCCCGCCGTATCGAAGAACCCAGTCATCCAGTTCAGCTACGCAGGCGCCAAGGTGGGCGACCGCATCCAGGTCACCTGGGTCGATACCCGGGGCGATCGCCGTACTGATGAGGCAGTGGTGAGTGCCTGACTCTCGCCGCCCGGTGTGGTGGGCGGCTCTGGGGGGCCTGCTTGCCCTCGCGCTCGGCACGGCATCGGTCGTTGCCCAGTCGGCGCAGGAAACGGCACGCGAGATCGAGCGTTACCGGGAAGCCGTCGCCGACAGCAGCCCGGGCGAGCTCTGGGAAGCGCGTGGTGAAGACCTCTGGAAGATGCCGCGCGGCCCGCGCAATGTTTCGCTCGAGCGATGCGATCTGGGCCAGGGGCCGGGTGTGGTTGCGGGCGCCCTGGCGCGGCTGCCTCGCTGGTTCGCCGATGCCGACCGTGTGATGGACCTGGAAACCCGACTGCTCCATTGCATGGTGACCCTGCAGGGGCTTGATCCGGCAGTGCTCCGACGGCAGCCGTTCGGCAACGGCGAGCAGCGATCCGACTTCGAGGCACTCTCGGCCTGGATTGCTGCCCAGTCGCGCGGAATGACCCTCGCTCCGCCGCTTGATCACCCCGCCGAGCGTGCGGCCTGGCGCCTGGGTCGCGAGCTCTTTTTCGTTCGTGGTGGTACGCACGACTTTGCCTGTACGACCTGCCATGCACAGAGTGGCCGTCGCATTCGATTGCAGGAGTTGCCCAACCTTTCGCGACCTGAAGAGGCGCGTCGGGTGCTCGGGACCTGGCCCGCCTATCGCGTGTCGCAAGGCGAGATGCGAACCCTGCAATGGCGCATGAATGACTGCTTTCGTCAGCAGCGCTTTCCCGATCTCGTCTTCGGCTCCGAGGTCTCGGTGGCCCTGGTGAGTTATCTGCTCCACAATGCCAGTGGTGCCGCACTGGCCGCTCCAGGCGTGAGGCGCTAGCGTGCGGCGCCTTCTTGCCCGAGCCCTGTCTGCGCTGCAACGGACATCGGCACGTGCGCTCTGCCTTGTCCTGGGTTCGGTGGCGCTCTCGCTCGTTCTGGCCGCTTGCGTCGTCGGCCCGCCGCAGACCATGCCGCGTGAGCCGGGCGATGCCCAGCGCGTACGCGCGGCGCTCTCCGCGTCGTTTGTCGCGCGTGGCCAGGCCGGGCTCGATCGGCTCGAGCAGGACCTCGCGCAGCGATTGTGTTCGGAGGCCGAGGCTGCCGGCAAACCGCTTTCAGACGACCGGGTGCAGGCGATCGAGCGCGAGAATCAGGCACTCATTCGCTGGCCTGCTGCCGGTACCCCGCTGCTGGGCGACTGGCGCTCGGGCGAGCGCATCGCGCAGTCGGGGGTCGGCCGTCAGTGGAGCGATGCGCCCGATGTGCCCGCTGGTGGCAACTGCTATGCCTGCCATCAGCTCTCGCCCGATGAGTTCTCTTATGGCACGCTGGGTCCCAGCCTGCTGCGTTATGCAGTGCTGCGTGCCCAGATGCCCAGGACCGAGCTCGAACGCTATACCTACGGCCGTATCTACAACCCACAGGCATGGCTTGCGTGCAGCAATATGCCGCGATTTGGCAGCCACGGCATCCTCACCCAGGACCAGATACGCGATCTGGTCGCCCTGCTGCTCGCCCCCGACTCCCCGATCAATCGTTGAGTTCGATGCTGGCCCTTGGCTGGCATCCTGCTGGAGACACCTTGATGCTGCCCTCCACGATGCGTGCGATCACGATTGCCGGCCCTGGCGGCCCGGAACAATTGGTGCCCGTCGTGCGCCCGCTGCCGGTGCCGGGCGGGCGTGAATTGCTGATTGCAGTCGAATATGCCGGCGTCAACCGCCACGACGCCGGTCAACGCAGACGCGGCCACCCACCGGCTGGGGCGACCGATATCCCCGGGCTCGAGGTCTCGGGTACGGTGGTGGCCACTGGTGAGGCGGTGACCCGCGTGGGCATCGGCGACCGGGTCTGCGCCCTGGTGAATGGGGGTGGTTACGCACCGTATTGTCTGGCCGATGAGCGCACGACCTTGCCCTTGCCCCCGGGCTTTGGCATGCGCGAGGCTGCGGCGCTGCCAGAGGCGCTCTACACGCTATGGCACAACCTCATCGAGCTCTGCGCAATTGCGCCGGGTGACTGGTTGCTGGTGCACGGCGGCACCAGCGGCGTGGGGTCGATCGGCATGGCCTTTGCCCGTTGGCTGGGGGCTCGACCCGTGGCGACCTGTGGCAGCGATGACAAGTGTGCGGTTGCTCTTTCGATGGGAGCGCTCGCCGCCTGCAACTACCAGCGTGATGATTTTGTGCCCTGGATCGCGGAGGTGACCGGGGGGCACGGCGCCGATGTGATTCTGGATATGGCGGGTGGCACTTATGCGGTGCGCAATCTGCAGGCGCTTGCCCTCGATGGCCGTATCACGCACCTGACCGGCGCCATCGAGCCGGCCTACCATGTTCCGCTCGAACTGCTGATGCGAAAGCGGGCCCGTGTCACCGGATCGTTGTTGCGGCCTCTGTCGATTGAACGCAAGGCCCGAATCACCGAGGGTCTGCTGGCCCGGTTGTGGCCGCAGATGGCAGGTCTGATCGTGCCCCGCATCGATCACGAATTTCCGCTGGATGAGGCAGTCGCTGCCCATCAGCGGCTCGAGCGAGGCGAGGCCATCGGCAAGATACTGCTGCGCCCATGATTGCACTCAACCCCTCCGATGGCTCGATCGCTGCATCCGCCGCAGTCACGCCGTGCCAGGCCACCGCACAGTGGCTCTGGCGCACCGTGCGCTGCGATCTCGTGCCTGCCGGGCTGCTGCCGCATGGTCTGCTCCCGTGGGGCCTGCTCATCGTCAGTCTGCTCATGGCCGGGCCGATCTTCGCTCAAGGCTATCCGGTACGGCCGCTGCTTCTCACCGTCGGGTTTGCCCCGGGGGGTGGCACGGATACGGCGGCGCGCATCGTTGCCCGGCGCCTGGCTGACAATCTGGGGCAGCAGGTGGTCGTCGAAAACCGGGCTGGCGCTGGTGGCAACATTGCCGCCGAGGCCATCGCACGTGCGCCCGCCGATGGGTACACGATCTCGCTCTCCGCCGTCGGTCCGCTGGCGGTTGCCCCGCACATGGTGAGCAATCTCGCCTACGACCCGCGGCGCGATTTTGCCCCGATATCGATGGGGGTGGTCTTTGCCAACGTCCTGGTGGTGCATGCCTCGGTGCCGGCCCAGACCCTCGCCGAGTATGTGGCACTGGCCAATGCACGATCGGGCAGCATGACCTTCGGGACATCAGGCATCGGTGGCACGGGGCATCTGGCGGGCGAGCTTTTCCGGATGATGGCGAAAGCCGATATCGTCCATGTGCCTTACAAGGGGGGCGGGCCGGCGATGGCCGACCTGCTGGGTAATCAGGTGCCTTCGGTGTTTGCCTCTGCACCCTCGGCACTGCCGCATGTGAAGTCAGGCAAGATCCGGGCACTGGCCACCACCGGGGCGACTCGTTCGGCCTTCTTCCCTTCCGTACCGACCATTGCCGAGAGCTATCCCGGTTATGACGCCACCAACTGGTACGCCTTCATCGCGCCCTCGCGTACGCCGCGCGACATCGTGCTGCGACTGAACCGTGAATTGGTTCGGGTCTTGTCCGCCAGTGATGTGCGCGAACAACTGCTGCAGCATGGCATGGAGCCACAACCTTCCACGCCGGAGGAGCTCGCCCGGACCATCGAGCGTGAGTACGTCACCTGGGGCAAGGTCGTGAAGGCGGCCAACATCCAGGCGCAGTAGGGTTTACCGGGGCGGTGGACCCGCTGCAGCGGTATCGAGTTTCACCCTGCCGTGGTCGGGCATGACTCCCGGCCGCCGACATCATCTGCCGCTTTGCAGCACCACCTTGCCGATCTGGGTGTCCGATTGCATGTGCGCAACTGCCTCGGGTAGCGCTTCGATCGGGAATACCCGATCAACCAGCGGCACGATGCGGCCGGCCGCCACCAGTGGCAACAGCTCGGTGGCAACCCGCCGCACGGTCTCGGCGCGTTGCGTGGCGGTACGCAGCTTGTTGGATACCCCGAACAGGTCCAGTCGCTGCTCGTGAAGCAGTGCCAGGTCGATGCGTGCCTCGAGCACCCGGTCGACATAACCCACCATCGCGACGCGCCCTTCGAAGGCGCAGGCTCGCATGCACTCGGCAAAAATCGAACCACCCACGGTGTCGATCACCAGATCGGCACCGTGTCCTGCGCTGAGCGTGCGTACTTGATCGGCAAAGTCGGCCTGGCGGGTCACGATGCCTTCATCCAGACCGAGCGCGCGCAATCGTTCCAGCTTGGCCGCCGAGCCCGAGGTGCCGACCACCCGAGCCCCGAGGGCATGGCCCAGTTGCACACAGGCCACACCAACGCCTGAGGATGCGCCGGTGACGAGCAGGGTTTCTCCCGCCTGCAGGTGCCCACGCGCCACCAGCATGTCGAAGGTGACGTTGAATACGAGCGGGAAGGCTGCGGCGTGCACGGCATCGAGCGTGTCGGGAACCGGCAAGGCCTCGGCGTGATGCATGCGTGCAACATCCGAGAATCCGCCGATCGCACGTCCCATGACGCGGTCACCGATCGCGAAACCGGTGACCGCAGTGCCAATGGCGCAAACCCTGCCAGCCGCATCGATGCCGGCTGCTCGCCCGGGCGCATTGCCGTGAAGGCCTACCCCGGCGATGAACTCGCCACGGTTGAGCGACGCCGCTTCGACCTGCACAAGCAGTTCGTGTGCACCGGGTTCAGGCAGGGCGGTCTCGCGACGCTCGAGCTTCGGGTTGCCATCGACCACGGTCATCCACCAGGACTGCATTGTCTGCTCCTTGCCGGTTCAATCGGGTGCCAGCCACCAAGGCGGCGCACGATTCTATGCGCTGCTGTGGTCTGTGGATCAGCGCGCAGCGACAAGCGGCAAGCGTGTGACCGAGCGCGCAGGGGCTTCAACGCGCTGGCTCGGACGAGGCGGCGCGGTCGACCGAGGTCGAACCGCTGCGCATCTGGCTGGTTCAGCGGACGACCAGTACCGGGACCTTGGAGTGGGTCAGAACCTTCTGGGTCTCGCTGCCAAGGAGCAGTGCTGCCACGCCGTGGCGCCCGTGCGAGGCCATCACGATGAGATCGCACTTGCGTCGGGTCGCGAGCTTGATGATTGACTCGGAGGGCGAATTCGAGGCCGCATGTTCTGTGGCGAGAGTGACCCCGAGCGCCGCAGCCTGTTTTTCGATCGCTGCCAGCACCTTCCGGGCAGCCTCAGTCTGAGCACGAGTGTAGTCGGCTCGAGTCACGTAACTCGTGAAGACAGCCCCCTCACTGTAGATCGGCGACGGGTACTCGGGGGTGGCGTAGAAGGCGGTTGCCTTTGAACCGAGATCGCGCGCAAGTGTCAGTGCCGACTTGACCGCCTTCGCCGAGAGCTTCGACCCATCGGTGGGGATGAGGATGTGCATGTACATGGTGTCTCCCTGTCTTTGCAAGTCTGTTTGCCGACGAGCTTCAGTCGTGCGTGCTTCTCGAGCCATTGGTCAGAAGCTTGCGCAGTCGTTCCATCTCGAGGATCTGAACGTGTTTTTGCTTGACGGCAATCATGCCGTCATCCTGGAATTTCGAGAAGGCCCGGCTCACTGTCTCCAGTTTCAGACCGAGATGGCTGCCGATTTCCTCGCGTGTCATGCGCAGGACGAATTCGGTTGCCGAGAAACCGCGCGCTGCCAGACGCTGTGACAGGTTGAGCAGGAAGGCTGCCAGGCGTTCTTCGGCCCGCATGCTTCCCAGCAACAGCATGACGCCGTGTTCGCGCACGATCTCGCGGCTCATCACCTTGTGAAAGTGATGTCCCAGCGCCGGTGCCTGAACCGACAGGTCTTCGAGCATGTTGAAGGGCACCACGCAGACTTCGCTGTCTTCGAGCGCGATGGAGTCGCAGGTATGCGTCTCGTGACTGATGCCGTCCATGCCGATCAGTTCGCCCGCCATCTGGAAACCAGTGACCTGATCACGCCCGTCTGGCGTTGCCGCACGCGCCTTGAAGAAACCGCTGCGGATCGCATAGAGCGAACGGAATGGATCGCCGGCGCGATACAGTGTTTCGCCTTTCTTCAGGCGGCGGCGGGTGTAGACGATCTGTTCGAGCAGCGTGATCTGTTCGCGCGTCAGTCCGACCGGCAGGCACACTTCGCGCAGGTGGCAATGTGAACAGGCCATCTTGAGTTTCACCAGATTGCCTGCGGCGAGAGTGGGCTCAGGTACCGGCGAGCCGATCCGAGCCGACAGGGCTGAGTTTCTGAGCGAATCCGCCGACATGTTTTTGCCTCCTCTGGCAATCGATGACACATGGTGGCAGGGACCACCCGGAAGAAGAGGCTAACGGCGGAGTGGGGGGCGTCTTTTGATCCTGATCAAGCCGACTCGATCCACGCTTCTTATCATTCACCGCCTGTCCAGTCGCACTCAGGCGGTGGATGCAGCGGCTGGCGTTCGTGCGCTTGCCAGGCAGTCTAGGTCAGTCGCCCCGGCGGTGCAATCCGCACGGGTCGAGTCTTCGTGCAGTTCAACCATAATGCCCATCTGGGTTGCTGGCTTGTCAACGGGGGTTCTGTGGCTCATATGAATGCACTTGCCGTCAACCAGTTGTCGCTGGTGGAGCAGAGCGACTCGCGTGAAGTCGACCTTGCACGCGAGTTGCTGCGCCAGTATGGCGTGGGCGGTACCGAGTACACCGCTTATCCTGGCGTTGAGCGATTTGCCGAGTTTTTCGATGGTGCTGCACTTGCGCGTGCCATCGCTACGCGCGCGCCGCTGGCCGCGCTGCAACCGCTGTCGCTGGATGTTCGGGTGCCGTTTTGCGAGTCGCAGTGCGTGCAGTGCACGCGCCAGACCGTGGTCGGTCGGTCCCGCGCAGCGGTCGAGCCCTACCTGACTGCGATGGGGCGCGAGCTCGATATTCTGGAGCCGCTGCTTGGGCGCTCGCCGACCGTGAGTCAGATGCAACTGGGCGGAGGCACGCCCAACTTCCTCACCGCCGAGCAGCTCGAGCAACTGGTGCGTCGCGTGCGCGAGTGTTTCAATTTTGCTGCCCAGGGCGATTACCTCATCGAGATCGATCCGAGCCGGTTTGCCGACGAGGAAATCCGTGCGATGGCATCACTGGGCTTCAATCGCATGAACCTCGGTCTGCAGGATTTTCATCCCAAGGTCCAGGTGGCCGTCAATCGCATTCAATTCGAGGACCGTACCGCGGCGGTGATGCAGACCGCCAAGGCGGCTGGATTCCGGTCTGTCGGGGTCGAACTCTGGTATGGCCTGCCCACCCAGACCCGCGAGGCGTTCAGTTTCAGTCTGCAGCGTCTGGTCGATCTGAACCCCGATCGCATCAGTCTGCTGCGCTACCGCCATGATCCGCTGCGCTTCCCTACCCAGCGGGCTTTCCGACGCGATGTCTTGCCCGACCGCGCGGCGTGCGTCGACATGATGCTCGAGGCACGGTCACGCCTCGGGACGGCCGGCTATGTCGATGTCGGGCTCGATCTGTTCGTTCGCGCCGATGAGGATCTGGCCATTGCCATGCGCCGAGGCCGTTTGCAGCGCAACTCGTGGGGCTACTCGAGCCAGACCGAGCATGACCGCATCGGCTTGGGGCTGGGGGCGATCAGTCGTATTGGTCACAGTTATGCGCAGAACCTGCATGCGCTCGATGCCTATCACGATCGGCTCGAGCAGGGTGTGCTGCCGGTGATGCGCGGTATCGAACTCAGCCGCGATGATCTGGTGCGACACGCGGTGATTCGTGCCTTGCTGGGCCGCGGCGAGATCTCGATCGAGTCGATCGAGATCGCCTACCTCGTCAATTTCCGCAGCCACTTTGCCGATGAGTGCCAGCAACTGGAAACGATGGCCAAGGCAGGTCTGCTCGAGTTGACGCCCGAATGGATCACGCTCACACCCGATGGGCGGCTGGTCGTTCGGGCCGTGTGCGCGGTCTTCGACCGTTATCGTCAGACCGGGTCGCAGGCGCCGGTTTTCGGTATGGTGACCGACTGAGGCGCGTATCCGGCTTCGCCCGTCGAACCGTGCCTGTTGCCGCAGTCAGGCAGAGGGCGGTTCGATGAGGCCGTAGTCGGGCATGTTGGTCGGCCGCTCGCCGTCCCACAGGTCGGTGGTTTGATAACTCTTGTCGAGCATGCGCGGCTCACGGCCCCCCTCGATCGGGAATTCTTCCATGCCCACCGTGTACTCGAGCGTGAAGCCATCGGGGTCGGAGAAGTACTGGAACACACTGCCCGATGCCATGTGCCGCCCCGGTGTAGGGGCGACGGTCACGCCGGCCTTCTTCAGGCGATTGCGACCCGTCATCAGTTCGTCGATCGAGCGCACCGTGAAGGCAATGTGGAAGAACGCGGCCTTCGGTGCAGTAATGATTGCAAACGAGTGGTGATACGGGTTGGGAAAGCAGCGCATGAAGGCAAAATAAGGTTCGCCGGTAGGCTCGTGCCGGAAGTCCGATACCCTGAAATTCATGACGTCGCGATAAAACGCGAGGCTGGTCGGGAAGTCGGGAACCTTCACGACGGCATGCGACAGGTGACTGAAATCGATCGGGTGCGGCACAAACCGCTGCGGCCGTGACATCAGCCCGGCGCAGTACTCGAACGGGATGCCGTTGGGGTCACGAAAACGCAAGCCTGCGGTGATGCGCTGGCGGCCGCATTCGGCGGCATCGAGGGTTTCGACCTTGATGCCCGCTGCCTCGAGGATCTGCGTGGCGACTGCGAGCTGACCGATGTTTTCCAGTTCGTAGGCAATCCGCTTGAGGCTTGCGGTCTGTGCCTGCACCAGTACCACGTTGTGATGGTCGCCATTGCAGGAGAGGAAGGCATCGCGTCCCGGGTTGTGTTCGACCACGTCGAGCCCCGCCATGTCGCGATAAAAGGCGACCGAGCGTTCCAGGTCGGATACGTTGAAAGCAACGTAGGCCAGTTTCTTGTGACGAATCATGGTCTTGCTCCTGCTCAGCCGATCGGATGAAAGATGTGGTCGATGTCGATGCTTTTGACGAAACCCTGAGCGATGGCTGTCTTGCAGAAGGCGCGGATGGTGGCTTCATTGCGCTGCCAGCCATAGCGGTTCCAGCCCTCACCGAGGGTGGCCGTGGTGCTGTCGAATTGCATGTCGGCGAGCGGCATGTACTGCGCAACGTGATGGCCGACTTCGTGATCGCCATGGGAGAGCGCCGCCGAGAAAAGATCAAGCACAGCGGCATCACGCCCGGGGTTGGCGGCGAGCCATTCGCGCTTGACCGCCAGTACGTGCGTGATCGGGATGACCCCGGTTCGACGGGTGAGTGCGAGGGTGTCGGCGATCGGATCGCGGGCCAGATAGCGCAGACCGCGCAGGTCATCGGGGCGGCGCGCGAAGATGAAGCAGTCGGCCTCGCCACTGCGCAGGATATCGGACGGTTTGCGGCCGGTCAGCGACCGGTCATACTTGAAATGGGTCGGGTAAGGCATGCCGTCGATCCGGTCGGGCGCGAGCGGGCACCAGGTTACATCGCCCGCAGCCAGTCCGCACTGTTCCAGGGTCCAGCGGTGCCATAGCGCTGCGGTGACCCAGAACTGTGGCACCGCGATGCGCTTGCCAGCGAGTGAACCATGGCCGTCGAAGGTGGCATCCTCGCGACAGAAGGCGTACTGCGACACCAGTTTCTTCGCAAACACCGGGAAGGCGACGAATCGCTGATCGGTCTCGCACAGTTTCACGAACGTGGCCAGCGAGAACTCGCCGGCATCGAAGTCACCGGCGATCGTGCGCAGCGTGCACTCGTCGATAGTGCGCGTTACCGTCACATCGAAGGTCAGTTCGGGCGCGGTGACCGCCCCGTTGATGAGGGGCAGTGTGTGCAGGTACTGGGTAGTGCCGATCTTCAGGTGTGACAAGAGATCAATCTCCGCCAGAGCGTGTGGGGGTTTGACATGGACACCCGGAGTTTAGCAACTGCCGGCCCGGCTGCTCTGGCCTCCCGACACGAATGTGCTCATCTGCCGCTGTGCACGCTGCGGTCGGAGTGCATTGACACCCCGAAGCTCGCGTGATCTGATCGAACGGTTGCGCAATGGCAGGGAGCGACAGGCATGACCGAGCAGCCGATGGTGATCAACGATCCGGCCAATTGCGATTTTCGGGTCAATCGGGCGGCACTGGTCGACCCCGGGGTGCTCGAGCGTGAGCGCGAGCGGATCTTCGATCTGTGCTGGATCTATGTCGGGCACGAGTCCGAAGTGCCTCTGGCTGGCGATTTCCGCACCCGTCAGATCTGCGGTCGTCCGGTCATCCTCTGTCGCGACGATGCCGGGCGTGTACGGGTCTTTCTCAACAGCTGTCGTCACCGCGGCGCGGTTGTGTGCCGCGAGCCCGAGGGCAACGCGCGCCATTTCACCTGCTTCTATCATGGCTGGTCGTACGACCGGGCCGGTTGCCTCGATGGCGTGCCCGGGCGCAGTGCTTATCCTCCGTCGTTCGACCCGGCGCAATTTCCGCTGCTCGAACCGGCGCACGTGGCGAGTTATCGTGGCTTTGTCTTCCTTTGTTTCGACCCGGCGGCAATGCCCCTCGAGGACTACCTGGCCGGTGCCCGCGAATACATCGACCTCGTGATCGACCAGTCCCCATCGGGCCAGATGGAGGTGATTCGCGGTGTCCAGGAGTACGACATCGAGGCCAACTGGAAGCTGCTGGTCGAGAACAGCTTTGACGATTACCACCTGCTCACCACGCATTCGACCTGGCTCGACTACCTGCGCAATGCCGGGGTCGAGATGAAGCGCCCCGAGCGCGGTCACCTGCTGCCGGCGCACGGGGTAGGGCGTGTCCTGGGCAACGGACATGCCGTGGTCGACAATGTCAATTTTCGCGGCCGGCCCGTTGCCAAGTGGATTCCGGTCTATGGCGAAGCTGCCCGTCCCGAGATCGAACGTATCCGTGCCGAACTGGTTGCTCGTCTGGGCGAGCGCCGCGCGGCACGGGTGGCCGATACCAACCGAAATCTGGTGGTGTTTCCCAATCTGGTCATCAACGACGGATCGTCGGTGACGATACGCACCTTCCACCCGCTGGCGGCCAATCGGATGCAGGTGCGTGCCTGGGCGCTCGGACCGGTCGAGGAGACCCCGGCAGCACGTGCGATCAGGCTCGACAGTTTCCTCACCTTCTACGGGCCGGGCGGCTTTGCCACGCCCGATGACATCGAGGCGCTGGAGATGGTGCAGGCCGGTCTTGCCACCTGGCGCGAGATGCCCTGGTCGGTCATGACCCGCGGTATGGCCAAGGAGGGCGAGCAGCTCAACACCGATGAACTGCACCTGCGTGCCTTCTGGCTGGAGTGGCAGCAACGCATGCAGACGGTACCCCGCAAGAGGACGGCAGCATGAGCGCCCCCAGCTTGCCTGGCAGCCTCTCGCGCAGTGAAGCCGAGGATTTTCTTTACGCTGAGGCCGCCCTCCTCGACGAATGGCGCCTGGATGACTGGCTGGGCCTGCTCACCGAAGATGCGCGTTACTGGGTTCCGCCCAACGATACGCCTGACGCTGATCCGGCCAGCACGCTCTTCACCATTGCCGATGACATCGCTCGCATCCGTGCGCGCGTGACCCGGCTGAAGGACCCGGCTGCCCATGCCGAGTACCCCCGGTCGCGCACGCGTCGCATGATCGGCAACGTGCGGGTGTTCGAGGCGCCGCCAGCGCCTGCCGGCGAAGCGCAGGCGCTGGTGCACTCAAACTTCGTCGTCTGGCGCTTTCGCCGCGGTGAAAAGGTGCGCGAGTATGTCGGTCACTACCGCCATACCCTGCGTTTCACCCAGGCGGGGCTGCGCATCGCACATCGGATTGCCCTCATCGATGCGATGGAACTGGGCAGCCTCGGGTCGGTGAGTCTGATTCTCTGATCGATATCGGGATGCCCTCGCCGGCGGTCAGTCGAGCCGCCGGCAACGCCTGGCATCAGGCCTTGGGCTTCACGTCACGCAGCCCGCGCGCGCGCCACAGTTGCCATGCTCGCAAGTAATCCTGCGTTCCCACCGATGCCGCAGATTCGCCCGGCGTGAGGTAATTGACAGCACCGCCGGGGCCGGCGAGTGTCATCGCCTGCGCCTGCAGCTTGGCGTTCATCTCCAGGTAGATGCTGCGCCCGACCACCACAGGCAGGCTCTCGGCCACCACCACGGCGCCGTGTCCACGCATCAGGGCACACGCCTTGCCGCCGAGTGAGCGCGCGAGTGCGGCGCCCAGGTAGGTGTCGCGGATCAGCAGGTCGGAGTCAGGCACCAGATCGCGAATCTCGAAGATCGGCACGCCCATGCCGACAAAGTGCGACATGTGATAGACCGGCTTCATCGGCTGATCGATGATGCCGAACGGAATGACTGAAGGCGAGTGGTTGTGCACGACAGCCCGCACTTCAGGACGGGTCTTGTAGATCTCGCCATGAATGTAGCGTTCGGTGTACATCGTGCGGCCCCGCTGATCGATCGGCTTGCTGTCCAGATCGAACTCCATGAGATCCTCTTCGGTGACCAGCTCGGGTGCGAGTGAACGCGAAATCCAGTAGCGGTCTGGGTTGTTCTCGCAGCGCACACTCACATGCCCGTAGCCATCGATCACGCCGTGCTCGGCAAGGATGCGATTGGCGGCGACCAGATCTTCAAACAGACTCATTGGGTCATCTCCCTCAAGGTTGGGTGGGCATCAGCCCGGCACGAGAATGGGTTTCAAGGCTTCGCCGCGCAGAATCAGATCAAATCCGTGGGCTGCGTCGCGCAAGGGCAGTGTGTGGCTGGCAATCGGGCGCAGGTCGACCTTGCCTTCGAGCACCAGCGCGGTGGATACCGTCCAGGTGTCCCAGATGCGCCTGCCGTGGATGTTGATCATCGTCGGGCATTTCAGCAGCCACCAGGTGAAATCGACCGGTATGGCTTCGGGGGGCGCGCCCACGAGCCTGAAGTCGGCTCCCTTGCACAGGCTGTCGAACACCGAGCGGAACCCAGCTTCGGTGCCCGAGTATTCGATGCCGACATCGACACCGAGGCCGCCGGTCAGGGCCCGTGCCCGGGTGGCCGTATCTTCGTTGCCAGGATCGAGCACATGATCGGCGCCCATTGACAGTGCGGTCGTGCGGCGCAGCGGATTGGGGTCGGCGGCAATCACGGTCCGCGCACCCAGTGCGCGTGCTGCGGCAACATTCATCAGCCCGATCGGACCGCACCCGTTCACCAGAACGCTCTGCCCGCTGACACCCGAACCGGCCAGACTGGCGTGTACCGCGATCCCGAATGGCTCGAGCATTGCGGCAATCTCGTGGGGGAGTTCGGGCGGGTTCACCCAGGCGATGCTCGATGGCACCACGACATGCGGCGCGAAACCACCATCGATATCGATCCCGGGGTAGCGCGTGTTCTCGCACAAATGCGCGCGGCCGCGACGGCAGGTGTTGCACTGACCGCAGTAGATGTGGCTCTCGAGGGTGACGCGGTCACCGATTTTCAGATGCGTGACGCCACTGCCCAGCGACTCGATTTCTCCGCTTACTTCATGCCCGAGTACCCGCGGCAACTGCATCCGGCGCGCCATGCGCGGCGCCCATCGCCAGATCTGCATGTCGGTGCCGCAGATGCCGGCAGCCGCCACCCGGATGCCGATTTCGCCGGCCCCGGGCGAGCGCTGCTCGACCTCGCGTATCGCGATGCCGCCCACGGCCGGTTCTACTTTGCACAGTGCCTGCATCGGCGTATGCCGCTCAGTTCTTGATCAGGCCGGCTTCGCGATAGAAACGCTCGGCGCCTGGATGCAGGGGCACGCTTTGCACGGCACGGGTCATGTTCTCGGGCTGGAAGAGGGCAAACGGCGGAAAGGTGGCCACCAGTTCAGCCTTGTTGTCGTGCAGTGCCTTGACGCTGCGATAGACGATGTCGTCAGACACCTTCGCGCTGGCGATCATCACCATGTCGAAGGCGATGAGGTTGGTGGGTTGCAGCACGCCATCGAGCGACGGTGCCGGTGCCACCTTGATCACGTAGGAGCCAGGCAGGATGGCCTGGGTGCGAGCCAGTGCCACCGGCGCCGTGTCGACCTCGATCACCCGCAGTCCACCCACGCTGGCTGCTGCTTCCTTGACCGCTGCCGAGCCGAGGGCAAAAAAGAGCACATCGACCTTGCCACTCTTGAAATCCTCGGCGGCGCGAGTCACGTTGGGGGCTGGCACCCGCAGCACATCGGTGTACTTGAGGCCGCCATTGGCCAGATGGGCCTCGATGATGCGGGCGATGGTTTTTTGCGCGTTGAAGCCGCTCGAGACCCGCTTGCCCTTCAGGTCCTGGATGGTTCGAATACCCGAATCGGCCCGCACATGCATCGCGACCCGGTAAGGCAGCATGGTGGCGACATGGCGCATGGTCGCCTTGGCGCCCATGCCTTCGTATTCGCCGGTGCCGGTTGCGTAGAAGGTGGCATCAAAGGCGTTGGAGACGTTGAAGTCGGCCGAACCGCTCTCGACTTCCTCGAAGCCGGTGCCTGCCTGCGCCTGCACGATCGCGCGCAGCTTCGCCTGGTCGACCAGCACCTTGGCGATGGCTGACCCTGCCGAATTGGAAAATGAACCGGCCGGCGTTGTCACGATACCAACCGACTGCGCCTGTACGTTGGCGACCGATACGGTCACGGCCAGCAGGGCGGTTGCCACCAGGGCACGAGAGAGTGATCGGTGGCGCGCGTTTTTACCGCACGGGGGCAGGGCGGAAGTTGGCATGGTGAAGGGTCTCCGAATGGTTTGAACGGCTGGGGCATTGTAGTCGAGCCCGGCTCGCTGTCCATCATCCGGGATCGAATGGCCCCGGCCTGCGGTTAGAATCGGCGGCGCGATCTGCCAGCTGGGGCGGGGACGCACCGGGGGGTTGAATGAACAAGCTCAAATCGTTTCTTGCCATCGCGCTCAGCGTGGGCGCCGTGGCCGTATCGGCTGATGTGTTCCGCCTGCTCGGACAATTCGCTACTCGCTTGCCCGAGGGTGGGCTCGTGGCGCAGTTCCTTGTCGAAATCGGCTCTGCCTATACCGAACAGTATCTGGCTGCGCTCGTGGCCATTGCGCTGCCGCTCCTTTTCCTGCAGGTGCGCGTGAATGGCGATCGGAACTCGATGAGCCCGGTGCCCTGGTTCGACCAGATCGCGGCGCTGGCTGGATTTTTGGCCGCAGCCTATGTGGCCGTGCGCTTTCCGGTGTTGTCGGAACTGGTTTCGCGGCGTCCCGTGGATGGTCTGTTCGTGGCCGGCCTGCTGCTGGTGCTTTTCCTCGAAGGGCTGCGTCGCACCACCGGCACTTCGCTCTTCTACACCTCGATTGCGTTCATGCTGCTGGCCTTGTTCGGGGCAAGCCTGCCGGGCGAACTGGCTGCCCGTTCGATTCCTGCCGATCGGCTTGCCTACTACCTCGTATGGGATTCGACGGCCAGTTTCGGCATCACCATGAAGATCGTGGCTACCGTGGTGGTCGTCTACGTGCTGTTCGGTCAGATTCTCTTCAAGGCTGGTGGCTCGGCATTCTTCACCGGCATCGCGATGGCCCTCATGGGCCGCTACCGCGGCGGCCCGGCCAAGATCGCCATCGTCGGCTCGTCGCTCTTCGGGTCGATCTCGGGCAACATCGTCAGCAACGTGATGACGGTCGGCACGGTCACCATACCGTTGATGGTGCGGGCTGGTTTCAAGCCGCACCTGGCGGCAGCGATCGAGGCCTGTGCATCGACTGCCGGGCAGATCACGCCGCCCGTGATGGGCATCGCGGCCTTCATCATGGCCGAATTCCTGCAGGTGCCCTTCTACGCGGTCGCGCTGGCTGCGACGATTCCGGCGCTTCTTTTCTACATCGCTCTCTTCGTTCAGGTCGACCTCGAGGCAGCACGCAGCGATATCCAGCGCATGCCAGAGTCGGAGATTCCGCGCCTGGGCGAGGTATTCCGTCGCGGCTGGTTCTTCATCCTGCCTTTTGCGGTACTGATCTACGTGCTGTTCTGGCAGAGCTGGGAGCCCGAGGCAGCGGGCCTGCTCGCCATCGTGACCACCCTCGCCCTGGCACTGGCGTTTCCGTTCGAAGGCAAGCGCATCACCTGGACTGACCTGATCGGCATGCTGCGCGAGACCGGTGTCTCGGTGCTCGACCTCTTCATGATCGGGGCAGCTTCGGGCATCATGATCGG
>CAIKRR010000075.1 GCA_903829815.1 uncultured Pseudomonadota bacterium | reverse complement strand
TCGGCAATCCACGGGAGACTCCTGATGAATCACCAGTTCGGTACCTACGGCGGCACCCTCAGCACGCCCACCCGTCAGAACGCGGTCCTTCGCAACACCTACTGGCTGCTGGCCCTGAGCCTCATCCCCACCATGATCGGTGCGGTGATCGGCACCAACCTCGATTTTTCGTTCCTGCGCGCCAGCCCGATCATCGGATCGCTGGTCGTTATCGGGATTCTCTACGGTTGGATGTACGCCATCGATCGCAACAGCCAGAGTGGTCTGGGCGTCGGTCTGCTGCTCGGCTTCACGTTTTTCACGGGCCTGCTGCTGGGACCGCTCCTGCAGCACACGCTGGGTTTCTCGAACGGTGCCCAACTCATCATGATGGCGGCGGGTGGTACCGCAGCATCGTTCTTCGGCCTCGCGGCGTACGCAACCACCACCAAGCGCAACCTTGAAGGCATGGGCCGCTTCCTGATGGTGGGCGGCATCGTCATCATGCTGGCCGTTCTTGCCAACATCTTCTTCCAGAGCCCGGTGCTGCACCTGGTCGTGGTTGGCGCCTTCGTCATCTTTTCCGCGATGATGATTGCCTGGCAGCTGAACGCCATCGTTCAGGGCGGCGAGACCAACTACGTGTCGGCCACCCTGACCCTCTACGTCTCCATCCGCAACCTCTTCACCAGCCTGCTGCAACTGCTGGGCATCTTCGGTGGCGATCGCGACTGAACGATGGCAGGAACGAACATGAAAAAGGCGCCCTCGGGCGCCTTTTTCATGTCGACGGCATTACGCCCGCTCGAAGCGTGCAATCGACTCCACGTGGGCCGTGTGCGGAAACATGTTGGCGATGCCGGCTGACACCAGCCGATAGCCGCGGGTATTCACCAGAATGCCCGCATCGCGAGCGAGCGTGGCCGGGTCGCACGATACGTAGACGATGCGCCTCGGGCCACCGGTTTCAGACAGTGCCTTCACCACCTCGAGCGCACCATCGCGCGGCGGATCGATGAGCAATTTGTCGAAGCCTGACAGGTCGGGCAGCTTGTCGGGCTCGAAGAGATTGGCCACGGCAAAGGTCGCCGCAAGACCGTTGGCTTCGGCATTGAGACGCGCCCGCGCTACCAACCCGGCATTGCCCTCGACCCCATGCACGCGGGCGCCTCGCCGGGCGATTGGCAAGGTGAAGTTGCCCAAGCCGCAGAAGAGATCGGCAATCGACTCGCCGGGCCGCGGGTCGAGCAAGCCGATGGCGCGACGCACCAGCACCGCATTGATGTCGCTGTTCACCTGGGTGAAGTCGGTCGGCAGAAAACCGATCGTCACATCGAATTCGGGCATTCGGTACGCCAGTGCGGGCGCATCCTTGGGGTGAAAGAGCGCTGCAGTCTCGGGCCCCTTGGTCTGCAACCAGATCTGTACGCCGTGCTGATCGGCAAACGCGCGCAGATGGTGTTCGTCCTCGGGGGTGAGCAGCTCCAGCACCCGAAATACCAATACCGTCACAGACCCGCCGATAGACACCTCGATCTGCGGCATGCGGTCTGGACGCGCCAGCGACTCGACAAGATGCCGCATCGGCACAAGCATCGCGGAGAGGGCCTCGGGCAGCACACGGCACTCGCGCATGTCGACCACATAACTGGAGCCGTGCTCGTGAAACCCGACCAGTACACCGCCCTTCTTCGGCACGTTGCGTACTGACAGACGCGCACGGTGCCGGTATCCCCATTGGGGTCCGTAGATGGGTGTCAGGATCGACTCGGGCCGCACGTTGCCGATGTGGACAAAAGCGTCCTCAAGAATGCGCTGCTTGGCAGCCACCTGGGTGCGAAACTCGACATGCTGCAAGGCACAGCCGCCGCAGATGCCAAACGATGGGCAGGCCGGGGTCACGCGCGCTGCGGACTCGCGGCGCACCTCAACCAGACCACCCGTGGCCCAGGTACCTCGATCTCGGGTAATCGTGAACCTGACCCGCTCACCGGTGATGGCACCGGTGATGAACACGGCCTTGCCATCGAGTCTGGCCACACCACGACCCTCGCGATCGAGCGACTCGATGCGAGCTTCGAAAACTTCTCCAACACCGACCGGTACGCCGCGGGTACGCCCTCGTCCGCGACTCATGTCGCAGGCCCGGACACCGCGGGGGCAGCCGCCCCATCCCAGGCATCGATGTAGCGCGCCCAGTGCACCTCACCCGTCGCGGCAATCGTCTGGCGTACCAGGGCAACCTCAGCCGCGTGGGCCGTTGCATCGAGATGCCCGCGCATCAACTCGAAGCGCAGCCAGATGAGATAGGTATTCACGACATCGGTCTCGCAGTAGTCACACACTTCGGCGGTACGACCCTCGCACCAGGCTGTCCAGACCTGGGATCCCGCCATACCCAGTTTTCCAGGCAGGCCGAGCAGGCGTGCTGCCTGATCGAGCGGCACGTTGTTGCGCGGCTGGTAGAGCGCAAGCAGATCCATCAGGTCCAGATGCCGCGTGTGGTAGCGGCTGAGATAGTTGTTCCACTTGAAGTCGCGGTCGTCCTCGCCCTGATCCCAGTAGCGAGGCGCGCTGACACCGTGCGCGAGGGCCCGGTAGTGCAGCACGGGCAGATCGAATCCACCCCCATTCCAGGACACCAGCTGCGGGGTAAAGCGCCCCAGTCCATCGAAAAAGCGCTGCACGATCGAGCGCTCGTCCTCACCGTCGCGACCCAGTGTCCAGACCTTGAACTGATCGGCATCCCGCAAGGCCAGGGAGAGTGCCACGATCCGATGCACATGCACGGGCAGAAAGTCATGCCCTGACTGCACGCGCCGCCTCTGGAAGGCGAGTTCGGCGACATCACGGTCGCTCATCGCCGGATCGAGGTCATGAATGCCCCGCAATGCCGCCGTGTCGGGCACGGTTTCAATGTCGAAAACCAGAACGGGGGTCATGAAGGGGTCGGCTCGCAGCTTACGCTTGGCCGTGCTGCGACCCTTGCGGTCCCTGCGGTCCCGGTCGCCCTTGCACCTGATGCGCTCATGCCGGGAATACACCCGTCGACAGGTAACGATCACCGCGATCGCAGATGATGGCGACGATGGTGGCATTTTCCAGTTCGCGCGACAGACGCAGGGCGATCTCCACCGCACCCCCTGCCGAAATACCGCAGAAGATGCCTTCGATGCTCGCCAGACGCCGCGCCATCGACTCAGCGGCCGACTGGCTGACCGATTCGATCCGGTCGACCCGCGTTCGATCGAAGATCCGCGGCATATAGGCTTCGGGCCATTTTCGGATGCCAGGGATGTTCGATCCGTCCTCGGGCTGTGCACCCACAATCTGAATCTGCGGGTTGCGCTCCTTCAGGTAGCGCGACACGCCCATGATGGTGCCCGTTGTGCCCATGCTCGACACAAAGTGGGTGATGGTGCCTGCGGTATCGCGCCAGATCTCGGGGCCGGTGGTCTCGTAGTGCGAGAGTGGATTGTCGGGGTTGGCGAACTGGTCGAGCATCACGCCCCGCCCCTCGGCCACCATCTGGTCAGCCAGATCGCGAGCCGACTCCATGCCGCCCTCCCTGGGTGTGAGGATGATCTCGGCCCCATAGGCGCGCATGGTCTGACGCCGTTCGATCGACAGATGTTCGGGCATGATCAGCACCATGCGATAACCGCGTATCGCCGCCGCCATCGCAAGCGCAATCCCGGTATTGCCACTGGTAGCCTCGACGAGCGTGTCGCCCGGGTGAATCTCGCCGCGCCGCTCGGCTTTGCGAATCATGTAGATCGCCGGGCGATCCTTCACCGATCCGGCCGGATTGTTGCCCTCCATCTTCGCAAGGATGCAGTTGCTGGTGTCACCGGGCAGACGCTGCAACCGTACGAGCGGCGTTGCGCCTATCGTGTCTTCGACGCCAGGATAGCGCGGCTGCTTGTCACTCATTGCGCCCCCTGGCAATCAGCCAGTCGACATAGCGGTTGACGCCGCTGGTCACGTCAAGCAGCGGCGCCTCGTAGCCTGCCTCCCGCAGCGCTGTGAGATCGGCCTGCGTGTGATGCTGATACTTGCCACGCAGGGCGTCCGGGAAGGCGATGTATTCGATCTGGCCTGCCGCACGCAGGCCAGCCAGATCGAGGGGCCCTTCACCCCGGCTGCGGCGCACCGCGTTGATCGTCGCGCAGGCCACGTCATTGAAGGTCTGAGCGCGGCCGGTACCCAGATTGAAGATGCCCGAACGTTCGGGATGATCCATGAAGTCAAGTACGACCCGCGTGACATCCTCGACCGATACGAAATCGCGCTGCTGCTCGCCATCGGCATAGCCACCAGTCCCCTGGAAGAGTCGCACCGGCCCGCCAGCTTGCAATTGCGCAAAGAAGTGCCATGCCACCGAAGCCATGCGCGCCTTGTGCCCCTCGTGCGGCCCGTAGACATTGAAATATCGAAAACCGGCAACCTGGCTGCTGGCTTCGGGCAGGCGCTGGCGTACCACCTGATCGAAGAGGTACTTGGAATAACCGTAGACGTTCAACGGCCGCTCGGCCTCGAAGGATTCGACGAAGTGGGTGCTGCCGCCGTAGACCGCAGCCGACGAGGCATAGATCAATTGCACCTCATCTTGCAGACAGTAGTCGAGCAGCGACAGCGAATATCGATAGTTGTTGTCCATCACGTAGCGGCCATCGGTGGCCGTCGTGTCGGAACACGCACCCTGATGCAGGACGACATCGACGACACCATCGAAATCGCCCGCCTCGAGGCGCGCGAGGAAGTCGCGCTTGTCCAGGTAGTCGGCAAAGCGACAGCCCACCAGATTGTGGAACTTGTCGCTGTGCTCGAGATTGTCGACCACGATGATATCGGTCACGCCACGCGCGTTGAGACCGCGCAGCAGATTTGCGCCGATGAAGCCCGCACCACCGGTGAGTATCGTGTAACCGCTCATGCCTCGCTCCTTGCGTACAAGCCTGGCCCGTCAATCCTGCAGGAGTGACAGCCTCAGTTCCTCACGGTGCACCACCGCCGTACCCAGTTTGCCCACGACGATGCCGGCCGCCACATTGGCCACATGCATGGCCTGACCGAGCGCACAACCACTGGCAAGGGCCGAACTCAAGGTTGCAATCACCGTATCGCCGGCACCGCTCACGTCGTAGACCTCTCGGGCCCGGGCAGTTTCGTGCATGACACCCGCAGCGGTGAAGAGCGTCATGCCCTCTTCACTGCGGGTGAGCAGCAGTGCGTCGAGCTCAAGACGCACCCGCAGTGCCTGAGCGCGCTGCTCAAGGTCGTGCTCGTCGATCCAGCGCCCCACCACCTGCCGCAATTCAGCCCGATTGGGCGTGAGTACGGTAGCCCCCCGGTAGGGCGTGTAGTCATCGCCCTTCGGATCCACCAGCACCGGCTTGCCGGCCGCACGCGCTGCGGCAATCATGGTGGCCACATCAGCCAGGGCACCCTTGCCATAATCGGACAGAACAACCACATCGACCGTCGAGAGACGAGCCAGAAAGCCGGCCATTTTTTCAGCCAGGACTTCGCGACTCGGCACGTTCTCGAAGTCGATGCGCAGCAGTTGCTGCTGGCGACTGAGCACACGCAGCTTTACCGTCGTCGAAATGGTCTTGTCGCGACGCAGACTCGACACCACGCCGGCCCCGTCGACCAGTTGCTGCAGCGAGGTGCCTGCCTCGTCATCGCCGACCACGGCCAGCAGCTCGGTCTGTGCGCCCAGCGCCGCCGCGTTGCGAGCGACGTTGGCTGCCCCACCCGGTCGCTCTTCAGACCGAACGACCTTGACCACCGGCACCGGCGCTTCAGGCGAAATACGATCGACATCGCCAAACCAGTAGCGGTCGAGCATGACATCGCCCACCACCAGCACGCGCGCCCGCGCAAAGTCGGGCATCGCGGCTCTGGAATCTACCGCCTCCTGCGATACGATTCCGGTCATCTAGCGCAGATCCGCAGGTGGCAGTGCACGACGCCCAATCGGGACGTAATCGAGCCCCTCGGCCGCGACCACCGCCGGGTCATAGAGATTGCGTCCGTCGAATATCACCGGCACCTTGAGCTTGCCTCGAATGGCCGCAAATTCAGGACTGCGGAACTCCTTCCACTCGGTGATGATCACGAGCGCGTCGGCACCTTCGAGTGCAGCCATCGGCTGCGGCGCGTAGGTCACTGCGGCAACCTGCCCCAGATGGCGCCTGGCCTCGTCCATCGCCGCCGGATCGTAGGCGCAGACAGTGGCACCACGACGCACCAGTTCCTCGATGAGAACCAGGCTCGGCGCTTCGCGCATGTCGTCGGTATTGGGTTTGAAGGCAAGCCCCCACAGCGCAAAGTGGCGCCCACGCAGATCTTCGCCCAGACGACGCACGATCTTGGCAGCAAGCACTTCTTTCTGTGCGGCATTCACCGCCTCGACCGCATCGAGCACGCGCAGCGTGAGCCCGGCCTGGCGAGCGGTATGCGCGAGCGCCTTCACATCCTTGGGAAAGCACGAGCCACCATAACCGGCTCCAGGGTAGAGGAAGTGAAAGCCGATGCGCGGATCAGACCCGATGCCGCGACGCACATCTTCGATGTCGGCACCGATTCGCTCGGCCAGATTGGCCACCTCGTTCATGAACGAGATGCGTGTGGCGAGCATTGCATTCGCGGCGTATTTGGTGAGTTCGGCCGAACGCACGTCCATCGTGATGAGGCGATCGTGATTGCGCTGGAACGGCGCGTAGAGCGTGCGCATCGCGCGCAGGCCTTCGTCATCGTCGGAGCCGATCACGATGCGATCGGGGCGCATGAAATCCTCGACGGCAGCACCCTCCTTGAGAAACTCGGGGTTCGAGACGACGGCAAATCCGGTATCCAGACCGCGCAAGGCCAGTTCTTCGGCAATGGCTGCGCGCACGGCATCGGCCGTACCGACCGGCACCGTCGACTTGTCGACGATGACCTTCGGTTCGGTCATCAGCCGACCGATCGAGCGCGCCGCGGCCACCACATGGCGCACATCGGCTGACCCATCTTCATCCGGCGGCGTACCGACCGCGATGAACTGGACCGGCGCGTGCGCAACGCCTTGCGCGACATCGGTCGTGAAACGAAGACGCCCGGCAGCACGGTTGCGCTCGACCATGGCGAGCAGACCCGGTTCATGGATGGGAATGCCTCCATCATTGAGGATCGCGATCTTGCGGGCATCAAGATCAAGGCACAGCACATCGTTGCCGACTTCGGCAAAGCAAGCCCCGGTCACCAGACCTACATAGCCGGTGCCGATCATCGTTATACGCATGGATTTCCCCAGGCTGGTTCAGGCAAGTTCGATTTCTTCGACCCGCCGAGGCAGGTAAGACTCCCACCCGGCACATGCCGGACACTGCCAATAGAACTGGCGTGCACGGAACCCGCAATTCTGACATTTGTATCGTGACATTTTCTGTGTGTGGGTGTGCACCAGACCGCGCATCATCTCGATTTCCTGGCGCTGCGGCGCATCAGCACCGAGCAACTGGGCCTCGAGCAGGTGATCGAGCCCGAGCAGTGTCGGATTGCGCCGCAGTTCCTCACGCACCAGGCGGTGAGCGGCCTCGGCCCCCTCCACCTCCAGGGTGGCCTGGAAAGTCACGTCGAGAATGTCGATGGACGGATAATCAGCCAGGTAATGCCGCAACCGGGCCACGCCTTCGCCAACCCGTCCGGTCGCCCGCCAGGCATCGAGCAAGCGCCGCGCCACGAGCGCGAGATGGGCCGGGTCCTGATGCTCGATCCGCTGCCAGGCATCGATGGCCCCAGCCGAGTCGCCCTCGCGCGCTGCCAGATCGCCCAGCATCATGCTCGCCCGCACGCAATCCCGACTCACCGCGAGCGCCGCGGCCAGTGCAGCACGCGCAGAAACCGGGTCTGACGCAGCCTGCGCAGCCTGTGCAATTTCGCAGTGGTAGTGGGCGATCTCGCGGCGCTTCGATTCGCCCGACTCGTTCGATAGCGTCACGGCCGTTTCGATCGCTCGGGGCCAGTCTTTCAGCAACTGGTAGATCTCGAGCAGACGGCGCAAGGCCTCGGGCCGGTAGGGCCCGACC
>CAIKRR010000074.1 GCA_903829815.1 uncultured Pseudomonadota bacterium | reverse complement strand
GGCCTTGGCCACGCCACCGAACTTGCGCGACAGGATCGTCGTGATCGCCGCAGTCAGCGTCGTCTTGCCGTGGTCCACGTGACCGATCGTGCCCACGTTCACATGGGGCTTGGTTCGTTCGAACTTTTCTTTGGCCATGATGCGGTCCCCTTACTTGTCCTTGCCGGTCATCTTGTTGATCACACCATCGGCTACGTTCTTCGGAGCCTCGGAGTAGTGCTTGAACTCCATGGTGTAGGTCGCGCGACCCTGTGAAAGCGAACGCAGCGTGGTCGAGTAGCCGAACATCTCGGCCAGAGGTACTTCAGCACGGATGGCCTTGGCGCCACCAATGTCGTCCATGCCCTGAACCATGCCGCGGCGCCCTGACAGATCGCCCATCACATTGCCCATGAAATCTTCAGGCGTCTCGACTTCGACGGCCATGATGGGCTCGAGCAGGATCGGCGAAGCCGCACGGCACCCGTCCTTGAAGCCGAAAATGGCCGCCATCTTGAACGCGTTTTCGTTCGAGTCCACGTCATGGTAGGAGCCGAAGAAAAGGGTGACCTTCACGTCAACGACCGGGAAGCCGGCCAACACGCCATCACGCAAGGCTTCTTCGACACCCTTCTGAACGGCGGGTATGTATTCGCGCGGAACCACGCCACCCTTGATTGCGTCGACGAACTCGAAACCCTTGCCAGGCTCCTGCGGCTCGATCTTGAGTACGACGTGACCGTACTGGCCACGACCACCCGACTGCTTGATGAACTTGCCTTCGATTTCGGCGCAGGTCTTCTTGATGGTTTCGCGGTAAGCCACCTGGGGCTTGCCGACGCTGGCTTCAACGCCGAACTCGCGTTTCATGCGGTCGACGATGATTTCGAGATGCAGTTCGCCCATCCCCGAGATGATGGTCTGGCCCGACTCTTCATCGGTACGCACGCGGAACGACGGGTCTTCCTGAGCAAGACGATTGAGCGCGACACCCATCTTTTCCTGGTCGGCCTTGGTCTTGGGTTCGACGGCCTGCGAAATCACCGGCTCGGGGAACTCCATGCGCTCGAGCACGATGAGCTTGTCAGGATCACACAGCGTCTCACCGGTGGTCACTTCCTTGAGACCGACCACGGCGGCGATATCACCGGCCAGCACTTCCTTGATTTCGTCACGCTGGTTGGCATGCATTTGCAGCAAGCGACCGATGCGTTCCTTTCGGCCACGACCGGAAGTGATGACTGAATCGCCCGACTTGAGCACACCCGAGTACACACGCACGAACGTGAGCTGGCCGACGTAGGGGTCAGTCATGATCTTGAATGCGAGCGCGGAGAACGGCGCAGCATCGGCGGCCTCACGGGTGGCGGGCTTGCCATCGTCGTCTTCACCGTTCACCGGCGGGATATCGGACGGTGCCGGCAAGTACTCGATGACGGCATCGAGCATGGCCTGCACGCCCTTGTTCTTGAAGGCTGAACCGCAGAGCATCGGCACGATCTGGCTGGCGATCGTGCGAGTGCGCAGCCCCAGCTTGATCTCTTCCATCGAGAGTTCGCCGGTCTCCAGGTACTTCGTCATCAGGTCGTCGTTGGCCTCGGCGGCGGCCTCGATCATCTTTTCACGCCACTCGTCACACAAGGGCTTCAGATCTTCGGGAATGTCCCGCGTCTCGAACTCGATACCCTGGCTGGCGTCATCCCAGTAGATGGCCTTCATGCGGACCAGATCGACCACGCCTTCGAAGACATCTTCGGCACCGATCGGTACCTGAATGATGACCGGATTGCCGCGCAAGCGACCGCGAATCTGTTCGTACACGCGAAAGAAGTTCGCGCCGACACGGTCCATCTTGTTGACGAAGGCAAGGCGCGGCACCTTGTACTTGTTGGCCTGCCGCCACACCGTTTCCGACTGGGGCTGCACGCCACCGACCGAGTCATACACCATGCAGGCGCCATCGATGACGCGCATCGAACGCTCCACCTCGATGGTGAAGTCGACGTGACCGGGCGTATCGATGATGTTGATGCGATGCTCAGGAAACGAGCGATCCATGCCGCTCCAGAAGCAGGTGGTCGCGGCCGAGGTGATCGTGATCCCGCGCTCTTGCTCCTGCTCCATCCAATCCATCGTGGCAGCGCCATCATGGACTTCGCCCAGCTTGTGGTTCACGCCGGTGTAAAACAGGATCCGCTCCGTCGTCGTGGTCTTTCCAGCGTCGATGTGCGCGCTGATACCGATGTTGCGGTAGCGGTCGATAGGCGTCTTGCGAGCCACGGATCATCTCCAAAAACAGGACGAGGGGAAACTCCCCTTGCCGTAACCATCTCAGGGCAGTCAGTCAGGAACCGGACGCGGCGCGCGGCCACACTCCGGACTCCCGCATCGGCGACTGCCAGACGCCGACGTGTGCGCTTAGAAGCGGTAGTGGGCGAAGGCCTTGTTGGCCTCAGCCATGCGGTGCACTTCCTCACGCTTCTTGATTGCCGACCCACGACCTTCGGCCGCTTCCATCAATTCGGCTGCCAGGCGGGCGTCCATCGACTTCTCGGGGCGCTTCTTGGCGGCTTCCCGCAACCAACGCATCGACAGCGCCATGCGGCGCACAGGGCGCACTTCAACCGGCACCTGGTAGTTTGCACCACCTACGCGACGGCTCTTGACTTCGACCACCGGTCGGATATTGGCGATAGCCGCATTGAACACCTCGAGCGGATCCTTGCTCGAGCGCGTCTTGATCGTCTCGAAGGCACCGTAGAGGATGCGCTCGGCAACCGACTTCTTGCCGCTGTCCATCAGGACATTGACGAACTTGGCGACATCAACACTGCCGAACTTGGGGTCCGGGAGAATGTCGCGTTTCGGTACTTCTCTGCGTCGTGGCATGCTTTTCTCGTCGTCAGGTCAGAAGGGGCGCGCTCAGGCGGCCTTCGGGCGCTTCGCGCCGTACTTTGAACGGCTCTGCTTGCGGTCCTTGACACCCTGGAGGTCAAGACTGCCGCGAACAATGTGGTAACGCACACCCGGGAGATCCTTGACGCGACCACCGCGGATCAGGACGACCGAGTGTTCCTGGAGATTGTGTCCTTCACCGCCGATGTAGCTGATGACCTCGAAGCCGTTCGTCAGGCGAACCTTGGCGACCTTCCGCATGGCGGAGTTGGGCTTCTTCGGCGTCGTGGTGTAGACGCGGGTGCAGACGCCCCGACGAGCGGGCGAGCCGCTCAGCGCTGGCACCTTGCTCTTGGCAGGCACGCGGGCGCGCGGCTTGCGGATAAGCTGGCTGATTGTGGGCATGGATCAGAAACTTCCAGAGCCCCGGGCGCATCGGACACCGCCGCGAGGAATTTAAAAAAGAGACGCGCCAACCGGCGGGCAAGAACGTCGCCTGCCGCTGGAACGCGGGTCAACAACCAAAGACTTGGGAGTATAACGGGCTTTTTGCGCACGCGTCAACCATCGCGCGGTGCTTTGAGACACGCATGCTGTATGCGCTGGCGTTTTGCGGACTTCAGTACGGTTGGCGCGCCCAATACGGGCACACCAACCGCGTTCAGCTGAGCGGCCGAGTTTCGCGCGAGGCCTACTTCTGGCCGGGCAACTGCCCTTCCACGCCTTCGACATACCAGTTGATGCTGTCGACTTCCTTGTCGGTCAGCGACTTGCCGGCGGCGACCTTCATCGACCCGTCCTGGCCCTTGATCGGACCGGTGAACACCAGCTTGCCGGCCGCGATTTCGGCCCGCTTGTCGGCGACCTGCTTGCGCGCCGCTTCGGGGACGATCGGGTTGATGCTCACCAGGTCATTCATGCCTTCCTTGATGCCGCCCCAGACGGTCTGTTTCAACGGCTTGCCCGCAACGGCAGCCTCAGCCGCCTTCGTATAGTAGCCACCCCAGATCTCGATCGCCGAAGCCAGATGGGCCTTGGGGCCGTAGGCCGTCATGTCCGAATCCCAACCGAAGGCATAGACGCCCTTGTCCTGTGCCGCCTGGAGCGGCGCCGATGAGTCGGTGTTCTGGATCAGCACATCGACGCCTTGACCGATCAGCGCTTCAGCGGCCTGACGCTCCTTGGTCGGGTCGTACCAGGTGCTGACCCACACGACCTTGGTCGTGATGGCCGGGTTTACCGTTCGCGCGCCCATGGTGTACGCGTTGATGTTGCGCACGACCTCAGGGATCGGGAAGGATGCGACAACACCGAGCTTGCCTGACTTCGACATGTGGCCCGCGATGATGCCGGCGAGATAGGCGGGCTCGTACATGCGCGAGTTGTAGATGGTGACGTTGGGCGCCGACTTGAACCCGGTGGCATGGTAAAACTCGACCTTCGGGAAGCTCTTGGCCACCTTCAGGGTGGAGTCCATGTAGCCGAACGAGGTCGTGAAGATGAGCTTGTTGCCCTTGGCTGCCAGATCGCGGATCACGCGCTCGGCATCTCCGCTCTCGGGCACATTCTCGACGATGGTCGAGACCACCTTGCCACCGAGCGCCTTCTCCATCGCCTTGCGACCGAGGTCATGGGCGTAGGTCCAGCCACCGTCACCCACCGGCCCCACGTAGACAAACGCGGCCTTCAGTGGCTCGGCCGCGCTTGCAGCGCCCAGACCCAGTGTCGCGAGCGCGAGCGACGCGACGGTCGCGCCGAGGAAAGTGCTTCGTTTCATGGTTTTCTCCTTGAAGTTGTCAGGTAATGCGGATCATGCGTGTTGGAAAAGCGGCTGCTTGAACAGTCAATCACCATCGAAGAAGGGTTTGCCCAGCGCGGCCGGCGCATGGCGACGCAGCGCCTGCTGGTCGGCCGATATCGATACGAGAACAACAATCGTCGCGAGGTAGGGAAGACTCGCCAGAGCAAACGTCGAGACGCCCACGCCCACTGTCTGCAACCACAGGCCCAGCGCGGTCACACCGCCGAAGAGCAGCGCCCCGATCGCAACGCGGCCTGGCCGCCAGGTCGCAAAGACCACCAGCGCCAGCGCGATCCATCCATTGCCGCTGGTGAGACCCTCTTGCCACATCTTGAGTTGGGCAAGCGCATAGTAGGTTCCGGCCATGCCGGCCATGGCACCGCCAAACAGGACCGCACCATACCGGATGCGATTGACGCGGAGACCTAGCGAACGCGCCACTGCCGGTGATTCGCCTACCGAGCGCAGATGCAAGCCAAGCCGGCTGCGCTGCAGGAAATACCACACGCCCACCACGGCGAGCAGTGCCGCATACCCGAGGACGTTCAGGTCAAAGAGCGGCCCGACCACAGGCAGGTCTGCCAGACCAGGGATGGGCAGCGTCTCGAAGGTAGCCGGGGCCCGGTAGCCGACATAATCCCGACCGAGAAAGGAACTGATGCCGGCCCCCAGAATGGTGAGCGAGAGCCCGGTAGCCACCTGACTGGCCTGCAAGGTAATGGTGAGGAAACCGAACACGAGTGCCCCTGCTGCACCGGCCAGCATGCCAGCCAGCAACGCCCAGGGCAAGCTGGCGCCATGGGTGATCGCCACAAAGGCCGCCAGTGCCCCCATCAGCATCATGCCCTCGAGGCCCAGATTGAGCAGCCCTGCGCGTTCGGTGACCAGTTCGCCCAGCGCGGCGATCAGCAGCGGGATGGCGGCGGCGATGGCACTGGCAACAAGAGGCGTCACCGAGAGCGTCATGCTGCCTTCTCCCCTGCTGCAGTGGCGACACTGACACTCGCCGAGGGCGCGGCGTGTGCTGTGGGATGACGCCGGCGCAAGCGGAACCGCACCAGAACCTCGCTGCCCAGCAGAAACATCAGCAAAAGACCCTGGAAGACCTGACTGATGGACTTGGGCAGCTGGAGCCCGATCTGGACCGATTCGCCACCCAGATAAAGCAGTGCCATCAGGAGCGCCGCCACCGGCACCGCCAGCGGATTGAGGCGCGCCAGGGTCGCCACAATGATGGCTGTGAAGCCGTACTCGGGCGTCCAGCGATCGTTCAGCTGACCGATCGGCCCGGCCACCTCGCTCACGCCCGCCAGACCGGCTGCGCCGCCACTGGCGAGCATGGCCATCCAGATTGCTCGGGACGCACTGAAGCCGGCATAGCGAGCCGCAGCCGGCGCCACCCCGGCAACCGCCAGTTGAAATCCGGCGAAGGTACGCTGGCAGAAGAACCAGGCCAGCGGAATCGCCACCAGGGTGATCACGATCGACAGGTTGAGGCGGGTGCCTTCGAACCACTCCCACCCCAGGGCAGCCAGCAGCGGAAAGAGCGCGTTGTCCTGAAACTCGACCGTGAGCGGGAAATTGTTGGCCTGAGGATCCTGCCAGGGGCCGAAGACCAGATACTTGACGACCAGATTGGCCACGTAGGTCAGCATGAGACTCACCAGAATCTCGCTGGCGTGAAAGCGGGCGCGACACAGCGCCGTGAGCGATGCCCACAGCATGCCGCCCGCCATCCCCGCAACGATCATCGCCGGCAGCAGGAAGGCACCCCAACTCTCCTGGAAGTGGATCGCCAATCCGGTGGCGAAAACCCCACCCATGTACATCTGTCCCTCGGCGCCGATATTCCATACGTTGGCGCGATAGGCGATCGCCAGCCCCAAACCGATGAGGCACAGGGGCGAAGCCTTCAGCAGCAGTTCACTCACGCCATTGGCGGTGGACAGCGGCGCGATGAAGAACTCGTGGAAGGCGTGCATCGGGTTCTGCCCCAGCAGCGCAAAAAGCCCCAGCCCGGCCATCAGGGTGAGCAGCACCGCCTGCAGCGGTGCCAGCACCTGCATGCGCCGCGAGGGCGCCGCACGACGCACCAGTTCGAAACCCATCATGCGGCCACCACCTCGGCATCGATGAAGACGCCAGCCATCCAGCGACCGATCTCGGCCGCATGGGTCGCATGCACGTCGCGCTCGGGCGACAGGCGTCCGGAGGCGAGCACGGCCACACGGTCACAGATTTCGAGGATTTCGGCAAGATCGTCCGAAATGACCAGCACCGCCACGCCGTTGGCAGCCAGATCGATCACGCGCTGCCGGATGAAAGCCGTGGCAGCGACATCGACGCCCCAGGTCGGTTGCGCCAGGACGAGCACTCGGGGCCCTTGTGCGATCTCGCGGGCAACGATGAACTTCTGCAGATTGCCTCCCGACAGACTGGCCGCCGGCGCCCCCGCACCCGAGGCGCGCACGGAGTAATCGGCGATGCAGCGCTCGGCATAGGCCCAGGTGCGCTTCATGGCAACCACGCCCCGCTGCACCAGGCCCTGCCCATACGCGGTGAGCAGGGCATTCTGGGCCAGACTCATCTCGGGCACTGCGCCGACGCCAAGGCGCTCTTCAGGCACCAGGGCCAGGCCCAGACCGCGCCGCGCTGCTGCACCCAGGGCGCCGACCGGGCGATCACCCAGCATGACCGAGTGCGCCGCAGAGGCCGTACTGCCCAGCAGTGCGGCGAGAAGTTCGGACTGCCCATTGCCCGAGATCCCGGCAATGCCCAGCACCTCACCCGCCCTCACACGGAACGAAATGTCGCGCAGCGCGGTTCCAAAGGGGCCATCGGCAGGCACATCGAGCCCGGCAACTTCCAGGGCAATGGCGCCTTCGCGCTTGGCACGACGTTCGGTCTGCGGAAAGCTGTGACCGATCATGAGCTCGGCCAGACGCGAAGCCGTTTCCTGCCGAGGGTCTGCGGTACCTACCACGCGACCCTGACGGATGATGGTGGCACGATCGCACAGGCGCCGGATCTCGTCGAGCTTGTGGCTGACGTATAAAATGGCAGTCCCTTCAGCGGCCAATCGCCGCAAGGTCTCGAACAGTTGGTCGATGGCCTGGGGTGTCAGGACCGAGGTGGGCTCGTCCATGATGAGCAACCGCGGCGACTGCAGCAGGCATCGCACGATCTCGACCCGCTGGCGCTCTCCGACCGACAGTCGATGCACCGATTGCCCCGGATTGATGGCCAGACCGTAACGCGACGACACCTCGGTCAGGCGACTGGCCAGAACGCTCAGCGAGCTGCGTTCGCCGAGGGCAAGCGCAACGTTCTCGACCACAGTCATCGATTCGAACAGGGCAAAATGCTGAAACACCATGGCAATACCGCATGAGCGCGCGGCGACCGGAGACGCGATCGTGATCGGCCTGCCCTCCCACTCGATCACCCCGCCATCGGGTTGCACCGCCCCGAAGATCGACTTCATCAAGGTCGATTTGCCGGCGCCGTTTTCGCCCAGCACCGCGTGGATCTCGCCTGCACGCACGTCGAGATCGACACCCGCAAGCGCCTGGACCGTGGCATACGACTTGGTGATGCCGGCAAGACGCAACAACGGTGGGGTCACGCAGCGGCCTCGGTGAAGGAAGTCAGACACGACGCCGGGCACCTTGATCGCGCCCGGAGCAATCCCGTTTGGCCGGACTGTCCGGCGGTGCAAACTCCGGCCAGGATCGAAGTCCGCTCTTGGGCACAAGCGAGATTCATGCCTGAACAGACCGTGCCACAGCCCGGCCCGATCGATAACGCGGACGCACCGCATTGGTGCGCTCCATCAAGACGCGCACCATGATTGTCGCGGACCGGTAGCCCGCTGGTGTCATCGCTACCGGGGCCAGAAAGCCAGCGCCGCATCTGCCGCAGCACCCCGGAGGACGCGGTGCCCTTGGGCAGCCAGGATCGTCTCGAGCGCACCCAGGGTCACCAGCACGCAGTCCTTGCGTGCGTTGTAACCCATCGTGCCGATTCGCCAGATCTTGCCGTGCAGCGGACCGAAAGAGCTGCCGATCTCGATGTTGTAGTGGTGCAGCATGGCCGCACGCACGCGGTCGCCGTCAACGCCTGGCGGTATCACGATGCCGACGACGTTGGGCATCTTGTGGGATTTGTCGCCAAAGACCGCGAGACCCATGGCTTCGATGCCGGCCACCATCGCACCGCCGGCCTGCGCATGGCGCTCAACGCACGCCGCCAGCCCTTCCTGCAGCAGCACCCGGGCACACTCACGCGCACCGTAGAGCATGGTCGTGGCTTCAGTATGGTGATTGAGGGCCGCGCTCGACCAGTAGTCCATCACCATGGCCAGATCGAAGTAATTGGAATTGATCCGGGTCCCGGTGCCGGCAACATACCCCGTGGTCTGAAGCCCCTCCTCGATATGCCGGCGACGGCGGATGCGCTCGCCGACCTCGGCAGAGAAGGTGATCGGGGCCGCCCCTGAAGGGCCGCCAAGACACTTCTGCAGACCGGCAGTCACGGCATCGATCTGCCACGCATCGACCGGCAGCGGCGTGCCGACAAAGGATGCCGTGGCGTCTACTTGCAGCAAGACCCCATGACGGCGACAGATCGCACCGATGTCCTCGAGCGGCTGCAGCATGGTGGTGGATGTATCGCCCTGGCACAGCGCGAGGAGCTTGGGTCGATGGGCCACGATGGCCGCTTCGATGGCAGCGGGTGTGAACACCGTACCCCATGTCGCCTCGATCACGCGGACATCGGCACCGCAACGCCGTGCGATTTCGGTCTTCAGCTGGCCAAAGCGGCCAAAGCTGGCCACCAGCACGACATCACCCACCTCCACCAGAGACGCCATCACCGCCTCGATCGCGGCGCGTGCGGTCCCGTCGACGATCATGGTCCATTCGTTGGCGGTCTCGAACACCTGGCGATACAGCGCCATGGTCTCGTGCATGTACTGTCGAAACTGCGGGTCAAACTGGCCGAGGAGCTGGGCCGACATGGCGCGCAGCACACGCGGGTAGGCATTGATCGGGCCAGGGCCCATCAGCAGCCGTGGCGCGGGATCGATTTCGTCGAAAAGCTGAGGGGATATTGACATGGGAGCCGGGCGGTCGATGACAGATAATCCGATGATTGTAGGGCCTATTCGGCCTTGATCCCTGCCTGACCGATCACCCGGGTCCAACGCGCCAGATCGACCTCGATCCTTTGCGCCAAAGGCCCCGCCTCGAGAAACACAGGGTCTACGCCCATGCCGGCAAGCCGGTCGCGAACCTCGCGCTCGGCGGCGATTCGGCGCAGTGCCTGGACAATCGGCGCCAGCACGCCCGGAGTCGTGCCCGCCGGGGCAAAGAAGCCGTACCAGTTGCTCACGATAAAACCGGGCAGGCGTTCGGCCAGCACCGGCATGCCAGGCAGCAAGGGCGAGGCCCGATCACCGGTAACCGCCAGTCCGATCAAGCGACCCATCGGCAAAAACGGCAGTGCCTGCGTGATCGGCCCGCAGAACAGTGACACCTCGCCAGCAAGTACCGCCTGCGAGGCCAGTCCGGCACCCCGATAGGGCACATGGGTCATGCGAATGTCGAGCCGGGCATTGAGCATCTCGCCACACAGATGCCCAGGGGAGGCGTTGCCCGCCGAAGCAAAGGTAAGTTGTTCAGGACGCGCCCGCGCCGCGACGACCAGATCGTCGATCGAACGCACGCCCAGAGCCGGGTTCACGACGATGAGTTGCATGGTCTCGCCCACTAAAGCGATCGGCGCAAAGGCCTTGCGGGGGTCGTAGGGGGTGTGGACCAGAGCAGGCGCCATCACGATGGGCAGGTCGACCGTGAAGAGCAGCGTATTACCATCAGCTGCTGACTTGGCGACCAGATCGGCACCGATCGTACCAGTGGCTCCACTGCGATTTTCGACAACCACGGCGCGCCCGAGCAACTCGGCCATGCGCTGCGCATACAGTCGCCCCAGCAGGTCGGCCGGGCCGCTCGGAAACGGCACCACAAGACGCAGCGGTCGAATGCCGGCATCGATCCCCTGGGCACTGGCCAGTACCGACACGCTGGCGAGCAAAGCACCCGCAGCCAGCCTGCCAAGGGCAGCCCGGAATCCATGAAAGAGAGGCGCAGGCCTCGCCGCACCGACTCGCCCGCTCGGCCAGGCGCCACGCGACGCGATTGGGCAAGCCGATTGCGGGATAATCGCAGCCGTGCGAGCCAGGCCGACTGCCTGAGCGCATCCGAACCGACGCATGGGCGCCCCCCCTTCATTCACGATCGCTCTCCCGGCACATCTGAACAGGACTCTTCGATGAAACGCATCACTCTCACCCAGTACCTGATCGAACAGCAGCGACTCGGGGGCAACGTCACGCCGGAGCTGCGCCTGCTGATCGAAGTGGTGGCGCGCGCCTGCAAGGCCATCAGCCACGCGGTCAACAAGGGAGCGCTGGCCGACATGCTGGGCACCGCTGGCAGCGAGAACGTACAAGGCGAAGCACAGAAGAAACTCGACATCATCTCGAACGATATCCTGATCGAGGCCAACGAGTGGGGTGGGCATCTCGCCGCCATGGTCTCCGAAGAGATGGAGCATCCTCACCTGATGCCCGAGCACTATCCCTCGGGCGCTTACCTGCTGCTGATCGACCCGTTGGACGGATCGTCGAACATCGATGTCAATGTGTCAATCGGCACGATCTTCTCGGTACTGCCCTGCCCGGCTGGCACTGACCCGGTAGGCGAAAGGAGCTTTCTGCAGCCAGGCTCGAACCAGGTGGCGGCAGGGTTTGCCGTGTACGGTCCGGCGACCATGCTGGTGCTCACGGTCGGCAACGGCACGGTCGCCTTTACCCTCGACCGGGAAGTCGGCAGCTTCATCCTGACCGAACCTGCGGTGAGCATCTCGGCCGACACCGCCGAGTTCGCGATCAACATGTCGAACAGCCGCAACTGGACGGCGCCCATTGCCCGCTACATCGACGAATGCCTTGCTGGCAAGACCGGCGTGCGGGGCAAGGACTTCAACATGCGCTGGGTGGCCTCGATGGTGGCCGACGTCTATCGCATCATCTCGCGCGGCGGCATCTTCATGTACCCGGCCGATTCGAAGTACAAGGAGGGGCGCCTGCGGCTGATGTACGAGGCCAACCCGATGGCCTTCGTGATCGAACAGGCAGGCGGTGCGGCCACCGACGGTGCCCGACGCATTCTCGATATCGAACCGAGTGCGCTGCACCAGCGGGTAGGCGTGGTACTGGGGTCGCGCAACGAAGTCGAACAGGTGCGACAGTATCACCTGTAGAAAGCAGCAGATACCGCTTGCCGCAGAAGGAGCCTCGAATGGACATTCCGGTCATCGACATCGCGCCGTTTCGCGAGGGTACTGCCGAGGAGCGCCAGGCGATTGCCGGCGCGGTTGACGCTGCTGCCCGTTCGATCGGGTTCATGCAGATCCGTGGACACGCCATTCCTGATGCCGTCATCGCAGGGCTCACCGGTGCGATCGACGGCTTCTTCAACCAGACGCCCGCCCAGAAGATGGCCTGGCGTCCACCCTCGGTCAGGATCAACCGGGGGTACTCCGGTCCCTTGAGCGAACGCCTGAGCTACAGCCTGGGGGTGGCCAGCGCTGCTGATCTGTTCGAGGCCTTCAATGTCGGCGCACCTGCCTCGCTGTGGCCCGATCTGGGCCTCGACCCGCTCGACTATCCCGAAAATCTGTGGCCCGACAGCCCCCCCGACTTTCGCAGCGGTGTCCAGACCTGGTTCGATCACGCAGCGGCGCTGGCCCGACACCTTGCCACCATCTTTGCAGTGGCACTCGACCTGCCCGAGCACTACTTTGCCCGGTTCGAGGATCACTCGCTCGATGTGCTGCGCATGAATCACTACGCGATGCCACACGGGGTCTCGAGGGTCGAGGTCGACCAGATGGGCATGGGCGCCCATACCGACTACGGCATCTGCACCGTCCTGTGGGCTGATCCGGTGCTGCCGGGTCTGCAGGTGCTCGATCGCGAAGGCCTCTGGCATGACGTGCAGCCGGTGCCAGGCGCGCTGCTGGTGAATCTGGGCGACATGATGGCGCGCTGGACCAACGATCGCTGGATCTCCTCGATGCACCGGGTACTGCCCCCAGTCACTCCCGACGGTCGGGTCATCCGGCGTCGCTCTGCAGCGCTCTTTCACGATGGCAATGCCGACGCGCTGATCGCCTGCCTGCCCAGTTGTACCGATGCGACACATCCACCGCTCTACCCGCCGACGACGGTCGCCGAACACCTGAAGGCCAAGCTCGCCGGTTCACGCGCGCTTGAGCTCAATGCCGATGCAGTCCGCGAAGCGGCACGTCTGGCCGAGCGCGCCCCCTGAGCCTTGGCACGGTGCGGCGAGAGCCCGCACCGATCCGGCGGCCGACCTCCGGGCAACTAGCCGCAGGCGCCTACCGCCCCGCAGGCGGTACAGAATTCGCACCCATCGCGGCGGATGACCGCGTGATTGCCACACTCGGTGCAGAGGCTACCGTCCATCAGGAGCTGTTCGTTGTCGCTGCGCGGGTCGCCCAGTATGCCCATCGACTCACAGGGAAGACCCGCCTCGTTGAGAACACCCAGCATCGCGTAACGATGGATCACCAGGCGCGCAATGTAGGCCACTGTCGAGGGCCACACCTGCTGACGACGCTCACCGGGCACGAAGGCCATGAAGTCGCCCAGGGGCTCGGAATAGTTGAGGAGCTTGCGCAACTTCATGCCGATCCAGGCCGGATCGATCACCCGCATGTCCAGTGACAGGATACGCGCCAGTCCGTCAAGCGCCCGTGGGTAGTTGCCAGCCAGCCACATCGCATACGGGCGGGTCTGACCGCTGGGCAAGGTGATCTCCTTGAGCCCGAGCACGAAGTCTTCGCCGGTCGCCGGATTCTGCACATCGACCGTCCAGGACAGCGTGCCATCGGTGCCGGTACGCGGTTCTGCGACCGTGAACATCGCGTCGATCACAGGTGTCGGACTTGCCCCGTCGAGGTCCAGACTGGCTTCACCTTCACGCGGCAGGGCATCGAGCCGGTCGCAGCGATAACGAATCAGCTGTGCAACCGCCGCAACGATGCCCGGCATGCGCCGCGCGCCACCTTCGGGCGGAAAGGGCATCTCGAATTCGCGTTCGCCCGGCACCCTGGAGAGGGCCTCGAGCTTGAGCGCGAGCCATTTGCGGTCATTGGCACGCATGTCCATCGATAAAGTCTTGGCCACTGCGCCAAGGCCGCGCGGCTGTTCGGCACCGTTCACCCATGCCTCGAAGGGAAAGGCGCCGGCAGCGGTCTCGACATGGCCGACAAAGAGCGCAAAGTCGCCCTGTGGATGGCGCAGCATGTAGGTCCAGGCCAGGTTCCCATCGGGCATCTCGGGCCGATCAGGCCAACGCAGCGAGGCCAGTACCGTGGCCGGCAACGACTGGATCACCAGACGTCGGTTGGCGTCGCTTGCCGCTTCGGATTCGGCAACCACGAGGCGCGCCGTGGGCACACCCGGCCCAGCACCTGTGGTTGATAACACGACGGCAGGGGCACTGGCAGCGGCAGCCACGGTTGCAGGCGTGGTGGCAGGCGTCTGGGCCGGCACGACTGACAGCACCGAACCCAGAACCTTGTTGGGCCGGTAGGTTGCGAGCCCCTTCAGGTTGGCCTTCCAGGCCCCCATGTAGAGGTCTTCGAAGTCGGCGTACGGATAGTCTTCGGGCACGTTGACGGTCTTGGAAATGCTGGTGTCGATGAACGGGGCTACCGCCGCCACCATCTCCATGTGGGCACGCGCCGAGATCTCGAGCGCGGTCACGAAGGCTTCGGGCAAGCTGCCCGAATCGCCATGCAGATGGCGGTACAGGCGCCATGCATGATCCTCGACCGTGTACTGCTTCCAGCCACCTTCGGCGAGACGCTTGCGCCGGGTATAGACCCATGAGAACGGCGGCTCGATGCCGTTGGAAGCATTGTCGGCAAAGGCCAGACTGATGGTGCCGGTCGGCGCGATCGACAGCAGATGCGAGTTGCGAATGCCATGCTGACGGATCTGCTGCTTGATCTCGGCTGGCAGACGGGAGGCAAAATTGCCCCCCGACAGATAGAGGTCGGCGTTAAAGAGCGGAAAGGCCCCGCGCTCGCGCGCGAGTTCTACCGAAGCGAGGTAGGCACGATCGCGCATCACCTCGGAAATGCGGGCCGCCGCGGCGCGGGCCGCCGGCGTGTCATAACGCAGTCCGAGCATGATGAGTGAGTCGCCCAGCCCCGTGAATCCAAGACCCGTACGACGCTTGTTGCGTGCCTCGTCCTGCTGAGCCGCCAGGGGCCAGCGCGTCGCGTCGAGCACGTCGTCGAGCATCCGGACGGATACGTCCACCACCTTGCCAAAGGCGGCTTCATCAAAGCGCGCAGCCGGCGAAAAAGGATCGCGCACGAAGTGGGTCAGGTCGATCGAACCCAGGCAGCAGCAACCGTAGGGGGGCAGCGGTTGTTCGGCGCAAGGATTGGTGCTCTCGATCGTCTCGCAGTAATACAGATTGTTGTCGCGATTGATCCGGTCAAGGAAGAGGATGCCCGGTTCGGCGTGATCATAGGTCGAGCGCATGATCTGATCCCACAGCGCGCGGGCGGGCAGCCTGCGATAGACCCAGAGTCCGTCAGCGCGCTGTTCGGGTGCATTCACATGCTCGGGCGAAGGCTCGGCGCGATGCACGAGTTCCACTTCGCCATCGGCCTCGACCGCCTGCATGAAGGCATCGGTGACGCCCACCGAGACATTGAAGTTCGTGAGGTCCCCGCTGTCCTTGGCGTGGATGAAGGCCTCTATGTCGGGATGATCGCAGCGCAGGACACCCATCTGCGCGCCACGCCTGGACCCGGCCGACTCGACCGTCTCGCAGGAGCGGTCGAACACACGCATGTAGGACACCGGGCCGCTGGCATGCGACTGGGTACCCCGTACCAGGGCACCCCGTGGCCGGATCGATGAGAAGTCGTAGCCGACACCACCGCCGCGACGCATCGTCTCAGCCGATTCTGACAGCGCGGTGTAGATGCCAGGGCGGCCATCGACCAGTTCGGTAATCGAGTCACCCACCGGCTGCACGAAGCAGTTGATGAGCGTCGCCTGGAGATTGGTACCTGCCGCCGAGTTGATGCGTCCGGCCGGAACGAAGCCCGCCTCCTGCGCCTCCATGAAGCGGGCTTCCCACCCGAGTTGCTCGGCTTCGGGCTCGACCGCGGCAAGGGCACGAGCCACTCGCCGCCGCACATCAGCCACTGAAGTCTCGACCCCCTTGGCATACTTTTCGATCAGTATCTCGCCCGATATCTCCTGCTCGGAAAGCGCTTGGAGGGGGGCGAAGGCAGAACGTGGGGGCGGGGCAAGGGATGACATTCAGGGCTCTCTCCGGGAACAGGCAGACGATACGCAATGTGCCTGCCCGACCGCAAGCGCGATCAACACCCCAATCCACAAGCCATTGAATATTAAAATTATTTAACGCGATGAAAATCGGGGTCGGTCGAATTCTGGTCATCGCCACGAACTTGGGGCGGCGTCCGGAAGCGCAGCGTCTGGGTGGCGAGCAGCGTCTCGGCAAAGAACCCGAGCAGCGAAAGGATGAAAAGCACCACCCCGCCGACAAAGCTGAATGAAACCAGACGCGCGGTGTGCAGCGCGGTGGTCTCACCCAGGAAGAGTGCCATGACGGTGATTCCGATCAGTGCGGCACACAGCGTGAGCAGGAGCATGCACAGATTGACCAGCCGCCCACGCACCCTGAGACGGGCGAGTTCACGGTAGGCGGCCTCGACATCGCGGACAATGCGCCCTTCGATGCGGTCTTCAAGGATGCGCCCGCGATCGATGATCCGGGCAAGCCGTGTGGCCACTGCGCCAATGAGCCCGGCCACCCCGGTGAGCAGAAAGACCGGGGCAAGCGCGAGCTGGATGCCGTGCGTCAGCGCATCGGCATCCACGACCGGGTCTAGGAAGGGCACCAGCAGTCCTTGCGAACCCGGAAGATGCGCTGGGCATTGCCACCGAGGATGGCATTGCGATCGGCATTTCGCAGATAGGCGCCTTCCACCACCTTCACCGGATCGGGATCGCCGATATGAAAGGGGATGTCGGAGCCCAGCATGACATGCTCGGGCGAGGAGCGCCGGCACAGGAACTCCAGTGCTGCCGGCTCGAACACACACGAGTCGAAGAAGAGCATCTCGAAGCCCTTGCGCGCGTCGGCAAACTTGTTGGGGAATGCATCGTTGTTGCGGCCCAACCGCCCCATTGCGTAGGGCAGCGCCGCTCCGCCGTGCGCCACCACCAGCTTGACGCCCGGAAAACGCAGCAGGTGGCCCGAGTAGAGGAGACGCGACACGGCAATCGTGCTGTCGGCCAGACGGCCGGCGGCATTGACCAGTTCGTAATCCTCGAGCCGCGGCTCGCCGCAGACGAACATCGGGTGCAGAAAGAGCGCGGCCCCGAGCTTCGAGGCGGTTTCCCAGAAGGGGTCGAGCGAAGGGTCATCGAGATTGCCGCCCAGGATGCCCTTGGGCTGGGTGCCGATCATCGCACCAGCGAAGCCGCGCTCCATGGCCTCGCCCAGCACCTCGGCAGCAAGCTTGCCATCTTGCAGCGGCACAGTGGCCAGCGGCGTGAACCGGGGCTGATCACGCAAGGTTTCCCAGGCGCAGTCATTGATGTAGCGGCTCCAGGCCAGCCCCTGCTCCGGTGTCAGTTCATAGCCTTCGAGATCGGTCCACAAGCCGAGCAACTGATGGTCGACGCCCTTCTCATCCATCCAGCGTATCCGCTCGTCCAGATCGGAGAGCTTGGGGTTGATCGGTCGGGTCATTTGCGCACCCGGAAACTGCATCCGATTGGTCTTGCCATCGCGGGCCAGCGTGATACCGGGGAACTGGGCGGCATGGGCCTCGAAACGATCGAAGGCCAACTGAGAAACATAATGGGCGTGAACGTCGACAACCAGAGTTTTCATGATGAATCCAGACGGGCGGGTGAATGAACCGTTGCAATGCGTCAGCGCACAGTCGCGGGAAGAAGGCCCCGCGCGTCGCGTGCCGACAGGGCGTCAATCGAGCGTGATGTTGGCCGCGCGGATGGTCTTCGACCACTTGGCGGTTTCGCTGCGGATGTAGGCAGCCATGTCCTCGGGCGTGCCGGCAATGAACTCGGTGCCCAGATCGGCCAGGCGCTGCCGGGTCGGGCCATCGGCAGCCGCCCGGGCAAAAGCCGCGTTGAGGCGCGCGATCACCGCCGCCGGTGTGCCGGCAGGCACGCTCAAGCCCTGCCAGGCCGATGCGTCATAGCCGGGCACACCGGACTCTGCCACCGATGAAATATCAGGCAGCGCAGCAATGCGCTGCTGGGTCGACACCGCGAGCGCCTTGATCTTGCCGGCCTTCAATTGCGGTGCCATGGTGGTGAGGTCGAGGAACATCACCGGAATACGTCCGGCGATCAGGTCCTGGGCTGCGGGTCCACCGCCCTTGTAGGGAACATGGGTGAGCGTGATGCCAGCGGCCTGGCGAAACAACTCCATCGCCAGGTGATGCGGACTGCCTGAGCCGGGCGAGGCGTAATCGATCGCACCCGGCGCAGCCTTCGCGGCAGCAATGAATTCGCGCACCGTGCCATAAGGTGCGCCCGCGTGCGCGACCAGAATCAAGGCAAAGCGCGCAGTCAGCGTCACTGGCGCCAGATCGCGCACCGGATCATAGGGCAGCGACTTGAAAAGGCTGGGGTTGGCCGCGTAGGTCGCCGTGTCACCCAGAAGCACCGTGTAGCCATCGGGGGCGGATTTGGCGACCGCATCGGCGCCAATGATGGTGCTGGCACCCGGTCGGTTCTCGACGACGACCTGCTGACCCAGATCCTCGGCCATCTTCGCACTCACGGCACGGGCAAAGAAGTCGGTGCCGCCACCAGGGGGATAGGGAACGACGAGCCGGATGGCACGGTTGGGAAAGGTCTGCGACTGCACCGAGAGCGGCAGCACCGCAAAGACCGCCGCAAGCACAGTCAGCACCGTTGCAGGAACTGCACCGGCAGTGGATCGGATCGAGTGGCCAGAGCCCGCCCGAAGGGTGTTGATCAGCATGGTCTGAGTCCTCGCTTGATGGCCCAAGGTCGGGCCAAGCGACCGTAGGATAGCGCGCAACGGGCGCCTCGTGCCTGACTGGCAGCGCGGCGGTGCGCTCAGCGACGCGCCAGCACGCGCCGCTCGAGTGCGGCAATCGCCAGGTACATCAGCGCCGAGAGCACCGCCAGCAGCGTAATGGCCGTCATGACGATGTCGAGCTTGAAAACCTGACTGCCGTACTGAATGAGGTAGCCGAGCCCCAGGCTGGCCGACTGGAATTCGCCAACCACGACCCCAACCAGTGCCAACCCGGTATTGACTTTGAGCGCTGCGATCAAGGTTGGCACGCTGCCGGGGAGCACGACCATACGCAGCACCTGCCAGCGCGATGCGCCAAAGGTCTGGGCCAGTTTGACCTTGTTGGCATCCACGCCCTCAAAGCCCGCATGCAGCATGAGGATGGTGATGAACACCGAGATGGCCAGTGCCATGCCGTAGATCGACAAGGTCGCCCCAAGCCAGATGTAGAAGATCGGCACGAAGGCGATCTTGGGCATGGCGTTGGCTACCACCAGAAACGGATCGAGCACCCGATAGAGCCGCTTCCACCACCACAGTGCCGCGGCAACAATGACCCCCACAACCATCGCCCCGCTGAAGCCCACCACGGTGGCGACCACGGTCGACGCGGCATGCTCGAGAATGCCGGGCTGATTGGCCGTGCCATGCAGCAAGCCGAGGAAGGTCGGCCACAGGGCCGAGGGATAACTGGTGAACATCGGATTCACCAGCCCGTAGCGCGGCGCAAACTCCCAGAAGAGAAGAAAGACAAGCAGCAGACCGGCCTGAGCAAGCCGCACGAAGAGGTGCCCACGTCGTTCCGCGCGCAAAAAGCGCCGATAAGCGGCACTCGGTGCAGCGGCTTCGGCCCGCTCGATGACACCAGGGTCAGCCCTCGACATGGACTTCGAGCTCCTGCCACAGACGGTTGAAGTAGCCGTTGAACTCGATCGCGTTGCGCGCCTGCATCGGGCTGGGGCGCGCCGCGCCTGCGCTGGCAAATTCGATCAGGTGCGAGGATCTCACCCGACCCGGTCGACGCGACAGCACGATGACCCGATCGGCCATACCGATCGCCTCGGCGATGTCATGGGTGACGAGAATCGCGGTCTTGCCCTCGCGCCGCAGGATGTCGGCGATTTCGTCGGCTATCGCGATACGGGTCTGTGAGTCGAGCGCCGAGAATGGCTCATCGAGGAGGACGACATCGGGGTCGGTGCACAAGGTACGGGCAAGCGCCACCCGCTGGCGCATGCCGCCCGAAAGCTGGCGGGGCAGATGGTCCATGAACTTTCCGAGCCCATAACGCGACAAGAGCATCACGGCACGATCCCGCGCAGCACGCGGCTCGACCCCTTGAATCTGTGCGCCCAGCAGCGTGTTCTCGAGAATGGTTCGCCATTCGAAGAGATAGTCCTGCTGCAGCATGTACCCCACCCGACGGTCGGGCCCGCGAACCGGTCGGCCATCGAGCAGAATGGCACCACTGGTTGGCGCCATGATGCCGGCAACCAGCGACAGCAGCGTGCTCTTGCCGCAGCCGCTCTGACCGATGATGCTGACAAATTCACCTTCGGCCACACCGAGTGATATGCCCGCCAAGGCCTCGGTCTCGCCTTCGCGCCCGAAATAGCGCAAACCAACCTCACGCAACTCGACCTTCAGAGGCCGCGCTGCAGCGGCGCGGTCGTTCATCGTCCGCTGACTGCCTTGCGGGCAAACTCGTTGGTAACGAGATCATCGAAGCGCACCCGCCTGGCCGGCTCGAGCACACCACCTTGGACCAGGATGTCCTGGAAGCGCTCGATGGCCGCCGGATCGATCACCGGTGAAGTCTTCCACATGCGCGTCCGACGGTAACGCTCGATGGCAAAGCCCAGCGTCGGTGCGTTCACACCGGGAAAGAACTCGGCAAGGGTCTTGACCATCTCAGCAGTCGAAGCCGCTTCGGTCCACTTCTGCGCACGCAGTATGGCGTCGGTCCAGCCCTGCACCACCTCGGGGCGCTCGCGAATGAATCGCTCGGTAGCCATGAATGCCGTGTAATCGGCGAGTCCGACTTCCTCGCCGATCGAGGCGATGGCAAAGGCCTTGCCGTCGAGTTCCAGTTGTGACGCGTCGGGCTCGATGAAGATGGCGTACTGGTTCTGGCCAGCGAGCCAGGATCCGAAACGGGCCGGCACGCCGATATTGTTGGCCAGTTTCACATCACGTGCCGGGTCGATGCCGTGCTTGCGCAGCGCGGCTTCGAAGTACAGGAGCGGGGTGCTGCCGGGCCTGAAGCCCAGAATGTCGCGTCCCTTCAGCACCTTCCAGTCAAACGGCAAGACCGGCCTGGTCCGGGACATCAGCACAAAGCCATCGGTGGCAGTGAGTCCGGCAAAGATCTTCACCTTGGTGGGCGACTCGCTGTTCCTCACATAGACCGTCGTCTCCGGGCCAATGAGCGCGATATCGGCCACATTGCCCAGAAGGGCTGCCATTGACTTGTCGCCGCCTTGCGCGGTGGTCATGGACAGGTCGATGCCGGCATCGCGAAAGTACCCACGCGATATCGCCACATAGGCCGGTGCATAGAGGAGCGAGCGGACGACTTCGGAATACCGCACCTTGGCCGGCGGCTTGATCTGAGCACTGACAGGCGCCGCCATGAAGCCCGCGAAAACGAAAAGCACGACCCCGAGCAGAGCGAGGAGGCGGCTCAAGCGCATCGGCACGAGCGCGCCACCAGGACCGGCGGCGGCGGAACCAGCGGCGATACCATGCGCGGCGCGGGGGTCGGCGGCAGCGTTCATCACCAGCATCGGGGCCATTGAAAATCTCCGTGAGTCAGACGACAGGGCAGCATACCGCAGACACTCCCCCGTGAGCTTTAGCAAGAAACGCGCCATATGGACAAGCGGCGCATGCAGACGTGCACGGTCCTGAATGACCGTTTACCCTCGCGATTGATCCACTTTTCGCGAGCACACCATGCCTGCCGATATTCTCAGCTCAGACTCGTCCACGGCCATCGGGGTGGATAGCGCCACCGCCACTCTGGGTGGAGGCTGCTTCTGGTGCCTGGAAGCGGTGTTCGATGACTTGCAAGGCGTGCTTGACGTCGAGTCGGGCTACTGCGGGGGCCCTTCGGCGCATCCGACCTACGCAGAAGTGTGCAACGGCGACTCGGGGCACGCCGAGGTGGTGCGCGTTCGCTTTGACCCGGCACAACTCACCTTCCGCCAGGTGCTCGAAGTGTTCTTCACGATCCATGACCCGACCACATTGAACCGCCAGGGCAACGACGTCGGCAGCCAATACCGTTCGGTGATCTTCTGTCATGACGCCGAGCAGCGCGCTGTGGCCCAAGCCCTCATCGCCGAACTGGCAGCCGAGCGGGTCTTCGCCCGCCCCATCGTCACGCAGGTGGTGGAGGCCGCGCCGTATTTCTCGGCCGAGACCTATCACCAGAACTACTTTCGCGACCACCCCGATCAGGGCTATTGCGTGGCGGTCGTTGCACCGAAACTGGCCAAATTTCGCAAACAGCACGCCACTCGACTGAAATCGGGCAACTGATCGACTACTGCTCGCCCTCGGCCCCGGCCCCGGCGGTCAGCAGTCGCAGCAATTCGCCCTGAGGCGAACGCGCGCCGGCCGCCCGCACCGGCAGCGCGTAGTCGCCTGAGGCGCTCATGATCCAGGTGGAGGCACTGTCCTTGAGATAGATGCGCAGGCCTTCGCGCATCACCCGCTCGCGCAGTTTGCGGTCGAGCACCGGAAAGCAGGTCTCGATGCGGCGAAAGAAGTTCCGGTACATCCAGTCGGCGCTCGAGAGATAGACATCGTCGCGGCCATCGGCATGAAAGTAGAACACCCGGCTGTGTTCCAGGAAACGTCCGATCACCGAGCGCACCCGGATGTTGTCCGACAGACCCGGCACCTGCGGACGCAGTGCACACACCCCACGCACGATGAGGTCGATGCGAACGCCTGCCTGCGATGCGGCATAGAGCGCTTCGATCACCTGGGGTTCCAGGAGCGCGTTCATGCGCGCGATGATGTGTGCTGGCCGACCGGCTGCCGCGATCTGCGCCTCGGCCGCGATCGCGCTCATCACACGAGCGTGCAGGGTAAATGGCGCCTGCCAGAGATGGTGCATCTCGCTCGCGCGCCCCAGACCGGTCAGTTGCTTGAACATTTCGTTCACGTCTTCGCACAACTCGGGATTGGCGGTGAACAGCCCGAAGTCGGTGTAGAGCCGCGCCGTCCGGATGTGATAGTTGCCAGTGGACAGATGGGCATAACGGCGCAGGAGCGCACCCTCGCGCCGAACCACCAGCACCATCTTGGCATGCGTCTTGTAGCCGACCACCCCGTAGACGACATGGGCACCAACCTCTTCGAGTCGTGAAGCCCAGTTGATGTTGGTCTCTTCGTCGAAGCGCGCCTTCAATTCGACAACGACGGTGACCTCCTTGCCATTGCGTGCGGCCTGGATCAGGGTCTCCATCAAGGCCGATTCGGACCCGGTGCGATAGATCGTCTGCTTGATCGCCACGACCGCCGGATCAACCGACGCAACCCGCAGGAAATCGAGTACCGGCTGGAAGGTCTGGTAAGGGTGGTGCAGCAGGACATCGCGGCGGGCAATCAGCGCAAACAGACTGATATCGGGCTTCCAGAACCGACGGATGTCGCGGGGCAATCCGGGTCGAAAGGTCGCGAATTCGAGCTCGGGCCGATCGACCAGATTGGGAATCTGATTGAGGCGCACCAGGTTGACGGGGCCGTCGACGCGATACACATCACCCGGGGCAAGGCCGAACTGCTCCATCAGGAATCCGGCCATCCGCTCGCTGCAACCAGCAGTCACCTCAAGCCTCACCGCGTCGCCGAAATGGCGCTCGAAAAGCTCGCCTTCCAGCGCCGTGAGCAGGTTCGTCACCTCCTCATCATCGACGAACAGATCACTGTTGCGGGTGACCCGGAATTCGTGACATGCGATCACGCTCATCCCGGGAAAGAGGCGGGGCATGAAACGTCGCAGGATGGCACCCAGGGTGACGAAGTTGTCAGGCACCTGCGCCACCGCCGAAGGGATTCGGATCACCCGAGGCAACACGCGGGGCGCCTGGACGATGGCCACGCCGGAGTCGCGCCCGAAGGCATCGACGCCTTCGAGTTCGACCACGAAGTTGAGCGACTTGTTGAGTACTCGCGGAAAGGGGTGGGCAGGGTCGAGCCCGATCGGCGTGAGCACCGGCAGCACATCCGACTCGAAATAGGCCTGTGCCCACGACTCCTGCGCTTCAGTCCAGTTTTCGCCCTGCGTCATCGCCACGCCGGCGCGCTTGAGTTCGGGCACCAGAGTCTTGTTGAAGAGCGCGTACTGGCGCCCGACCAGGGCCCGGGCTCTCAGGCTGATCAGCTGCATGAGTTCAGCCAGCGCGATATCGTCAGGGGAGCGGGCACGGGCGTCGTGCAGGAACTCCTGCTTCAGACCGGCAACACGAATCTCGAAGAACTCGTCAAGATTCGAAGAGACGATGCACACATAGCGCAAGCGCTCCAGAAGCGGAACCTGAGGATCCTCGGCCAGCGCGAGCACACGCTCGTTGAAGGCAAGGGTGCCGAGTTCCCGGTTCAGGATTCGAGGCTGGGCATCACTGGATGTCAAAGCGCGCTGATCGGTCATGGTTCGTGGACTCGGCCGTTTAGTTGAGGTATAGCAGACCCCGGCCCTGTCTGTCCTGCGCGGCTTTGTGACAGCGCACTGGATTACGCATGCGCAGTCGCGCAGCGGCAGCGTGCAGGCCAGGCAGCGGGCAGTACAATCGGGGCCATGAAGGAATCCTCGGTACTTGCTGCGATCGACCTTGGCTCGAACAGTTTTCGGATGGAAATCGGCAGGGTCGTTGGCGGTCAGATCTACCCGCTCGACACCCTGCGCGACCCGGTCCGCCTCGCCTCGGGTCTCAGTGCCGACAAGACACTCGCACAAGATGCCATCGGACGGGCTCTCGATGTGCTTGAGCGGTTCGGCGAACGACTGCGCGGCTTCGACACTCACGCGGTGCGTGCGGTAGCAACCAACACCTTGCGAGTTGCGCGCAATGCACCGGCCTTCCTGGTCGAGGCCGGAAAGCGACTGGGTTTTCCGGTCGAGGTGATCAGTGGGCACGAGGAAGCACGGCTCATCTACTTCGGCGTCGCTCACCTCCAGGAGCCCGGGTCGGCGCGCCGCCTGGTGGTCGATATCGGCGGCGGTTCGACCGAGGTGGTCGTCGGTCACGGCTACAGCCCGGAAGTACTCGAGAGTCTCTATGTCGGCTGCGTCGGCTACTCGATGCGGTTCTTTGGTGATGGCACCTACACCCGTGCTGCGTTCCGCGAAGCCGAACTGGCCGCGCGCAGCGAATTTGAAGTTGTCTCGGCCGGACTGCGTCGCCGCGGCTGGTCGGAGGCGATAGGTTCATCGGGCACGGCACGCGCCCTGGCCGATCTGCTCGAGCAGAATCGATTCAGCGATGAGGGCATCACTGCTCAGGGGCTCGACGCGCTGCGCACTGCCCTGCTCAAGGCGGGCAGCAGCAGCGAACTGCGTCTGCTTGGACTGCGCGCCGACCGCATACCGGTTCTGGCGGGGGGCCTGGCGATCATGCTCGCTGCGTTCTCGGAACTGTCGATCGAGCGCATGAGCGTCTCGGAGGGCGCGCTGCGCACCGGTGTGCTCTACGACCTGCTGGGCCGTACCCGCCATGAGGACATGCGTGAATCGACTGTTCGCGCATTCGTCCAGCGCTACGGGGTCGACGCATTGCAGGCCGAGCGGGTTGCGCGCCTCGCCACGGACATCTGGCATCGGGATCGCCCGGCACTGACCAACGCCAGCGCAGCCGACGACGACGATGCTCGGCTGCTTGGCTGGGCGGCGCTGCTGCACGAGATCGGTCTGTCGATATCGCACAACGGCTACCACAAGCACTCAGCCTACATCCTGAGTCATGCAGACATGCCTGGCTTCTCGCGCCGGGAGCAGGCGGCGCTGGCGACACTGGTGTTGGGGCACACGGGCAAATTGGGCAAGATGAAAGGCAGCATCGGCAACGCCACCGAACTGCGACTGCTCGCCTGCCTGCGCATCGCGGCCGTACTCTTTCGCAGCCGCGGCGACTCTCCGGTGCCCGAAGTGAGACTGGTGACTGAGCGCGCCGCACACCTGCTCACGGTGCCTCGCGACTGGCTCGAGGCCAACCCATTGACCGAGTACGATCTGCGTCAGGAGGCCGAAGAGTGGAACCGGTTCGGCTGTCCGCTGAAGGTGATCACCCGCACCTGAACGATCGGCAGGCTGCGACATGAGCGGACTGCGGCGGCAACATCGGTGAGCGAAGTCACCACAAAAGTCAGGCTGCCAGGTCGGCCGACATCACCGCGCGCAGGGCAACACACGCGGTTCCGCCTTCGTCGCGCACGGCAAACCACCAGACCGCTGCTCGCTGAATGACCAAGGGCCCATCTCGGCCGCCCAGGAGTCGGGCGGCTACCCCACCCAGGGTCGGCTGATGGCCGACCGCCAGCACGGTGCCAGACGCCGCGGGCCAGTCGACGGCGTGCAGGAAATCATCGACCCTGGCCCCCGTGGCAATGGCCGGACACAGGCGGTAGGGCCGGCGCAGGGCATCGGCGGTCTGGCGAGTACGCAGCGCCGGGCTGACCACGATGTCGCAGTCGGGCGGCAAACGCGCATCGAGCCATACAGCCATCTGCTGGGCCTGACGCAGGCCCTTGGCGGTCAGTGCCCGGTCAGCATCGCGGCCGGCCCATCCGAGCGGCACCTCTTCAGCATGCGCATGGCGCCAAAGGATCAGGTTCAAGCGTTCGAGCCCCACATCGCCAACAGTCTGACTGCGATTATGCCGCCTGCCACCCATCATGTGGCCGCTGCGCGGCTGTTATCATCATGGGGTCCGGGCCGAGTGCTTGCGAGAACCGTGGTCCGGCGAGGGCAAACAGACGCGCTGCATACGCTTTCCGACCGGATGATTGAATGCACCTGCTCTTTGACCGCGCCAGTCTGCTCGACCGCATCGACGGCGATGAGGGGCTGTTGCAGGAATTGCTCGCGCTCTTCTTGCGGGTCCAGCCGGGCCGAGTGGCTGCTCTGGGTGAGGCACTGGCTAAGCCCGATCTGGCGGCGCTTCGGGCCGGTGCGCACCAGTTGGCCGGCGCCTTTGACAGCTTGTCGATGATGCCAGCCGGCGCACTGTGTCAGCGAATCGAACAGCACGCCCTCGAGGGCAATCTGTCGGTCTGTCAAACCCTGCTGACCGACCTGGGGCGCCTCTTCGATGAAACACGGGCTGCAGTCTGCGGCGACGACCTTGGCGGGCCGACCACGACCGGTCCGGCCGCCACGCACGTTGGCCTGACGCTGCCAGACACGACGCTGCCAGACACAAGGTCACGATGAAACCGGCATCGCGTCCCGCACCGCCTCGCAGCGCGACCGACAGGCCACTGGTCAACCTGAGGCATGCCATCGTCATCGAAGACGATGACATCCAGCGACGACTCGCCCGCGCGGTTCTGCAGCAGATCGGTTTCGTGCAGGTGCTTGAAGCCAGCGATGGCAGCGAAGCGCTGCAGGTGCTGGCACAATCGTCCGGAACGGTGGATCTGGCACTGTGCGACCTCGATATGGCAGGTATGGATGGGATCCAGATGCTGTCCAGGCTGGCGCGCGACTACCCCGGCATCGCGGTGGTACTGCTCTCCGCGCAGGCGCCGTCGGTCATCGCGGCGGTCGGTAACATGGCGGCCGCCAGCGGTCTGGATGTTGCCGGAACGATGCGCAAGCCGATCGACCGTGCAGAACTGGCCAGCATCGTGCACACGCTCGACCAAAGCTCACGCAAGCTGCTGCGTTCACCGCAACCGGATGCCATGGACGCCGAGGAAATTCGACGCGGTCTTGCTGCCGGCGAGTTCGAGCCCTACTACCAGCCCAAGATCGAACTCGCCTCAGGTCGCCTGTGTGGCGCAGAGGCACTCGCCCGCTGGAACCATCCTCAGCACGGGCTGCTCGCCCCGGGACGGTTCATCGCTTCGGCTGAAGCAGCAGGGCTGATGGGGCTCCTCACCTGGAGCGTCATCGACCAGTCCTTCGAGGCATTGGCGTGCTGGCTGGCAGAGGGCCATCGGATTTCGCTGTCAGTCAACCTGAGCGCCAGCCTGTTCGATGACGAATCGGCTGCCGAGGCGCTGTGCGCGCGAGCCATCCAGCATGCGGTACCAACGGATCGCATCACCTTGGAACTGACCGAGAGCATGGCCACGCGCAACTTGCCCGGCATGATTGGCGGGCTGGCACGCCTGCGCATGCGCGGCTTCGGCCTGGCCATCGACGACTTCGGCACAGGTTACTCGTCGCTGCAGCAACTGTCGGCAATACCCTTCAGCGAGATGAAGATCGACCGATCGTTCGTGAGCGGTGCGGGCAAGGAGCCCCACCTGCGCGCCATCCTGGAATCGAGCGTTCAACTTGGGCGGCGTCTGGGTCTGGAAACAACGGCCGAGGGCGTCGAAACCTTGAGCGAAGAGGCGCTGGTACGTTTGGCGGGCTGCGAGACCGGCCAGGGCTTTCTGTACAGCCCGGCGGTACCACGCGCCGAGTTCACCCGCCTGATGCAAGCGTGGGTCAGCCGAAACGCCCGGTGATGTAATCCTCGGTTTCCTTCTTCGCCGGTTTCAGGAAGATCTGCGAGGTAACGCCATACTCGACCAGTTCGCCCAGATACATGTAGGCGGTGTAATCGGACACCCGAGCCGCCTGCTGCATGTTGTGGGTGACGATTGCGATGGTGAATTCACTCTTCAACTCGGTGACGAGCTCCTCGATCCGGGCTGTCGATATCGGATCGAGCGCCGAGGTGGGTTCATCGAGCAGCAGTACTTCCGGCTTGACGGCAATGCCGCGCGCGATGCACAGACGCTGCTGCTGCCCCCCCGAGAGAGTGGCGCCGTTGCGCCCCAGGATGCCCTTCACTTCACCCCAGAGCGCGGCCTTGCTCAGCGCCCATTCGACCCGCTCGTCCATCTCGGCGCGAGAGAGGTTCTCGTGCATGCGCACGCCGAAAGCGATGTTGTCGTAGATCGACATCGGGAACGGCGTGGGCTTCTGGAACACCATGCCGATACGCGCGCGCAGATCGAGCAGATCGACACTCCGGTCGAGCAGATTGTCACCATGAAAGAGCAACTGCCCCTCGGCGCGCTGGTCCGGATACAGGTCGTACATCCGGTTGAGCGCGCGCAGCAGGGTCGATTTGCCACAGCCCGACGGACCGATGAAGGCAGTCACATGATTCCGGAAGATGTCCATCGAGACATTCTTGATCGCATGGAACTTGCCGTAATAGAAATTGAAGTCTCTCAATCCGAGCGCAACCGACAAGGGCGCAGGCGCCGAGCCTTGCGCAAGCGTGTGGCGAGGCAGGCCGCCAGAGACCGATCGGGCACCGTTCGTTGGGAGGTTCATCACTTCAGTTCATCCTTGAACAGGGTACGGGCCAGTATGTTGAGCAGGAGAACGCCCAGGGTGATGAGAAAGACGCCTGCCCAGGCAAGGCGCTGCCAATCTTCGAAAGGGCTCATCGCAAACTTGAAGATGGTGACCGGCAGGTTGGCCATCGGCTCACTCATCTTGAAGCTCCAGAACTGATTCGACAGCGAGGTGAAGAGCAAGGGCGCCGTTTCGCCGGAGATGCGGGCAAGCGCGAGCAACACGCCAGTGATGACACCTGCGCGCGCGGCGCGCAGGGTCACGCCGGAAATCACCCGATAACGCGGCGCACCGAGGGCAATCGCGGCCTCGCGCAGGCTGTTGGGAACCAGCAGCAGCATGTTTTCCGTGGTTCGAACGACGACCGGCAGCAGGAGCAGGGTGAGCGCAAGCACACCAGCCCATCCGGAAAACCCGCCAAATCGCGCCACCACGATCGCATAGACGAACAGTCCGATCACGATGGAGGGCGCCGAGAGCAGCATGTCGTTGACGAAGCGCGTCACCGACCCGAGCCATGAGCGCCTGCCGTACTCGGCCAGATAGATGCCCGCCAGGATGCCGATCGGCGTGCCGATGAGCGTCGCCAGGCCCACCATGATCACGCTGCCGACGATGGCATTGCCCAGGCCACCGCTCGCACCCGGCGGCGGCGTCTCGAGGGTGAACAACGAGACACTGATGCCACCGATACCGAGGGAGATCACATTCCACAGAATGGAAACAAGCCAGGCCAGGCCGAAGGCCATGGCAGCCAATGAGGCGGACAGTGCCAGCACATTGACCATGCGCCGGCGCAGGCGGATATTCATGCGGCGGCACCTTCAGATCTTGCCATGCGTGCAAGCATTGCCTTGGAGGCCGCCAGCACCAGCAGGGTGATCACGAACAGGATCAAGCCCAGTTCGATCAACGCTGCCGTATGCAGGCCAGGACTTGCTTCGGCAAATTCATTGGCAAGCGCGGAGGTGATGCTGTTGCCCGACTGGAACAGCGAAAAATTCTGCAGCATGTTGGTGTTGCCGATCACGAAAGTGACAGCCATCGTCTCGCCCAGCGCGCGGCCCAGACCCAGCATGATGCCACCCACCACCCCGGCTCGAGTGTAGGGAAGGACCACCCCCGACATCACCTCCCAGGTGGTAGCTCCCAGACCGTAGGCCGACTCCTTGAGCAAGGGCGGAGTCAGCTCAAACACATCTCGCATGACCGATGCAATGAATGGAATGATCATGATCGCGAGAATGATCCCGGCGCACAGCAATCCGATGCCGATCGGTGGTCCCGAGAACAGCCCACCGATGAGGGGCAAGCGCCCCAGTGTGGCGGCCAGCCAAGGCTGCGCATACTCCCCGAAGAGCGGCGAGAAGACCAGCAGCCCCCACATGCCGTAGACGATGCTCGGAATCGCGGCCAGCAGTTCGATGGCCGTACCCAGCGGACGCTTGAGCCAGACAGGACTCAGTTCGGTGAGAAAGAGCGCGATGCCAAAGCTCACCGGCACCGCGATCACCAGAGCGATGATCGATGTGACCAGGGTGCCGTAGGCGGGGACTAGCGCACCGAAACGCTCCTTGGGTGGATTCCACTCCGTCGAGGTGAGAAAGTCGAATCCGAAGCGTTCGATCGATGGCCAGGCAGAAACGACCAGTGACACGATGATGCCGGCAAGCAGGGCAAGCACCAGCGCAGCGATGCCTTGCGTGAGCCACCCGAAGAGCCGATCGATCCGGGCATGAGCAATCGCCATCGGCGTGCGTGCCAGGTGCCGGCCAGCCAAAGCCTCACCAGCGGGTTTTTCCCCTGCCGCCATCATCGACCTCCGGTGAGGCATCTATCCATTGCCAGGACTTCAATTCTGGCCCGGGAACGACGCTGGTTCGTATCAGCGCGCTGTATAGACCACAGCGCCGCCCGCATCCTTGATGTCGGCAAACGACTTCTTGATGAGCGCGACCAGCGAATCGGGCAAGGGGACGTAATCGAGTTCGGTCGCCATTGCGTCGCCATTCTGGTACGACCAGTCGAAGAACTTGAGGACCTCGACAGCACGTTCCGGCTTGGCCTGGCTCTTGTGCATCAGGATGAAGGTAGCCCCCGTGATCGGCCAACTGGCTTTGCCTGGCATATCGGTGAGAATTTCGGCAAAGGCACTCTTCGTCCAGTCGGCCCCGGCAGCGGCGGCCTTGAAAGTCTCGTCATCGGGCGCAACTGTCTGCCCGTCACGGTTGCGCAACTGGACATAGGTCATCTTGTTCTGCTTGGCATAGGCATATTCGACGTAGCCGATGGCAGCGGGAATCCGCTGTACGAACGCCGAAACGCCTTCGTTACCCTTGCCGCCCAGGCCAACCGGCCACTGCGGCGCTGTGCCCTCACCGACTTTCTGCTTCCACTCGGGGTTCACCTTGGACAGATAATTGGTGAAGATGAACGACGTTCCGGAGCCATCGGCGCGACGCACCACGGCGATTTCGCTGGCCGGGAGTACTGCCTTCGGATTCAGGTCGGTGATGGCCTTGTCATTCCACCGGGTAATCTTGCCCAGGTAGATATCGCCAAGAACCGCGCCTGTCAGCAGCAGTTCACCGGGCTTGATGCCCGCCAGATTGACCACTGGCACCACGCCGCCAATGACGGTCGGGAACTGCATCAGCCCGTCTTTGGCCAAGTCCTCGGGCTTGAGCGGCATGTCGGACGCACCGAAATCGACGGTCTTGGCGATGATCTGCTTGATGCCGCCGCCTGAACCGATCGACTGATAATTGAGCTTGTTGCCGGTGGCCTTCGAATAGGCGTCAGCCCAGCGTGCATAGATCGGCGCTGGGAAGGTGGCACCTGCGCCCAGGATGTCAGCAGCCAGCGCGACGTTGGGGCCGGCCGCAGCACCGAGGACTGAGGCGGCCAGCAGGCTGGCAGAGCAACTGCGCAGGACGATAGCAAGGTTCATGGAAACTCCCGATCGGGCGATGATGAATCAGGCCTCCATTCTCTTATGCCCCTCATGACAGGATTGTGACAGAGCTGCAAGGATTGATGTCAGCCGGCGCGATGACCTTCGGCACCCGCCAGCCGCCCCGCCCGAGGACGGGCCCCTGTCAACCGCATCACTGCGGGCCACTCTCCTGCTGAATGACGTACTGCCAGATTGCGCCCGGGGTCGTAAACCAGGTCTCGGTCCCCGCCACCAGATGCTGCAAGGCACGCCGCAGGTGCCGCAGTCGGTAGGGCTGTCCCATCAGATAGGGGTGCAGGGCGATACCCATCACCAGAGGCTGCTGCAGCGACTGCAGGCGCATCTCTTCGTACTGATCGACGATCATGTCGGCGAAGTCCCTCGCATTCATCTGACGGCCGATGATCATCGGGATATCGTTCAGCTCCTGGGGATACGGGATTGACCACAGTGTGCGACCGGAACGAGTGCGCATCGGCTGCGGCTGATCGTCATGGCACCAGTTGAGCGTGTACCCATAGCCCGTCTCGGCGAGCAGATCCGGCGTGTGCATCGACTCGGAGATCCAGGGGGAGAGCCAGCCTGCCGGGGCTACGCCGGATGCTTGCCAGATGCGTTCGCGGCAGGCCAGCAGCAGGGCCCTCTCGGTGGCTTCGTCCATATCGCCCTGGCGCTCGGCATTGGTATGCCCGTGACCGATCAACTCGTCGCCGCGGGCGACAAAGGCCGCCACCACCTCGGGGCAGTAATCGTACAGCGCGGTATTGATCAGGACCCCCAGGGGCAGCTTCAAGGCCTCGAACAGATCAAGGCAGCGCCATACGCCCACCCGGTTGCCGTAATCGCGCCAGGCAAAGTTGAGGACATCGGGCTGCGGCGCTGGCGGTGCAAGGTTCGCACCGAGGCCCTGACCGAACTCGAAGTGCTCGATATTGAAACCGATATGGATCGCAAGGCGCTTGCCGCCAGGAAACACATAGTCGGGCCGGTCGCCGATCCCGCTGTAACCATACCGACCATGGGTCGCCAGAGGCCTCACGATGAAACCCCCACGACCGGGGCGACGGGGTCTGCGGCCGGTTTCGGAAAGTGTGCGGCGATCTTGTCCAGAATGTAATCCCCGGCCGCAACGGGCTCGTAACGTACGCCATCGCCCTTGCATGATGGGATGCACTCGACGCGTGTGTCGGGGTTGGGCTGGTGGAAGTACACCAGCGACAGTCGCCTGCTGGAGCCTGCAAGGTCGGCCGGCGGGTTGGCCACCCGGTGAAGCGTCGAGACCCAGCGGTCATTGGTCCACTGCGCCATCATGTCGCCGATGTTCACGACAAAAGTGCCGCGCTCGACCTGAACATCTTCCCACTCGCCCTGACGCAGGCGCACCTGCAGTCCGCCTGGCGCCTGGGTCGGTGCCACGATCGTGAGGGTGCCGTAATCGGTGTGCGGGCCGGCCCGCAACTGTCCTGGCGCCGGTTCAGCCCGCAACGCCGGATAGTGATTGATGCACAGTGATGACATCTCGCGATCGATCTGCCGGTCGAACCATGATTCGGGCACATCGAGTGCGAGGGCAAAGATCCGCATCAAGTCGCGCGACAGTTCGCTCATCGCCCGGTAGTAGCCACGCATTGTCGGCTCGAACGCGGGCTGCGCCGTCGGCCACACGTTGGGCGCATAGACGGTCTGGCTGCGCGAGCGGTGGTAGTCGTCGTCGGGCAGGTCGAATGGTCCGATTCGATAACGCTCGAACAAGTCTGCTGGCAAAGCGCGGTCCCCTGCAGGCATGGCATGACTCAGCGCGATATCGCCCAGCGCCGTGTAGCCGCGCGAACGATGGCGGCGTGCCAATGCACCATGCTTGTGCATTTCGGGACTATCGAAAAAGAGGATGGCCTCGTTCTGGGTCGCTTCAATTACCTCGGCCGAAATCAGGTGGCCCTTGATGCACAGAAAGCCCAGGTCGCAAAGGGCGTCGTCCACCGTGTCCAGCAGCGACCTGAGCGCGGCCGGACTGCGCTCCGGATTGAAGTAAGGGGACAGATCAATCACGGGAATGGTGCGGGCCATCGTGCAATCTCCTGGAAACGCGCATATGGGTGGGGGAGCGCAAGAGGCGTACCAGCCGGCCTGGAGACAGGACAGGCAACTGAGCCGGGTCGCGGCCGCGCCAGGCGTTGCATCGCCGCATCTGCCTCGATGGGCACGGCGATTGCTGTGGTCTGAGGCATCACCTCACGCACCACGGAGATTTCCTCATGTCCCACGCCTCGTACGCAATCCGGATCCGCACCCTCGGAGTGGCCATTGCAGCTTGCCTGCTCACGCCGCTGGCGATGGCCCAGGACATCAAGGTGGGGCTGGTGGCAGCCCTCACCGGGCAATCGGCCCAGTCGGGCGAGGCAATCACGCGTGGCCTCACCATTGCCATCGATCAGATCAATGCACGCGGCGGTCTGCTGGGCCGCAAGGTGGTTCTGGTGCGACGTGACGATGAATCGAGTCCGCCCAAGGGCGTTGCCGCAGCACGCGAACTGATTTCGAGCGAAAAGGTCAGTGCGGTGTTTGGCGGCATCGACACGCCGGTCTCGCTGGCCATCGTACCGATCGCGAATCAGTCGAAGATGCCGTTCATCTCGGTCTGGGCGGCGGGTACCGGCATCACCGTCAACGGGGCGAATCCGAACTACGTCTTTCGCGTCTCGGCTCAGGACGACCTGGTCGATGTCGCACTCATCCGTTATGCAAGCACCCGGTTCGGGGCCAGAAAACCCGGCCTGGTGCTGGTGAACAATGCCTGGGGTGAATCGAACGACAAGGGACTGCGGGCAGCCGCTGCCGCAGCAAAGGTGGAGCTGGCCGGGGTCGAGAAGATCGAGATGAACGATGTCGACGTAACGCCGCAGTTGGCGCGACTGCGCAGTGCCGGTGCCGACACACTGATCCTGGTGGCCAATGCAGCACCCGGTGCCCAGATGATGAAGTCGCGTGAGCGCATGGGCTGGAAGGTGCCGGTGGTCTCGCACTGGGGTATCTCGGGCGGGCGCTTCGATGAACTGGTGGGTGCTACCGCCGGCGATGCGCACTTCGTGCAGACCTACAGCTTCTTTGCCACGCCCAACGAGACCGGCAAGATGGTGATGGCCGAACTGATGAGCCGCTACGGCGTCAAGGGACCCGCTGACGTGATGGCCCCGGTCGGAACAGCCAACGCCTACGACGCGATGCGCCTCCTGGGACTGGCCATCGAGCGGGCGCGGTCGACCGATGGCGATATGATCCGCAAGGCGATGGAGGATCTTGATCAGTACGCGGGCTTGATCAAGACCTACAAGCGTCCTTTCTCGCCGACCGACCACGAGGGTCTGGCACCGGAAGACTATGTGATGGTGCAGTACGACGGTCCGCGCATCGTCCCGGTCAAGTGAGCAGCGGCGCAGGGTCGAACGACCTTGCGCATCGCGTGGCAATTGAAAGGCTTGGTGCTCGACAGGGTTGGCCACCGGCTGGCCCCAGGCTGACCTCCGGGAGGCAGGGATTGAGATGGATTTTGCCGCGTTCGGATCGGCTCTCGTAACAGGCGCAGGCCTGGGATGCATGTACGGCCTGGTAGCACTGGGCTACTACGTGACTTATGCCACCTCGCGTACGGTCAACTTCGCCCAAGGCGTGCCGCTCATGCTCGGAGCCGTTCTGGTGTTTGCCTTTGGCAACCACCTGCACTGGCCTGCATGGGCGGCCATGCTCGTCGCGGTAGCGATCTGTGCCGCCTTCGGCATGCTGGTAGAGCGTACTGCCGTGCGCCCCTTCGTGAAGCGCGGCTCGGAATCATGGCTGATGGCCACGATAGCGGTCGGGCTCATCATCGAGAATCTGGTGCTGTTCACATTCGGGCGCGACCCGCGCGGCCTGCGCAGCCCGCTCACCGACATCGGCTTTGACCTCGGTGGCCTGCGCATCACCGCACTGCAGGTGCTGATTCCGTTGGCGGGCCTGGCGATCACTGCGGTGTTGTCCTGGGTGGTTCGCAGTTCGCGTCTGGGCCGCGAGTTGCGCGCCGTGGCGCAGAATCCGGCCACAGCCCAACTGATGGCGATCGACCCCTCGCGCATCATATCGCTCAGCTACGCGGTCTCCGGGGCTTTTGCCGGCGTGGCCGGCATTCTCATCGCACCGCTCTACACCGTGTCGGCAGGCATGGGTACGATGTTCGGCATCAAGGCGTTTGCAGCCGCCATCCTTGGCGGGATCGGCGGCGCCTGGTCCGTGATGCTGGGCGGCATCGCGCTAGGTCTCGCCGAAGCATTGATCGTCGCCTGGGTGGGTTCAACTTACGCGCAGCTCATCGCATTTGTGCTCGTCATCGTGGTGCTGGCGGTCCGACCGATCGGCCTTTTCGGCCGTGCCGTGGCGCTCAAGGTATGAACAGAGGCGGTATCACAGGGGTGCTGCTGCTGGTCGCCGCACTGGGCGCTGCAGCACTGGGCAACGACTATCAGATCTACATTCTGGGCGTCGCGGCTACCAGTGCGCTGGTGGGCGCCGGACTCAACGTCATGCTGGGCCTCACCGGACAATTGTCTCTGGGCCATGCCGGTTTTCTGGCACTGGGCGCCTATCTGCCCACGATCCTCGCCAGCCGCCTGAGCATCGGCTATGGATCGGCAAGTCTCCTGGGCATGCTTCTCACCGGCCTGGTCGGTGCCTGCCTGTCGATCCCGGCCCTGCGCGTGCGAGGGCCCTATCTGGCGATGGTCACCATTGCCTTCGGCTTTGTCGTGGAACAGGGTATTGCCGACTGGAAGGATCTGACCGGCGGCTGGAATGGGCTCTCGGGCATCGGTACGCCCGAACCCTTTGGCAAACCGCTGTCACCACGCGCACTGACATTGCTCGAAGTCGGACTCGCGTTTGCCGCCGTGCCGGCCTTCGCCTGGTTGCGGCAGAGTCGCCTCGGTCTTCTCATGCGTGCTACCCGCAACTCTGAAGTGGCCGCCCGATCGATCGGCGTCGATCTGGTGCTCGTTCGCGCCCTGGCATTTGGTCTGTCAGCGGCGGTTACAGGACTGGCCGGTGCGCTCCTCGCCTCATCGACCAGCTTCATCAGTCCGGAATCGTTTCCGTTCTTCCTTTCGATCACCTTCGTGCTGATCGTGCTGATTGGTGGTGAAGGGCACCCGCTTGGCCCGATTCTGGGCTCCTGCATCGTGGTTCTGCTGCCCGAACTGTTCTCAGGGCTCGCGGAGTACCGGTTGCTGTTCTTCGGCGTGCTGCTCTTTGTCGTGCTGCGACTGTTGCCGCACGGCCTGGCAGGTCTGATCACAGCCTCAAGCCGCAGCGCTGGAGGAAGCGAGGCATCCGCCAACCCGGGCCACCCTGCCGACCCTGCCGACACGGCAGACGCAAGAGACGCAGACTCCAGGGCAGCGGTTTGGCTCAGGCCACCGCTGCCCTCAGGTCTCGTGTGCCGGGCACTGGACAAGCGCTTTGGCGGCAATCGTGCGCTCGAAGGCGTTTCAATCAATATTCCGCCGGGCGAGATCACGGCGCTCATCGGGCCCAATGGTGCCGGCAAGACCACCTTCATCAATCTGGTCTGCGGATTTTATTCGGCCGACGGTGGCAGCATCGATTTCGGTGCAGCAGGCCTTGGCCCGGCAGCGATGCATCAGCGCGCACGCGCTGGCATCGTCCGAACATTCCAGACCACGCAACTCTTCGACGATCTCAGCGTCCTGGAGAACGTGCGGGCAGCACTCACGCAAGGGCGAATCACCCGGCGCGAGCCAGTGGACGGCGCAGGGCTTGCCCGTGCCCTGCTCCGCGAAGTCGGCTACAGGGGCCCAGTCGATATCCCCGCGGGCGCCCTCCCCCATGTCGATCGTCGGCTGGTCGAACTGGCTCGCGCGCTGGCCGCCCGTCCGCGTGTGCTGTTGCTCGACGAGCCGGGTGCAGGCCTGTCCCGGAGCGAGAAGGTCGTTCTGGTGAAGGTGCTGACCGACATCGCCCAGCATGGGATCGCTGTGTTTCTGATCGAGCACGACATGCGTGTCGTCATGAGCGCGTCCTCGACGGTGTACGTTCTCGATGGAGGGCGCCCCCTCGCCCAGGGCACCCCAGCGGCTGTTGCGGACGATGCGCGCGTCAAGCAGGCCTATCTGGGCACATCGGATCCCGTCCATACAAGCCGCCGGCGCGACCAGGGGGCCGCTGGTCGCGTGTCGGTGCCCCAGCTGCTGTCCATCGATGGGGTCGCCGCGAGCTACGGCGCCATTGGGGTAATCCAGGGCGTCAGCATCCAGATGTGCGCCGGGTCGGTCACCGCCATCCTCGGTGCCAACGGCGCAGGGAAGTCGACACTCATGAAGACACTGAGCGGGCTTCTTCCGCACACCGCCGGTGCGATTCTCTTCCACGGCAAGTCACTCGCGGGGACGGCGGCCTTCGAGCGGGCCAGGCGAGGGCTCGTGCTGGTACCGGAAGGCCGGCAGATCTTTCCCGACATGAGCGTCGTGGACAATCTGCGGCTAGGCGCGACCGCACGCGGCGGTATCACGGCGGCTGATCTGGAGCGCTTGCTTGCCCGATTTCCACGCCTTGTTCCCTTGCGGGATCGGCCGGCGGGTCTTCTCTCGGGCGGCGAACAGCAGATGCTGGCGCTGGGTCGCGGCATTGCCGCGGGGCCACAATTGCTCCTTCTCGATGAGCCTACGCTGGGCTTGGCGCCAGCCGTTGCCCTGGAGCTCTTTGCCGCGCTCGAGGACCTTGCCCAGGCCGGGCTCAGCCTGCTGATTGCCGACCAGATGAGCCATCTCGTCCTGCCGCTGGCCGACGACATTCACATCATGTCGCAAGGCAAGATTACCGCCCATCTGCCTGGAGCTCAGGGCGTTGACCCCGACCGGCTGGAGCGTGCCTATTTCGATCGCCTGTGACAACTCGGTGCCTTGGCAATCGACAATCGGAGCGTCGCGGGTATGATTGGAAGAAAATCGGCCCGATCATGAGTGACAACGACATAGCCAAGACAGCGCTCGCCCCCAGGTACACGGGGGACTCTGGAGCATCGCGTGGCAACGCGCTGCCGGTGGGCACCCGGCTGCGCGAGTTCGAGATCATCAAGGTGGTCGGAGAGGGCGGCTTCGGTATTGTCTATCTGGCGCAAGACCATACCTTGGGTCGAGAAGTGGCCATCAAGGAGTTCATGCCGTCGTCGCTGGCCGTTCGCGATGCGCATCTCGGGGTCACGGTACGACACGGCAACCGTGAGACTTTCGAGCTTGGATTGCGCAGTTTCGTCAACGAAGCGCGATTGCTGGCACGGTTCGACCTGCCCAACGTGGTTCGGGTTTACCAGTTCTGGGAAGACCATGGCACCGCCTACATCGTGATGCCGTTTTACCGCGGGTCACTGGTCGCCGACTGGATCAGTGCCAAGTCCAACCGCGAGCCACTGCCCTGTGACGATGAGGTCTGGTTCTTCCGGCAGTTTCTCTCGCCCGTGCTCGCCGCCCTGGACGCACTTCACGCCGCGCAGTGCTATCACCGCGATCTTGCACCCGACAATATCCTGCTCACCGAAGACAGCCTGAAGCCCGTTCTGCTCGACTTCGGTGCTGCACGCCATGTGATTGGCAGCGCTACCCAGAAACTCACCGCGTTTGTCAAACCCGGGTATGCCCCGATCGAACAGTATGGAGATGTCGGCGACATTCTCGCGCGGCAAGGCCCCTGGACCGATATCTATGGCCTGGCCGCAGTGCTTTATCACCTCATATCCGGCATGGCGCCGCCAGCGGCGCCAACGCGACTGCTGCGCGATCCGATGCAGCCCCTCGCCACCTTGGCTCGCGGTCGGTACACCGACCAATTGCTGAGCGCGATCGATGCCGGGCTCGCCATACGGCCAGAGCACCGCCCACAGTCCATCGCCTTGTGGAGAGCGCTTATTGGCGGCACCGAGGGCGAGGGCACGCCTGCCGTTGCGGGCCGCCTCACGCTGGTTGACTACGAAAACCCGACGCCCTTGGATCCAGACGCCGCTGCATCTGACGCTCGCCCTGATCTACCCGTTTCTGGGGCAGGTGCTGCTGGCTTGCCTGGCCACAGGTCACCGGCGACCGTGGCCATGGCAGCGCATAAACCTGAGCGGCCCGCCGCGCCTCGCGGGGCACTTCCCGTTGCCGCTTCGCGTGTTCTTGACCGAGGCACGGCGACGCCGGCCAGCCCCCATTCGTCTGGCGCAACAGATCTTTCGAAGACGGGCGCGAACAGCCGATTTTCGACCCCAGCGTCCGTGCCTTCTTCCAGCACACTCGGGTCCCTTTACGATGCGCCTGTTACGACACAGCTCAATCGCTTGCTCAGAAGTTCAGGGGCTTCGTCTGCGTTGCCGGCAGTAGCCTCTCCCGCTGAAACTGCGGCACGGAGAGACGAATCACAAGCTCTGGATCAGCATGCCCTCTCGGTGGGTACGGGGCGTCGCCGTGGCCTTTCTGCTACGTTGGGCTGGACCCCTCTGGTGGGGGTATTTCTGCTGGCCTCTGCGTTGTGGATTTCCACGGATGCCTGGCTGCCCGCGCGGCCTGCCGCACCCGCTGCCCTTGCATCGGCTGCTTCGCCGGCGGCCCAAGCGCCCGCGCAGCTTGCGACAGACGCTGTTGCGCCCGCCCCGATTGGCGGTGTCATGACGCCCGAGCGTGCAGAAACGACTTGTGACGATCTGGTGCGGCGCACAGCACAGAATGCGACACCCACCGATGAAGAGCTCCATCGCTACGAAAAGGACTGTGTCCGGTGAGTGACGGCGCTTCGGTCGAGAAAACGACCCGTATCGTCACCGGTATGCTGGTCATCGGCGCGCTTGTCGCATGCTCGCTGTGGGTGCTGGGTCCCTTTCTTGTGGCCTGTCTCTGGGCGATATTGCTGGTTGTATCGAGCTGGCCGCTGCTGGTGCGGCTGCAGCGGTTCCTCGGGGGCAGTCGGCGCGCTGCGGTCGGCGTCATGACGGGCCTGTTGCTCATTTTTTTCGTCATTCCGTTCGTCATGGCTGTCTCGCAACTGCTGCGAAGCACCGATGGCTTGCTCGCAATCGCGCGCAATCTCGGCGATCTGGATGTTCCGCCAGCACCTGCCTGGGTTTCGACCTTGCCTGTCCTGGGAGAACAGCTGGCGAGCGCTTGGAATGAATTCGTTCACTTGGGTGCCAGGGACCTGGCTGTCAAGGCTGCGCCATTGGCCGGCAAGATGGGCCGCTGGCTGCTCGGGGAACTGGGGGGGCTCGGTTACGTGCTACTGCAGGGACTGTTGACGATTGCGTTGGCGGCACTTCTGTATCTGGACGGGGAGCATGCGATGGCTCAGGCACTCACGGCCGGGCGCCGCCTCGGCGGTCCTCAGGGCGAACGCCTGGTGCGTCTGGCCGGACAGGCGATTCGAGGGGTTGCCATGGGCGTCGGACTGACCGCCCTTGCGCAGACCGTGCTTGCAGCCATGGGGCTTGCGATTGCAGGTGTGCCGTACGTTCCTTTGCTTGCGGCGGTCATCTTCGTGGCCTGCGTCGCCCAGTTGGGGCCACTCGTCATTCTGGTTCCTGCGGCCGGGTGGCTGTATTGGCAGGGCAACAGCGGCTGGGCCGTGGCACTCCTGGTCTGGAGCGGTCTGATCTCCACGCTCGATAACTTCATGCGGCCATTGCTGATCAGGCGCGGCGCCGAAGAACTGCCCTTGCTGCTGATCTTTGCCGGCGTCATCGGCGGTCTGCTGACCTTCGGCCTGGTCGGGCTCTTCGTGGGTCCGGTCTGTCTTGCGGTGACCTGGACGTTGGTCGAGGCGTGGTTACGAAGCGAGGAGAACTGACCCTCGAGGGATTGCACCTTCGAACGTCAGTCGGGCGTATTGAATAAACGTCGAATCGCGCGTCGGTCGGGCTTTCCGGCTGCGGTTACCGGGAAGGAATCGACAAGCCGATATCGAATGGGACCTGGGTAATCGCGAAAACTGAGGTCTGCCGCGCGCGCCCGGAAGGTGTCGGCGTCAGTGCCTTGCGGCATACGCACTGCCACCCCGAGGATGGTCATCAGGCTTCCCGGGTCGGCATGATCGACGCAGACGACCTCAACGCCTCCGAGTGCTTCGCGGATCGCTTCCTCGATCGGATAAGGCGAGACTTTTCTACCCGACAGACTGAGCAGGTCGTCGCGTCTTCCCAGTACCCGGAGCGTCCCATCCGATTCAAGGACCCCGAGGTCAGTTGTGACGAACCAGCCGTTGCTGAAATTTTGCTGGCCTTCTGCTCGATCTCCGAGATACCCGGCAACGAGGGTATCCGTGCGCACAGCAATGGCACCAGCCTCACCCGGCGGCGCAGGCCGCCCCGTTCGATCGATGATCGCCACCTCCACATCCGGGTAAGGCGTGAACGCTCCGTCGGCGCGCCGCCAAGCGATCTCACCACTCTCGTTCGACCCATACAGATCCACCACGTCCGCTGCCACACGCGACAAGTCCCGGCGCAGCGCGGCAGATATATGAGAGCCTCCTGTAACGAGGCGAATGGGTGCAGGCCTAGTGCCTTCGGCAGGTAAACTTTGCACAATGGGCGCCAACTCGGCCGGCAACATCCAGGTGACGTTGGCTTTGCTTGCCAGCATCCATTCAAAAGTCGGGGTACCAAAGATTACTGTACCCCCAGCTACAAGACTGGCGCACGCCGACCGGTAGAGGGCCTCGGCGGTAAAGTCATAGACCAGCAAAAATCGTGGAGCTTCCAACAAGCCGACCCAGGAGCGGTTCGGACGGGAATAGACGCAACGTGAATGATGGCTGGCGGTGATCCCTATCAGCTTGGCCTCACCGGTCGTTCCGGAGGTTGAGAAGTATCGCGCCATGAACCCGGCTTCGGGTTGGCGAATCCCTGGATCCAGTAGATCGACTGGCCGCGATCCGCGCATCGCTTCATCGACCCAGTCCTGCGTGATGTGGATGAGGGTCTTGTCAGGAATCGGTTCGAAGAATCCTGCCAGTACCGAAGCAGGGATGCCTTTGCGTGAACCCAATACGGGTTGACTTGACTCGCTCATAACTGGACAGACGATTTGACAGTCAATGGGTAAGAGCCCCTTGCTTGGGGCCTCGAGCAAGCGGCGCTGGAGTTGGCCGCAGAGGGGCGGTCAACAGAGGCACCGCCATAAAAATTCCCCGACCATTGCTGATCGGGGTTTTTCGTTAAGCTAGCCTGGCAGTG
>CAIKRR010000073.1 GCA_903829815.1 uncultured Pseudomonadota bacterium | reverse complement strand
GGCGATGTCATGGGTGACGAACACGATGGTCTTACCGGTGCGTTGCCAGATATCGAGCAGCACCGTGTGCATGCGACGCCTCGTGAGTGCATCGAGCGCGGCAAAGGGCTCGTCCATGAGGAGTACGGCCGGGTCGACGGCCAGTCCGCGCGCAATCTGCAGACGCTGGCGCATCCCGCCGGAGAGTTGCGACGGAAACTTCGTGCGATGCGCATCGAGGTCGACCATCGTGAGTACCTGCGTCGTGATGGCGTCCCACTGGCCGCGGGCGACGCGCCGCAGACGTAGCGCAAAGCGGATGTTCTCCTCGACGGAGAGCCACGGCAGCAGGGCCGAGTTGGCATCCTGAAAGAGCACCACGCGTTCACGGCCCGCACCCGAGATGGGGGTGCCATCGAAATGCAGTCGACCCTGCGTGGGCTGCTCGAAGCCTGCAAGGAGCGAGAGCAGCGTGGATTTTCCGCAGCCCGAGGGGCCGAGAAGGCAGAAGAATTCGCCTCGGCCGATGCTGAGATCGATGCCATCGAGTGCAAGGTACGCGCCGCTTGCGGTCTCGTATGTCTTGCGCACACCGTGCATCTCCAGCACACTCGACTCCACAAGGTTGGACCGCGATCAGATCGAAGTACACGACCTGCAAGGCGCGACAGCAGGCTTTGCGTACGAAGGAACTTACGCAAGGACTGCCTTAGTGTCAACGCAACGGCATTGCCGGCGGGGGCGGGCGCGAGTCATCCGTCTGATGCGCTATCCACCCGTCACACATGCATTCAACGAAGGGGGTCGATGTCATGGCAGGGATCAAGCATCTTGCACCGACGCGCTGGGGCGCGAGCGACATTCAGTACGCCCAGGGCGTGCGCGCGGGCAACTGGCTCTTCTTTACCGGCCACGAAGCGACCGACTTCGGCGGGGGTCTGGCGCCCTCGGTGGCGGGCAAGCCCGGCCTGCCACTGGGCAATCCGCCGCGCCATCTTCGGGAAGCCAACTACATCCTCGATCGGCTCTTCTCGATGGTGAAGGCCGAAGGCAGTGACCTGAAGCACATTGTCCGGGTCGATCAGTACTACCCCGATGCGATTGCAGTGAACCCGTATCAGCGCGCCCGCAAGGCGATTCTCGGTTCGGCGGTGCCACCGAGTACGAGCGTTCTCATGGAAGAACTGCTCACCGATGGCGCGGCGATGAACATCTCGATGATGGCGGTGTTGCCAGGCGGTGACCGCGCACCGCGCGATGCGCGTGCCGACGATGTACCTGTGCCCCCGCACTCAGGCTTCGTGCCTTCGATCGTGTCGGGCGATTACGTCTTCGTCGCGGGTCAGATGCCGAACAACGAGGCGATGGATGCCATTGCTGCACCCGCCTATCGCGCGCCCAATGCCATCTGGAACGGCACGGACATTCGCCTGCAGACCGAGTTCCTCATCAAGTCACGTCTCGAGCCTGGTCTGAAGGCCGGTGGCAGTTCACTGGCCAATGCCATCAAGGCGCAGGTGTATCTCACCAACATCGATGATCTGCCCGAGTTTCTCGATGTCTGGAACGCGCACTTCAAGGGCAATCCCTGTGCGCTGACCGTGGTGCCCACCTCGGGCCTGGCACTGACCCAGTCGATCATCGAGATCAACATTTTCGGTGTCCGTGACGGTGGCGCCATTTCGAAGCAGATCATCGAACATCCGGCGTCCGAGGCGATGCGTCTGGGGCCCGCTGCGGTGCGCGCTGGCGACCTGCTCTGCCTGTCAGGGCTGCATGCCGCGGATGCCGACGGTGCGCTGCCCACGGTACGCGCGGCCAGCGGCTCGCGCTACATGGGGGCGGGTGCCCGCAGTCAGATGCAGGCCATCCTCGTAGCAGCGCACGAGATCTGCCGTGCAGCGGGTACCACACTCGACCAGGTACTGCGCGCGCACCATTTCACCGATGACCTGCACGATGTATACCCGGCACTGAAAGTCTGGAGCGAGGCCTGCCCGGGCATGCCACTGCCGTTTGGCGCCGTTCGCACGAAGCCTCTGCCGATTCCGCACTGCACCCTGGTGATGGATTCGTGGGTGTGGTGTCCGTGACGGGTGATCAGCCCGACGTGTCGTGAGTGCGCTGCGCCGACGTTATGGTGCGATCTTGCAAATCGCGCCAAAAGAATCCGTAGGGCTCGATGCCGCCGCTCGGAATCCGGAGCGAGGCCTGTCCGGGCATGCCACAGCCGTCATCCGCCGGTGACGTACTCCGGCCGCGCCGGGCTGAAGATGTCGACATTGAGTACGGGCTCGTCGCCGATCACCTCACCCCAGTGCATCGTGTTGGGGGGGATGAGCAGCAGCCCGCCCGGCCCCAACTCGGTGACGGTGTCGCCCACATGAAAGCGCATGCGCCCAGCGGTGATGTAGGCGATCTGTTCGTGCGGGTGCTGGTGCGGACTCGGTTTGTGGCCGGGCATCAGCCGGTGCAGCGCCACGGTGGCGCCCGCCCCGGTGAAGGCCTTGCGATCGACGCCCTCGCGGACCGGTTGCCATTCCATCGTGCTCCAGTCGATCTGGTGCAGGTTCATGAGGGGTTCTCCTTCAGCTGAGGATAGCGGTCATCCTGTTGCGCGCACTTTATCCGATGGGCCCGCCGTCTCACCCCCTGAGCCCCCTGGATGGTTAAATAACCCACCGGCCTCCCGAACGGGCTCCTCAAGGCATGCCCAATTCCGCTGTACGACACTCGCCGCCCCATGGCGTCGAGCACTGCCCCTTCTGCAGCCCTGAGCCGGGTCGGGTGTTTCTGCGTCTGCCGCTGGTATGTGCGCTGTGGGATGGCTTTCCGGTCACACCGGGCCACGCCCTCATCGTGCCGCATCGTCATGTGGCTACCTGGTTCGATGCCACAGCGGCCGAGCAGGCCGCGATCACCGATGCCATCTCGCTCGTCCGTGATCTCATCCTGCGGCATTATCCGGCCGATGGATTCAACCTCGGGGTCAACAGCGGCGAGGCAGCCGGACAGACCATCGCGCACCTGCACCTGCACGTGATTCCGCGCCGTACCGGTGATGTGGCCAACCCGCGGGGCGGCGTACGCCATGTGATTCCAGGCAAGGGCAACTACGCAGCCGATGCGCCGCCCGCGCAGGACTTTCCGGCAGCCGATTCGGCTGCGCCCGCATCGAAAGCACCGGCGCCGACGAGCAGGGTACCAGCCGCCCCGACGCCGCTACCCGCTCCCCTCGCCACGTCGAGCGACCCTCGCGAGGTGATGCTCACCACTGGTGGCACGGACCCGCTCCTGCCACGGCTTGAAGAGGACATTGCAGAAGCCGACCAGATCGACATTGCGGTCGCCTTCGTGCAACGAAGCGGCGTTGCGCGCGTGCATCCGCACTTCGAAGAACTGCTTGCGCGAGGCGGACGGCTGCGCCTCCTCACGGGTGACTACCTGGGCATCACCGACCCCGATGCCCTCAATGAACTCATTGATCTGCAGACGCTGCACCCCGGGCAGGTGGCCTTGCGTGTCTTCGAGACCCGGGGCACGAGCTTTCACCCCAAGGCCTACCTCCTGCTCAACGAAGCGCGCGAGCATGTGGCCTATGTGGGGAGTTCGAACCTCTCGGCCTCGGCCCTCGAGCAGGGCATCGAGTGGAATTACCGGGTGAGCGAGCGGCGCGACCGCCAGGGCGTGGCGCGGGTGCGCAGTGCC
>CAIKRR010000072.1 GCA_903829815.1 uncultured Pseudomonadota bacterium | reverse complement strand
GATGCGGCCAATTACGGCTTTGACGAACTGATGGAGCATGGGGCGCGCTATGACCGCATGGAGGAGTTCGTCGACGTGTGCAAGGCACTCTGGGACAGCGTGGCACCGGATGCCTTCATCTGGGATCGCGAATCGGGCGTGATGGCCGACCCGACCAAGGTGCGTCCGATCGAGCACCATGGCACCTTCTTCAACGTGCGCGGCCCCTTGAACACGGTGCCGTCCCCCCAGGGGCACCCGGTACTGGTACAGGCCGGTGGATCGCCTCGCGGTATCCGTGCGTCGGCGCATTTCGCCGATCATGTGTTCGCGTCCGGCCTGGCCCTCAATCAGAAGCGGCGCCATCGTGCTGCGCTTGATGAGGCGCTCGTGGCCGAAGGTCGCGATCCGGCGAAGGTGGGCATTCTCTTCAATGCCGCACTCATTGTCTGCGAGACCGAGGCCGAGGCCATCGCCGGACGCGAGCGTCTGCTCGAGATGATTCCGGAGGAGGCGGTCGGTGCCTATCTGTCGCACAACATCGGCTGGGACTTCTCGACGCTCGAAGAGCGCTTTTCGCCCCATGAACTGGCCGAGCAGATCAAGGCTACCGGCGCGTCGCCCGTGAGTCTTGTGTCGCGTTTCGCTGATGATGTCGGGCCTGGCGATACGGTCAGCCGACGCGATTTCTTTGCCGAGGGTCTCAAGGTTGCCACCGCTTACGACCGCACCATTGCCGGCACCCCGACACAATTGGCCGATTACCTCGAAGAGCACTTCGAGGCCGGGGGATCAAGGGGTGGCTTCATGATTTCGCACCCTCACGCCACGCCGCATGATCTTGTCAATGTCGTGGATCTGCTCATTCCCGAATTGCAGCGACGCGGCCGATTCAGGCGCGAGTACACCGGTCGTACGTTGAAGGAAAACCTGTCCGAGGACTGACCCATGCATGACAACCGTCTTTCCATGAAGGGTGCTGTTCACGCGGCCACCCCGAGGGTGTCCGTTACTGCATCGCTGCACCGTCCGCGCGCGAGCCTCTCGCGCGCGATCGTGATGACCAGTCTGGCGTTGGCATCCGTTCTTCCGGGCATGGTGTGCGCGCAGTCGTTCGTATTGCCTGAGGGACCGGGCAAGATGATCGTCGGCGAGAGGTGCGGCGGTTGCCACGCGATCGAGCGGCTCGGCGCCGGCTACACCCCCGAGGGCTGGCATACGGTCATGCGCATGATGCTCAATTTCGGGGCATCGATTCCGCCCGATCAGGTGAATACGGTTCGTGATTACCTGATTGCCTCGTTTCCCGAACGCCCGCGTCCGCCCGCTGTGCTGGTCGACGGCCCGGTCAAGGCTGACATCCGCATGTGGCCTGCGGTCACGCCCGGCTCTCGTCCTCACGATCCGCTGGCAACGCGTGACGGTGCTCTCTGGTATACGGCGCAGCTCAATAACACCATGGGGCGTATCGATCCGGCCACCGGTCAGTCGCGCGAGTTCCCCATGAAGTCGCCGCAGACGGCCCCGCACGGGCTGATTGAAGATCGGGCGGGCAATATCTGGTTCACCGGCAACTTTCTAGGTCTGATCGGCCGGCTCGATCCGCGCACGGGCGAGGTTACCGAATACCCCTTGCCCGATCCTGCGGTACGTGATCCGCATTCACTCGTCTTTGATCAGCAGGGCGTCCTCTGGTTCACCTCGCAAGTAGGGAACCGTGTGGGTCGACTCGATCCGAAAACGGGCGATATCCGTCTGATTGCACCGCCGACGGCCGCCTCGCGCCCTTACGGCATACAGGTCGATTCGAAGGGTGTTCCCTGGTTCGTGCAATTCGGCACCAACAAGGTGGGGCGCATCGACCCGCGCACGCTTGCGATCACTGAATACGTGTTGCCCAACCCGGCTGCACGACCGCGTCGTTTGGCCATCGGCCCCGACG
>CAIKRR010000071.1 GCA_903829815.1 uncultured Pseudomonadota bacterium | reverse complement strand
GTTGCCCGAGGGCACCGAGATGGTGATGCCGGGTGACAACATCAAGCTGGTGGTCACGCTGATTCAGCCGATCGCGATGGAGCAAGGCCTGCGCTTTGCGATTCGCGAAGGTGGCAAGACCGTGGGCGCCGGTGTCGTCGCGAAGGTGATCGAATAGGACTCGAGTCTGCGTGATGGCACCGCCTGAGGGCGCTGCCATCGGGCGGGCCTCGCCAGAGCAGTGCGCACAGCAGGGGTATAGCTCAACTGGCAGAGCGTCGGTCTCCAAAACCGAAGGTTGGGGGTTCGATTCCCTCTGCCCCTGCCAAAGCACACGAAAGGTCTGGTGTGCGGGCTCCAGGCCCCGGTCGTCGCGGTGACACCGCTGGTTGCAACGAATACGGTATGGTCAAAATCTGAATGCAAGCGCAACCGATGATGGTCGATCGCATCAAGCTCGTGGCCGCGGTGCTCCTTTTCGTAGCCGGGCTGGCGGCGTTTTATGTGTATGGCAGTCAGCCAGGTTGGCTGCGTTTCGGTATGGTGCTGGCCGGTATTGCCGCTGCGCTTGCTGCCGGCTGGACGTCGCAGAGTGGGCGCAGTCTGCGCACCTTTACACGCGAGTCGATCGTCGAGGCCCGCAAGGTGGCCTGGCCGGCGCGCAAGGAGTCCCTCCAGACTACGGCAGCCGTGTTCGGCTTCGTGGTCCTGATGGCAGTCTTCCTCTGGGTGGTCGACAAGACCCTCGAGTGGAGTATCTACGATGTCATTCTGGGCTGGAAACGGTAGCGACCGTCAGGTCGCAGTCGCAGTTCTGAATCTCCTCTGACAGGACTCAAGATGCGGTGGTACGTCGTACATGCCTACTCGGGCTTCGAGAAGTCAGTCCAGCGCGCGCTGGAGGACCGCATTCGCCGTGCCGACATGCAGTCCAAGTTCGGCCGGATCCTCGTCCCCACTGAAGAAGTGGTGGAAATGAAGGGCGGACAGAAGAGCATCTCCGAGCGCAAGTTCTACCCTGGCTATGTGCTGGTCGAGATGGAGATGGAAGACGAGGCCTGGCACCTGGTGAAGAATACCGCCAAGGTGACCGGTTTTGTCGGCGGTGCCCATGGCCGCAAGCCGCCGCCTCTTTCCGACAAGGAAGTCGCCGAAATCCTGCATCAGATGCAGGAAGGGGTCGAAAAGCCCAAGCCCAAGGTGCTGTTTGAGGTGGGCGAGGCCGTTCGTGTCAAGGAGGGTCCGTTTACCGACTTTCACGGCACGGTTGAGGAAGTCAATTACGACAAGAGCCGTATCAAGGTATCGGTCACGATCTTCGGGCGTGCGACGCCGGTTGATCTTGAATTCGGCCAGGTCGAAAAGGCCTGAACCCGGATCGGTGGTAACGATGGTTGCAGGTCGCGGCGGCGTTTCCGCCGGGCAGTCACGGGGAGCACGACCTTGTTCGTGCGCATGAACCCGACAGGAGAGCCACAATGGCAAAGAAGGTCGTAGGTCTCATCAAGCTGCAGATCCCTGCAGGCAAGGCCAACCCGAGCCCACCGGTCGGTCCGGCACTGGGCCAGCGTGGCCTGAACATCATGGAATTCTGCAAGGCGTTCAACGCGCAGACCCAGAAGATGGAACCCGGGCTCATGCTGCCGGTGGTCATTACTGCCTACGCAGACAAGAGCTTCACCTTCATTCTGAAGTCGCCGCCGGCGACTGTGCTGATCAAGAAGGCAGCCCAGATCACCAAGGGCAGCGCACGTCCTCATACCGACAAGATCGGCAAGATCACCCGTGCCCAGGCCGAAGAAATCGCCAAGACCAAGATGGCCGATCTCACCGCCTCGGATCTCGAGGCTGCGGTGCAGACAATTGCCGGAAGCGCCCGTTCGATGGGCATCGTGGTAGAGGGACTCTGACATGAAACCAACCAAACGCAAGCAGGCTCTGGCCAATCTGGTCGATCGCAGCAAGGCTTACACCGCTGCCGATGCCTTCGAACTCGTCAAGAAGGGCTCGACGGTCAAGTTCAACGAATCGATCGATGTCGCCGTCAATCTGGGCATTGATGCCAAAAAGTCCGATCAGGCCGTGCGCGGATCGGTCGTGCTGCCCGCAGGCACTGGAAAGTCGGTTCGTGTGGCGGTTTTTGCCCAGGGTGAAAAGGCCGAGGCAGCACGTGCTGCCGGCGCCGACATCGTTGGCATGGAAGACCTCGCCGAGCAGGTCAAGGCGGGTAACCTCAATTTTGATGTTGTGATCGCCAGCCCCGACACGATGCGTGTCGTCGGTGCCCTGGGCCAGATCCTGGGTCCGCGTGGTCTCATGCCGAACCCCAAGGTCGGCACGGTGACCCAGGACGTGGCGGGAGCCGTGCGCAATGCCAAGGCCGGTCAGGTCCAGTATCGGGCTGACAAGGGCGGTATTGTGCAGTGCACGATTGGTCGGGTCTCGTTTTCGCCTGACCAGCTGCGCCAGAACCTGTCAGCACTGATCGAGGCGTTGAACCGATCCAAGCCGGCGACGTCCAAGGGCGTCTATCTGCGCAAGATTTCGCTCTCGAGCACGATGGGGCCCGGTGTGCGCGTGGATATCACCAGTGTGAACGCGCCTGCCCAGGCTTGATCACGGGCGCGCGTCCGGCTGAGGGCGCAATGAACTTTGGGCCCGTTGTCCGGGTCGTCGGTGCAGTTTGACTGACGACCGGGCGGCGGGGTTGTCAAAGACCGCAGGTGCAATACCGCTTAATGGATGGTGCAGTGTCAGGTGAACTTCTGGTTCTCCTTGCACCGCATCACGAACCTGCGCAGATGGCGGTCCCCAAATGAAGGATTTGAACGGCTTGAGCAGTGCCTGCCAGTCCCGATTGAAAGGTCGCCGTGTTGGAGTTCGTGCCCGCTGCCCCGATTGCAACCTTCCGGTTGTGACGGTGGGTGGATGGCACGTTTCCGTTTGATGGAGGTAGGCCGTGAGTCTTAACCGTGAAGGAAAGCAGGCGATTGTCAAGGAAGTCTCCGCAGCTGTTGCGCAGGCCCAGGGCATCGTCATTGCGGAATATCGGGGTCTCACAGTCGGGTCGATGACCGCGCTGCGCAAGCAGGCACGGGCATCGGGGGTATACCTGAAGGTCCTGAAGAACACGCTCGCGCGTCGCGCCGTGCAGGGAACGCCATTTGAGCCGTTGGCCGAGAAGCTTGTCGGTCCGCTGGTCTATGGCCTTTCTGCCGACCCGGTTGCCGTTGCCAAGGTTCTGATCGACTTTGCCAGGACGAACGAACGGTTCGTGATCAAGGGTGGTGCCATGCCCGGTGCCGTCATCTCGGCTGCCGAGGTGAAGGCGCTGGCAACGATGCCGTCACGCGAGGAACTTCTCGCGACGTTGATGGCAACGATGAACGCCCCGATCCAGAAGTTCGTGTCGACGCTCAACGAGGTTCCGGCGCGGTTCGTCCGCACCGTGGCTGCGGTGCGCGACCAGAAGGAATCCGCTGCTGCCTGACCGCCAACCGGTGGGCGTGGGCCCCCATTCGGGGTTGCACGTCGACCGATGGTGCAGGGCGGGCCAGCGAACCCGACCGATTCGAGATGCAATACCTGCAGGTACTTAACTAGGAGCAACACAATGGCACTTTCCAACGCTGAAATCCTGGATGCAATCGCCGCCAAGACCGTCCTCGAGATCTCCGAGCTGATCAAGATGATGGAAGAGAAGTTCGGTGTCTCTGCTGCCGCTGCTGCGGTTGCCGTGGCTGCCCCGGGTGCCGCTGCCGCTGCCCCGGCTGTCGAAGAGCAGACCGAATTCACCGTCATGCTGCTTGCAGCCGGTGAGCAGAAGGTAGGCGTGATCAAGGCTGTGCGCGAACTGACCGGCCTCGGCCTGAAGGAAGCGAAGGACCTGGTTGACGGCGCACCGAAGCCCGTCAAGGAAGGCGTATCGAAGGCTGATGCCGACGCCGTCCTGAAGAAGCTGATCGAGGCTGGCGCCAAGGCTGAGATCAAGTAGTCGCATGAAGGGGCAGCCGATGCGCACTTGCTGCGCGCTGGCGCTCCTGCCCGCTTTGTCCCGAAGTCAGATCCGGGATGAGGCGGGCGAACTTGCTTTTGTCTGTCGAACGCAGTCAGCACCCTGAACCGGAGCCTCCATGACGTCCACCACCGTGTACTCCTCGACCGAGAAGAAGCGCATCCGCAAGAGCTTTGCCAAGAGGGCAAGCGTGCTGAAGGTGCCGTATCTCCTCGCGACGCAGATCGCGTCCTACGCGGCTTTCCTCCAGGAAGGATCTCCGGTTGCTGCACGCAAGAACGAAGGCCTGCAGGCGGCGTTCACGTCCATATTCCCGATCTCCTCGCATTCGGGCAATGCGCGACTCGAGTTCGTGAGCTTCGCCCTCGGCGAGCCACCCTTTGACGTGAAGGAGTGCCAGCAGCGCGGGCTCACCTTTGCAAGCCCCCTGCGCGCCAAGGTGCGCCTCACCATCATGGACAAGGAGGCGCCCAAGCCCACGGTCAAGGAGGTGAAGGAGCAGGAGGTCTACATGGGCGAGATTCCGCTCATGACAACCACCGGTTCGTTTGTCATCAACGGCACCGAGCGTGTGATCGTGAGCCAGTTGCATCGCTCCCCCGGCGTGTTCTTCGAGCATGATCGTGGCAAGACCCACTCCTCGGGCAAGCTGCTGTTCTCCTCGCGCATCATCCCCTACCGCGGTTCATGGCTCGATTTCGAATTCGACCCCAAGGATTACGTCTATTTCCGCGTCGATCGTCGACGCAAGATGCCGATCACGATCCTGCTGAAGGCGATCGGCATGAACCCCGAGCAGATCCTCGAGACCTTCTACGATTTCGAGGCCTTCTCGATCAATGCCGAGTCGATCGAATTCGAACTGGTGCCCGACCGCCTGCGTGGCGAGATGGCCCGCTTCGACATCGCCGATTCCAAGGGCAAGATCATTGTCCAGAAGGACAAGCGCATCAATGCCAAGCACATCCGCGACATCGAGGCCGCAGGGGTGCGTCAGGTCGTGGTGCCCGAAGACTTCCTGCTCGGTCGCACGCTCGCCAACCGTGTCGTCGACACCGAGACCGGCGAAGTGGTGGCCAACGCCAACGATGAAGTGACCGAAAAGCTGCTCGCGCAATTGCGCGAGTCAGGCATCAAGAGCATTCGCACGATATTCACCAACGACCTGGATCAGGGTGCCTACATCTCGCAGACCCTGCGCATCGACGAAACCGAAGACCAGTGGCATGCACGCGTCGCGATCTATCGCATGATGCGCCCCGGCGAGCCGCCGACCGAAGATGCGGTCGAGGCGCTGTTCAACGGTCTTTTCTATGCTGAAGAACGCTACGACCTGTCGGGCGTTGGCCGCATGAAGTTCAATCGGCGTGCCTATCCGGTCAAGATTGACGACAAGACGCCGGGCTGGCTGCGTCGCTTTTACGCCCGCGTCGGTGCCCGTGATGAGCTGGGCCTGATGACCATCTCGAATGACGATCTGTTGGCCGTGATCGGCATCCTGGTCGAGTTGCGCAACGGTCGTGGCGACATCGACGATATTGATCACCTCGGCAATCGGCGTGTGCGCTCGGTGGGCGAACTGGCCGAGAACCAGTTCCGCGCTGGTCTGGTACGCGTCGAACGCGCCGTCAAGGAGCGTCTGTCGCAGGCAGAGAGCGACAACCTGATGCCGCATGACCTGATCAATGCCAAGCCGATTTCGGCTGCGATCAAGGAATTCTTCGGTTCCTCGCAGCTCTCGCAGTTCATGGACCAGACCAATCCGCTGTCCGAAATCACGCACAAGCGGCGTGTCTCGGCACTTGGACCGGGCGGCCTGACCCGCGAACGCGCCGGCTTCGAAGTGCGCGACGTGCACCCGACGCATTACGGTCGTGTGTGCCCGATCGAAACGCCAGAAGGTCCGAACATCGGCCTGATCAATTCACTCGCGCTCTACGCGCAGACCAACGACTACGGCTTCCTCGAGACGCCTTATCGGAAGGTGAGTGACGGGCGCGTGACCGACCAGATCGATTTCCTCTCGGCGATCGAAGAAGGCAACTACGTGATCGCCCAGGCCAACGCCGCCCTCGATGCTGACGGGCGCCTCGAAGACGGGCTGGTCTCCTGCCGTTTCAAGAACGAGTTCACGCTCGCGACTGCCGATCGCGTCCAGTACATGGACGTTGCGCCGGCGCAGATCGTTTCGGTCGCTGCGTCGCTCATTCCCTTCCTCGAGCACGACGACGCAAACCGCGCGCTCATGGGCTCCAACATGCAGCGTCAGGCCGTACCGTGCCTGCGTCCTGAAAAGCCTTTCGTGGGTACCGGTGTCGAGCGCACGGCTGCGGTGGATTCGGGCACTGCGGTCACCGCGCTGCGCGGTGGTCGTGTCGACTATGTCGATGCAAGCCGTGTGGTGGTTCGCGTGAACGACGACGAGACCATCGCCGGTGAGGTCGGGGTCGATATCTACAATCTCATCAAGTACACCCGATCCAACCAGAACACCAACATCAATCAGCGGCCGCTGGTAACCCCTGGCGAGCAGATCGCTGCAGGCGACGTGATTGCCGACGGTGCATCGACCGACATGGGCGAACTCGCACTGGGCCAGAACATGCTGGTCGCCTTCATGCCCTGGAACGGCTACAACTTCGAGGATTCGATCCTGATCTCGGAGCGTGTGGTGGCCGATGACCGGTTTACTTCGATTCATATCGAGGAACTGACCGTTGTCGCGCGGGACACCAAGCTCGGGCCGGAGGAAATCACACGCGACATCTCGAATCTGTCGGAAGGCCAACTCGGCCGACTCGATGACTCGGGCATCGTGTACATCGGTGCCGAGGTCCAGGCCGGCGATGTGCTGGTGGGCAAGGTCACCCCCAAGGGTGAAACCCAGCTCACGCCGGAAGAAAAGCTGTTGCGCGCCATCTTCGGCGAGAAAGCCTCCGATGTGAAGGACACATCGCTTCGGGTGCCCTCGGGCATTGCCGGCTGCGTCATCGATGTGCAGGTGTTCACTCGCGAGGGTATCGAACGCGACAAGCGTGCCCAGCAGATCATCGACGATGAACTCAAGCGTTACAAGAAAGACCTCGCCGACCAGATGCGTATCGTCGAGAACGATGCCTTTGGCCGTATCGAGCGCCTGATTGTTGGCAAGAAGGCTGCCAAGGGTCCGAACAAGCTGGGCAAGGGTGACACCATCACGAGTCAGTACCTTGACGGACTCGAGCGCTACTTCTGGTTCGAGATCTCGCTCGCCGATGAAGACACCCAGGGCCAGCTCGAGTCGCTGAAGGACAGTCTGTCCAAACTGCGCGAAGAGTTCGATCACCGCTTCGAGGCCAAGCGCAAGAAGCTCACCCAGGGCGACGAATTGCCCCCCGGCGTGATCAAGATGGTGAAGGTTTACCTCGCGGTCAAGCGCCGAGTCCAGCCCGGCGACAAGATGGCCGGCCGTCACGGCAACAAGGGTGTCATCTCCCGTATCGTCCCGGTCGAGGACATGCCGCACATGGCCGATGGCACGCCTTGTGACGTCGTGCTCAATCCGCTCGGTGTGCCGTCGCGAATGAACGTGGGGCAGATTCTCGAGACCCACCTCGGATGGGCGGCCAAGGGCATCGGCATGCGCATTGGCGCGATGCTGAAGCGCCATGCCGACCTCGCGCAGGTACGCGCCTTCATCGAACGCATCTACAACGACAGCGGCAAGCGCGAAGACGTCTCCAGTCTCACCGACGACGAGATCATGAAGCTTGCGGTCAACCTGTCCAAGGGTGTGCCGTTTGCCACGCCGGTGTTCGACGGCGCATCGGAAGACGAGATTCGCGCCATGCTTGATCTGGCCTTCCCGACCGGTGATCCAGCAACCAACGCCTTGAAGCTCAATGCCACCAAGACGCAGGCGACCCTCTTTGATGGTCGCACCGGTGACGCGTTTGATCGCGAAGTAACGATCGGCTACATGCACGTGCTCAAGCTCCACCACCTGGTGGATGACAAGATGCATGCGCGCTCGACCGGCCCGTACAGCCTGGTGACCCAGCAGCCGCTGGGCGGCAAGGCGCAATTCGGCGGTCAGCGGTTCGGCGAAATGGAGGTGTGGGCACTCGAGGCCTATGGTGCCTCGTACACCCTGCAGGAGATGCTCACGGTGAAATCCGACGACATCAACGGGCGTACGAAGGTCTACGAAAACATCGTCAAGGGCGACCACAAGATCGAAGCCGGCATGCCGGAATCGTTCAACGTGCTGGTCAAGGAAATCCGGTCGCTCGGTATCGACATCGACCTGGAACGCCGTTGATCCAAGCCTGCTCGCAAAACCGTTTGCCCCACCCTCGGACATTGTCTGCCAGGAGCGAAGCATGAAAGCACTACTCGATCTATTCAAGCAGGTCTCGCAGGACGAGGAGTTCGACGCCATCCGCATCGGGCTTGCCTCGCCGGAGAAGATCCGGTCGTGGTCCTTTGGCGAAGTGAAGAAGCCCGAGACCATCAACTACCGGACCTTCAAACCGGAGCGTGATGGCCTGTTCTGCGCCAAGATCTTCGGGCCGATCAAGGACTACGAGTGCCTGTGCGGCAAGTACAAGCGCCTCAAGCACCGCGGCGTCATCTGCGAGAAGTGCG
>CAIKRR010000070.1 GCA_903829815.1 uncultured Pseudomonadota bacterium | reverse complement strand
TTGCCGACGCTGGGCAGATTGACCACACCCGGTGTCATGAAGGGTGCCGTCACCATGAAGATGACCAGCAGCACCAGCATCACATCGACATAGGGAACGATATTGATCTGATTCATCAGCCGCCGCTGGCGCGCCATCACGCACCCCGCGCATCGCGACCGCGGCTCGCTTCGGTCGCCGCCTGACGCTGCAGGATGTTGAGAAACTCCTCGATGAAGCTCTCGAAACGGATGGCCAGACGATCGATGTCATGGGAATAGCGGTTGTACGCAACCACCGCCGGAATCGCTGCAAAGAGGCCGATGGCGGTTGCCACCAGCGCCTCGGCAATGCCGGGCGCCACCGAGGCCAGCGTTGCCTGGCTCACATTGGCCAGACCCCTGAACGAGTTCATGATCCCCCAGACGGTACCAAACAGCCCGACATAAGGACTCACCGACCCCACCGTTGCCAGAAACGCCAGATGCGCCTCGAGTTCATCCAATTCACGCTGATAGGTCGCTCGCATCGCCCGACGCGCGCCGTCGACGAGGGCACCACCGTCGGCACGCTGCCCGCGCAACTTCAGAAAGTCGCGAAACCCGGCCTGAAAGATGCGCTCGAGCGTGCCGGCCCGGTGGCGTGCTGCCTGCCCTTCCTCGAAGAGCACGTTCAGATCGCTGCGGCTCCAGAAGAGACGCTCGAACGCTTCAGTGTCACGACGCGCCTGACGCACTGCCAGCATCTTGCTGAAGATGTAGTACCACGATGCCACCGACACGCCCATGAGCAGCAGCATGACCAGTTGTGCAACCAGGCTCGCATGACTGATGAGCGAGACGAAGGACAGATCAGCCGAAGCATTCATTGCGAGACAGTCTCCAGAGCGGCGCGCACGCGCCGGGGCAGGGGAATCGGGCGCCAATGGTGGCGATGGACGCAGGCCAGTTCGATCGAGGCCTCGATCAGACATTGGCCATCGCGAAGCACCGTCTGCAGGAACGCCACGCGTGCGCCGCCCACGCGGTGAGGCATTGCGGTCACCTGCACCCGATCATCGAGTCGCGCCGGACGGCGAAAGCGCACATCGGCGTGATGGACGACAAACATGGCAGCATCCTCCTCGGCCAGCACGATCAGATCGATGCCAAGGTGTCGCAGATACTCGGTGCGGGCAGCCTCCATGAAGGCCAGATAGTTCGAGTGATACACGACACCCGCAGCATCGGTCTGCTGGTAATAGATGCGCAGATCGATCGAAAAGGGCGCGGCGGCCACCGGGGTACTGATGCCAGACTTCATGCCTTGTCCTGTTCACCGGGCAGCGGATCGATGCCATCGAGAAGATCGGCATCCTCCTGCGGCGTACCGCCCCGCAGCGCCCGCGCACCGGGCACGAAGGTGCCGGGAGGCACCGGCAGCCCGCAGTGGCGCCAGGCCATCATCGTTGCAATCCGCCCGCGTGGGGTGCGCTGCAGATAGCCTTGCTGGATGAGAAAGGGCTCGATCACATCCTCGATGGTTTCGCGCTCTTCACCCACCGCGGCGGCAAGGCTGTCGACACCCACCGGGCCGCCATCGAAGCGCTCGATCATCGCCAGCAGCAGACGCCGGTCCATGACATCGAGCCCCTGCGAATCCACTTCGAGCATGGTGAGCGCCGCGTCGGCCACCGTGCGATTCATGCTGCCACCGGCCTTCACTTGCGCGTAGTCACGCACCCGGCGCAGCAGCCGGTTGGCAATGCGCGGCGTGCCGCGCGAACGCCGTGCGATCTCCATCGCCCCATCCGATGACAGATCGCAACCGAGCAGGTGCGCCGAACGGGCAACGATCTTCTGCAGGTCGCCCTCCGAGTAGAACTCCAGCCGCGAGACGATGCCGAAACGGTCACGCAAGGGGTTGGTGAGCATGCCGGCTCGGGTGGTTGCCCCCACCAGCGTGAAGGGGGGCAGCTCGAGCTTCACCGAGCGGGCCGCCGGCCCCTCGCCGATCATGATGTCGACCCGGTAGTCCTCGAGTGCCGGATAGAGCACCTCTTCCACCACCGGCGAGAGGCGATGGATCTCGTCGATGAAGAAGACATCGTTGGGTTCGAGATTCGTGAGCTGACCGACCAGGTCGCCAGGCCGCTCGAGGACCGGACCCGAGGTCTGGCGCAGGTTCACCCCCATCTCATAGGCGATGATGTGTGCGAGCGTGGTCTTTCCGAGGCCGGGCGGCCCGAAGAGCAGCACATGATCGAGCGCTTCGCCGCGCGCCCGAGCAGCCTCGATGAAGATTTCGAGTTGCGCGCGGGTGCGGGGCTGACCGACGTAATCGGCCAGGGCACGCGGCCGCAAGGCGCGTTCGGACGCCTCCTCCTGCACGCTGCGCGGCGCAGCTGACACGATGCGATCATTTTCAATGGCCATGGCGCAGTATCCCACGGGTCGTGGAGCCCACACGCCTCGGTCGCGAACCGGGCGGGGTGGTCCTGGCACCGGTCATGCAACAGAACATTTCTTGTTCAAACACAGCCCTGATCAGGCTCGTGCAAGCAGGCGCAGCGCACGCCGGATGGCGTCGGCCAGCGGCAGATCGGCGGGCAACTGCCGGATCGCCGCCAGCGCTTCGCGCTCGACATAGCCAAGCGCAAGGAGGGCGCGCAGCACATCGTCGTTGGCGCCCAGCGCCTCGACCGCATGTCCGGTGGCCGGATTCAAGACCACACCTGCCGGGGCATCGAGCCGTCCCTTGAGTTCGAGGAGCAAGCGCTCGGCAGTCTTCTTGCCGATGCCCGGCACCCGCACCAGACGGCTGGCCTCCTGCGCAATGACGGCAGCGGCCAGTTCATCAACCGACATGCCCGAGAGCACGGCCAGTGCGATGCGCGCACCGACGCCGGTGATCTTGAGCAGTTCGCGAAAAGTGCGCCGCTCGGCGGCGCTGGCAAAGCCATAGAGGAGATGCGCGTCCTCGCGCACCACGTAATGGGTGAGCAAGGTGGTGACCTCGCCCGTGGCCGGCAGCACGTAGAAGGTGCTCATCGGCACCTCGACCTCGTAGGCGATACCGCCGGTATCGATCAGTACCTGAGGCGGAGCCTTGTCCAGGATCACCCCCCGTATGCGTCCGATCAAAGCGTGACCCTCCCGCGTCGCATGCTGAACCCGACAGCGGGCGTTGCCGCCCGCGTGCCGGCCACCCTGGCGCGCGCATTGTTGCCCAGAAGTGCGCCCGCTGCCTGCCCGGCATAGGCGTGACAGATGGCGCAGGCCAGGGCATCGGAAGCATCCGGCCCGGGGGCCACCGGCAAACCCAGCAGCCGCCGCACCATTTCCTGCACCTGCTCCTTGCCCGCCTGCCCCTGCCCCACCACCGACTTCTTGATCTGCGAGGCGGTGTACTCGGCAATGGGCAATCGCGATAGCAGAACCGCGCAGATGGCCGTGCCACGCGCCTGCCCGAGCGCAAGACTCGATTGCGCATTGGAATTGACGAACACCTTCTCGATGGCGACCCTGTCGGGTACATGCTCGGCTACGACCTCGCGCACACCCTGCAGGATCACCGCCAGCCGCTCGGGCAGTTCGCCCGCATCGGGTGAACGTACCCGGCCACTGGCCACGTAGATCAGGCCGGACGGCCCCGACTCGATGACGCCAAACCCGGTAATGCGAAGGCCCGGATCGATGCCCAGGATACGGATGCCAGGGGCGCTCATCGCGCCACCGTCGCGACCGGGTGCGCGGTAGAGCGCCGCCCACCCGTCGAGGCAAAAGCCACCCCGAGCACGGTCACCAGCATCCCGGCGAGCGCGAGAGGACCGAATCGCTCATCGAAGATGAGGTACATGAAGGTCGATGTGATGACAGGCACCAGGTAGAGCAGGCCAGCCACGCTGGCCGCCGCACCGCGCAGGAATATGAGGTGCATGATGCCGTAGACCACGCTGGACAGACCTGCCAGCCAGAGAATGCTGGCGGTGAATTCAGGCGCCCAGTCGATGGCGAGCGATTCGAACTCGACGGCGGCCCCGAGCATGAGGAGCGCTGGCAGTGCCAGTTGAACGATGAGCCCGCTGCGCCAGTCCATGAACGCACAGAAGCGTTTCTGGTAGAGCGTGCCGGCAGTGAGGCTGATCATCGCGAGCGCAATGGCCCCGGCCTGCAGCGGTCGACTCCAGTCAAAGGCGATGCGATCGGAGAGCACCATCAGCACCCCGGCCAGACCCAGCACCAGCCCAGCCCACTGGCGCGGGCTCACCCGCTCACCCAGCGCCAGACCTACCGCCAGGGCCGTGGCAAGCGGTTGCAAGGCACCGATGAGCGCCGTGATGCCCACCGGAAAGCCGTCGGCTGCGGCATGGAAGTTGATGCCCAGGTAAACCGCATGAATGAGCAGCCCAGCCACCACCAGGTGAGCCCAGTCGGCCCGACGCTGCGGCCAGCGCGCATGGCCCAACCAGGCCAGCCCCCCCAGCACGACGATGGCACCGCCAAAGCGCATGAAGAGCACGGTAAACGACCCTGCATGCAGCACTGCTGCCTTGCAGGCCGCGTAGCCCGATGACCAGAGAATGACGAAGAGCGCCGGAAGCACCACCCGCTGGGTCGCGCTCATCGGTGGCACTCAGTCCTCGATGGCCGCAGTGGAATACACGTCCTGCACATCATCGAGCGATTCAAGCGCATCGAGCAGTTTCTGCATCCGTGCCCCATCGTCCCCCGCGAGGGCGGTCTCGGTACCGGCCCGCATGGTGATGTCGGCCGCCTCGGGCTTGAAACCAGCCGCCGTGAGTGCATCACGCACCGCCTGGAAGTCGGTCGGTGCGCAGATCACCTCGATCGCGCCATCGTCATGTACGACGACATCCTCGGCACCGGCATCGAGCGCTGCGCCCATCACCGCATCTTCATCGGCGCCGGGCGCCAGGAAGAACTGCCCGCAATGCTTGAACTGGAAGACCACCGAACCATCGGTACCCAGATTGCCGCCGTGCTTGCTGAAGGCGTGACGCACCTCGCTCACCGTACGGATGCGGTTGTCGGTGAGACAGTCGAGGATGACCGCAGCGCCGCCGATCCCATAGCCTTCGTAGCGGATTTCCTCGTAATTCACGCCATCGAGGTCGCCCGAGCCGCGCTTGACCGCCCGCTCGACGTTATCCTTGGGCATATTGGCCTCGGCCGCCTTTTCGACGGCGAGCCGCAACCGGGGGTTCATCGACGGATCACCGCCGCCCATGCGGGCAGCAACCGTGATTTCCTTGATGAGGCGGGTGAAGACCTTGCCCCGGCGTGCATCGGTGACGGCCTTCTTGTGCTTGATGTTCGCCCACTTGGAATGGCCAGCCATGTCGCCTCGCGCTACCGATCTGAAGACGCCCGAGTTTAGCATTCAGGCGGGGGGAAGCCTGCTCGCAGCCCTCGCCGTCGTGCTGCTCTCGGTGCGACCGGTGCTGGTGAAGATCTGCTACCAGGTTGGCGTCGACCCGGTGACGCTGCTCACCCTTCGTATGGGCCTGGCGATGCCCGCATTCGTAGCGGTAGCAGTCTGGCTGCGCCGACGTGGCGGAGCAGCGCCGGTGAGTGGCGCCGACTGGAAGCTCATCGTACTGCTCGGGTTTCTGGGCTACTACCTGTCGAGCTTTCTCGATTTTCTGGGCTTGCAGTACATTCCGGCCGGCCTCGGGCGGCTGATCCTCTTTGCCTATCCGACCCTGGTGGTGATGCTGTCCTGGCTCCTCTACCGGCGGCGCACCGGCCTGCGTGAAGCCGGTGCTCTGACCCTCACCTACGCAGGCCTCGCCCTGGTGCTGGGTGGCACGATCACGCAAGGGGCAAGCCCCGAGCACCTCGCGCTCGGCGCGAGCCTGGTGTTCGTCAGTTCGATCAGCTACTCGCTCTATCTGGTCATCGGGTCGCGCCTCATACAGCGGGTGGGTTCGATGCGGTTTACCGCCTACGCATCCATCGTCGCAAGCCTCTTTTGCCTCGTGCAATTTGCCCTCACCCGCACCGTGGCAGCACTCGATCTGCCACCAACCGTCTGGTGGACCGCACTGGCGATGGCGATCGGCTGTACGGTGATTCCGCTCTTTCTCACCGCCGAAGCGCTGCGCCGTGTGGGTGCCAGCCAGGTTGCGATCATCGGCGCTCTGGGCCCCGTGACTACGCTAGCATTCGGGTTCATCGGGCTCGACGAACCACTGGGCCTCATCCAGGCAGCGGGCGCCCTGGTCGTTCTGGCTGGCGTGATGCTGGTTACGACGGGTGCGCAACGCGCCTGACTCACCCTACAGGGCTGGCTGATCGTGCATCGATGGCTGACCTGGCAACGGAGCACGTGATGGATCTGGGCATCAGAGGACGCAGGGCAATCGTCTGTGCAGCAAGCAAGGGGCTGGGGCGCGGTTGCGCCATGGCGCTCGCTCGCGAGGGGGTCGATGTCACCCTCTCGGCGCGGGGCGCCGAAGCACTGGCAGCAACGGCCGCCGAGATTCGCGCCGCGACCGGTGTTGCCGTCCAGACAGTCGTTGCCGACATGGCCACCGTCGAGGGGCGTACGGCCCTGCTCGCGGCTTGTCCCACGCCTGACATTCTCGTCACCAACGCCGGCGGACCGGCACCGGGTGACTTTCGCAACTGGACGCGCGACACCTGGCTGGCAGCCCTTGACGCGAACATGCTCGGGCCGATCGAACTCATCAAGGCGACCATCGACCCGATGATCGCGCAACAGTTCGGTCGCATCATCAACATCACCTCGGGTGCGGTAAAACACCCGATCGACGTGCTGGGCCTGTCCAACGGCGCCCGTTCGGGGCTCACCGGCTTCGTGAGCGGCCTGGCCCGCTCGGTGGCCCGACACAATGTCACCATCAACAATCTGCTGCCCGGCGCGCATGAGACCGACCGGGTGAAGGTCACGATGGCAGCCATGGCGGCACAGCGGGGTAGCACACCCGAGGCGATGAAGGCCGAGCGCGCCAAGGCGATTCCGGCCGGACGCTTCGGCGATGCCATGGACTTCGGTGCCGTCTGTGCGTTTCTGTGCAGCCTGCAGGCGGGCTACATGACCGCACAGAATGTGCTGGTCGACGGCGGCGCCTATTCCGGGGTGTATTGACCACAGCGATTGAAAAGGGAGGAGATCGGTCATGACCAGCACCCGCACCGCGTCGGCGGCCACCCATGCAGCCGACTGCAGCGCCGCAGAGTGGACGGCCCGCGTCGAGCTCGCCGCCTGCTACCGGGTGTTTGCACAGATGGGCTGGACCGAGCTCATCTTCAACCACATCACGCTGCGTGTACCGGATGACCCCGCCCACTTCCTCATCAACCCGTTCGGACTGCACTACAGCGAAGTGCGAGCCTCCAATCTGGTGAAGATCGATACCGCCGGCAACCCGGTGGGGCCGACACGGCACCGCGTCAACCCGGCCGGCTTCGTCATTCATGCCGCCATTCACCAGGGCATCGACGATGCCCACTGCGTGATGCATACCCACACCACCGCCGGCATGGCCGTGGCCTGCACCCGCGCCGGGCTCACGATGAGCAACTTCTATGCGGTGAATCTGGCCAATCGGGTTTCGTACCACGACTTCGAAGGCGTGACGACCCGTCTGGACGAGGGGCCACGTCTCATTCGCAGCTTTGGCAACAACAAGGCCATGATCCTGCGCAGCCATGGCCTCATCAGCCATGGCAGCACCGTGGCAGAGGCCTTTGTCTGGTTGTGGACCCTGAATCGGGCCTGCGAAATCCAGCTTGCGACAGCCAGCATGGGCGCCGAAATCCTGCCGATTCCCGCATCCGCCTGGCAGGATCCGGCTCGCGCTGGACTGCAGTTCTCGCCGCAGAATGCGCAAGCGGTATTTGATGCCCTGCGCCGCGCGGTCGACGCAGCCGACCCCGGTTACCAGTACTAGCAGCGCCCCCGCCGGGGGGCCCTCGCCCGCATCCGGGCGGCAGCCCCTGCGCGAGACCCATGAAAAAAGCCCCGTCACTGAGGCCCGGGGCTTTCTCAGCGGGCGGGATCCGCGCTGCGAATCCGGCCCGCACCTTTCAGACGGCTGTCAGCGAGTGTGGAAGTCGTTGATGTCTACATCCTTGGTCTCGGGCACGAACAGGAGACCGATGATGAACGTGCCCACAGCCACGACGATCGGGTACCACAGGCCGTAGTAGATGTCGCCGGTTGCCGCCACCATCGCAAAAGCGGTCGTGGGCAGGAAGCCACCGAACCAGCCGTTGCCGATGTGGTAGGGCAAGGACATCGAGGTGTAGCGGATATTGGTCGGGAACAGTTCGACCAGCATGGCCGCAATCGGCCCGTAGACCATCGTCACCAGAATGACGAGCAAGGTCAGGACGAGGATGGTCATGGGCCAGTTGACGCTCGCCTTGTCAGCCTTGGCAGGGTAGCCCGCCGCCTTGATGGCATCACCCATGGCCTTGTTGAAGGTGTCGCTGGCTGCCTTCAGATCGGCGCCGGCAAGGCCCTTGAGCGAAACGCTGTCGATGACGGTATCACCCACCTTGATCTGCGCAATCGTACCGGCCGGGGCCGCCTGATTGCTGTAGTTCACCGAAGCGCGGGCGAGGAAGGACTTGGCCACGTCGCACGAACTGACGAACTTGACCGTGCCCACCGGATTGAACTGGAAGGAGCACTCAGCCGGATCAGCCGTGACGATCACAGGCGCCTTGGCCAGTGCGGACTCCAGGGCCGGATTGGCGTAGTGGGTGAGCATCCCGAACAGCGGAAAGTAGCTCAGGGCAGCAATGAGGCAACCACCGAGGATGATCGGCCTGCGGCCAATGCGATCGGACAGCGACCCGAACAGGATGAAGAACGGCGTGCCGATCGCAAGCGACGCGGCGATCATCAGGTTGGCGTCAAACCCGTCGACCTTGAGCGTCTGGGTGAGGAAGAAGAGCGCGTAGAACTGACCGGTGTACCAGACCACTGCCTGACCGGCGGTGAGGCCGAACAGCGCGATGAGGACGATCTTGAGATTGCGCCACTGCCCGAACGACTCGGTGAGCGGTGCCTTTGAGCGCTTGCCCTCGGCCTTCATCTTCTGGAAGAGGGGCGACTCGCTCAAGGTGAGGCGAATCCAGACTGAAACGCCGAGCAGAACGACCGACAGCAGGAACGGTACGCGCCAGCCCCAGTCGGCAAAGGCCGCTTCACCCGTCCAGGTACGGGTGCCGAGAATCACGAGCAACGACAGGAAGAGACCCATCGTGGCGGTGGTCTGGATCCAGGCCGTGTAGGCGCCGCGCTTGCCGTTCGGGGCATGCTCGGCGACATAGGTGGCTGCACCACCGTACTCGCCCCCGAGGGCAAGACCCTGCAGGAGACGCAAGGTGATCAGGATGATCGGTGCCGTGACCCCGATCGACGCGTAGGAGGGCAGGATACCGACCACGAAGGTCGACAGACCCATGAGGATGATGGTGATGAGGAAGGTGTACTTGCGGCCCACCATGTCACC
>CAIKRR010000069.1 GCA_903829815.1 uncultured Pseudomonadota bacterium | reverse complement strand
GGTTTTCTCGAATGAGCCTCACCATCGCCCGGGCATCGTCGATGGCAGCACCAATATCCTCTTGCAACACTTGGGTTCGGCCCGCAAGGCGCGCGCACTCGGCGGCGAGCGCCTCGATGGCGATACCCTCACCCGGCAGCATGTCGGTGTTGAGCATCGCCAGCAGCACCAGCATCTTGTAGCTCTTCGGCATCGCGGTTGTCTCGAGCCCGTCCAGAAACACACGGTGCCCGGCGAGAACCGCCCGCTCGTCATCCGCGAGGTCACCCATGGCTTCGACCAGACCCAGCCACGAGCCCGCCCCGCGCGTCGCACTGCGCGGTCGGTAGCCATCGTGCAACGCTTCACTCGCGGTCGGGCGTATACCCTCGCGCTCCCTGAAGTCGGCGTAATACTCGGCCAGCGCATCGGGTGCTGCGGTACGCAGCAGCGCACGCACGATGTCGATCACCTGCAGGTCATAGGTCACTGCACAACCCGGGGGCAGTTCTCGCGTGCCCTCCTCGAGCTCGGTCAGCGCACGCCTGATGCCCGCATCACCGTCGGTCTGAGCAATCTGCAGCAGCGCCCGCACCTTCATCAGGAAGCTGCGGTGATTGCCGATGTAGTCGATCACCGTCAGGCACTTGTCGCCCAGCCGGCGCAGGCCGCGCCCGAACTGCTGCAGCCACACCACCGGTGACTCGGTGGGGCGCAACATCATCACGGTGTCGATGGCGGGCACATCGACGCCCTCGTTGAACATGTCCACCGCAAAGATCACCTGCAGTTCGCCCCGAGCGAGGCGTTCGAGCGACAGGGTTCGCGGGTCCGAGCCCGCACCGGCATGCACGGCGGCGCAGGCTACGCCGCGCGCGCGGAAGGCACTGCGCATGAATTCGGCATGGCGTTGCGACACGCAGAAGGCCAGAGTTCGTCGGGCGTCCCGGGCTTCGACCTTGGTCTGCCACTGCTCGAACACATTGGCAGCGCGCGCCTGGGTCGCCAGCGCCGTGGTGAGGCTCTCCTCGTCAAAGCGCCTGCCCCGCCACGGAATGTTCTGGTAGTCGACGGCATCGGGCACGCCAAAGTAGCGATAAGGCGCGAGCAATTGCGCCTCGATGCCGCGCATGACACCGCACTCGTAGACCAGGTTCTCGCCACACAAGCCCATGAGGTTGCCCCCATCGGTACGCTCGGGCGTTGCGGTGAGGCCAAGCAGAAATGCGGGGTCGAAGTGATCGATGAGGCGCCGATAGGTGGTCGCGGCGGCATGATGGAATTCATCGACCACGATGTAGTCGAAGGCATCGCGCGCGAATCGCTCGAGGTGGCGCGTCCGACCCAGCGTCTGGATCGAGGCAAAGATGATGTCGGCCTCCGGCTCACGCTCGTTGCCGGTGTAGAGGCCAAAGCGGGCGGCCGGGCATATGCGCCGGAAGGTCGCCAGCGCCTGCGAGAGAATCTCTTCACGATGGGCGACGAAGAGCACGCGCCGGAACGCCTCGTGCTCGCTGTCAAAGGCAGCAAGCCAGGTCTTGCCAAGGCCGGTGGCCATCACCACCAGCCCGGCGCGGTTGCCGGCAGCGCGAGTCGCCTCGAGCGCGGCGAGCGCCTCCTGCTGGACGGCGTTCGGCACAGGCGGCGCGGGCGGCGCCTCGACCTCGACATCCACTGCTGCACGCTGAGCCGAGGGCAAGGTTTCGGTGACGGGTTCGCCAGGCAGGGCCTGCCTCGGCGACACCGTCAGGATCGGGCGCCTTGCCCGATACGCCGCCACCCAGGGCGCGTCGAGCAATACGGTCTGCGGGTGCCCGAAGAGTTCCTCGAAGGCACTGCGCACCCGCGCCACGCCCTGGCGGTCGCGCCGCTCGCTCACCCGGTAATTCCACTCGATGCCCTGCTCGAGGGCCGAGGCCGAGAGGTTCGAACTCCCCACATAGGCCACATGCTCGCGCGCTTCGTTGAGCAG
>CAIKRR010000068.1 GCA_903829815.1 uncultured Pseudomonadota bacterium | reverse complement strand
TTCGGGCGGTGGGGATTCGAAAATTCAAGTTCTGCGATCGCTAGGGCAGACGACTCTCATCGGCCAGTTCCTGCCATTCGCGACCGGCGGCCTCACGGCCAGCTGATCAGTTTGGCGCGGGACGGGACTAAGCGGACTGGCGCCTTGCGCGACTGGCAAGGACAGCGGCCGGTCCCAACGTGGCAACTGCCCGGGTCCAGTCCAGCCGCCTCTGCAACTTGACAATTTTTAGGCGGGAAGCGAAATTTGGCTTTCTCGCCAAAAAATCTCAAATCCCTATGGCCGAAGAACTCGTGTTCCATCGCCCCAGCTACGCCCAGGCGCTGGTGCAGCAACTCCTGAAGCCTGGCCCATTGGACCAGGGACTACGCTCCGGCGTGTTTCTCTCGGGGATCCGGCGTATCGGCAAGACGACCTTCATCCGGCAGGACTTCGTCCCGGCGCTCCTCGACCACGGGGCTCTTGTGCTGTACGTGGACCTATGGACGGACCGCTCGCGCCCGCCGATGGCGCTCGTACAGGAGGCAGTGCGCGCAGCGGCCTCCGAACTCGAGCAACCCACTTCTACGCTGCTGCAGAAGCTGCGCCGGGTCAAGGGAGTGAACTTTGGCGCAGCAGGCATCAGCTTGGGCTTCCAACTGGACGGTCTGGGAACGCCTGGCGGCGTCACCCTCGCAGAAGTCTTCGTCGAACTGGTCCGTAAGGCCCAGGGCGACGTCGTGCTCGTGATCGACGAGGTGCAACAGGCCATGGCCAGCCAGGATGGCCAAGACATGCTCTTCGCCTTGAAGGCGGCCAGAGACATGGTCAACACCGCAACCGATCTCCCCGGCCGACTGCTGATCGTCGGGACGGGCTCGCACAAGTCTCTGGTGACGGACATGGCGACACGGCGCTCCCAGGCGTTCGCTGGCGCTCATACGGCCTCCTTCGAGCCGCTGAGCAAGGACTACGTCGAGTGGTTCCTGAACCGTGTCGCCGCGGCCGGGCTGGCCGTGCCTTCACTGCAGGCGGGTTTCTCCGGTTTTCGCGACATGGGGAGCCGACCGGAGGAGCTGACGAAGGCCGTACGGCAGTTCCAGGACGAAGTCGCCGCGGGACGCGGAGCGGATGCCGACGCGGCATTCGCCACCATCTGCGCCACGTTGGCCACCGCGGCGGCCGAACTCGACATCCAGTCGATCGAGGACGCTGGTGAGTTGGCCGTTCTCGCCTTCTCGCGAATCGCGGCCGGCCAGGGCCGTGGTCTCTATGCCGCCGATACGCTGACGTCATTCAGCGAGTCGCTGCGAAGAGAGATCTCCGCCAACGACATGACACCGGCGATCGACAAGCTCGTCGCCGCCAACCTCATCGTTCGCAAGGGCCATGGAAACTTCGACATCGCCGACCCGTTCGTGAAGCAAGTCTGGTTGCGGCACGCGCAGATGCGCCAGACGCTGATCCGCGCGTCCGGATCGCAAGGCACTAAAGCGACGCACGACACCTGATCTTCAGCGTCGCGAAGTAGTACTTAGCCTGAGCAGAGGCGCCCCCCTCTGCGCCTTCAGAGGCCAAGAGTCCGACGACCCGTCGCGCTTGGGGCTGTCCGCTTCGTGGCCTCGAAATCTGCGATCGATATGTCTGAGATGGCTCGGAAGCCGACCCAGGACGGCGATAAGTTCAATCCCCGTCGCCACCAAAATCCAGCACCCTCAGAGCCTGAGCAAGTTAGTACTACAGACCCTCCTGCCCCGGCCATTGAACGATTGAGTTGCCGATGGGCTCTTATTCCGATTCAAACCCGTGGTTCGTAAATGGGGTTCACCCCCGCATCCCACTCGCGGGTTCAGGGGCAGCAGGATTCGGTCGACAAGAACGATCCCTGGGCTGAAATCGCTGGCTGAAGATCAGATTGATGACTGATTGATCCGCAGCATCAGTGTCATGGGATGTGCGGGCGACGCCTTGAAACCGTAGTACTCGTAAAACTGGCGGGCACGATCGTTCAGTGCATGCACAAGCATGGCTCGCACACCTGTGTTTTGCGATACCAGTACACAGCGCTGCAGCGCATCCTGAAGCAAGGCTGCCCCCAGTTTCATTCCTTGCGCTCGAGCATCGACAGCCAACCGGGCCAGAACCATCACTGGAATCGGGTCGGGCATGTTCTGACGAATGGACCGGGTAGCGTCTTGATGCGCGACGGCACCTGCAGCCAAAGCGTAGTAGCCCATGACCTCACGCTCTGGGGTCGTGACGACGAACGTGCGGCTGGCACCACTGGTCTGGTTGCCCAGAGCGCGGCGTTTGAGCCACTCGTCGAGCGTCGATTCGCCACAGGCGAATGAACTGACTTGGTGATCAGGTGACAACGACTCCGGGGCACGCAAGTTCATGCGCCAACTTTCCAGGGGGCCTTGACCGCCAGCAAGCGCTCAAGGCCTGGGTTAGGTTGTACCGGCGCATCCAGCATGGCCGTGAACTCCCGGAACTTGGCGTCATCGAGGCTGAAGAACACCTGGTCAAGGAGCACCGACTGAGCCTTGTCGCAGGCGGCTTCCAGCATGAAGTCAGAGCGGTTTTTACCCAGAAGGCTCGCGGCCTGGTCGATCAGGTCGCGTTGCTGAGGCAGGGCTCGCAGATTGATGGCGGCGTCGCGCATGGCATCTCCAAATGAAGACACAATAGATACACATATCCTGACCGGATGTGTAGCTGATGTCAACACAAGATCGAATTGATCGCTGCATGAATTCCCAGTCACAACCAGCCAAGATTGAAAGGCAATACGCCGAGCAGGTGGTGTCTGGGGAAATCCTGGCTTGAAGCTGGGTGCAGCGGGCCTGCCAGCGACAACTGGATGACCTTGCCAAGTTCAAAGGCACAGCCAGTCCGTACCTTTTCAACCCCAAGCTCACGGACAAGGACGGCAGGGGCTTCCAGCCGGCTGACAACCTGTGCGCATTCATCGAGCGCTTGCCCCATGTGAAAGGGCCGCTGGCAGGCGAGCCGATTCACCTGGAGCCCTGGCTTTCGGCGCAGGTTTTCCGTGGAGGTTGGCGCACACAACATGCATGTGCTGGCCTCAGGTTCCAAGTTTGAGGCCCTGTCGGCTGAAGGATCAACCGCCGCCCGTGCCGGCCCGCTTCGAGGGCAGAGCCGCATATCTGGGTGCCATCGACCTGCTGCCTCGATGGCGGGCCCATGGGGTTGTCGCGGTCGGGTACCCGCAGGCGCGCTTCGAACTTGTCTCCCGCATTGCACCGCACGTCCGGCAATACGCAACGCTCATTCATCCCGAGGCTCGCCTTGGCACCGGCACGACCGCCGGCGGTGGAACGGTCTTGCCTACGGCTTTGATGGCATTGAAAGGGCACGCAGCGAGCGGGCTCTTCTGCGCTCGAGGCTGGTCTCGCTGGAAGACGACTCGCGCTCCTTGGTGCAGGCATTTGCCGAATTCTGGCAGGCTCGCCTGAGCGGTGCGTGAGAACCGCGGTCAGGCTCGATGCGGCAGGCGTGACCGCAGGGGTGTCGTTGTCCTGAGTGCGTCAGCGCTGCCGCGAGAGAAAGTCCAGCACTGCCCGGCTGAAGGCCTCCGGCTCTTCCCATGGCAGCGCGTGCCCTGCCTCTGGAATCAGGACCCACTCGTGCTGCGGCAACTGCTTGCCCCATGAGCGCATGAGAGCGGGTGGTGCCAGGAGGTCGGCGCCGCCAGCAATGAGCAGCGCGGGCATGCAGCATTACGGTGGCGTGCCGTGTCACCATGGTTTCATCGAAATGTCATAGCTTCGTGGGCTATGCGCCAAAGCTCAAAGCTCAAAGCTCCATGGTCCGTTCGCGCCGGGTTTGATGATCGTGCAGACGCCCATCCCTGCGATGGGTGGACGGTTGTCGGCCACCGTACCCGGCGTCGCGCCTTGATGCGCAAGCTCCCCGGGCTGTTCCTGTTCGCGGCACTGTCGCTACTGCTGGCCGCCTGTTCCCCGCGCATGGTGCTCGTGAAGGCCATGGCTGACGAATTGGCCTCCCCGGGAGGCGCCGACGAGGAAGACCTGGGCCTCGCGCGCGACGCGGCCGCCTTCCATCTCAAGTTGTCGGAGCAGGTCCTGCGCCAGATGCCAGGGCATCTCGCGCTGGCCGAGGCCGTGACCGGAGGCTTCACGCAATACGCCTACGCGTTCATTGCCTTCGACGCCGAAAAGCAGGAAGGCAAGGACGCCCGCGCTGCGCAGCGCGGGCGTGAGCGCGCGGCACGCATGTATGTGCGTGCGCAACGGCACGCGATGGCTGCACTTGAAGCCGCGCAACCCGGCTTTACCCGGGCCCTGGCTGCCGGTTCGGCCCGCGTGCCAGTCGAGCAGGTGGGTCTCGCCTACTGGGGTGCTGCGGCCTGGGCGGCCGCCATTTCATTGAGCAAGGACAAGCCAGACACGGTCGCCGACCTGCCGCTGGCCACAACCTTGGCGCAATTGGCTTATGCGCGTGACCCCGGCCACGGCCAGGGCGCTCTGGCTTCGCTCATGGGCACGCTGGAAGCCGCGCGGTCCGGTGGCAGCCCGGCTCAGGCGGCGGCGTACTTCGACCGGGCCGCTGCGGTGAGCGGCGGCCGCAACGCTGGCGTGTTCGTGGGGCGCGCCGAAGCCTTGGCGCTGCCAGCCGGAGACCGGCCCGGCTTCGAGGCCTTGCTGCGTCAGGCGCTGGTTGCTGCCGACACAACACGCGACTTGGGCAATCAAGTCATGCGCGAACGCGCGCAGTGGCTGCTTGACACCATCGACGACCGATTCTGAATCTGCCCGGTAACGACCCATGACCCTGTCTCGCATCGACTCCACCCGCCGCCGCACCACGCTGGGCCTTGCGGGTCTGGCCCTGCCGCTGGCCGTCCCGGCACAGACCGCATCGGTGCAACTGCGCATTGGCAGTGTGGTGCCGAAGAACTCGCTCTATCACCAGAGCCTGATGGAATTGGGCGAAGCCTGGCGCGCGGCTCAAGGCGCGGGCGCCCGCTATGTGGTCTTCACCGACGGCAGCCAGGGTGGCGAGGCCGAGATTGCACGGCGCATGCGTATCGGCCAGTTGCAGGGTGCGCTGATGTCTGTCGTTGGCTTGCGTGAGATCGAGCCCACCGTGGCGGCGATGCAGAACCTGCCGCTGCTCTTTCGCAGCTGGGACGAGGTGGACTTCGTGCGCGACAAGATGCGTCCGGCCATGGAGAGACGCTTTGCCGACAAGGGCTTCATCGTCGTGGCTTGGGGTGATGCGGGCTGGGTTCGCTTCTTCTCGAAGGAAGCGGCGTTTCGCCCCGATGACTACAAGCGCATGAAGTTCTTTGCCTGGGGCTCCGAGCCCGAGCAGCAGGCCATCATGAAGAGCCTGGGCTATACGCCGGTGCCGCTGGAAACTGCGGACATCCTGCCCGCCGTGCAGACCGGCATGATCAACGTCGTGCCCAGTACACCCTACTTCGCGCTGGCCACTCAGGTGTACGGCACCGCCTCCAACATGCTGGAAATCAACTGGGCCCCCATTGTGGGTGCCCTCGTCGTGACACTGAAGGCCTGGGATGCGATGACCCCGGCCGCCCAGCAGGCCTTGCGCGCGGCTGGCGAGAAGGCTGGTGAGCAGATGCGGACACAGGCGCGCCGGGAAGTCGATGAAGCGGTCGATGCGATGAAGAAACGCGGTCTGGTGGTCAACAAGCCCAACGCCGAGCAGATGCGCGAGTGGAACGAGTTGGCCGAGAAGTTGTATCCACGCATCCGGGGCAGCATGGTGCCGGCCGAGACGTTTGACGAAGTCTTTGCCCACTTGAAGGCCTACCGCGCCTCGCGGGGCAAGTAGCCTTGACGGCTGCCGTGGGTTCGTCTGCTTCGCCACCGCGAGGCCTGCAGCGTATGGCGCGCGCCGACGAGTGGCTCTCCGCCTCAGCGTTGGCGCTGATGGTGCTCGTACCTGTGCTGGAATTGGCCGCGCGTCCACTCTTCGGGCAGGGCGTCGACAACGCACCCGTGCTGGTGCAGCACCTGGGTCTGGTGCTGGCGATGTTTGGTGCGGTGGCAGCCGAGCGAAACGGCCACCTCACCGCGCTGGGCAGCGGCTTCAGCACGCCGGCCGGGGCGCTCGCGCAAGCGGTGCTGGCGGCCATCGCGAAGGGCAGTGCATCGCTGATCTGTGGTGTGTTGGCGCTGGCCAGCTGGCGCTTCGTGTCCAGCGAGATGACCGCTGCGCAAGTCCTCGCCTATGGTCTGCCGGTGTGGTGGGTACAGGCTTGCCTGCCAGTGGGCTTTGTGTGGCTCGGTCTGAGGCTCGGGTGGCGATGCGGCAGCCATCCTGGCCTCCGAGGGGTCTGTGCGGTGCTGCTGCCCGCTGCCGGGGCATGGTTGGGTGTGCACATCGAAGGCATGGCCCTCGCCTGGCCGCTCGGCCTCCTGTGGCTGCTGGCGATGCTGATCTGCGGGGCACCGATCTTCGCCGTATTGGGTGGCCTGGCCCTGCTGCTCTTTGCCAGTGACGCGCTGCCGCTGGCATCGGTCGCGCTCTCGCACTACCAGATCACCACCAACCCTTCGTTGCCGGCACTGCCGCTGTTCACGCTGGCGGGGTTGGTGTTTGCGCGTACCGGTGCAGCACAAAGGCTTGGCGATGTATTCCTGGCCTTGTTTGGCGGTGGCATGCGTGGCACCGTGCTGGCCACAGCCATGCTGTGCAGCGCCTTCACCGCCTTTACCGGTGGAAGCGGCGTCACCATTCTGGCGCTGGGTGGGCTGTTGCTGCCGCTGCTGCGCAACGCCAGCTATCCCGAGCAGCGCGGTATCGGCCTCGTGACCAGCGCCAGTGCGCTGGGCGTGTTGCTGGCGCCCAGCGTGCCTTTGATCCTGTATGCCGTGATCGCCCGCGTGCCGATCCAGGACATGTTCCTCGCGGGCCTGCTGCCCGCGCTGGTGATGGTGGGCTGCCTGCTGATGGTGGGCGGATTCTTGCGGCGCGAGTCTGGCCATGCACCTGCCGGCGAACCTCCAGACATGCGCCGCTGCCTGGCGACGATCTGGGTGGCGAAGTGGGAGGTGGCAGCCCCCTGTGTTGCCATCGGTGCGATCCTCAGTGGCCTGGCGACGCCCACCGAGGCAGCAGCGTTGACTGCCGCCTACGCCATCGCTACTCAGGTCTTTGCCCATCGCGAGCTTGGCTGGCGGCAACTGGGCCAGAGCCTGGCTGATTGCGCGCAGATCATCGGTGGCGTGATGCTCATCCTTGGCATGGCACTGGCACTCACCAACTTTCTGGTCGATGCCGGGATCCCAGACGCCGCAGTGGCCTGGACACAAGGTGTCATTCCCAACCGCTACCTGTTCCTGTTGGCGCTATGCCTGTTCCTGTTTGCCGCAGCGGCGCTGATGGAAATCTACGCCGCGCTGGTGGTTCTGGTGCCCTTGCTGCTGCCGCTTGCCACAGCTTACGGCATCGACGCTGTGCACTTCGGCATCATCTTCCTGGCGGCGATGGAGGCAGGCTTCCTGTGCCCGCCGGCGGGCATGAACATCTACTTCGCATCGGCGATGTTCGGCAAGTCGATCCGCTACGTTGCCATCTCCGTGGCGCCGGCCATGCTGGCCATATTCATCGGCACGATGCTGATCGCGCTGGTGCCCGGCCTGGCGACCTGGCTGCCCTCACTGGGGCACGCTCGCTGAGGGCGACTCATGGCGGCGGGCGCAGTGAACCCGCAGGCCGTCCAGAGAGCCATGCGTCGTTTTTTTCGTGGCAGATACCCAGCAAGGCAGAGTTCTGCAAAAGCCTGGCTCGGGCTTCGTGCGCGTTGCCCGCAATCAGCTCTCGTTCCTTTGGTATTCTCGCGACCTTGCCATCTTCTTTTGCAAGCATTCCTTGACCGATTCATGATTCATCCAAGCGACGACGCGGCGTCGACCATTCAGTGGCTGTATCGGCATGCCAAAGGGGCACCGGAGTCGACCGCGGTCGTTACGCCTGCGCGGCAATACACCTATGGCGAGCTTGCATCGCGGGTGCTGGCGGTCGCGGCCGAATTGCAGCGAATCGGCGTCGCACCAGGAATGCTGATCGGTATCGAGACCAACGATCGGTTCGCTCACCTGGCCACGGTTCTAGCCTGCGACGTGATCGGGGCGACCACACTCTCCTTTTACGCTTCCGAGTTCGACGCCTCTCGCGACGAGCTCGGCCGCTGCAGCATGCTCCTCCACGACCGTGATCTCCCTGCGGCAGTGACTACGGCGGCTCCTCGGCGGATCAGGACAATCCTCGGGGCGGCAGCGCATCTCCCCCCGCCATCGACCTCGCCCGACTTGACCGAAGTATCCCGTCGGATCACGCGCTCCGCGTCATACGGTCTTCCGGCACCACGGGCAACAAGAAGTGCATGGCTTTCCGCATGGGGGTGGTTCGCGCGTGCATTGATCGCATTGTCGACACGTTTGGCCTCGAAGATTCCGATGCGCCGGATATCTTTGTGCCTTACGGTCTGCCCCTGCGCGCGGCTTATCTCGACACCATGGTTGGCCTGAAGCTGGGGCGATGCGTCATCTAGGGGGCGGTCGATCAGCCGCCGCTTGTCGGGCGGCACCACGCGACGCTCAGCGTCGGGGAATTAAGTCGATTCATCCGCGCCCTTTCGCAGGGCACCGAGAAACTCGACATGTCCATCAGCGTCGCCGCCGGAAAGGTCCCCCCGAACCTGCTTGCTGCGCTTCGGGCTCGCTGCACCGGGCCGGTATTCGATATCTACTCCTCGAACGAAACACACTGGATAGCCGTCACCGACGGTGGAGATGCTTCTCGACTCCTGCCCGGCGTCGAGGCGCGGATCGTCGATGCCTTCGGGACGCCCGTCTCGCCGGGGCAGCGTGGGTACCTCCAGGTCCGGACTGACCGGAAGGTCGAGGGGTATCTTTGGAACGAGCCCGCGACGCGACAGTACTTCGCCGGCGACTGGTTCCGGACCTTTGACTATGCATTCCTGACCCCGGAGGGAATGCTTTCGATCCTCGGACGAGTGGATGGTCTCATCAATGTGGCCGGGGTCAAGATCGCCCCTGGTCCCATCGAGGAGCGATTGGCGGCGCTTCCTGGAATCACGGGCGCATGCCTCGTCTCCGTGCCCGACGAGAACGGGGTGGAGACGTTGCAGGTGGTCCTCGAATGTACCGAGCGCGCGCTCGATGCAGGGCTCCAGGCGCAGATTCACAACCTCCTCGGTACCTACGTCTTTTATTACCGACTTCGCAGGGCCGACCGGCTTCCGCGTACCGAGAACGGGAAAGTCCGTCTCGCAGACCTTCGCTCCGCGCTGGCCGCCGGGCAACCGCGGACGAAGGCTTGAGTTCTAGGCCCCGAGGTCTAGGCCCCGAGGTCTAGGCCCCGAGGTCTAGGCCCCGAGGTCTATGACCCGAGGGCTACGGCCCGATTGATGTGCCCATCATCCGAGGCCCCGACTCACCAGGCTCACGCGCCCGACAGCCTGTGATCGATCATGCGCAAACCGCGATCGGTTTGAGTCAAGTCAGAATCTGGGCACCCCATCTGGGCGTTTTCAACGGTTGTCCAGACGCCGCAGACCTCATGCTGATCTGCGTCGAGGCGGGTCTCGCTCGTGCCGAGGCGCTGCGGCATCTGGCCCTGCGCGCAGGCCTTGACGAGATCGGGGTGTTCGCCGCCATGCTCGGTCAGTCGGAACGTTTTGGCACACGGGTCGGCGAGGCGTTACGGATATTCTCCGACGACTTGCGGCAGAAACGCCAACTGCGGGCCGGGGAGCAGGCGGCCAAGGTGTCGGTACGCATGCTCTGTCCGCTGGTACTTTGCATCTTTCCGGCCATCAGCATGGCTGTTCTGGGGCCAGCACTGATCCGCATCAGCCGCATTCTCCTGCCGATGCTTGCGGGGTAGGCGCTCGCCCGACGTCCCCCCGGTGTCTGTTCGTTGGCATGAATTTTCCGATGCAGACCAGAGGGTTGACCGCAACACGCGCTGCCTCTACTTATTCACGCGGGTCATAGGCGCTGAACCCATGATGTCTCACCAATTCGTCGCGTGCGGCAGTCTTCATGTCTTCCTGCATCATCTCGCTCACCAATTCGTGGAAACCGATTTTCGCAATCCACCCCAGTCGTTGCCGCGCCTTGCTGGCGTCACCAAGCAGCGCGTCGACTTCGGTCGGGCGGAAATACCGCGAGTCCACCGCAACGACGCATTTGCCGCTGCTGTCGAACCCCTTTTCGTCAAGCCCATGACCAGACCAGCGAATGTCAAGGTCGATCTGCGCCGCTGCCTCGTTGACGAAATCACGAACGCTGTACTGCCGCCCGGTAGCGATGACAAAGTCTTCTGCGACGTCTTGCTGCAGCATGAGCCATTGCATCTCCACATAGTCTCTCGCATGCCCCCAGTCGCGCCTGGCATCCAGATTGCCCAGGAAGAGGCACTCCTGCAGCCCGAGCTTGATGCGGGCCAGCGCTCGAGTGATCTTGCGGGTGACGAAAGTCTCGCCGCGGACCGGGCTTTCATGATTGAAGAGAATGCCGTTGCAGGCGTAGATTCCGTAGGCTTCGCGATAGTTGACCGTGATCCAGTAAGCATATAGCTTGGCGACTGCATAGGGCGATCGCGGATAAAACGGCGTGCTCTCCTTTTGTGGCGTTTCCTGTACCAGTCCGTAGAGTTCCGAGCTCGATGCCTGATAGAAGCGTGTTTTGCCTTCCATTTTCAGGATCCGGATCGCCTCGAGGATACGTAGCGCACCGAGTGCGTCAGAATTGGCGGTGTATTCAGGCTGCTCGAATGAAACCGCCACGTGAGACTGCGCTGCGAGATTGTAGATCTCGTCTGGCTGTACGTCCCGAATGATCCTGATGAGGCCTGACGAATCAGTCATGTCCCCGTAATGCAGGAAGAGACGGCGCTCGCTGTCGTGTGGCTCCTGATACAAATGGTCGATTCGGTCCGTATTGAATAGCGACGACCGCCGCTTCATTCCATGGACCTCGTAGCCTTTGCCGAGAAGCAGTTCGGCCAGATAAGACCCGTCCTGGCCGGTAATTCCGGTGATGAGTGCAATTTTGCTCATGGTCTCAACTCGACAGTGGCAGTATCGATGCAATGGTCGTCGCCCAGGCAGCCCTGTGGCTCCACGCGCTGCCGACGTTCCTGTCTGCAGCTCTCTGCGCCAACAGCGCATCGTGGGCAATCGTGGGCAATCGTGCGGCAAGCGTGCGGCAACTGCAGGCGGCGGTACTATAATGCGATTGCGTCCATCAATGCAGTCGCGTTGTACGGAAAAGCGGTCGATCGGCACGGTGCCTGCCTTGCAGGGTTCGCGCCAGGCAAGACCGTGTCCGCAGCAATTATTAATAATCAATGAATCCTCGGTGTCAGACATGAAAATCGACAAGCGCGCCCTCCTCGGGAAAGGTGTGTTTGTCGAAAGAATGACAAGCATATCTGCGCTAATGGAAATGGCCAAGGCGCTGAGGCCGGTCCGGACACTGTATCCGTTGGAGAGATTTGGTGCGGCCAATGATGGCGGATATCTCCTCCCGGCTGACCTTCAGGGGGTCGGTGTCTGCTTTTCGCCGGGTGTAGGTGATCTCGCCGATTTTGAAAAAGATATTCTGCAGCGCGCCGGCATATCATCACATCTGGCCGATGGAAGTGTCTCGTCTCCACCGAAATCGCTGAATGCCAAATCATTCCTGCGAAAATACCTGGGCTCCCATGACAGCGAAACGCACATCACGCTTGATTCATGGATGAAAAGTTCTGAAGACCTTACTGCTCAAGCCGATTTTCTGCTGCAGATGGATATAGAAGGCTCGGAATATGTATCGATCCTCGCTACTCCCGATGCACAACTCAAAAGATTTCGCATCATCCTGCTTGAAATACATGATGTCGAGGCCTGGGGAAGCCCCGCATTTTTCAGGATCGTGAAGGCATTCTTTGAAAAGATACTGCAACACTTTGTAGTCGTGCACAACCATCCCAACAACGCTTGCGGCGTGGTCGATCTGGGTGGCTTCGTGGCGCCGAGGGTCTTTGAACTGACGTTCCACAGGCGCGACAGAGTCAGGCCGTCAGGTTACGCATCGGTTTTTCCGCATCCGCTCGATCGCGGCAACCTGACATCGACAGAGGATCTCGTGCTCCCACGAAACTGGTGGGGGCCCGGTCGCGCGCGGCAGTCGGCGAAAGTCCGACTGGAACTGCAGTTTCTGCAGCAGGTTTCAGGGGTCATACATGTTGGCGCAAATGCTGGCCAGGAACGTGACCTCTATGATCGTCTTGGCCTGCCGGTTTTGTGGGTCGAGGCCATTCCGCAGTTGGCGCGCCGGTTGCGGGCGAGCCTGGCAGGCTACCCCCTCCAGGAGACGATCGAATGCCTGCTCGCTGATGAAGACGGAAAGCAGTACCTTTTCAATGTCGCCAACAATAACGGTGCGTCGTCCTCCATTTACGAATTCGCACTCCACAAGGACGTCTGGCCCGAGGTCGAGTTTGTCGGCAAGATGTCATTGCGCAGTCGGACCTTCCAGGCACTTGTTGCGGAGCGTGGTCTGGACATGTCCCGCTACGAGGCGCTGGTGCTTGACACGCAAGGCTCTGAACTGCTCGTGATGAAGGGTTTCGGACCACTCCTCGATTCAATGAAATTCATCTGGGTCGAGGCGGCGGACTTTGAAGCCTATGCGGGCGGGTGTCAGTTGGGTCAGGTTTCCGAATATCTCTCGCAGCGTGGCTTCCGGGAAGATGTCAGGGTAGAGATTGCGCGGCACCCAGATGGGGGGCGCTACTTCGATGTGCTGTTCGTCAGGCGCTGATATCCACGGATGAAGGCGCGCGCCCAGCCCGGCTGCTGTCGAGGCGTGTTCCGGCACTGGCTGCCGACCGGTTCCCGATGTCGGTCATCGTATGCGTCGTCCTTTCGCTGGTGCGCCGGGTGGCAAGGCCGCAGGCTCGAAAAGATGCTGGTTGATCGCGCTGAGCATCCCCACTAAGATTCCAGCGGTACATGAACATCACAAGACATCGTCGCGGGTTGTCGGTTTACCCAAGCGCGGCCAGGCGGCTCACGACACACGATCGTTGGAGGAGACATGGCACGAATCACCCTGCGGGTGAACGGCACGACGCACAGCGTCGAGGCTGACCCCGATACCCCGCTTCTCTACGTCCTGCGCGACGATCTCGCGCTCAACGGTCCGAAATTCGGCTGTGGTCTGGGGCAGTGCGGTGCCTGCACCGTACACCTCGAGGGTAATGCGGTGAGATCCTGTTCGGTGCCGGTGTCTGCCGTCGTGGGCAAGAAGGTCACCACGCTCGAGGGGCTCGGTTCCACTGCAAAACCTCATCCGCTGCAGCAGGCCTTCATCGACGAGCAGGCGGTGCAGTGCGGCTACTGCATCAACGGCATGATCATGACCTCGGCCGCACTGCTCAAGCAAAACACCAACCCAAGCGAGGAGCAGATTCGTGCTGCGCTCGCCGGCAACCTGTGCCGCTGTGGCACCCATCAGCGCATCACCGCCGCGGTTCGTCGTGCGGCGCTCGCGGCCTGAGGGGGGGACAGATCATGCGTGACGATCGCAGAGCGTTTCTGAAGACCGCCGGGGCGCTGGTGGTGGGCTTTTCGACCGGTGCCCCGGCTTGGGCAAAGGTTCTCCCGGGCGCCGTCGCGCCTGCCAAGACGGTTGACAAGGAGGCACTCGACGCCTGGCTCGCCATCGGTCGCGACAACCGCATCACTGTCTACTCCGGCAAGGTCGATCTCGGAACGGGCACGCGCACGGCGCTCGCCCAGATCGTGGCCGAGGAACTGGATGTGGCGTTCGACCGCGTCGAGATGGTGATGGGTGATACCGGTACCACGCCCGATCAGTGGATTACCGGTGCCAATCTCACCATCGCGCAGGGGGGCAGCGAGTTGCGCCGCGCGGCGGCCTCGGCGCGTGCTGCGCTCATCCAGCGCGCGGCGCGGCGCCTGGGTGCGGCGCCAGCGGATCTGGTGGTCGATGAGGGCGTCGTGCGCGTGAAGGGTGACCCCTCGCGCCGCGCGAGTTATGGCGACCTGATCGAGCGGGGCTTCGAGATCAAGGTTGATCCAAAGGTTGCGCTCAAGAAGCCGACCGACTACCGACTGGTCGGTCGCAACATTCCCCGCGTCGACATTCCGGGCAAAGTGACGGGCGAGTGGACTTATGTGCACGACTTTCGCCTGCCTGACATGCTGCACGCTCGGGTCATCCGCTCGCCGATCTTCGGCGCGCGTGTCGTATCGGTTGACGATCGGGCGGCGCGTGGCATTGGAGGCTTTGTCCAGACGGTGCGCAAGGGCGATTTCCTCGCGGTCGTGGCGAGGAGCGAATGGGCCGCGGTGAAGGCCTCGCGCGCCATTCGTGTGCAGTGGGGCGAGGGTACCCGATTGCCCGAAAAGAACACGGTCTTCCAGACCTGGCGTGCACGCCCGGTTGCCAAGACCGATTCAACCCAGAAGGCAGGCGATGCGCCGGCTGCCCTTGCTCAGGCGGCCCGGCGCGTCAAGGCCTCGTACGAGTTCTCGGTGCAGACGCATGCATCGATAGGCCCCTCATGCGCGGTGGCGCATTTCAAGGCGGGGCAACTCACGGTCTGGAGCGCATCGCAGGCAACCCACTCCATGCAGACCGAACTGGCGGCCATTACCGGCCTGCCGGCCGCCGCCATTCGTCTGGTCTACCTTGAAGGGGCTGGTTGCTATGGTCGCAACGGCCATGAGGATGCCACCGCTGATGCAGCCCTCATTGCCCAACAGATCGGCAAGCCGGTGCGCGTGCAGTGGATGCGCGAGGATGAAACGGCTCGAGCGCCCAAGAGCCCGCCACGGGCGATGGACTTCGAGGGAGGACTCGATGCACAAGGCAATGTGATTGCCTGGAATGCCGACTTCTGGATTGCGCTCAACCACATCGTTGCGTTCAAGCCGCTCGATTTTCCCTTGCTGGCAGCGACCGAACTGGGTCAACCCAAGCCTGGCAACTGGGTGGGCTTTCTTTTTCAGAATGCGGGCATGGGCTATACGGTGCCCAATATCCGCGTTGAAACCCACCATGTGGCCGAGACCTTCTTCCGTTCATCGCATCTGCGCAGCCCTGGTCGGATCGAGAACAGTTTTGCCAACGAAGGCTTCATGGACGAATTGGCGCACGCGGCACAGGCTGATCCGGCCGAGTTTCGTCTGCGCAACCTGAAGGACGCGCGGGCCGAGGCGGTCATTCGTGCAGCCATGAAGCTCGCTGGCTGGCAGAGCCGAGTCGGCATCAATCCGGCGCCGGGCAGTGGCAACATCGTTCGCGGTCGTGGCATTTCCTATACCCGCTACAACAACGCCATCACCTATGTCGCCGCAGTGGCCGAGGTGGAGGTGAACCGCGATTCGGGTGCTGTGCGCGTCACGCGTCTGTGCATCGGACATGACTGCGGGCAGATGATCAATCCGGACGGGGTCGCCAATCAGGTGCAAGGCGGTGCCCTGCAGACGGTGAGCCGTACCCTCATCGAAGAAGTGCAGTGGACGCCTGAGCGGGTGACCAGTGTCGACTGGACGACCTACCCGATTGCCCGCTTCACCGACCTGCCCACAGTCGACATCGAACTCATCGATCGACCCGGTGAGCCGGCCTGGGGCGTCGGCGAGCCCACCGCGGTGGTCATTCCGGGTGCCATCGCCAACGCCATCTTCGATGCCACCGGTGCGCGTTTGCGCTCGGTACCGTTCACGCCCGACAAGGTCAAGCTTGCTCTGGCTGCCGCCGCGCCTGCGGCGCGCGCTTGAACGTGAGGTCTACGGCCAGGTCTTTCGCGGAGCCCATCGAGGCTGTGCCAGACACACGTTACCCGTCGCTCGCTCACTGGGGAGCGTTCAGCGCGGTTGTGCGAGAGGGGCGTGTCGTTGCGTGCGAGCCCTTTGCAGCCGATCCCCAGCCCTCGCCCCTGCTGCGTGCCATGCCTGGCATGGTGCACTCGCCCTTGCGCGTGGCAAGGCCTGCGGTGCGCGAAGGCTGGTTGCGTCATCGCGATCGGCTGCGCGGGGGCAGTTCGCGCTTTGTCGAGGTCGATTGGGATACGGCCCTCGACCTGGTGGCTGGTGAGTTGACGCGTGTGCGCACCGAACACGGCGCGGGCGGCATACTGGGTGGGTCTTACGGCTGGGCATCGGCTGGGCGCTACCACCACGCCCGCACCCAGGTGCGGCGTTTTCTCTTCTCGGGGGGGGGCTGCGTCGACCAGTTGTCGAACTACAGCTGGGGCGCCGCGCACTTCCTGCTGCCGCATGTCATCGGTTCGCACATCCCGGTGACTGGCAAGGTCACGCAGTGGTCCAGCATCATCGATCACACCCGAACGCTCATTGCCTTTGGCGGGCTGCCCCTGAAGAACGCCCAGATCACATCGGGCGGGGCGGGTGACCACTCGATGCCGGGGTGGCTGCGCCAGGCGGCGCAGGCGGGTATCGATGTGGTGGCCGTGAGCCCCGATCGGCGTGATGCACCCGCTATCGCCCGTGCGCGCTGGCTGGGTGTGCGCCCCAACACCGACACGGCCATGATGCTGGGCATGGCGCACACGCTCGCGACTGAAGGCTTGCACGATCGCGCGTTTCTGGCGCGTCACTGCACCGGCTACGAGCGCTTCGAGGCCTACCTGCTCGGGCAGTCAGACGGCACCCCCAAGAGTGCAGCGTGGGCTGCTGCCATCTGCGGGCTCGACACCCACATCATCCAGACCCTGGCGCGCCAGTCGGCGGCCGGACGTACGCTCATTACCTGTGCCTGGTCATTGCAGCGCGCCGATCATGGCGAGCAGCCGTTCTGGATGGCCATTACCCTGGCGGCCATGCTGGGTCAGATCGGTTTGCCCGGTGGGGGCATCGCGTTCGCGCATGCCTCGATGAACGGCGCCGGGTATCCGCGCATCGACGGGCTCCCGACCCCGGAGATGTCGACCGGGCGCAACCCGGCCGGTCTGTCCATTCCGGTAGCACGTCTTGGCGACCTGCTCGCCTGTCCGGGGCAGACCTACGATTTCAATGGCGAGCAGCGGGTCTATCCGGATGTGCGCATGGTGTATTGGGCCGGGGGCAACCCCTTTCATCATCATCAGGATCTGAACCGGCTGGCGGCTCTCTGGCAGCGACCCGAGACGGTGGTCGTGCACGAACCCTGGTGGACGCCGGTGGCACGTCATGCCGACATCGTATTGCCGGCAACGACCACTTTCGAGCGCAATGATATCGGTGGCTCCTCTCGCGACCGCTTCCTCTTCGCGATGCACCGTGCGATCGCACCGGTGGGTGGGGCGCGCAACGATGTCGACATCTTCGGTGATCTGGCAGCGCGCCTCGGGCATGAAGCGCATTTTCGCGAGGGGCGCGACGAGTCGGCCTGGTTGCGGCATCTCTATGATCAGACGCGAAGTGGCGCTGCTGCGGTCGGCGTTACTTTGCCCGAGTTCGAGGCTTTCTGGGCCAAGGGGCATGTGGAGTTGCCCTTGCCGCAGCATGAATTCGTCCTGTTCGAGAACTTTCGGCGCGACCCCGAGGCGCATCCGCTGGCAACACCTTCGGGTCGTATCGAAATCACTTCGCAGGCGGTAGCCCAGTTTGGCTATGCCGATTGTCCGGCGCACCCGACCTGGATCGAACCGCTCGAGTGGCTTGGTGCAGTCGCAGCGGGCCGTCATCCACTGCATCTGGTGAGTTCGCAGCCGGCTGACAAGCTGCACAGTCAGTACGACCCCGGTACGGTCTCGAGCGATATTCGTATCCAGGGGCGAACACGCCTGCGGATGCATCCAGGAGACGCTGCGCAGCGTCGGCTTGCATCGGGGGATCTGGTGCGTGTCTTCAATGATCGAGGGGCGACCATTGCCGCAGTGGTCGCCGATGAATCCGTGCGTGAAGGGGTGGTGATCCTGCCGACCGGTGCCTGGTTCGACCCGGCCGGTGACGGCACACTCGATCGCCATGGCAACCCCAATGTGCTTACCCGTGATGCCGGTACTTCGCGTCTCGCGCAGGGGTCGAGCGCAATGTCCACGCTGGTTGAAGTGGAGCGCTGGGTCGGTGAGGTGCCTGCCGTTGGCGTGTTCGAGCCGCCACAGATTCTGGTTGTCTGACGCTTTGCTCTCCCGGGTCTTGCCGAAAGTACCTCCGTCGCGTCTTCGAATGGGGGCCGGGATCCGAGGCACGCTGGTATCACCGCCGTGGCTGCGAGGCCATTCGGGCGCCTGATGCTGCTAACGCAGAGGCGCTTGTCTGGCGCCAGGTGTTTCGCGATCGGTCAATGCATGGAGTGCCATGCCACCGAGCATGGCTGCCACGAAGAGCAGCGCTTTGGGCTCACCTGAGGCCATCGTTACCAGCGCAGGCCCCGGGCAGAAACCTGCCAGCCCCCAGCCTGCGCCGAAGAGGAGGGCGCCAATCACCAGCGGTCGGTCGATGTCTTTTCGGGCTGGCAGGTGCAAGGCGCCCCCCAGCAGGCTGCCGGTGCGTTGCCGGGCGAGCGCAAAGGCTGCGAATCCGACGGCGATTGCACCGCCCATCACGAAGGCAAGCGAGGGATCCCAGGGGCCTGCGAGGTCGAGAAAACCCAGTACCTTGCCCGGATCGGTCATGCCCGAGAGCATGAGTCCCCAGCCAAAGATCAGCCCGACCGCACACTCGGTCGTCCGCAGAAATGTGTTTCGCGTCATGGCAAGGGCTCCAGGTGCCGTTCAGATGAGGTGGCGGATAACGAAGACGGTGGCAAAGCCCGCGCCCATGAAGCAGGCTGTGGCGACCAGTGAGCGTGGTGAGAGACGCGACAGGCCGCAGATGCCGTGTCCGCTGGTGCACCCCGACCCGAGGCGTGTTCCATAGCCCACCAGCAGGCCGGCTGCAACGATGGTCACGACATCGGCAGCGATTCGGGGTGCCGCCAGGAGCGTTGCCGGTGCCAGTAGTCGGAGGGTGACCGGAGCGGCGCCGAGGCCGACAAGGAATGCGATCCGCCAGCCCGTGTCGCCGCGCCGCAGGGGCAGCAGTGCACCCACGATGCCGCTGATACCCAGGATACGGCCGTTCACCAGAATGAAGAGCGCCGCCGCGATGCCGAGCAGCAGGCCCCCGGTGAGCGATGCCCAGGGTGTGAAATGGATCCAGTCGATGGCGATGATGGCATGCTCCTCTTGCTGGCTGATGGGGCCGCCCTGCACAGGTTCGGCGGCCAGTTCAATATACTGAGTTTCGTCCCGATCGAGCCTGTAGCATGGCAGACATGACCCACGAGAATACGGTCAGTACCTCGACCTTGGTGCACGGTATCTTCGATCCGCGCACCTCCACGGTCACCTATGTCGTGCATGGGGGTCGGGGCACGCCTTGCGCCATCATCGACTCGGTGCTCGACTACGATCCCAAGTCCGGGCGCACCGAAACGGTGGCGGCTGACAAGGTGATCGAGCATGTGCGTGCCAATGATCTGACCGTGGCCTGGATTCTCGAGACCCACGCGCACGCTGATCATCTCAGTGCCGCGCCCTACCTCAAGGCGCAACTGGGAGGGCGTACCGCCATCGGCGATCAGATCACGCGGGTGCAGAAAGTGTTCAAGGGCATCTTCAATCTCGAACCTGAATTTCGGCCCGATGGCTTGCAGTTCGATGTGCTGCTTGCCGACGGCGCGCCGATCGCGCTCGGCGTGTTGGTCGGTGAGGTGATGGCCGTGCCTGGGCATACGCCTGCCTGCGTGGCGTACCGCTTTGGCGATGCCGTGTTCGTGGGCGATACGCTCTTCATGCCCGATGTGGGCACGGCACGCTGTGACTTTCCGGGCGGCGACGCGCGCACGCTCCATGCGTCCATTGGCAGATTGCTCAGCCTGCCCCCGCAGACCCGGCTTTTCATGTGTCACGACTATCCACCTCAGGGCCGTGGTGTGGTTTTCCAGACCACAGTTGCTGAACAGCGCGCACACAACATCCATGTGCATGAGGGCATCAGCGCCGAAGCGTTCGTGCAGATGCGCACCCGGCGTGACGCGACGCTCGAGATGCCGGTGCTGATCCTGCCCGCAGTACAGATCAACATCAGAGCGGGCGCCATGCCGCCGCCGGAAGCCAACGGAACGTCCTATCTCAAGATTCCCCTCAACGCGCTTTGAAGGCGCACAAGGAGCAGTCCATGAAGAAGAACGTGGGTGGTATCGATCGGGGTCTGCGCATCCTGGCAGGCCTTGTACTCATCGCGCTTGCTGCGACCGGGCAAGTGGGTGCATGGGGTTGGCTGGGCCTCATTGTGCTGGCCACAGGGCTATTCAGTTTCTGTGGCGCCTACACGCTGTTCGGGATCAATACCTGCTCGATCAAGGCCCGGTAGCACCACCCCATCGCCCTCAGAACATCTGCCAGGGCAGCGGGTCGAAGAGGTAAGAGGCGCCATCGCGCCGGACTCGGCCCAGCCCCGGAAAGGGCGCGTGCGGTATGGCCAGTATCCAGTTCTCGGCCGCGGCTGCATCGAGCAGTCGTCGTCGCACTTGCCGGGCGATGTCCGGGTCACTGTCATAGCGCACGGTGATCTCGGGGCGTGAAAACTGCAGGGGTGCCACATGCAGGATGTCGCCGGTGGCCAGTACCCGGGTGCCGCCCGATTCGATCATGTAGCAACTGTGGCCCGGGGAGTGACCGGCGCTGTCCACCGCACGTATGCCCGGCACGATAGCCGTACCCGGCTCGAAGCCCTCGAAGCGGCGCCCATAGACTTGTGCGGCGCGGCGCGGTGCGATGAATCTGACCTTGCGCTCGGTTGCGCGATTCATGTTTTCTTCGCTGGTCCAGAATTCGATGTCGGCGCGCCCTGCACGCACTATGGCGTTTGGAAATCGCGCTTTGCCCTGCGGCGTCACCACGCCGCCGATGTGATCCCCGTGCAGGTGCGTGATGAGCACCTGGTCGATGTCGGCCGGATCGACCCCTGCGGCGGCGAGACTCTGATCGACGTGTCCCATGCTCGGGAGCATGAGTTCACCGGCGCCTGCATCGATCAGAATGAGCGCCTCTCCGGTATTGACCAGAAAGCAGTTCACCGAGAGTTGCAGTGGCCAGTTGGGCAGGTGTGCGGCCTGCGCCAGCCTGTTCATGGTGTCGGGGTCGCCCAGCAGGATCGACTGATCGATGAGCGTGAACCCATCGCTGAGGCTCGTCAGTTCGAAATCACCCACGCGCATGCGGTGCACCCCAGGCACCTGGCGGTTGGCTTTCGGGGCGCGGGCAAAGGCCTCGATGCTCGCTGCGGCGAGGGCGGCTGCAGTGCCGGCCAGCAGGCTACGTCGGGAGGGGTTCATCGTGATTCTCCAGATAGGGCAAGGGGGGCAACTCAGTCAGGATGGCTTTGCCCGATCAGTCGGCCTTGATCCCGGCGCGACGTATCGTTTCGGCGTTCCGTGCCAGGTCGGTACGGATCGTGTCGGCCAGTTCCTGCGGCGTGGAGGCTGTGGGCAGAAACCCGAACCCGGCCATGCGTTGGCGGAAGTCATCGTCTGCAAGCACCTGGCCAACGCTCCGGTTGATGGTGTTCACCACCTCGGGGGCGATGTCGCGCGGACCTACAAAGGCAACCCAGGCGCCCACTGCGACCGAGGCAGGGCCACCTTCCTCGGCCAGTGTCGGTATGTCGGGGTGGGAGGCCAGGCGCGATCGGGCGATGACTGCCAGGAAACGCAGTCGGCCTGACTTGTAGAAGGCACCGGCGCTGGCAATCGTGCCGATGAGCCAGTCGATATCGCCATTGGACAGGCTGGCAAAGAGCGCGGCGTTTTCCTTGAACGGGACGTGGATCATGGTGGTGCCCAGCGCCTGTTCCAGGCTGACCGCGCCCAGGTGCGCAGGGCTCCCTATGTAGGGCATGCCGACCGATATCCGACCCGGACGGGCCTTCAATGCGCCCAGCAGATCGGCCACGGTGCGATAGGGACCGGTGGCTGACACCGCCACGAAGAAGGGGGTGCGGAACTGCATCGCGATCGGCGTGAAGTCGGCCTCGGGGTCATAGGGCACGTTGCGAAACAGGCTGGGGTTGAGCGTCATGTGCGAGTCGCCCACCACCAGCAGTGTGTGTCCATCGGGCGCTGCTCGACGCGTGTTTTCCAGAGCGATGAATCCGTTTGCGCCAGGCTTTGCCTCTACTGTGACAGGCTGGTTCCACAAGCGGCTGAGCTTGTCGGCGAACATCCGGGCTACCAGGTCGGGGCCGGCCCCGCTTGGGTAGACCGACAGGATGTGAACCGGGCGTGCGGGGTAGGTCTGAGCGCATGCGCCACCCGCATGCCCGGTGATGAGGCCTGCCATCAGAACGGCCGCCAGGCGTTGCAGCACCTGGCACCGGTGGTGTGGCTGTTTCTGCCCGGCGGTGCGGTATGGCTGGGTCATCGCGGTGCATTCATGACGGTGTTCCTTGGAGAGGCCTGTTGACCCGGTGGCCGCCGCTTGAGAACCGCACGCACACGCGCGGGCCTGGTGCGTGTGTTCAGAGCTTGTCGAACTCTACATTCACCAGTTTGCCATTGCGTTTTTCGACGCGCCGGATGTAGATGGTCTGATCGACGTTGCGGGTCTGCGCGTTGATCGTGATCGGCCCCCTGGGGCTGTTCAGCTTGAGGCCCGACAGCGCTGCCATGAATTTGTCGGGGTTGGTGTCGCCACCGGTCTTCTTCAACACCTGATAGATGGCATCCATCGTGTCGTAACCCTGCACGGTCAGGAAGTCGACATCGACATCGCCATTGGCATCGCGAAAGGCCTTGAGAAACGCAGTGTTCTCTGCCGACTCGTGCACCGTCGAGTAGTGAAACGTCGAGATCACGCCCAGTGCCGGATCACCCACAGCCGGCAGGCCGGCCTCGGCCACGATGTCGCCGGTTGTGATGAGCTTGATGCCGGCCCGCGCAAGCCCCAGGTCCTCGAAGGCCTTCATGAAGGCAATGGCCGAACGACCTGCCGGCACGAAGGCAAACACCGCATCGGGCTTTTCGTTCTTCACTCGCTCGAGAAAGACCGCATAGTCGTAACTGGTGAGAGGCGCCCGCAGGTTGCCTGCTATCGTGCCGCCGTTGCTGGTGAACGCCTTGCTGAAGGCGGCTTCGGCATCAAAGCCCGGGCCGTAATCGGCCACCACGGTGTAGACGCGCCGCATGCCGTGGCGCGCTGCCCATTCGCCCATGGGCGCGGCCATGCCGCCAACGGTGTAGGACAGGCGCGCCATGTAGGGCGATCGTTCGGTGATGCCCGAGGTTGCCGCCTGGATAAGCAGGGTGGGTTTCTTTGCCTCGGTGGCGACCGGCACCGTGGCCAATGCGCCTGGTGTGGAGATGAAGCCGGTGAGGATATCGACCTTGTCACGTGCAATCAGCTCGAGCGCCAGACGCTTGGTCACATCGGGAAAGGGGCCGGTGTCATCGCGAAAGATGAGTTCCACCTTGCGCCCGGCGACCGTATCTCCGTTCAGCTTCATGTACAGGCGGATGCCTGCGTTGACCCGTTCGCCCAGATCGGAAAACTGGCCGGTATTGGATGAGATGACACCTACCCGAACCGGATCGGCGGCCAGGGCGGTGCCGGCGGGCAGGGTCACAGTGCTTGCGATGATGCCGGCCACTATTGCAGATGCTGTCCAGTTCATGGTGTCTCCTCGGTGTGGTGCTCGATCACCGCTTGGCTGCGGTGTTGTCAAAGGTGTTGCAAGTGTTCGTGCAAGGGCTGGCAATCAGAGAAACACAGTCAGGTTCTTGGCCATCAGTACCGACTGGTCGATCACGATCTTGCGACGGGCGATGCGCAGTTCGCCACCGAGGCGACGCAGCAGGTCCTCGCGGCGCCCCACCAGCACATCGGTCTCAGTCTCCAGTCGGTTGCGATAGACAAAGAAGCGGCTTTTTACCGTGACCGAGGCCCCTTCGGGCAGCACGCTCACCGGTGCCGGCAGTCGTATGTTGGTGATCAGATGCGATACGCGCGAGAGCGGTTCCTCCGCCCAGTGGATGCCGGTCTGGATCTGTCGCACCCGTTTCTCGAGTGTGGCCCTATCGTCGTGGATCCATGCGGTGTCTTCTTCGCTGGTGATGTCCTGCGCGCGCTCCTCCCACGGCAGGTTCAGGCGCATCGGCATCCAGTAGAGGACGTCCTCGGTGAAGAGTTCGAGCCACGGGTCGTAGTCGCGTTCGTCCAGGAGGTCGGCTTCGCGGTAGTAGAAATCCTCGATTTCGCGCATCAGGTCGAGGTAGGCCAGGCGCGCGGCATCCGGCCCGCACGGGCTGTATCCGGTGCTCATGGCTGCTCCTGTGCCGCACACAAGGCGGTCCAGTCGGGCGCATCCATGTAGTCCGCCCAGCGCTTGTAGAGCCCGCGGGGGTTCTGCTCGGTGGTGACCGGATTCTCGGTCACGCGGCCAGGAACGTCATCGCTGGCGCCGCCGGCCCGGAGGCCCGCCTTGTAGTGATAGGGGTAGCGACGCGAAACGGTGCCAAGGCTCGCGGCCGAGGCGTAGTTCCAGTTCTCCATGTCGTCCTGTTCGGTCATGCCGGCAGGCCCCGAGTAGCGCAGGTAGTAGCTGCGCAGGTAGCGCTTCACCGCCAGGGGAGCATCCTTGTCGACGAAGTACACCCGCCACAGTTCGGTCTCCAGGGGCCCCCTGGGATGGGCCACGAGGATGGTTCGTGGTTGCTGGGCGTGGAAGGACATGTTGGGAAACATCGTCCCGACGACCGGGATGATGCCGGCCTGCTTGCCCATGCGCTTGATACGGCGCTGCCAGCAATCCTGGAAGTAGGCCGCTGTCTCGGCCGAGCCGGCATAGTCCTGGCGTGGCGTTTCGGTGGGCCATATCCCGTAGAGACAGCCGTGCCCACCCGGATAGCTGGTCACCAGCTGGCGCCCCATCGGATCACGCCGGCCCTCGCCGACGCTCGGACCGATGCCCACCATGTCCACCGAGCGATGACTCACGGTGTGCAGCACGTCGCACGAGAAGTTCTCGGCAACGAATTTCCAGTTCGACGGGATGATCCACTTCTGCGGGACCCCGAGCAGCTCGGTCTGGCCATCGCCGCCATCCCAGGGTGCGAACCCCTTGTCCAGCGCGAACATGGCCTCGCCCATGTAGTCCTCGAACGAGGGGGCCTGCGGGTCCCAGGTCGCCCAGACCGTGCCGCGAAAGACCTTGAGTTGCGCCACTTCAACCAGCCCCCACTGGTCGCGGTCGAAGGGGGGTTGATAGGCTGCCTGGTAGTCATTGACGCCGACCAGTTTGCCGTCGGTGGCAAAGCTCCATCCGTGATACGGACAGATGAAATTTTTCGTATTGCCCTGGTCATAGCGACAGACCTTCATGCCGCGATGGCGGCAGGTGTTCAGAAACACGTGCAGCTTGCCGGCTCGGTCACGAGTGAGGATGACCGATTCCTCGCCCATTTTCGAAGTGAAGAAGTCACCCGGTGCCTTCACCTGGCTTTCGTGGCCCACATAGAGCCAGGCACGGGCGAAGATGCGTTCCTGTTCCTCGCGATAGAGGTCCTGGTTGACGAACAGCTCACGGCTTATCTCGCCCAGTTGCATGTCAACCAGCGCATGGGCCGATCCCCCCAGGCTTTTCATCGGGTACGCCCTCGTACGACGGTCGTCATGGGACGATGGTGTCGAGCAGTTGTTGTGCCAGCGCTGCCCCGGGCACGCTGATGCCCAGTTCCCTGGCGTATTTCAGGCACAACTGCAGATCCTTGTAGAAGACGCCGTTGGCGTGTGGCGCAAGGTGCAACTGGCTCCATCGGTCGGCAATCGCACTTTGCGCAGCGCCCTCGTGCACAACCTTCTGCAGCATCTCGGCGGTGAGACCGGCTTCGCGTCCGAGGCGCATGCCTTCATAGGCAGCGAGCATGTTCACGCAGATGATGAGTTGGTGAGCGAGCTTTGCGCGGATGCCCGAGCCGAGCGGGCCGGTGTGCGTGATCCGCGGTCCGGATGTCGCGAAGATCGGTTGTACGCGTGCAAAGGCCGCCTCGCTCCCGCCCACCATGTAAGACATGTTGCGGTTGCGTGCGCCGGGTTCGCTGCCGCTTACAGGCGCGTCGATGAGTTCGACGCCGCGGGCATGAGCCGCCGCCGCCAGTGCGGTGATCGTGGCCGGTTCGACCGTGCTGTGAACCGCGATCAGGCTGCCGGGCGCTGCGCCAGCGAGGACGCCATCGTCATCCAGCAGCACGCTGCGAAGCTGCGCGTCATCGAGGACACAGATTTCCACGATTTCCGCGTGCTCTCCCACCTCGAGACTCGATGCCGCGATGCGTGCGCCCGCTGCGGCCAGTTCGGCCAGCGGCTCGGGACGCAGGTCGAACACCATGACGTCGTGGCCGGCCGTCACCAGATTGATGGCGAGGTACTTGCCCTGGGTGCCCAGGCCAATGAAGCCGATCTTCATGAAACATGTCTCCGGATCTTGTCGTGCCGGTCTGCATCGAGGCAGCACCTTGGCAGGAGCAAGTATTGCCCCGGGCACCTCGATCTGTAAAGTGCATTGCATCCCGTGCATCACGTGCCACGCTCGAGTACATTGCAGGACAACTGCACGCGTGTCTCAAGCGCGGGCAGTGCGACACGCGCGACGCCTTTGCGCGCGCTATCGGCGCCTTGAGCCCGAAGCACAGATGGAGGAGAGCATGGCCGAAACATCAACCGGGGCAACGCAGCGCCGTACCCTGTCACGCATCAAGGCAATTCGCGATCGCTGGCATACCAAGCGCCATCCGTTTTTCACCGAGTTCGGCAAGGGGCGACTGCCGCTGCGTGCCATGGGGCTCTACATGGCACAGCACTACCAGTTCGTGCAGCATGCGCTGCCCAGTTTCGGGCTCCTGCTTGCGAAGGCACCAGCCGATGTGCGTCGCGCGGTGATCGAGAATCTGGCCGAGGAGGCTGGCGTTACCGCGGGTCATGGCGAGAGTCATGCGCCACACGATCATATCGAGGATATCTTCGCCTTTACCCGAGCTGCCGGTCTCAAGGACAAGGAGGTTCGCACGCTGCCGATGACACCGGCCTGGTGGGCGAGGTCACTGCACTATGTGGCGACCATGCGCAACGAACCCGTGGGCGTGATTCTGGCCATGCAGGCAACGCAGGAGGGCCAGCAGGTCGCGCTCAATGTCGAGGTGACATTGCCTGCGTTTGTCCGCCATTACGGCTACCCGAGAGGCTCCAGTGCCATCGCCTTCTTCGAGGAGCATGCCGAGGCCGACGAGGAACATTCACGGCGGCAACTCGAACTCTGCGTACGGTATATCGACACGCCCGTGCTCCAGGCCCGTGCTCTGGTGGTGGCTGAAGAAGCCTGCATGCTGCGATGGGCCTCGATCACCGATCTGTATCGCAGTGAGGTACTCAAGGAAAAGCCCGTTCTGCCCCCGACATCACGAGGCAATCGGTGAAGACCATGACGCCTGGGTCCCTGGCCAGACTCCTCCGGATGCTTGTGCTCGCCTGCAGCGCCTGTCTTTCACCGCAGGTGCACGCGCAGGATTACCCGACGCATACCGTGACCCTGGTCGTGCCGACGTCTCCCGGCACGGGGGCTGATATCACTGCGCGCATCTTTGCACCGCGCCTGCAACAGGTGTTCGACCGCGCCTTCGTGGTCGACAATCGCACCGGCGCGAGCGGCAACATCGCCGTGGCCAGCGTCGTGAGGGCAGCACCCGATGGGCACCTGTTGCTGCTCACGCCCAGCACGCTGGCCGTGACTCCGCTCATGACGCGCAACCTTGGTTGGGACCCCTTGCGGGATCTGCAGCCCGTTGCGCTGCTCTCCTACATTACCTACGTGCTGCTGGTGAATCCGGCGGTTCCGGTCCAGGACGTGCGCGGCTTGATTGCCCTTGCGCGGCAAAAGCCGGGTGTCCTCAATTACGGCTCGCCTGGCACAGGCACGCCGCATCAACTGGCGATGGAACTCTTCAAGCAGGTTGCCGGCATCGACATCACCCATGTGCCCTACAAGGGGACCGCGCCAGCGCTCACCGATCTGGTGGGTGGGCGTGTCGACGCAGCCTTCTTCCCGGTGCACAACACGGTGCAGTACGCCCGCAGCGGGCGCCTGCGCATGCTGGGGAGTGTCGCCGCCAAGCGCACGCCCTGGACGCCTGAACTGCCCACGCTCGCCGAGCAGGGTGTTCTTGGGGTGGATGTCGATGCCTGGATAGGCGTGTACGCACCGGTCGGAACACCTGCCGAGATCGTGTCGCGACTGACTCGCGAATTTCTTGCCCTCATCAATCAGCCCGAGATTCGCGACAATCTCTTTCAGCAAGGCATTGTTGCCAATCCGGGCGGCCCCGAGGAACTGACGCGCCTGCTCAAGGCCGACATGGCGAGGTACCGCAAGGTGATCGAGCAGGCCGGCATACCGATCGAATAAGGCATCTGTGACATCCAGCACGGCGCTTTGCGCGTGCTCGTGGCCCCGTTCAGCAACCGGCGCGAGCTTTGCCGCTCGTGCACCCCGGTTGCGGCCGCCACTTGCAGGGCCTGGTCGGCTGCCACCGGTTGTTCGGTCCTGGCCAAGTGCGGGTTGGGTCAGTCGGCTATTCAATCGTCGATTGAATAGCCAAACCGCTTGGCCGCAGGGCCGAATCGGTCAGCGCCTTGCCTGATTTCTGACGCCGTGAGCACATCGCCGTAGCCGTCGGCACGCCCCTTGTTCACGAAGCGCCAGTTCGACTGCGGCGGTGGGACGGTGAACATCGGGCCCCGGAACAGGAGGTCTTGTGGCGGCCCCTCGCGCGTCACGGTCTCGATGTGTCGCATTTCATCGAATGAACAGTCGCGGGCCGCCGCCGCGATGCGCTCGTCTGAGACTGCAAGCCCCAGAAATCGTGCGATCCGAGCCACGCCCTGTTCGGGCAGTTGCAGCAACCGTTCATAGTGCAGCAAAAGGCGCGGCCCGGTGAAGTGCTCGAGCCAACCCGACAGGTTCTCCTCCCAGGTACCCCACCCAAACGAGATGAAAGCAGGGTCACCACCGTGGCCGATATAGGCCGCGATATAGTCACGGCTGAAGGTCTCGGCCTGTGCGCTCGAGAGTCCGCCGGTTCGTGCTGCCTGCCCCATCAGGTGATAGTTGACGTTGGACGCGAGTACATCGAGCGGATGCCTGATGATCACGATGGCCCCCACCGTCTGTGTGGGGACTGCGAGCGTGGGTGGTCGCTGGTGATGCGTCTTGATCGGGATGAGTGCGTCGGTCGCCAGGCGAGACGCGCTGATGCCCAGATACATGTCCGGCACCCGACCCTGCAGATCCCGAGCATCGCCAAGGCGACCACCTGACAGGTGATGAATGATGAACCGGACCCAGGTATTGCCCGATTTGGGATAGGACGCTATCCAGACGATCCTGGGCATCATTGCCTGCCCCTGCCAAGATCGTTCGAGACTGCGGTTGCCGCGATACCGGTCCAGGCTGACCGCGATGGCCAAGGGTGCTTGTTCAAAGTGCACGCATCAGGCTGGCATCGGCGCGTGCTGCGCTCATCAGGTAGCCCACATCGATGCCACCGACCAGCGCCTGTGCTCCCATGCGCGCGATGTCGGCCAGAGGCAGCCCCGGCACCCCCCCTGCCATGAACACGCGCCGGTTCACCTGGCAGGCCTGGGCAACCTGTGCATAGGCGGCTCGTATCGAGGGGTGGTCGACCTGACCTGCGAGCCCCATGCTCGCTGAAAGATCATTCGGGCCTATCAGCAGGCCATCGATGCCGGGTACCGCCGCGATCGCAGCCGATTGGGCGATGCCGGTCGGGGTTTCCAGCATGGCGATCACCCACAGCGAGTCGTTCTGATGCTGCAGATGCTCGGCCAGCGGCAGACTGCGGTAGTCGCTCGGCGGTCCGACCGCTGCGATCGAGCGTGTACCGAGCGGTGCATAGTGAGCATGGCCAGCCACCGCGCGTGCTTCCTCCACGCTATTGACATGGGGCACGATCACGCCGGAGGCACCGGCATCGAGGGCGCCGGCGATAGGGCACTCGGCCTGACTGCCCACCCTTACCAGGGCCGTCAGGCCGATGGCGTTGGCACTCAGACACAGGGCTGCGGTTTCATCAGCAGTAAATCGGCCATGTTCGGCATCGATGATGATGATGTCGAAGCCGCAGGCACGAGCCATGAAGGCGATGTCGGGTGTCTTCACCTGACGTACCGTCAGTGCAATCACCCGTTGCCCGGCTTCGATGAGCGCACGAGCCGGGTTGATGGCCTTCTGGTCGGGCGCGCGGCCCTCGCTCATGTCGCGGCCTTGCGTGGGCGCATCTCGATCAGATCGAGACAGGTGTTCTCCGGGGTGGTGAGCGTCATCAGCACCACATCGGCCACTTCCTGCGCGGTGAGCGGGTCGTACTTGCGTGCCCCCACGTTGGCAAGGACTTCCGGGTGCGAGATCCGGTCGCGCATGTGCGTGGCCACCATGCCGGTGCGAATCTCGGTGACTCGTACCCCCTGGCCCTGCAACTCGATACGCATGCCCGAGGCGATGGCAGTGAGCGCATGCTTGGTGGCTGCGTAGATGACGCCGAACCGGTAAACCTCGCGTGCGGCAAGCGATGTCATCATCACGATATGCCCGCCGCCACGCTTCACCATGCCCGCCGCCACCTGGCGCGACAGGCGCAGGGTGGCCATCACATTGGTGCGAAACATCGCCTCGCACTCCTCGTCGGTCAGGTCGAGCAAGGGGGCATAGCTGAGGGTTCCGGCGTTGTTTGACAGAATATCGATGGCGCCGGCTTCGTTCACCAGTTCCGTGGTGAAGGCCGGGTCGTCAAGGTCGCCAGCAATGGCTCTTATCGAACCGCTGCAGGTGCCCACCTCGGCGACGATCTGTTCGAGTTCACCGGCTCTGCGTCCGGTAGCCACGACCTGGGCACCGGCGCGCGCCAGGGTGATGGCAGTGGCACGACCGATACCGCTCGTGGCACCAGTCACCAACGCAATACGACCCGCAAGGGGCGCGCTCATGCGCCCACCCCGGGCACATCCACTGTCGGAAAATCGGCGGGCATGATGACTTCGAGCAGTTCGAGATCGTCCGAGTAGCCCAGCACCGTGTGCTTCTGGCCCGAGGGTTGCAGCCAGCACGATCCGGCGCGCATGGTGATCTCGCCCTGTCCCTCGTACTCGCCGCGCAGCCATCCCTTGATGACATAGACCATCTGAAAGCCCACCTCATGGTAGTGGCGACGCGAGACATCTTCGGCCTTGAAGGGCGCCACGTTGCGTATCACATGGGCACGTACCGTGCCACCCGTGGCCTCGACAAAGCCCAGGTCCCGGTAGGCTGCATAGGGGCGTAATCCGTCGGTCTTGAAGTCCTCGTCGCGTTGATGGCTCACCACGAATCGTTGCAGCGCGCTTGCGGCGATGGGCAGGCTTGCAGGGGTCTCGCTGGTCATTGGATGTTCTCCTTCGTGATCGGTGGTCAGTCTTGCGGTTCTAGCGGCCGAGATACACCTTGCGAACCCGATCATCGCCCAGCAGGTCGGCCTGGCTGCCCTGAAGTACGATGCGGCCCGATTCGAGCACATAGCCACGGTTGCACGATGACAGGGCTTCGACGGCGCGCTGCTCCACCAGAACGACTGTCATGCCCTCGGTCTTGTGCACGGTCTGTATGCAATCGAAGATCAGATCGGCAATGCGTGGTGACAGCCCCATCGAAGGCTCGTCAAGCAGCAGCAGTCGCGGTTTTCCGGCAAGGGCGCGCGCGATGGCAAGCATCTGCTGTTCACCCCCCGAGAGTGTGCCGGCCAGTTGATCGCGTCGCTCTGCCAGTACTGGAAACAGCGCGTGCACTCGTTCGAGCGTCTGCGTCCACTCGGCAGCTCGGGGCGCAAGGGGCCAGGCCCCCATCGCGATGTTGTCAGCCACCGATAAGGACTTGAAGACCTGACGCCCCTCGGGCACGTGGGCGATACCCCGATGCGGACGCATTGGTGGTGCCACCGCGAGGAGATCGGTACCGTCCAGGCTGATCGTGCCGCTGGCAGCCGCGACCGTACCCGAGATGGCTTTGAAGAGCGTGCTCTTGCCAGCCCCGTTGGGGCCGACGATGGCGATGAATTCGCCCTCATCGGCACGAATCGACACCTGGTCCAGTGCCAGCAGACCCCCATAGGTCACCGATAGGGCATCAATCTTCAGCATGCTGCACCCATTTCGGTCCGAGATAGGCTTCGATGACGCGACGGTCGCGCACCACCGTCTGCGGCGAGCCCTCGGCAATCACGCTGCCATGGTCGAGCGCGAGCAGACGGTCTGCCAGTCGCAGTAGTGCGTCCATGGTGTGCTCGATGATCACCACCGTGACGCCCTGGGCTGGCAATCGTCTGATCACCGGCAACAGTTCATCGACCTCGATCCGGCCAAGGCCGGCGAGGGTTTCATCGAGCAACAGCAGTCGCGGTCGGGCAGCCAGCGCGCGTGCAATCTCGAGCAGGCGCAACTCCTTGCTGGTCAGCGTGTCGACGGTGGCAAGCGCTCTCGTCTGCAGTCCCACCCTGGTGAGGGCGTCGTGGGTGGCGGCTTCGGCTTCGGCCTGGGTGTGGGCACTGCCGATGGCTCCAGCACGTACGTTTTCCGATACGGTCAGCCGAGCAAAAGGGCGCGCGACCTGAAAGGTGCGTCCGACCCCCAGTCGGCAGATGGCGTGGGTGTCCATGCCCAGCAGTTCGGTGTCCTCCAGGCGCACCGAGCCTGCGCTGCCATTCACGAACCCGTTGAGACGGTTGAAGAGGGTGGTCTTGCCAGCCCCGTTCGGACCGATGATGCCCAGTATTTCGCCGGTTCGGACCGTGAAGCTCACGCCATCGAGCGCCCGCAGGCCGCCAAAGCTCACTGATACGCCTTGCACCGTGAGGAGTGGCTTTCCATCCGGTTCGGCGCGCCTGGCTGTGTCATCCTCGCCAGATGCCCGGGCCGTTGTGGCCTGCCCCTGCTCTGGTTCGGGGCGCGCGGCCGTTTGTGCGCCGATCGGACCCCGTTGCTCATGCTCGCCTGGCTGCGCTGTGGCAGCCTGGCGGCCCCGTCGTGACACCCAGCGATCTCGAATGGCCCAGTACACGCCCTCGGGCATGCCGATCACGATCAGGATGAGCGCAAGCCCGTAGATCACGCCCTGGATGCCCGGGATCACATCGCCGAAATGGGCATTGAGCCCTTCGGCCAGGGGTATCAGGATGCTTGCGCCGATGACCGGGCCCCAGAATATGCCCACGCCGCCAAAGAGGCTGACGACCAGCGCCTGTGCCGAAGTCAACATGCCGAATACGCTTTGCGGCGTGACGATCAGCAAGATGAGCGCATGGAAGCCCCCGGCGGCCGCGGTGACGGCGGCGCTCAGTGCCATCGCTCGCATCTTGCATCCGCGGGTGTCGATGCCGGCTGCTTGCGCTGCCGGTTCATTCTGGCGGATCGCACGCAGTGCGAGTCCGAAGTGTGAGCGTTCGACCTGTGCCGAGAGCACAAGCGCCATCGCCATCATCGCCAGCGCAACAAGCGTATAGGTTCGAGGGTCGGCAAACTGCATCGCCAGGATGGGATGTTCACGGTCCATCGGCAGGGCGATCTCCTGCAGGCCTGCCCATTGGAAGATCGCGAGCAGCGACACCGGGTAGGCGAGCATCGCCAGAGCGAAATAATGTCCGCGCAACCGGAAGGTCGGTATTCCGATCAGCAGCCCCGCCAGGCTGCCGACGATCATCGCCAGTGGAATCCCGAGCCACGGGGTGAGGTTCCAGTGGATCAGGGCAAGGCTGACCGTGTAGGAACCCAGGCCGAAGAATGCCGCATGTCCGAACGAGATGAGCCCGGTATAGCCCGAGAGCAGGTTCCAGCCCACGCCCATCAGGCCCCATACCAGGACCAGCGTCAGAATGAACTGGTAGTAGGCGTTGCTCACAGCCATCGACAGCAGCGCAAATGCCACGACGTAGAGGGCGATCGAGCGGACGTGCAGACTGCGATTGCGGCTCATGCGCGATCGCTCACCCGCCCGAAAAGGCCTTGGGGCATGAAGAAGACCACCAGCAGAAAGATCACGAAGATCGCCGTCGTCTGCAACTGCGTGGGCAGTATCAGTGCCGACATCTGCTGCACGACCCCGATGATCAATCCGCCCCAGAAGGCACCCTTGATGCTATCCATGCCGCCCAGGACGACGCCTGCATACATGATCACGACGAATTCAAGGCCGACATAGGGCTGCAAGGGGTAGTAGGTGGCGACCAGCGCGCCGGCAACCGCGGTGAGCGCTGTGCCCAAACCGAAGGCAATGCGGTGGCAACGCGCAACGTCGATACCCATATAGGTGGCCGCAACTGGATGGTCGGCCGCCGCACGCAAGCCCTTGCCCAGTCGCGTCCGGCTCATGAAGATCGCCAGCGCCACGGTGATGAGTACCGCCAGCGCACCGGCCACGGCACGTGCCTGGTTGATGAAGATCGATCCTCCGTCCCCGGGCAGACCGACTTCCCAGGCGGCTGAGGCCAGCGATGAACCAAGACCACGCGGTGCTGACCCGAAAACGATCAATGCGCCGTTCTGGAGGACGAGCGACAGCCCGAGCGTGAGAATGAGTTGCGCGCTCTGGCCTTCGTCGTCGGTGGCAAGCACCTTGATGCCACTGACCCGCGACATGAGTGTGCGGTGGATGAGGGTGCCCACGACATAGAACAAGGGCGCGCTGCCGATCACCGCGATATAGCTTCCCAGCGCCGAACCTGCCCAGTCCTTCAGGGCAGTGCCCACCACCGCGTAGAGCGCGAAGTACATCCCCAGCATCAGGAATTCGCCCTGTGCAAAATTGATGACGCGCATGATCCCGAAGATGACTGCGAGGCCCACGCACATGAGACCGTAGATCGATCCCAGTGCAAGACCTGCAGTGAGCGCCTGCAGTGTGCTCTCGACGATGAAGAGGAGATCGGGCACGGCCTCAGCCGCGTGGCCAGATGGCTGCTGCAGTGGCACCTTCGGGTGGATACACGGTCTTCACGGCGCCATCGATCCATTCGATGATGGCCACTCCCGCCCCCACCCGTTGGCCGCGCTCATCGAATTTGAGCCGGCCATTGAGGTAGAAGCGTGCAGCGCCTTCCGTCGTGTCCATCGTGCGCAGCGCCGCGGCCACCGCTTCGCGGTCAGCCTTGCCAGCGCGTTCCAGGGCTTCTTTCAGGATCCAGATGTCGCCGTAGCTGCAGATGCCACCTTCAGTCATCCAGGCTTCCTTGTAACGTGCCGTGAATCGGGCAACCACGTCTTCGGCACGCTTGCCGGGCCAGTTCGCCACGACCGTCATGTGGTGATCGAGCAATTTCGGGTCGAGCAGGTTGCGCATGTCGGGTGAGCCGATGAGGTTGCCCAGACAGACGGTCGGTATACCGAGACGGAATTCGGCGAATTTCTGCAGGAACTGGACGACGTCCGGGGCGGACGAGGGCAACAGCATGATGAAGTCGGGCTTGCGGCCGCGCAGTCGCTGCACGATCGGCGTTGCATCGGGAATGGGTGGAGAGAATGATTCGGTAAAGAGAATCTTTACCCCGGCTTGTGGCAGGACGCTCGAGAATCCTCTGATTGCACCTTGGGCCGCCGGGGTGTCATCACCGATGATGGCCACCGTCTGCGGGCGCTTGCCGGTGGCTTTTTCGGCGAGATCGAGGATCACCGGAACGGCCTGTGCGGGCATCGCGCTTGCATCGATCGCGGTCTTGAAAACATAGCGAAAACCGCGGCGCGTGAACTGGTCGGCGTACGACCAGGTGAGCCAGGGCAGGCCGGCGCGCTCGGTGACCTCGGTCACGGCCAGCCCGAAAGCACTGACCTGTCCGACGCTGCCGGCTACGAGATCAGGCTCCTGGGAAACCAGCCGTTGCGCAGCGGTCTTTGCCTTTTCGGGACCATCACCCGTGTCGGCGACCACCAGTTGCATGGGTGCCCCGCCCATCGAGCGGATGCCGCCTTGCGCATTTACATCCTCGATGGCCATCTGGGCACCCTTGCGGCTCAGTTCGCCCTCGCGTGCCCAGATGCCGCTGAGCGGGGTGATCAGTGCCACCTTGACGGGTGCCGGTTGCGCGATGGCCGACCTTGACGACAAGGTTGCCATCACGCCGGTAGCAGCGGGCAATCCGGCCAGGCCTTTCAGGATCGATCGACGTGTGCGTACGCGCTGGTTCATTGGCTATCTTCTCCGTTCTGCCGGCACTCTCGGGTACCTGACGTTGCGCTCACGCCGTTGATGTCGGCGCCCGATCACGCAGCGCGCATTAGAGCCGCATTGGCGCATTCTTGTAAAGCACGGCCCTGCAGGCCCCGGGTGGATTGAGGGCGGGTCGAGCTTTGGCCAGATGCCGAGTTGCCGCGATGCATCGAATAAGGCGTGCGTGTTGTCCAGATGCTGGGCGCGTCACCCGGTCATGCCGAATTCGCGCGCCAGAATCGATCGATCGGTTCGGATGTTGCTGCAGATTTCATTGGCCACCTTGATCTGCGTGAGGCTGCGACTCAGAAGCGTTGCGGCCCTGAAGAGTGCCTGGCTGGCGTAACTGCCGCCCTCACCATCGTCCTTCATGAGCGCGTGTATCGCCTCCACGTTAGTCATGTCGACCCCATTTTCCCTGAGAACCCCCAAGGCCCTGTGGAACTGAATCAGGTTCGGCTTGTAGTGCCCGCTCAGCGAGTCCACCGACGTGATCAGGCCGGGACGGCTACTCGAGATTTCCATGCCCCCGGCAAACAGCACGGGCGTGCCGCCCATGAAACTCGAGTGGCGAAATTCGGCTCTTTCCCCTCTTGCCTGTCTTGCGGCGATTTCCCCCTCGAAAACAGGCAGATTGAGAAAGTACAGATTCATCTCGTTCGAGATGATGAAGTTGCCCTGAGATCCGGGTGGCAGCGGTGAAGGTTGCAGACTTCCGTCGGGCGCGGCGAGTCGGTAGGCAAGGCCATTCTCGATGCGGATCTGGTGCCGCCAGCGCTCATCGTGCCCCAGGTAGATGATCTGCGCGAGGTCGAGCTTGGCTTGCCGAGCGTAGTCGAACAGAAACTTGTAGCTGGCGTTGGTATCGTCGTCACCGAACCGGTTTTGCAGCGACGAACCCTCATAGTTACGCGGATTCATGCCTGTGCTGTTGTTCTCCGACGCCACCGAGAGGGCCAGAGCCTTGCCCGGGCCTTGCTGAAGCATGGCTGTCCTCACCATGGCAAATCGGGTTTGCGCCGCCAGTCGGGCTGCCGGTGACATCACGCTCGAGGCTTGGCCAGCCTGATGGGTCAGACGGCCTCGTGTCCGGGACAGGCTGCCGACAGTTTGAGCGTGGCGTTCCACTTCGGCCTCTGCGCACCGAGCCAGATCGAGCACGGTTTTGAGTCGATTGCTCGACTCTACGTGTTTGGCGGCCTTCTTGTTGGCGACCCACGTCGTGCATTTCTTGATGATGTCAAGCAGATTGAGAACCTGGATTCGGGTGCGGGTCAGCGTGGCGGCGGGTGTTTCGCCCGGGATGACGGCGGTTCTTGAAGAGATTTCGTAGTTCCGCAGGGCGCTATCAATGGCCAGCAGGTCGGGGTTCTTCCTCGAATGCTTGAAACCGAATGTGGTGATTGTCGTGCGCACAATCCACTGCTCGACGGTCGGTATGTTCTCCAGCGGAGTTGGCATGCTGGTCTGAAACCTGTGTGGTTCGGGGGGGAGGCGTACTGCGCGGACGAACCTAGCATGCGCAGCGCAGTCGCGATATTGCTTTTCGATACGTGTTCTCGCGTCGGTGGGCGGATCGTGGGCGCTCGCCCGCGATCATTGCGGGGGTATCCTTAGTCGCCCCGGCTCCCCGAGGGTGGGGTGCATCCAGACCCTCGATCTTCGCAAACTCGCGCGGAGAAGTCGTCTTGCCCGGCGCCTCCGTGGTCAGTTCATGCAGTCCCATTGACCTTGATCAACGGAAAATCGTCCTCAGGCTCATACACTTGAACCGCCGCAGGCGGCTCTGCTGCCTGACCGCCAGAACGAACCGAGAGACCAGACCATGAGCAACAACACCGAATCCGGCGCATCGGCTGCGATGACCGACGGCTTTCACCTCCTGCTCGATGCGCTGAAACTGAATGGCATCGAGACGATCTACGGTCTGCCTGGCATTCCGATTACCGATCTCACCCGGATGGCTCAGGCCGAAGGGCTTCGCATGATTTCCTTTCGGCATGAACAGAACGCCGGAAACGCCGCCGCCATCGCTGGCTTCATCAACGCTCGTCCGGGCGTCTGCATGACCGTCTCGGCGCCCGGTTTTCTCAACGGTTTGACGGCGCTGGCCAATGCGACGACCAACTGCTTCCCCATGATTTTGCTCTCGGGGTCGTCCGAGCGCGAGATCGTCGACCTGCAGCAAGGCGACTACGAGGAGATGGACCAGTTGGCCATCGCCCGGCCCCTGTGCAAGGCCGCGTTCCGTGTCCTGCACGCTGAAGATATCGGTGTCGGTGTCGCACGCGCGATTCGCGCCGCAGTGTCCGGGCGTCCGGGTGGGGTCTATCTCGACCTGCCGGCCAAGCTCTTTGCGCAGACGGTCGATGCAGAAGTGGGCCGTGCATCGCTTATTGATGTGGTCGATCCCGCGCCGCGCCAGATTCCGGCGCCTGACGCCATTGCCCGTGCACTCGATCTGCTGCGCGGTGCCAAGAAGCCGCTCATCGTCCTTGGCAAGGGGGCAGCCTACGCTCGCGCGGATGAGGCCATCCGCACGCTCGTCGAACGATCGGGCATCCCTTACCTGCCGATGTCGATGGCCAAGGGCATCCTCCCCGACACTCACGAGCAATCGGCGGCGGCAGCCCGATCATTCGTGCTGCCCGAGGCCGATGTGGTTCTCATGATCGGGGCACGCCTGAACTGGCTGCTCTCGCATGGCAAGGGCAAGACCTGGGGGGGCAAGGCTGCCAAGGCCTGGGGCGCTCAGAAGTTCATTCAGATCGACATTTCACCGACCGAGATGGACAGCAACGTGCGCATCGACGCACCGGTGGTAGGCGACATCGGGTCATGCGTTGCTGCGCTTCTGGATGGCATGGGGACGCAATGGGCCAAGCCTCCGTCGGCCTGGATCGATGCCGTGGCCGAGCGTCGCACGAAGAACATCGCGAAAATGGCCGAGACCCTCGCGCGAGATCCGCAGCCGATGAACTTTCACAGCGCGCTCAATGTGGTGCGCGACATCGTGCGCGACAACCCTGATGCGATGCTGGTGAACGAGGGTGCCAATGCGCTCGACTTCACCCGCTCCATCGTCGACATGTATCGGCCACGCAAGCGCCTCGATGTGGGGACATGGGGCGTGATGGGCATCGGCATGGGCTTTGCCGTCGCTGCAGCGGTCGAGTCGGGGCAACCGGTCATCGCCATCGAGGGTGACAGCGCCTTTGGTTTCAGTGGCATGGAAGTGGAAACCATCTGCCGCTACAACCTGCCCGTGTGCGTGGTGGTGTTCAACAACAACGGGGTCTACCGTGGCACCGACCGCAATCTGGGCGGCGGCACCGATGTGGCGCCGACGGTCTTCGTCAAGGACGCACGCTACGAGAAGTTGATGGAAGCGTTTGGCGGGGTGGGCGTCTATGCCACGACGCCAGCGGAGCTCAGGGCGGCCATGGAAGAGGCGATTCGTTCGCGCCGTCCGACGCTCATCAATGCCATCATCGACGAGACGGCGGGCACCGAGAGTGGCCGCATCACGAGTCTCAATCCGGCAGCGGCGCTGAAGAAGTAGCGGGTATCGGTGCTCCCGGGGCGGGCGCGGTGGGCAGTCGCCTCTACCGGTGACTGTCGCGGCGCGCCGGGTGCGTGTTGCGCGCGGCTTGCAGGTGTTTCCGGCAGGTGTTTCCGGCAGGTCGCACTGGCCAGGAACGGCGCCTTTTACGGCTGACGCGAGGCGAAGGTATCTGTCAGGGTCCAAGGCTGCAGGTGGTAACCCAGGCGGTGCAGTCTCGCTTCGAGAGCAAGTCGTCGGATCTCCGCCAGTGCTCGATGTCGGTAAGCGATGATCTGCGGTCTTGTGTGTTCAAGGTCACAGCGGCCCAGCGTCGTGTCGGGCTCCTCCGTCACGTTGACCTGCAGCAGGTCGATGCCATCGGGCGACCAGCCGGCACGGGTGAGAATGCCTGCGAGGGTCGGCCCGGCGCCCCCCACCGGGACGCGCGCTGTCGACATGCGCGGATGGGCGACAAAAGCCTGTTCGAGGTGCGTAGCCTTCACCGCGTCGGATTCCACGATCATGATCCGACTGGTCGTGGAGAAAGCCATGGCCAGTCGATGGAGCCTGTCGGTGACGAGTGCGTCGGCACTTCAGACGCCCCTCGAAAGAGGCGAAGCCACCACCGCGGTATGGTCCTTCAAGCTGCATGCGGGTCTTGGCCAGCGACTGATTGAGGGTTTTCATCTGGTCGTAGTCCGACCGAGCCGAGTCGCCGACCCGACCGCACGCGAGCAGCTTCTGCTGCTGGGTGTTCGCGATCGCGGGGATGCGTGGCGCGGGCAAGCGCACCACGTCCCGGCCCGATGCACGGATTCTTCGGACCAAGTCGATGTCCTGCCAGCTCATCGGCAGCATCGACTCGTCGTACCCCCCCATCAACAGGAAGAGCTCCTTGGGCAGTCCGATCCGACCGCATGAGCCGTCGGTCAGGACGCCTGAAAACTGGTGGCAGACGCGTCCCGCGCGGGCAGACTCCTCGATCAGCCCGAGGTCGGTTCCATCGACGAAGTTGTCTGCGTCCAGGTTGAAGCAATACGCGCTCGGAGCGAATCGATGTGACAGGTTCTTGGCTCTTGCCATGTGCCAGAAGACTGGATTCGTGACTTCGAAGAAGGTCAGTCTGCCCTCATCGATCGCCTCGGAGAATGTCTCCCAGACCCAGGCCTGCGTGTCGTCGGTCGAGCCGTAGTCGACCAGGACCACCCGATGTCGGTCTCCCGCGGCAGCGAGATTCGCAGCCAGCGTCTGCCGCAGTTGCCAGAGCCGGTTTCGGTTGCTCACGCACAGACTGATCGAAGACGACGGGTTCACGTGACGGTATGCCTGCTGCCGGAATTCCAGTCCGGATGGTAGCGCCCGGCCCTCGTGCGCGATGTTCCGAAAGGTTTCAAGGGCGCAGAGCCCGGTCGCTCGGGTTCGTGCGACGTCCCCGGTGGAACCTGTCGATCTCGACGGCCGGCTGGTGGGTGCGGCTTGGATTGCCGCCCGAAGCACGCTAACCTCGGTCTTGAGGCAGGTCGACTTATGGAGTCGTGATGAACGTCGAGCAGAACGAGCGCATGACACGCATCGGACCGGGTACGCCGTGCGGGCGCCTGATGCGTCATTACTGGCAGCCCGTGGCCCTGATCGACGAATTCGATCCGCTGTTCGACGCTCGCATGGCTCTGCGCCCGTTAAAGGCGGTGCGCGTGCTCGGACAGGATCTGGTGCTCTTCAGGGACGCCCAGGGGCGCTTCGGGTTGCTCGATCGCGACTGTCCGCACCGGGGTGCCGATCTGGCGTTCGCACGCAACGAGGGCGATGGCCTGCGCTGCCCGTTTCATGGCTGGAAGTTCGATGTGTCCGGGCAGTGCATCCAGACTCCCGCCGAACCGGCCAGGAGTCGGTTGTGCGAGCACGTGAGGCAGCGAACCTATCCGCTCGTCGAGCGCAGTGGCGTGCTCTTCGGGTGGTTCGGATCCGAGTCGGCGCTGCCTCCACCTTTTCCTGCGCTTGATTGCTTTGCTGCCCCGGGGTCGCACACCTTTGCCTTCAAGGGCTTGTGGGCGTGCAACTGGCTGCAGGCCTTCGAGGTGGGCATCGACCCGGCCCATGCCTCGTTTCTGCACCGTTTCTTCCAGGATGAGGCGCTCGAAGACAGCTATGGTCGGCAGTTTCGAGGCGCCAGTGCCGGTTCGGTCGAGGGCGAGCGCTGGCCCATGACGCGCGTGATGCGTGAATTTGATCAACCCGTCATCACGATTGCTCCCGATGACTGGGGCATGCGCCTCACTACGCTGCGTGCCATGAGCGAGGCGCTCACGCACGTACGCATCACTCACGGAATCTTTCCGCACACCTTCGTCATCCCGCTCTCGGAGACCATGACCATCACCCAGATGCATGTTCCGGTCGATGACACGCACACCTTCTGGTACTCGTTTTTCACGAGCTTTGCGGGACCGGTTGACAAGACGGCGATGCGCAACCAGCGATTGCGTGCAGTCGATCTGCCCGACTACCGGCCGCGCTCTGGTCGGCACAATGACTGGGGCTTCGACCCCGAGGAGCAGATGACGCGCACCTATCTCGGCATGGGGGAGGATGACATCAACGTCCATGATCAGTGGGCCTGCGAGAGCATGGGAGCCATCCAGGACCGAACCCGCGAGCATCTCGGTACCACTGACGTTGCCATCGTGGCCAATCGGCGCGTGCTGCTGCGTGCCATCGATGACGTCGAGGCGGGTCGGCAGCCCCCCGGGCTTGCCCGGCCCGAGGTGGCCACCCGGCGAGCCGGTCCTGACACGGTCGACGGCATTGCCCCGGCGGGGCAGTGGGAGCAGTGGTGGAAGGACGCCGTGGCGCGCAAGCGCGGTAGCGCCCCTTGGGCTGCTGGCATCCCGGCGAGTGAGGCATGAGCGGCGCGACCGGGGAATCGATCGATGAGGTCTCGCGCCGTATCGCCGCCAGTGGCGTGGAGACGGTGCGCTTTGGCTGGTGTGATGCGCACGGTACCGTGCGCTGCAAGACACTCACGACAGCAGCTGCACTGAAGGCGCTCTCGCGCGGAGTCGGGATGGTGAGCACCCTGCTCCTGAAGGACACCGCTGATCGCACCGCCTTCAAGGTGTTCGATGCGTCCGTCGCCGCTACGCTCCCGGGTTTCGAGTACGCCGCCAACGTG
>CAIKRR010000067.1 GCA_903829815.1 uncultured Pseudomonadota bacterium | reverse complement strand
CGGAATGACGGCCGCGGAATGACGGCCGGGGAATCAATACCCGGGAGCGACGACGAGAAAATGACGATGACACCCAGGATGCAACTGCACTGGTCCCCACGCTCACCCTTCGTGCGCAAGGTGATGGTGTTCGCTCACGAGGCGCAACTGGCCGATACCATCGAACCGGTACGCAGCCCGGTTGCGATGACCGCACCCAATCGCGACCTCATGCGGATCAACCCGATCGCGAAGATACCGACGCTGGTCACCGACGAGGGAACGGTGATCCCCGATTCGCTTGCGATCATCGACTTTCTTGATACGCGGCATGCCGGACCAAGGTTCATTCCGACTGAAGGCAGCGCGCGTGTGCAGGCACTGCGCTGGCACTCGATCGCCAATGGCCTCATCGAGGCGCTGGTGCTCTGGCGCAATGAACGGGTGCGCCCCGCAGGCCAGATATCGGCTGAACTGATCGCCGCCTTCGAGACGAAATTGGCAGCAACCCTGGCCTGGCTCGAGCACGACCTCCCGGCGCTACGAGCATCGGAACACGCGACGGCGGCCACCCGCGGTCTGGCCACGATCGGCCATGTGACGATCGCGTGCGCGCTCGGTTACATCGACTACCGGTTTTCCGATATCGACTGGCGCCGCGCCCACCCCGGGCTCGCCGAATGGTTCGCACCGATCGACCAGCGCCCGTCGATGCTCATTACCCGGCCCGAGGACTGATCGTCTTGGTCGCTGCAATGCCGACACCGACCTGCCGCCAGGCACGCCAACCGGCCAGGGCACCGACGATACGCAGCCTCAATCGGCCTTGAGCTTCAATCGACGCACCATGTCGCCATTGACCTGCAGGTCGCGCACCACCAGTCGGCCCAGTTCTTCAGGCGTACTCGGCACATTGGCCATGCCGGTATCGGTCATGCGCACCTTCACATCGGGGGCGGCCATCGCGCGCCCGAGCGCCTCGTGCAGACGATCGACGATGACGCGCGGGGTGCGCAGCGGTGCAAATACCGCCTGCCAGGAGACATACTCGGCATCGGCCACACGTTTGTTCAGATCGGGCACCGCGGGCAGAACACCCTCGGTACGCGGACCGATCACCGCCAGCGAAGTGAGCCGCCCGTCCTGCATGGCCGAGAGCACCATGCCCAGGCCCAGGTCGGTGGCCGCCACCTCGCCGCTGAGCACGGCCTGCAAGGCCGGGCCCGTGCCCTTGTAGGGCACATGCACCATGTCCAGGCCAGCTCGATTGAGGAAGAGCTCCATCCCGAGATGCGTGGCATGGCCTGGCCCACCGCTCGAGTAATTGAGCATGCCGGGACGCGCCTTCACGTAGGCGATGAATTCATCGAGGTTCTTGATCCCCAGCGAGGGATGGGCCACCAGCCCGGTTGGAATCTTGGCGACCAGGGATACCGGCGAAAAGTCACGCACCGGGTCATAACCCAGGGTGTAGAGCGCGGGTCCGATGGTCATGGTGCTATCTGATGCATACAGCAAGGTATAGCCATCGGGCGCCGCCTTGGCCGCCGCATCGCCCGCCAGCGTGCCACCGGCGCCGGGACGATTCTCGATGAGGAAACTCTGCCCAAGCAGGGTCGAGAGCTTGCCGAAGACGAGCCGCGATACAACATCGGCCAGGGAACCAGCCGAATTGGCTACAAAGACTCTCACCGGCCGCGCCGGATACTCCTGAGCACTGGCAAGGCCTGCGCAGAACGCGAGGCTTGTTGCCGACAACAGCACCGCCAGGCGCCATCCAGTTGCATGCATTTCCGTCTCCCCTCGATCGGTCAGTTCCGCAGGGCTCGCCGGTGCAGGCGCCCCGCGATGCCTTGCTCAACCCGTACGTCGTACAACCAGCAAGATCCTTACTGCTCGGGCTTGAGCCCGAGCGCCTTCACGATCGGGGCAAGCCGCGCCTCGTCGGCGGCAATATAAGCGGCAAACGCTTCTGGCCCGAGCGAACGTTCCTCAGCACCCATGGCTTGCAGCTTCTCACGCGCAGCCGGCGTGGCCATGACCTTGAGCATGGCCCGCGACAAGGTGTCGATCACGGCCCGCGGCGTCGCGCCAGGGGCAACCAGCCCATTCCACGACTCGGCAAGATAACCCGGGTAGCCCGATTCGGCTACGGTCGGCACCTCGGGCAACAGGGCCGAACGACTCGCCGTCGTCATCGCCAGGGGCCGCAACCGGCCTGTGCGCACATACTGGATCTGCGTGGTGATGTTGAGAAACGACACAGCCACTTCCCCCGACACCACATCCACGATGGCCGGCGCCGCACCCCGATAGGGGACATGGGTGATGTCGATGCCAGCCACATGGCGCAGGAGCTCACCGGCCAGATGCGGGCTGGTACCCGTCCCTGCCGATGCATACGTGATGCGACCTGGCTCGCGACGCGCACGCTCCACCAGTTCGGCCAGGGATCGAACCGGCAGCGAGGGGTGGACAGCGATCAGATTCGGCACGCTCGCAAACAGTCCAACCGGCGCAAAATCCCGACGTGCGTCATAGGGAATCTGCGGATTGATCAACGGCTGCACGATCACCGGCGCAAGGGTGGTGAGGAGCAAGGTGTAGCCGTCCGGTGGCGATTTGGCCACAAAATCGGCACCGATCACGGTGCCAGCCCCGGGCTTGGCTTCGATCAGCACCGGTTGCCCCAGTTCGGCGGCCAGACCCGAGGCCACCACACGAGTCACCAGTTCCGACGGACCTCCGGCCGCATACGGATTGATGATGCGAATCGCATGGTTGGGAAAGCCCTGTGCCGCAGCGACGCCGGCCATGAGGCCGAACAACGCTGCGAAGCCCAGCACCTCACGAGCCCGAGGTGCCCCTGCGAGCACGCCATCCAGCCGCCGGCGTCTGCGCGCTCCCGCAAGGACTACCGTCGCACCATCGACGCAATGCGTCATTCTGGCCTCCCCCTCTTCGGAATTCACGCCTTCGGGCGTACTCCACCAACACCCACCGGTGCCTGCTGCAGCATCGCACGTTTCCAGATCGTGCCCAGACCGGCATAGAACGGTCCGCCCAGGCGCGCCACCGGACGCATCCGCACGCTGTCGATACGCCCATCCACATAGAGCTCGCTGGCCACATGGAAGGCAACCACCTCGCCGATATAGAGCGTGCTGCCGGCGCGGCCCAGTGGAATCGACCGATCGAGCCGGCACTCCATCTGGACGGGTGAGCCAGCGATGCGCGGCACCCGCACAAATCGGCCCGGCAGCAGTTCGATCCCCAGTGCCTCGGGCTCGCTCACCTCGGGCGGATAGTCGGCCGCCGACTCATGCATCGGCTCGAGCATGGCCTCGGTGGCAACATTCACCACGAATTCGCCGGTCGCGAGAATGTTGCGTGCCGTGTCCTTCAGCACCCCCGCCCGATCACCGATATTGACCGCAAGCATGGGGGGAGAATGGCAGACATAGTTGTAGGATGAAAAGGGCGCTGCATTGACCCGGCCAGTCTCATCCACCGTGGTGATCCACGCCACCGGTCGCGGCACCACGGCGCCGATCACGAGCTTGTAGCCTTCATCCTGCTCGAGGGCACGCGTCTCCAGGGTGATGAAATCGGTCATGCAGTACGCTCGCTTCAGTCGATGAGTCGGGGGCAGATCATGCCACGACCGCCCTGCCGCTTGGGTACCATTACGCCCTGGCAGCAATGCACCATACGGCAGGCGCCCTTGCGCGAGCAGGTACGACACAGGAACAGGCATGACACCCTTTGACACCGATGTGCTGATCGTCGGCGCAGGCCCGGTCGGACTCACCCTCGCCATCGATCTCGGGAGGCGTGGCGTCCGCTGCACGATCGTCGAGCGCAACCTCGCGCCGAGTCCACACCCGAAGATGGAACGGTGCAACGCACGCACCATGGAAATCTACCGCCGGCTGGGTATCGAGCCGGCCATTCGTGCAGCCGGCTACCCCACCAGCCATCCGATGGATGTCTTCATCGTCACCCGGCTTGTCGACCCGCCGCTGCTGCACCTGCCCTACCCCTCGGTCGATGAACTGAAGGCGCGCAGCGCGCTGTGTACCGACGGACGCGAGCCGCTTGAACCCTACCAGCTCATCTCGCAGTACACCCTCGAGCCGCTCCTGAAGCGCATCGCCGAGAACACACCGAACGTCACGGTCCAGTTCGGCTGCGAGTTCAAGTCCTTCGACCAGGACGATGAGGGCGTCACCGCCCACGCGCAACTCGTGGCAGCGCCGGCCACCCACGGCATGGCAGCGATGAGCGGCGACATCACGCTGCGCGCACGCTACCTGGTCGGTTGCGACGGTGGCTCGAGCGCCATTCGCAAGCAACTGGGCATCCGTCTCGAAGGCGAGGCCGACCTGCTGCAACTGTGGCAGGCACTCTTTGTCTGCGACGATCTCTACGAGCGGATCCCGATAGGTCGGGGTCGGCACTTCCACGTGGCCGACAACCGCAACACCCAGCTCATCGTCCAGGATAGCTGCCGACACTTCACGCTGCACACCGTGGCCGAGAACGAAGCCGAGATTCGCACCCGCTTCGAGCAGATGGTCGGGATGCCGGTGAAGTACGAGATGCTCTCGGCCAACCGCTGGACCCAGCATCTGCTGGTCGCCGAGCGTTACAACGACCGCCGGGTACTGCTGGCCGGTGACTCGGCGCATCTGATGATTCCTACCGGCGGCCTGGGCATGAATACCGGCGTGGGCGATGCCATCGACCTGGGCTGGAAACTGGCTGGCACACTCCAGGGCTGGGGTGGCCCCCGGTTGCTCGAATCGTACGCAAGCGAACGCCGCCAACTGGGCATCCGCAACGTCGGCGGCTCGCGTTATGCATCGCGCGGACGGCGCGCCTGGCGCTCAGCCTGGCGGCCAGACATCGCTGAACCCACAGCATCGGGGGCCGAAACGCGTGCCAATCTGGCCCGTATTGCCGATGTCGAACAGCGAAAGACCAACGAATTGCTGGGCATCGAACTGGGCTACCGGTACACCGACTCGCCCATCATCTGCGAACCCGGCCACCCCCTGGCCGACGCGGACGACCCGGCGAGCGCACCCGATCCGGACGCGATCACCTACACACCGAGCACCTGGCCGGGGTCGCGCATGCCCAACCAGTGGCTTGCCGATGGCACTGCCTTGCAAGACAGCCTGGGCAACGGGTATACCCTGCTCGTGCTGGGCGCCGAGCCCCGCCCTGCCGAGGGTAGCGCGCCAGCGGCGCCGGTGGCAGCACTGGCAGCCGCCTTTGCCAGATGGGGTGCACCGCTTGCCATCCGGCACTTGAGCGAGCCCTCTATCCGCACCCTGGCAACCCGCGCGATGCTCCTGTTGCGCCCCGATCTGCACATTGCGTGGCGAGGCGATACACTCCCGATGGATGTCGGTGCACTGGCCGATCGGGTGACCGGGCATTGAACAGGCACCCTGGCTTCCCGGCACACCCTTGCATCACCTACTTCGGGCTGCCCTCGAGCACGCCCGGCACCCTGGAGACATGCACGATGAAACGATTGCTCACTGCCTGCGCCGCATCGCTTGCACTTGTCGGCACCCTGATGCCTCAGGCCAGCACCGCCCAGGAGGCGGTACGGGTGCGCGGCACCATCCTCTCCCTCGATGGCAGCGTCCTCATGGTGAAGTCGCGAGAAGGCAAGGACGTCCGGGTCGATCTCACCCCTGATGTGGGCTTTGCCTACGTACGTACGGTGAAACTCGACGATGTGAAGCCCGGAACACCGCTGGGCACGGCCGCCGTCATGGGGCCCGGTGGCAAGTTGATCGCACGCGAACTGCATCTCTTCCCGGCCGACAAGCCCATTCCGGCCGAAGGGCACCGCCCCTGGGACCTCGAGCCTGGCTCGACCATGACCAACGCGCGGGTATCGGCCATCACGCAGGCTACCGGTAGTCGCGAACTGACGCTCTCCTATCCCGAGGGGCAGCAGCAGGTCATCGTGCCTGCCAACATTCCGGTGGTGGAGACCGTGGCAACCGATCGCAGTCTGATGAAGATCGGCGAGTACATTCTGGTCAACGGAACTCGCGCCGCTGACGGCCGCATCAGCGCCGCACGCGTGCTGATCAGCCGCGACGGCGTGCGGCCCCCGCAGTAGAGCCGGCTTTGCGTTTCGACAACCGTTTCGTCACCGAACTGCCGGGCGAGCCCATCGCCCGGCCAGGTCGGCGACAAGTGATGGGCGCCTTGTGGTCAGCGGTCGACCCAACGCCAGTGAGTGCGCCACGCCTGATCGCCGGCTCGGCGGAAGTGGCCGCCCTGCTCGAGATCGACCTCGCGACGCTGGCTTCGCCTGAAATGGTTGCGACACTGGCGGGCAATTGCCTGCTGCCGGGCATGCGCCCATGGGCGGCTAACTACGGTGGCCATCAGTTCGGCAACTGGGCCGGACAACTGGGTGATGGACGAGCGATCAGTCTGGGTGAAGTAGCCCGCCGTGATGGCTCGCGGCTCGAACTGCAGTTGAAGGGCGCAGGCCCAACGCCTTACTCGCGCACGGCCGATGGCCGTGCGGTGTTGCGATCCTCGATCCGCGAGTTCCTCTGCAGCGAGGCGATGCATCATCTGGGCGTCCCGACCACCCGTGCGCTCAGTCTGGTGGGCACCGGTGATGCCGTGGTGCGCGACATGTTCTACGACGGCAATCCACGGGCAGAGCCTGGCGCCATCGTATGCCGCGTGGCACCCTCATTCGTGCGCTTCGGCAATTTCGAACTGCCAGCCGCGCGCGGCGACGGCGCCCTTCTGGCGCAACTGGTCGACTTCACGATCGCACGCGATTTTGCCCACTGCGACTGGAATGTCGCGGTCGAACCCGACGATGCGGCGGCGCTCGAAGTGCGCCGAGCCGCCTGGTTTGCCGAGGTCTGCGAACGCACGGCACGCCTCGTTGCGGCCTGGATGCGGGTCGGTTTCGTGCATGGGGTCATGAACACCGACAACATGTCGATCCTCGGACTCACCATCGACTATGGGCCTTATGGCTGGATCGATGATTTCGACCTTGACTGGACCCCCAACACCACCGATTCTCGCGAGCGGCGCTACCGCTTCGGCCAACAAGGCGCCATCGCACAGTGGAACCTGCGCTGCCTGGCCGGCGCCATTGCCTCGCTTTTTGCCAGCACCGATCCGCTCCATGAAGGCCTTGCGCACTTCGAGGCGGAGTGGAACCGCGCCGAGCAGTCCAACGCCGCCCTCAAACTGGGCCTGGCGATCGAGGACAGCACAGCACTCGAACTCATGAACGCACTGCACCCGACCCTTCAGTCTGGCGAAGTCGACATGACGATCTTCTTCCGCGAACTGTCAGGGCTCGACCCGGCAGCGCCCAGCGCTGCCCTGTTCGAGGCTGCCTTCCACGACGAGCAGATCGCCGCGCGGACCCAACCCGCCCTCGATAGCTGGCTGGCAGACTACGCAACCGCCCTTCGTCGTGAGGCACGTCCTGGCGCCGAGCGCCGTGCCTCGATGAATCGGGCAAACCCGCGTTTCGTGCTTCGCAACTATCTGGCCCAGCAGGCCATCGACCGGGTCGAAGCGGGGGATGACCGTGCGGTCGCCGAACTGCTCGATGTGCTGCGACACCCCTATGACGAGCAAGCCGGGCGCGAGGCCTTCGCCGCACGCAGGCCCGACTGGGCACGCAACCGAGCCGGCTGCTCGATGTTGTCCTGCAGTTCCTGAAGAGAGGCCGACTCCTCAGGCGCCAGCGCCTGCGCTCACGCCCAGCATGGTGCCGCGGCACCCGGGCTGACCGCACCGGCACTGATAGCGCGCCGGGTCATCGTCGCTGTCGACATTGAGCCCGTAGTCGATGAAGAGTTCTTCGCCGCGACGGATATCACGCTTTGCATGAATGTAAATCCGGTCACCGTAGATCAGTGCCTCGCAGTTCGGCTCGCAAGCATGATTGATCCACTTGGCCCAGCCGCGACTGGGTGTGGCATCGATGACGTAACGACGATCGAGTGTCATCAGAAACGTGTGATCAGGCTGGCTGTCATCGGTGATGCCATAGCGCCGATCGGCCTCTCGGTGGGTGATGCGCTCGCCTTTGTACTCGGCCACGCGCGAAGCGCTCTGCAACAACTTGAGCGCAAAAACCCCACGGCCATGAATCGGCGACTGGCGCAACTCGATGCGTGAACCCTGTACGCGCGTTGCAACCTTCTTTCCAGCCACTTTCTTCCTTGCTGCGCTCTTCTTGCCTGCAACCACACCCATCATCGACTCTCCGCGATCAACCGCTCATGACCCTTGATGCCACTGACTGCGCGATCAAGCGCAGCCGGTGAATGGAACCCTTCTCCTGCTCTCGTGTGCGAGGCTCAGGCCACGAGCGCGAGCACGGCGCGCGCATGCGCAAAGAGGCGCGCATCCTGATCGGCAAACCCGATCAACTGCAGTCCCAGAGGCAGTGATTCAGCGCTCAGCACGGGCAGCGTCAGTGCGGGCGTGCCCAGCATCGAGGCCGGCACGTTGAACACCGGATTGCCAGTCGATCCCAGACCCAGCGGTGCGGCACCGGTTGCGGCAAGCGTGATGCAGGCATCGAACTCGTTCATCAGTCGACCGTGGCGCTCTCGCACCGCGGCGCGTTCTTCAATCAACGCACGATAATCGCCCAGCGTCATCTGGCGCGACTCGGCCAGACGCGCACGCATCGAAGCGCTCAACCTGGAGGCATCCTTCGATTCGTAGGACCCCATGGGCCACAGCGACTCGTAGCCATTGATCGCACGCGATACCGGGTTGGATCGCTCCAGGGCATGCTCCAGGGCCTCGATCGACTTCTCATCGCGCCGGGTGACCAATTCGATGCCGGCCTTGCGCAGACGCTCGAGCGCCTGCGCCAGATTGGCCTTGGCCTCATCGCTCGCAACGCTCCAGCCCTCAGTCTCCAGCACAGCGAGGCGGGTCGGCCGCACCGGCGATGGCACCGCCGATGGGCCGTAGAGCCCGGCAAAGCCCGGATCGCCCCCGACACGATCGGCGATCTCGCGCGCGGTCACCCAGGCATCCTCGAGGCTCGCGGCGATCGGACCATGGGCACTCTGACTCAGGCCGTCATGACTACCGCCACGATTGATCGCGCCCAGCGTCGGCTTGAAGCCAAAGGCACCGCAAAAACTCGAAGGCCGCAAGATCGAACCAATCACCTGGGTGCCCAGCGCCGCCGGCAGCATTCCGCAGCCGACTGCAGCCGCCGACCCGCTGCTCGAGCCACCCGGGGTGCGCGCGCCATCGTGGGGATTGCGCGTGCCGCGCGGCTCGGTGGCAGCAAACTCGGTCGTGACCGTCTTGCCCACAATGACCGCGCCCGCCTCGCGCAGCGCCCAGACACTTGCCGCATCCCGGCCTGAGTGGGCACCGGCATAGATGGGCGAGCCGTGCTGAGTCGGCAGATCGATCGTCTCGATGATGTCCTTGATGCCGACCGGCATCCCGTCGATGCGCGAACGGGGTCTGGATGCCTGCCAGCGCGCGGTCGACTCATCGGCGGCCCGTCGCGCTGCCGCGAAATCATGAACCACGAACGCGCCCACTGCAGGCTCCATCGCCTCGATGCGTTCGATGCAGCGCTCGAGATACTGGCGCGGCGTATCCCGCCTTGCGATGAAGTCGGCCAGCGCACTCTGAAAGGGACGAAGATGGGGATTGAGCACAACAACCTCGGCAGGTAGATAAAAAAGGGATGCCCCCACTTTACTACGCGGCCGGGGCTTGAGGCATCATTGCGCGAGCTCACGGCATGGAGACAACGCATGGAACAGACCATCGAACGCAAGAGCGGTCTAGCGCTCACCTTCAAGGATGACGGGCTCGACTGGCCCGGTGCACCGCAATTCAGCAGCCCGGAGGCGCAGCGTGCAGACCTCAAGATTCGACTCGCCGTCGGATTCCGGATCTTCTCGATGTTTGGCTTCGACATGGGCATTGCAGGCCATATCTCGTGCCGCGACCCGATCCTGAAGGACCACTTCTGGGTGAACCCGGTCGGGCTGCACTTCAGCCGTATGCGGGTCTCCGACCTGGTACTCATCGACCACGAAGGGCGTCTGGTTCACGGGACCAAGCCGATCAACGCGGCCGCCTTCGGCATCCACGCCGCCATCCATCGTGCGCGCCCTGACGTGATCGCAGCGGCCCACTCGCATGCACGCTTCAGTACCGCTTTTGCGTCACTGGGCATCGGGCTTCCCCCCATCACGCAGGAGGGCTGCGTGTTCTACCAGGACCACGGCGTGTTTCAGGGTTACCGGGGCGTGGCAGCCGATGTGTCCGAGGGCGAACTCATCAGCCAGGCCCTGGGAGCGCACAAGGCCGTCATCTGCCGCAACCACGGCATCTTCACGGTGGGTCACACCATTGACGAGGCGGTCAACTGGTTCCTGCGCCTGGAGCGTTCCTGCGAGCAGTACCTGCTCGCGAAAGCCGTCGGCACCCCGGTCGAAATCGATCACGAGACCGCGCTCATGACGGCGCGCCAGGTGGGCACCCATGCAGCGGGCTGGTATGGGCTGCAACCGCTGGTCGACAAGTTCATTGCCGAGCAACCCGAGGTGCTCGAGTAGGCCGAGCCGCGCATCCAGCCGGGCGGGCACGCGGCTCGCCCGATCATGCACACCGCTCGAGGCATTCGCCGCGGGCAATGTGTTGCAGCACCGGGCTCAGGCGGGACCGGAGAGTCGCTTCACGAGGCGGTAGAGATACTCCAGACCCTCGTTGAACGAGCGCACCCGGATGCGCTCGTCGCGGCCATGCGCGCGGCCCTCACCGGGCTCACCGGCAAGTCCTGAGTGACCATAGGTCGGAATGCCCGCGTTGCGCAGGAAACTGCCATCGGTGGCCCCTGCCGACATCACCGGCAACACCGGCGCACCGGGCCAGAACTGAGCCGATACCGCCTCGATGGCGCTGATGAGGGTGGATTCGAGCGGCGATGGATCACTCGGAGTTGCCGTGCCGATCTGCGTGATTTCGACGGCCGCATCGGCCAGCACTGCGGCGAGACGATCGCGCACCGCACTGACCGTGGTACCCGGTATCAGCCGGCAGTTGAGACTGGCTTGGGCGAGTTGCGGCAAGGCATTGATGACCTGCCCGGCCTCGAGCAGGGTCGCCACGCACGTCGTGCGCAACTGCGCATTGAGGGCAGGCGAGGCCGACAAGCGCGCGACCGCATCCGGGTCGGGCGCCGGGGCCAGCACGGCCTGCATGTCCTGTGCCATCTGCCCGGTCTCGAGGGTAGCCATGCGCTCGAGCCAGGCACGCGTGGTCGCCGTGAGTTCCAGCGGGAACTCGAACGCCGCCAGTCGTGACAGGGCCGCACTGAGCCGGTAGATGGCATTGTCGCGAACCGGGACGGCGCTGTGGCCCCCCGCGTTCTTGACCGCAAGGCGAAGGTTGACCGACACCTTTTCGCTGGTCTGGACGCTGTTCCAGACCGCACGATCGCCGCGCAGCGAGACCGAGCCCCCCTCGTTCAGCGCAAATTCGGCATCGATCAGGGCACGCTGATTGCGCAGCAACCACTGGATGCCCATGGCGTTGCCATCGAGAATCTCCTCATCGGTCTCGAGCACGAGAATGATGTCGCGCGAGGGCCGCCAGCCCTCCTCGCGGTAGCGGATGAGGTTCGCCACGAAGGCCGCCGCCATGAACTTGTCATCGCCGGCCCCGCGTGCGTAGTACCAGCCATCGCGCTCGGTCAGACGAAACGGGTCGGTCGTCCAGTCGGCTCTGGGCGCATCGACCACATCGATGTGTGCCACCAGGAGAATGGGCTTGCGCTCGCCCGTCCCGCGCAGACGCGCCACCAGATTGCCCTTGCGAGGTGCCGGCTTGAACACCTGCACATCGGCCGCAGGCAGACCGGCTGCAATCAGGCGTGCCGCCATGGCATCGGCCGCACGGGCGGTATCGCCGGTTGCCGTGACCGTGTCGATTTCGATCAGTTCACGATAGATCTCGAGGGCACGGGCCGTCGCAGCCGGGGACAGGGCCGGCCGCGATGAGATCGCCGGGGACTGGGCCGGCTCAGACAGGGCTGTCTGACACAGCACGGTCTGACACAAGACCCCGAGGCTCAGCACGAGCAGCACCCGCCGCGGCCGCACAAGACCCCGAGACACCACCGGCGATCGCGCTGGACGCATTCAGCGAGCCGGCTCGAACTCGCGCGCAAACAGGCGCAAGGCGATCAGGCTACCCACCATCATCGACACCCCCATCGCAAGGTAGAGCGCATGGAAACCGCTGACCGGCACCGAACGCCACTGCGCAAAGCCGACACAGCCGATACCGGCCAGCAGCAGCGCCCAGGCCAGCACGAACACCCAGCCCGGATGAGGACCCCGCATCTGGTAGCGCAAACGAACCGCCAGCGACGGACGCAGCCAGGGCGGATGGCGAGGATCACGAATGCGGTAGAACCAGCAGGCCAGCAGTGGCGTTGCCAGCCCGATGACCGAGTAGGCGCCGATATTGGTCGGATCGATCGGGAAAGCCGCCGCAGCGTGCGTGGGTTCGGTGAATGACAGGCCCCACCAGAGCAACCACACCACGGACAGCAGACAGTTCAGGAACATCGAGCGCGTCGTCCTCAGTTCATCAGGCGGAAGCTGCCATTCTCTACCCGAACGAGGACACGCCCACGCGCGTCGACCCCATTATGGTTCCCCGCCGAGAGCGAATAGACCGCATGGGTACCTGCCACATCCTGCAGCGACTCGAGGGCATCGCGCACCGCCTGGCGAAACTCGGGCGTGCCGGGCTGGGCGCGCTTGAGCGCGACCGGCAGCGCAGCGTTCAACCACAGCCACGCATCCCAGGAATAGGCTGCAAACGGGTTCACCGTGCCAGCGCCAAACTTGGCATCGTAGAGGCGGGCAAATTCAAGGCCCGGCTTCTTGGTGGGATTGGAGTCGGGCAACTGCTCACGCACCGCGAAGGGCCCGGTGGCGACAATCGAACCGTCGACCGCCTTGCCACCAACGCGCAGGAAATCGGGGTTCACCACCGCCGGCGAATGATAGACACGGCCCTTGTAACCCCGCTCGGTGAGCGCAATCGAGGGCAGCGCTGCGGGTGCGGCCGATGCACCCACGTAAATGGCGTCGGCGTTCATCGAGAACATCTTGAGCACCTGGGGCGTGACGCTCGTGTCAGCGCGTGCGAACCGCTCATTGGTCAGCACCTTGATGCCTGCAGGCGGCGAGAACTTCATCAGCGCCTCGTAGTTGAGGTCACCCCACCCATCGGAAAATCCGATGTAGGCCACGCTCTTGACCGCATTGGCCTTCATGTGTTCGACCAGGCCATCGACCATCAGCAGCGGCGACTGCGGCAGGGTGAAGGCCCAGGGGTTGCGCACCTGGATCGGTGAGAGACAGACGTGTGCGGTCTTGCGCTCCAGAGCGACGTCGCCCATCGACATGCACCCGGGCGTGCAGGTCGAACCCACCACCACATCCACCTTGTCTTCCTCGGTGAGCTTGCGCATGTTCTTCGCCGTGAGGGTCGGGTCACAGCCATCGTCGAGCGTGATGTATCGAATCGACTGACCGGCGATGCTCGTCGGATAGAGCGAGAAGGCATTCTTGCCCGGCACCCCGATCGGCGCGTTCGGACCGGTAGCGTTGAAGGTACCGCCAATCACGATTTCTGCCTGTGCGCTGGTGGCAGCGAGCGTCGCAGAAAGAACCATGGCCGAGAGTATCGACAAGCGGCTCAGCGGCGTGCCACCGGCAGAGCCGCCGTGGCGGCCGACCGCACCGGGGATGAGACGCAGCGAATCGAAGCGCTGCGGTGCACGGGCGAGCCTTGCTGCGGGGGTGCGCATGAGGAAGTCTCCTGATTATGGTTGTCGCCGTGATCGTATACCGCGCTGCACTCCGAGGCGTCAAGACTTCACCGCATCGCAGGGCACCCGCAGCGGGCCGGGAGCCGCCAGACATGCGCACGCGCAGTCTGGCCCCCCGAGGCCCACAACCGTGGCTACAGACTGTAGAAGTCGAGCATCGCCGGCATCAGGTCGTTGAGCAGGATCGACTTGCGACGGGCAATCTGCAACTGCCCCTCGCTTTCCACCAATCGGTACTCGCTGCGCCCGAAGAGCACCTGCACATCGCGGCTCTTGAGCATGAACTGATGCACCGTCCAGTTGGCGTGGACAAGGCAGCCGGAGGCTGCGTCGCCCGCGATCACGCCATCGGATGGCGGCGACTCGACCAGGATGTTGGACAGCACATGCTGGGTGCGCGGCAACGGCTTGGAGGCCACCGAGCGGCCCGAGCGGACGCGCCACACGCGATCCTCGAGCCCAGCGCGACTGGCATAGTAGATGAGCGAAATTTCGCGCTTCGGGTCTTCGGTAACCTGATGGGCAGACTTCCACGCCGGCACCCAATACTCGCAATCAGACGTATAAAGGCCGAGCCACTCATCCCAGCGCTGCGTGTCGAGAAAAAGCGCCTCGCGATAAAGGAGATCGCACGCCGCACCGCGCAGGGCGCTCACAGACCGGCTCCAGCACTGCTCGTGTCACCCCGACCCGCCTGTCCGCCCGATGCACTGGATGCACTGGATGCACTGGATGCCCTCCCCTGCGCATCCCGCGAACACCCTTCACCCATCAGCCGCAACCACTCACGGTAGCCGGCATGAAACACCGTCTCGTCCTGGGTATCGAAGGGGCCGGTGACACTGGTCGCCGGCCGAATGCCCAATTCATCGGCATAGCTGTCGGGCCCCTCGATGCGCGCGGTCATGCCACGGTCGTAGCCCTGCTGCCAGTCGATGTCGCGGGCCGCCATCCCGGCCTGGATATCCTGGTAGCAGACCGTATCATCAGGGGTTGCCAGGCCCGTTGAATTGAAGAAGTCTTCGTACTGGCGAATGCGACGCTCGCGCGCCGCAGCCGACTCGCCCACCGGCCCCAGACAGTAGATGCGCATCTCGGTCCGGTCGACCGCGAGCGGCCTGATGACGCGCACCTGCAAGGAGGCGTTCTCGGCGATCTGCATGTTGGGGTAGAGCGTGAGATTGCGCGTGGCGAGCATCCACTGAGCACGCAAGGGTCCGACCCGCGCACGTACGCGCTCGATGTCATCCCAGAGCGGGCGCACCTGGGGTGCCGCCGTACCACCCCAGACCATCGCATGGCCGTTGGCAAAGGTGTAACTGCCGCGCACCATGCCGGGAAGGCGGTAGTCGGCAAAGTCGATGGCTGCCAGTCCGTTGCCCGAGTCACCCGACTTGCGACGCTCGACGATCTGCATGAAGCTCGGATGCGTCGAGGTAAGGTGGTAGAGGTCGACGCAGTTCTCGACCTGCAACTTCCAGTTGCCGTTGAAGATGTACGACGAGTAGCCGGGCACCAGTTCGAAACCCGCCTCACCCTGATCGACCACCATGTCGATGAAGACCCGCGTATCGCCCAGGTGCTCCTCGAGCGGCTTCACGTCGGGGTTGAGGCTGCCGAAGAGAAAGCCCCGATACTCGCCAAAGTGAGCAATGCCCTTCAGTCCGTGGTCTTCCTGGCCGAATTGCGCCGGGTAGCAGCCGTGGGCCTCGTCCTTGATGTCGATGGCACGCCCAGCCGAGTCGTAGGCCCAGCCATGGTAGTGACAGACATGAAATTTCGAATGGCCCTGCTCGTCGTGGCAGACCAGCGCACCGCGATGACGGCAACTGTTCAAAAAGGCACCCAGTCGCCCCTGGGCATCGCGCGACACGATGACCGGTGAGCGACCAATGGAGGTCGTGAAGAAGTCGTGAGGCCTGGGCACCTGGCAGGCAAAGCCTAGAAAGACCCAGGTCGACTCGAAGATGTGTCGCATCTCGAGATCGAAGATATCAGGCTCACGAAAGATGTCGCGATGAACGCGAAATCGCTCAGGCGTATCGACAACCCACTGCGCCGGATCGAAGCTCATGCCGCCTTCTCCTCAGGCACGAATCTCGAAAACCCCTTCGACCTCGACCGCAACACCGAAGGGCAGCGATCCCATGCCGATGGCCGAGCGCGCATGGCGCCCCGCTTCACCAAAAACGGCCACCATGAGGTCGGATGCGCCGTTCACCACCTTGGGATGTTCACCGAAGGTCTCGACGGCATTCACGAAGCCGACCAGTTTCACGACCCGCACCACCCGGTCGAGATCCCCGCCACACGCAGCCTTCACCCGCGCCAGCACGCTCAGCGCCGCGAGTTCGGCGGCCTTCTGGCCCTGCTCGACCGTGAATTCGCGCCCCAGGCGGCCAATGTAGCGACGTTCGCCGTTCTCGACAGGCACCTGACCGGCGGTGAATACGAGGTTGCCGGTAATGACGTAACCCACATAGTTGCCAGCGGGTTCTACGGGAACCGGGATGGTGTACCCGAGTTCGGCCAATCGGGCATCGATGCGTCCTGCCATGGTGTTCTTCTCCTGAGGCGGTTCTGTCTGTTCAGTCCCGGCATTATCGCCGCGATCAGGCCGCCGCTGCCAACTCGGGCATCACCTCGGCAGCAAACAGTTCTACCGAACGCATCGATTCGGCAAGGCTGAGGTCACCAAAGGCAAAACGACAGAGCAGGTAATTGAGGCGCGACTCGGCTTCGATCGCCTGGACTTCGCGCCGAACCGTCGCCGCAGATCCGCACAGGATGAGGCCGCTCGCGCGCACCGCATCAAAGTCATCGGTGTAGATCATGAACCGTGGCTGCGCCTGATGTTTGCGAAACAGGTGCATGAAACTGGACTGCCAGCACAGGTAGGCACGGCGGGCAATGGCAATCGCCTCGGCATCGGTCGGGGCCACGACCACATGCCGAGTGGTGCCCATGAAGGGGAGCGTGGCCAGGGAATGCCCGGCGCGCTGCCACTGGGCACGATAACCATCCGTGATCTGGCGCACGAGCGCCACCGGCGCATTGCTTACGATATTGACGCGGTTCTCCACGCACCAGGGCACGCTGTCAGGGTTGCCGATGCCATACCAGATGGGTGGATAGGGCTTTTGCAGCGGATGCAGTTCGATCGGGACATCGCGGTAGGTGAAGTGCCGCCCCTCGTGATCGAGCACCTCGGCGGTGAGCGCCTTTCGCAAGACCTCGAACGCCTCGATGTAGATGTCCTGACCCGCCTTGGGGTCAGCCCCGAAATAAGCCAGTTCAAACGGCGATATGCCCCGACCTACACCCAACTGGAAACGCCCGCGGCTCAGATGGTCGAGCATGCACACTTCCTCGGCCAGTCGCAGCGGATGGTAGAGGTTGAGGGTGTAGACAAGCGGACCGAACCGCAGGTGCCGGGTGCGCTGCGCGACCGCCGAATGAAACACCGAGGGCGAAGGCGCCATACCCAGGGGCGTGGCGTGATGCTCAGCCGTATGCAGGGCATGAAAGCCGTGCCGATCGTAGGCCTCGGCCAGTTGCAGACGATGTTCGTAGAAGTCAGCCAGCGGCTCGCCGCTGCGGTCCAGGTGATCAAAGACGCCGAATTTCACGTGCCCTTCTCCCGTTGGGACGAGGGGGTTTTGCTCCCCCGATCATGATGCGAGCAGTGACGATGCGCCACGCAAAATCGAATTCTAGCGACTCACCCGCGATGCCGGTTGAGCAGCAGCGCAGCGAGACCATGGCCACCCTCGATCTGCAGGCCCGCCTGATCGCCCATTGCACCGCGCTTTATCGTGCGCGCGAAGCCGACCTGCTTGCAGGCACGGATCGCGAGGCAGTTCATCAGGCACGGATCGCCCTGCGCCAGATCAGGGCGGTGCTGGGGGTGTTCAAGAAAGGCTCCGAAGCGCCCGCAAAGCGCCTGCTCAGAACCGAAATACGCTGGTTGGCGCGTGCCTTGGGCGGGGTTCGTGATTGGGAGGTATTCCGGTTCAGCACGCTATCGGGCCTGCCACCCGAAGTGCTCGAGCCGATCCGACGCCAGGCGTTCGAGGCGGCGACCACGGCACGCATCACCCGGGCACGGCGTCAACTGCGACGCGTACTGCTGTCTGGACGCTACCGCAAGCTGCAGGCCCTGCTCGATGCGTGGGGAAGGAGACCTGCCCGACCCCGAAGTCAACCGAGGTGTCGCGACCGGGCGTTCGATACGAGATCGGTGGCTGAGCGCACCGACCGTGCGATGAAGCGGCGAAGGCAGCAGCTGCTGCACATCGGCCGAAGACTCTCCCGCGCTGACGACGAGCGCATGCACGATGTTCGACTGGCCGCCAAGAACCTGCGCTACTGCAACGATCTGCTGGCCCCATCGCATCGACACACACCAGCGGTGGAATCGGATCGAACGCTGAAGCACCTGCAGGAGGCACTCGGCGCGTTCAACGATGTGGTCGTCGCACAGAGACACCTGCGCGACCTGGCGGCAGCAGCGAGGACATCAAAGCACGCGCCGATCCGATCAAGGCAACTCGAAGAACATCTGGAACGTCTCCGGGTTGAAGCCCGCGCGAACGTCATGGCGTGCTGGAAGCACTGGCGCAAGAGGCGCCGCCTCCAGGCTCTCGATGCACAGCGTGCCAAAATCGCCCCAGCCGACTGAGGCGAACACTCAGTCGACTTTCACGGCTGCATTGCGCACCAGATCGGCAAACTTGCGAAGGTCGGCGCGAATCATCTCGCCATACTGCTCTGGGGTGCTGCCTACCGGGTCGATGCCCAGCGCAGTGAGGTACTGAGCAGTTTCGGGTACCGCCAGCAGCTTCACGACCTCGCCCTGGAGGCGATCGATCACCTCGCGCGGCGTCCCTGCGGGCGCAAGGAGCCCCACGCCCACATTGATGTCGAAGCCCGCAGCGCCCTGTTCAGCCACCGTGGGCAGATCGGGCATGAGGGGCGTTCGCCGGATCGTGGTAACGCCCAGCAGACGTGCCCGACCCGACTTGGCATGAGGCGCGATCGAGGGCAGTCCCACGATGATGACGTCGACGTCACCGGCGAGGAGGGCCGGCACCGACTGCGCCACGCCTTTGTAGGGGATGTGAATGAGTTGTGCCCCGGTGAGCATCCGAAACAGTTCCATGCCCAGATGGTGCGGACTGCCATTGCCGGAAGACCCATAGTGCAGGCCCTTTTTCTGGTGCGAGAGCTCGATCAACTGGTGTACCGAGCCTATCGACGGTACCGTCGCCATGAACAGGGGCGTCTGCGCGACGAGCGTCACCGGCACGAAGTCGCGCAGTGGGTCGTAGGGCAGTTTCGGATAGAGGTTGGGATTGATGGCCACATGCCCCAGATCGGCCAGAAAGAAGGTCGCCCCGTCAGGTGCCGCCTTGGCGACCAGTTCGGCCGCGACGATCCCACCGGCTCCAGGCCGATTGTCGACGATCACCGATTGGCCCAGTGCGGGCGCGAGCTTCTGCGCGAGCACCCGAGCAATCACGTCGGGGGCCCCGCTCGCACCATAGGGCACGACGATCCTGAGGGTGCGTGGCGGGGCTGCCTGGGCTTGGGCAGTCGATGAGCAGACGAGGGCAGAAACCAGTGTGACAGCCAAGGTCCCGGCAAACCCGAGCCTCGGGCGTGAACAGGCCAGCGTCCAGGTGCGCACCTTCATGCAGGCGCGCGAAGCGGCAAACAGTCTCATCATCGTCTCCTCGGTGCAGGCATGTTACCGTCATGCATCGGGTTTTCACCACCATCACCCAAACAGCCGGACCTTGCCATGCCTCCGATCACCCGCGGGCTCATCATCGCCAATGTGGCGGCGTACGTCCTGCAGGCGTTTGGCGCCGAAGACGCGCTGATCCTGCACTTTGCCCTCTGGCCTCCGGGCTCGTCGGCAATCGGCGCCGGATTCGAGCCCTGGCAACTGCTCACCTACGCATTCCTGCATGGTGGGCTTGTCCACATCGGCCTGAACATGCTGGCATTGTGGATGTTCGGCAGCGATGTCGAGCGCAGGTTGGGTTCGGCCCGATTTCTTCGTTATTACCTCATCTGCGTGATCGCGGCCGGCGCCGCTCAACTGATCGTGTCGACGCTGATCGGCGGCGAGCCCTACCCGACGCTGGGGGCCTCGGGCGGGGTCTTCGGCGTATTGCTCGCCTTCGCCATGTTCTTCCCGCGCCGGATCATCATGCTGCTATTTCCGCCGATTCCGATGCCCGCATGGCTGTTCGTCACGCTCTATGCCGGCGTGGAACTGCTGCTGGGGGTAACCGGATCGCAGGCGGGCGTCGCTCACTTTGCACACCTGGGCGGCATGGTGGGTGGCTGGTTCATACTGCGCCGCTGGCAACTCACCGGCTGAACGCCCGGGGCTGCTCCCCCAGACGTTCAGACATTCTTCAAAGGTTCAAGCGGCCTGGCGCTCTCGCTCAGCGCTCCAGGCCTGCAGACGTGGCATGACTTCGCGCGCAAAGAGCTTGAGACTGTCCGCGGTGTCCTCATGCGACAGGCGCCCGCCCTGTCCCATCATCAGCAAATTGCCAAAGCCACCAACGGCATCGGCGAAGGTGACGATCTGCTGGTAGACCTGATCGGGCGTGCCGCAAAAGAGGAGCCCACCGGCCACCATGTCGGCGTTGGACGCCTTGGCCACAGGCCCGAGCTTGTGTCCGTCACGCGTCGTGACGGTCATCGTCGGATGGGGCTGACCAAAGGTCTTGATAAGCCGCGCCGAATCGGTCGGCGACCAGAATCCGGGCGGGTTCTTGTGCTGCTCGAAGGCGGTGGCATTGGTTTCCAGGTAACCCCGGACCTGCGTCGCCCGACGATCCGCCTCGGCCTCGGTGTTGCCGATGGCCACCATTGCGAGATAGGCAAAGCGCTCGAGCGGCACCGGCCCCGGCCGACCGGCAGCAGCCCACTCCTTGCGGTATTCGGCAAACAGATCTTTCGACTTCTGCCAGCCATTGATGAAGGTGGCCATCGTGTAGCCACGAATGGCCATGTTGCGCACGTTGTGCATGCTGCCCACACTGGACCACACCGGCGGATGCGGCTGCTGCCAGGGGCGCGGCCAGATGTTCACGCTGCGGTAGTGAAAGTGCTCGCCCTCCCAACTGAAGGGGCCATCGTGTGTGCCCATCGCCTTCACGATGAGGTCGTGCGCCTCCCAGAAACGATCCATGACCCGTACCGGTGATCGATTGGCCGCCGAGAACTCGTAGGGCACACCCTTGATGAAACCCATTTCGAGCCGGCCCCGCGAGATCACATCGATCATCGCCAGTTCTTCGGCGACCCGCAGCGGGTCGGGGCGCAGTCCGATCGGCAGCCCCAGGCCCAGCAGGCGCGCCTTTTTCGTCTGGCGCGCGAGAATGGCCAGAATGAGATTGACCGAGGCGGTCATGCAGGTCGGCGTGCTGTGGTGCTCATTGGCAAAGATGTCAAAGCCCAACTCATCAGCCAACAGCCACTCGTCGAGATAGCGGTGATACAGATCGGCCGCCAGCACCGGATCGATGTTCTGATTCGGCAGGGATACGCGCAGGTTCTTTGCCTCGGGTGTCCAGGCTGCCGGATAGGGTTCTTCGCTGAAGTGCCAGACGCGCATGGCGTGAAGTCCTCGATGTCAGTGCTGTCAGATGATTTGAAGCGTGATGGGTCGCAGTCGTTCAGTGCATGTGGCTATACGTGGGCCGCCACATGGGCCGCCACACGCGCTGCAAATGCCTTCGGCTGCTCGATATGGGGATAGTGGCCACTGTGTTCGATCAGTTCGAAGGTCGCGCCCGGGATGGCCGCGCTGTAGGCCCGACCGTAGTCGGCCGAAACGATCCGGTCATCATCCCCCCAGAGCACCAGCGTCGGCGACTGGATGCGGGCGAGTCGACGCCGAAGTTTCGGGTGATGCATGTAGGGCGACCAGGCAAAGAGTCCGGTCGACTCGCGATTGCGGTGGAGAACCGCAAGCGCCGCCTCATCCAGCGTCTTGTAGTCGCATTGGGCAAGCGCAGCGTCCGTGTAGGCAAGCGCACTCACCTCATTGATCGACAGCGTGAACATGTCGGCAAAGTCACGATGCTCTCGATCAGACACCTTGATACCAGCAGCACCGGAGAGCACCAGATGCGATATCCGCTCACACGAGCGGACCGCCATCTCGGCGGCAATCCAACCCCCGAACGATGAGCCCACCACCACCGCCTTGGCGATACCCTGGGCCTGGAGATAATCGAGATAGAAGTAAGCCAGATCATCCACCTCGCTCATCCAGCGCGGCAACTGGCTCGCGCCAAAGCCGGGATGGGAAGGCACATGCACGGTCCAGTGTCGGGCCAGTTCGGCAATCACCGGCAGATCGGGGTCGACACCGATTTCCGGATGCAGGAAGAGAAGCGGCGCACCACTACCCTGCACAGTGAGGTCGATACGCACATCACCCAACTGGTATGTGCCCCCTGCAATCGATCCGGTCATGCCACGCTCCTGCTTTTGCCCGCAATGTCCCAGGCATCCTGGGAACCCCCATGGAGCGCTCGCTCGCCACGGCGGACGCACCACACAGGGCACGTCTGCGCACCAAGTCTCCACGCTTTTCACAGGGCTATTGTGTCCCAGACCGGCTGGACAGGCTTGCCGTTGAACGCCAGGCATTGTGCACGACCGCAAGGGCGCTGTCCTGTATGAGAACATACAGGCACTGGTGCTTGCGTCAGCACCGTCCATCGACCGAGACCCGACTGCCAATGTCCGCAACCGCCTTGCTGAGGATACCTGCCGACCTCGAGCGCGACCGTTTCGTCAGCGGCGATCCCGAGGCCGTTCGACGTCACATCCTTGACATGACGCGAGGCCACTGCGTCTTTTCGGTCAATGACGCGAGCCAGTTCGAGGCGTTCAGGGATACGCTGGCCTATCTGGGCAGCACCCGCCTTCACTGCCTGCGCTGGTACGGGCAGTCGGCGTGCGAGACGACCATCATCCGGCCATCGGACTACCATGCGGTGCTGCACATCCCGCTGGCTGGCGGGTTTGCCGCAGAGTCCGAACGCAACCGGGTGGTGGTCAAGCCGGGCCAGATGCTGCTGGTCAGCACGACTGGCGGCATCCGCAGGCAATGGCAGGGGACCTGCGAACTGCTCAATGTCGTGTTCGATCGCGAGCAACTGGAACGCACGCTCGCGCGTGAGTTGGGCGTCGGACTCGAGGAACCCCTGGCATTCCAACCCCTGGCGCTCACCGACCTCGCGGCGGCTTCGGCACTGGTCTCCTACATCGACTTCGTCTGGCGCGACCTTGCCAGCGAACACCCGCTGCTTGATCAGCCCCCTCTGGCAGGCCAGGCCGAACGACTGCTCCACAGCCTGCTGCTCAAGACCCTGCCGCACAATTACAGCGACCGCATGGACCGCGGTGGCAGCGCCTCGGGACCGCTCTATGTGCGGCGGGTCGAAGCCTACATCGGCCGTCATGCGCACGAACCGGTGACACTCGATGACCTCGTCGCCGTGAGCGGGGCGAGTTCGCGCTCGCTGCATTATGGCTTTCGCGCCCATCGAGGCACCACGCCGATGAAGCACCTGAAGCAGGTGCGTCTTGCCATGGCCCGCGAGATCTTGGCACGCGAAGCGCTGGTTCGCCTGGGCGGCGATGATCCTCACCCCACCAGCGGCGCGGTCACACGGGCCGCCATCGACTCGGGCTATCGCAGCCTCAGCCAGTTTTCACGCGACTACAAGGCGTGCTTCGGCGAGTCGCCACTCGAAACCCTGCAGGGGCCCCGAACCCGCTGACCCCATCGATCCGCATCGGCCGCCGCCGCTGCTCTCAGGCAGTGGGTGCCGGCATGCTGGCCCGCGCACGCGGCGTCAGGAGCACGAACACATTGGCCACAATGATCGACGCGGCCAGAAACCAGAAGGCAGCCAGGATGCCCCAGCGATCGGCAATCAACCCGCACGCCAGTGGTCCGATGGCCGACCCCAGGGATTGCGCACCGAACAGGACCCCGACACTGGTGCCAGCGAGCGACTCGGGGACGACATCGAGTATCCATGCCTGCATGATCGAGCGAACGGCATAGAGGAAGAACCCGAGCATGGCCACCAGGCCGACGAAGAGCGGCGAGTCGCCCACTGAGATCATGGCCACGATGACCACACAGGACATCATCAGACTGCTGGCCACGACCCGACGGTGTCCCATGGTATCGGCCAGATGACCGGCAATCGGCGCAGCGACAAAGCCGCAGACCTGGACACAGAACATCGCCGCACCGACCCAGGTGGTGGACAGTCCCATGTCTTGGCTCAGATAGAGCGGGAGAAACGTGACCAGCGCGTTCTGCGTCATGTTGCGAAAGGCCGAACCGATCGAGATCATCAGCACGCTACGATCGCGCACCAGAACGAGCAGGCCCTGGAGCCGAGCCCGCACCGCCTCACCCCTCGAGGGCGCGTTACCCGCGGGACCCACCAAAGCAGCGCGCCCCGGGGACGCCTTGGCTGTGCCGGTACTTGCCACCACGCCTGAGAAGATGATGATGGCGACCGCGGCACATAGCCCCGGCACGACGTTGATGGCCACGATTGCGCGCCACCCCACCACGGCAAGCAAGGCGCCCACCGCAAGCGGGGCCAACGCATCGCCGATATTACCCCCCATGCTGTGTACCGAAAGCACAAAACCGCGGCGCTGCGGGTAGCGCTTGCTCAGATACGAGATGGCCGCTGGATGCCACAGGTTGTTGCCTATCCCGACCAGCGTCACGCAGGCCAGCAACATCCAGTATTCGTGGGCAACGCCCATCAGCGCATAGGGCAGCCCCACCCAGAAGAGCGACAGCCCCATCAGCAGCCCCTTGCGCTCAACCATGTCGGCAAGCAGGCCACCCGGGATATTGAACAGCGCACCGGCCGCATACTGGCAGGTCATGATGAACCCGATCTGCGCGTAGCTCAGACCCAGCTCCCGCCCGATGAGCGGCAAAAGCAGGTAGAACGTGGCCGGGTACCAGTGCGTGAGGCAATGCCCGAAGGTGACGCTCCACAGGTCGCCCAGCGCTCGAGGGAGCGCCACGGCGGCGCCAACCGGAACCGCCGTGGCCTGCGTCACCTGAGCGCTCATGCAGCCAGTGCTGAATCACCCTGCATTTCGCGCGCTGCCTTGCGCAAGGCAGGCATCACGCCCTCGGCAAAGCGCTCCATGCTGCGGCGCGTGAGATCCGCCGGCAGTGTGCCGAACTGCATCATGGTGAGGAGGTTGCCAAAGCCGATCTGGCGCATGTAGCCCACCAGACGCTCGGTCACAGACTCGACGCTGCCACAGGTCATCATGCCCAGCTGATTGGCACGCCGGGTGTCCACGTGCTCGTGGGCAGCCGACTTGGCAGCCACGATGGCCTTGGCCGACTCGCGCGAGGTGTAGCCCGGGGGCATCAGCATCTCGAGCGGCATCTTGCCGAGGAACTTGTTGCGGAAATTCTCGTAGTGCTGGCTGCACTCGGCAAAGGCCGACTCATCGGTATCACCGACATACACTGGCGTCGCCCATCCGAGCTGACTGGGCGCGGCGGTATAGCCCTGCTCGGTCGCAAGTTGCCGATACAGACCCAGGTTCTTGGCAACCGCCGTGATCGGGCTGAAGGTCTGCAGGTAGGTGTACTTGCGTGATGGGTGGGAGGCAAACTCGACGGTCTCGCGACTGCCTTGCGAGGGAATCCAGATCGGGGGGTGCGGCCGCTGGAAAGGACGTGGCCAGACGTTGACGTATTCGAAGTGGTAGTGCTTGCTGTGATATTCGAACGGGCCCGGGTCTGTCCACGACCGGATGATGAGGTCATGCGCCTCGCGGAAGCGCTCGAGCGAGGTGGTCGGATTGGCGCCAAACGAATGATATTCGGCGCCGATACCGCGCACGAAACCGGAGATCAGACGACCGCCGGTGATGTTGTCGATCATCGAATGCTCTTCGGCAAGCGTCAGAGGATGCCCACGCAAGGGCAACGCACTGCCCAGGATCGCAATGCGCCCGCGCTTGATGCGCTGCGACAGCGCGGCAGCCATCACCACCGGCGAGGGCATGATGCCGTAGGCCGTCTGGTGGTGCTCGTTCACGCACACGCCGTCGTAGCCCAGCGTCTCGGCATAGGCCAGCTCATCGAGGTAGCGGTTGTAGAGCAGGTGTCCCTTCTGGGGGTCATACAGATGATTCGGAATGGTGGCCCAGGACGCCGGATACTTGTCGGCCTCGACCAGGTCGAGGTCGGCATAGGGCATCAGGTGGAACATCATGATGTTCATGGCATGTCCTTTCGGTTCGATCATGCAGCGTGGAAATTGTGACAGATCACGGTCATTCGGCCGTCACTCGCGCATCGTGCACCACCCGCCCCCAGCGAGCAAGATCGCGGCGCATGGTGTCGGCAAAAGCCTCGGTGGAAAGCGACACTGGCTCGAAGAACACGTTGCGCAGGCGTTCGGCGAAATCAGGGCTCGCCACCGCCGCGGCAAGCTCGGCATTCAACCGGACAACCGCCTCGCGCGCCATGCCGGCCGGGCCGAGCAGGCCGTACCACGGAAAAGCCTCGAAATCACTGTACCCGGCCTCGGCGATGGTCGGCAGCGACGGCGACCCCGCCAGGCGCTGCGAAGTCGCTACGGCCAGCAGCTTGAGCTTGCCACTGCGCTCATAGGGCATGGCATTACCCAACATGTTGAGGAAGATGGGTACCTGCCCGCTCACCGCATCAACCAGCGCCGGGGCACAGCCGCGATAACCGACGTGCGCCAGATCGATGCCGGCCGTGAGGTTCAGCAGTTCACCGGCCAGATGCAAGGGGGTGCCATTGCCACAGGAGGAAAACGCATACTTGCGCGGATTGGCCCGTACCAGGGCCACCAGCTCGGCCACGCTGTTCACGCCAAGCGTGGGGCTCACACCCAGCACGATCGCGGTACGACCGACGATGCCCACCGGTGTGAAATCGCGCAGCGCGTCATAACTCACCTTGCCGACGAAACTCGCCTGCACCGTGAACTGGTCATTGGTCATGAGCACCGTGTAGCCATCGGCCGGTGCCCGCGCGACAAACTCCGCAGCCACACTGCCCCCGGCGCCCCCCCGATTCTCGACGATGACCGGCTGCCCCAGGCGCTCGCCCAGACGCAGCGCAATCAGACGCCCGACCACATCAGTGCCGCCACCCGGTGCCGCCGCCACGATCATGCGGATGGGCTTCACCGGCCAAGCCGATTGCGCCCAGGCAGGCTGCGCCGATACGACCATCCAGGCGGCTATGGCAAGGGCGATCATGGCACCCGACCTGTACCCGAGGGATCTTCTGCAGTCAGCCACGCCAACCTCCCCAATCGTTGTCTCGCCAGGGTCGCTCCTGCCCGAACCCAGGCAGCCATCCGCGGAGTATATTTCACTTGCGGCATCGCGGCGGGACCGCTGCCCGAATGCCCCAGGAGCAGAGCCGCACGCGCCGCGCTCCCTGACACGACCAGAACAACACGACGGAGCGAGACACCATGAAACCATTCAGGCGATGGCTGGCCGCTGCAGCCCTCACGACTTTCTCGATGGTTGCCGCCGCGCAGCAGGGTCCGATCAAGTTCGGCTTCGCGATGAGCCAGACTGGCCCGCTGGCCGGCAATGGCAAGGCCTGCCTCATCGCGATGCAGATGTGGGCCGAAGACCAGAACGCAAAGGGGGGACTCCTGGGTCGCAAGGTCGAACTGGTCTACTACGATGATCAGAGCCTTGCCTCGAACGTGCCAGGCCTGTATTCGAAACTGCTCGATGTCGACAAGGTCGATGTGGTGCTCTCCGGCTACGGCACCAACATGACCGCCCCCGCCATGCCCGTGGTGATGCAGCATGACAAGGTCTTCATGACGATCTTCGTCACCGGCATCAACGAGAAGTTCCAGTACGAACGATTCTTCTCGATCACGCCCAATGGCCCCAATTCGCGCATCGAACTGTCACGCGGCTACTTTGACATCGCGATGGCGATGAACCCGAAGCCGACCACCGTTGCACTGGTCGGGGCCGATGCAGAGTTCTCGCAGGTGGCGCTTGACGGTGCGCGCGAGCATGTGAAAAGACTCGGACTCAAGGTGGTCTACGACAAGAGCTATCCGCCCTCGACCACCGATTACGCGCCGGTCCTGCGTGCCATCCAGGCCACCAGTCCTGACTTCATCTTCGTCGCATCCTATCCGGGTGACAGCTCCGGGCTGATCCGGGCAGCCAAGGAAATCCAGCTCAAGACGCGGCTTTTCGGTGGCGGCATGATCGGCGTGCAGTTCGGCGCAATCAAGGGTCAGTTGGGGAGCCTGCTCAACGGCATCGTCGCCTACGACGTGTATGCACCCGAACCGACGATGAAATTTGCCGGTGTCGAGGACCTTCTCACCCGCTACCGCGTGCGTGCGGTCAAGGAAGGCGCCGACCCAGTGGGCATCTACGGCCCCCCTTACGCCTATGCCGAGATGCAGGTGCTGGGCCAGGCGATCACCGGCGCTGGGTCGCTGGACGAAAAGAAGCTCACTGCCCAATTGAAATCGGCAACGTTCGACACCGTGGTCGGCAAGATCCGCTACGGGCAGAACGGCGAGTGGGAAAAGGCGCGTCTGCTCTATGTCCAGTACCAGGGCATCCAGGGCAACGATATCGAGCAGTTCAAGCTGTCGGGCAAGCAGGTGATCCTGTACCCGCCGGAACTGAAATCGGGCACGCTGCAAACACCGTTCAGCCGCTGATTCCCGCCGCTGATGCCAGCCCTGGCCCCAGCCCTGGCCGCAGACCTGTCGCCGACCGCCGCGTAGCGGCCACGGCTACAGGGGCTGCACTGGTGGCCTCAGGGCCCGAGCTTCATCAGCGCGGGCGCAGTCGCTCGATCCAGGCGCCAAAGGCACGCATCTGCGCGGCCAGAATCCGCCGGGTGGCCTCGTCGGTCAGGCGACCGTCCTGGTCAAAGCGGGTATCCGCGCGTCCGATGAAGACTTCGGGCTTCACCAGACACAATCCCTCGACGCTTGCAACCACCTTGCGCAGCTCGTACTGATTGCGCGCTCCGCCCACCGGTCCGATGGTTGCCGAGATCATCGCCACCGGCTTGCCGATGAAGGGTTGCGGCTCGACGCGCGACACCCAATCGATGGCGTTCTTGAGCACACCCGCAATCGAGTGGTTGTAGTCAGGGCTGGCAATGAGCACGCCATCGGCGGCGGCAATCGAACGCGCAAGGCGAAGCACCGGTTCGGGAAAACCCGATTCCTCCTGTACGTCCTGATTGTACAGAGGCACATCGTCGTAAGAGGCGATCTCGAGCGTCATGCCCTGAGGCATCAGTTCGCGCGCCGCCTCCAGCGCCATGCGGTTGAACGACTGTCGCCTGAAACTGCCATTGATACCCAGAATGCTGATCGTCATGCCCGTCTACCTTGATCGAAAGTCCGGATGTTCGATGGGGCGAATGGCGCAGCGCGCATCACGCTACACGCCACACGCCAGCGCCTCGCCGCACAGGCATCCACCGCGTCGACGTTATCACAGGGTCGGACGGGTAAAATGTCGTCATGACCACCCCGGACAGATCAGCGCCCGCAGGCGCCCACGCAACCGACGCTGCCAGCACGCGGGGGGGCGTGGCAACGCCCACCCCCATCGTGCCGCGTCCGGCTGCCACCGTCATCCTCTTGCGCGATGGCGGTCCGGGCATCGAAGTGTTGATGATGCGTCGCGTCGAGGCTTCGGCCTTTGCCGGTGGGGCTTATGTCTTTCCGGGTGGACGCCTTGACGCCCAGGACCTCGACCCGGCACTGGCCCGCCGGTGCCTCGGCCTCGATGAGGCGCAGGCACGCAGCCTGCTGCAGACGCAGGAGGGCGCCCTTGGCTACTGGATCGCGGCCATTCGCGAGTGCTTCGAGGAGTCCGGGCTGCTGCTCGCCCAGGATGCGCAGGGCCATCCGGTCACGATGAACCCAGAACTCGAGGCCGAGCGCGCAGCCCTCATCGCGCAATCGACCACACTGCTCGAGATCATCCAGCGCCACGACCTGCAACTCGTGCTCGATCCGCTGCTCTACTTCAGCCACTGGATCACCCAGGCCGGGCGTCCGAGGCGGTTCGACACCCGGTTCTTCGTGACAGTCGTTCCCTCAGACCAGACCGCATCGCACGATGGGGCCGAACTCGATGAGCACGTGTGGATTCAACCCGCCATGGCGCTCGAACGACACCATCGCGGCGAATTCCACCTGTTGTTCCCGACACGCCGCACGCTCGAAGAACTGGCCGGGTGCAACTCGGTCGAGGCGGCGCTCGATCTGGCCCGCTCCCCCCGACCCCGTCGGGCAATGACCCCTATCCATGCAATGGGGCGCAACGGCCCTACCTTGCTCGCGCCCGGTGACTACCCCTTCATGGAAGTGAGCCTGCTCGACCCGCAACGCACGGGTGAATGCAGTTGCGAGCTTGCGATTGGCCGGCCGGTGCAGATCGGCCCGCGTCTGATCCGCATCACCGCTACCCACCCGCGCAACCCGGCCCTGGCGGGCGCAAACAGCTATCTGCTGGGCGTGCCAGAGGCCGGTATTGTGGTGATCGATCCAGGCGCGATGGACAGCGCACACCAGGCTGCACTCATTGCGCACAGCCCCGGGCCGATACGATGGGTGGTCTGTACCCACACCCACCGCGCCCATGCCGGTGGTGCGATGGCTCTGGCGAAAGCCACCGGCGCGCGGCTGATCGGGCGCTCAGCGCGCTCACCCGGCCCCGAGGACACGCCCATTACGTTCGACCAGGAACTCGCCGATGGCCAACGCCTGGCACTGGGTGCCATCGAGCTCGAGGTCATCGCGACACCGGGGCACGCCGACAACCACCTGTGCTTCGTGGCACCCGATGACCAGATGATCTTTACCGGCGATCATCTGTCGCAGGGCCCCCATGCGACGCGGGTCGACGCCAGTCCGGCATCGATGAAGTCACTGGTGGCAGCCTTCACGCGTCTACGCGATACCGGCCTGTTGCACATCGCCCCTGGTCACGGCTTTCTCATGTCGCCTGCCAACGAGATGTTTGAACGCGCCCTCACCGACCAGGTCGGGCGCGAGAACCGCGTACTGCGTGCGCTGCGCGAGGCTGCTTACGGCTCGATCGAGGAGTTGCTGGCCATCGCCTTTCATGATGTCGATGTGCTCGTGCGAGCTCGCTGGACCAGCACGCTCCTCGCGCATCTCGCGCAACTCGAAGCAGACGGACGAGCGCAGCGGCACGATGACCACTGGCGCCCGCGCGACTGATCAAGTCGGACCGAATCCCCGGAAGGCCGCAAAGCCTGACACCGGTTCGCGCGGCGTGACGAGCGTGTTCTCCGGCGCGTCGGCCCGCGCATAGCCAAGGGCCATGCCACACACGAGCGACTCGTCATCGGGCAGCTCGAGTTCGCGCCGCACGGCCTCGTGCGGGTAGACAATCGCCGCCTGCGGGCAGGTGTCCAGGCCCCAGGCGCGGGCAGCCAGCATCACGTTTTGCATGAACATGCCGTAATCAAGCCAGGAGCCCAGTTCGAGATCGCGCGCGATCGTGAAGACGAGACCCACTGGCGCGTCAAAGAACAGGAAGTTTCGCGCGTGCTGTTCGGCCATGCGTGCGCGGTCGGCCTTGCCGATGCCCAGCAAGCCGTAGAGGTCCCAGCCCAGTGCTCGACGTCGCGACAGGAAGGGCTCGAACCATTTCACCGGGTAGTAGTTGTAAGGGGGCTTGGCTTCTGGTGCGCGGGCAGCGCTCGCCAGCATCGCCTGCTTGAGCGATTCAAGCGGCGCCCCCGTGAGCACATGAACCCGCCAAGGCTGGATATTGGTACCCGACGGTGCACGACTGGCCAGCGCCAGCATATCGGCAATCACTTCACGCGGCACCGGATCGGACTTGAAGGCTCGCACGCTGCGACGCGAGAGCATCGCATCGACCAGACCACTGGCGGCCCGCCCGGCCACGAAGGCTGACGCCGCGACTTCAGGTGAAACCAGCGCACCGCTGGTGGGATCGATCATCGGCATCGTTACGCGTCCTGCACAGTAAGTCATGGGAGAATTGTCCGGATGAAACCCATCCATTGCAAACAGACCCTTGTGGCCTTGAGTGCGGCAAGACCGAATCGAGCGGGGCGCTTTGTTGCTGCTCTGGCCACGGTGCTCATCGCGACTGCGCAACAAGCCCCGAGCGCCCATGCACAGCCCCAAGCCAACCCCTGGCCCGCACGGCCAGTGGCCATGATGCTGGGCTACCCGGCGGGCTCGGGCATCGACAGCGTGGCGCGTTTCCTCGCCGAAGGACTGCGCGAGAAGACCGGCCAGGCGTTTATCGTGGAGAACCGCCCCGGTGCGGTAGGCAATCTTGCCGCCCAGGCCGTCGCGCGAGCGCAAGCCGATGGCTACACGATGCTCTTCACCCCCAATTCGACTCACGCTGCCAACATCCACCTCTTTCGAAAGCTGGGCTTCGATCCGGTGGCCGACTTCAGTCCGGTCACCACGCTGGTGACGCTGGGTTTCGTACTCGTGGTGAACCCGACCGCGGTCCCGGTCAACTCGGTGGCAGAACTCACTGCCTGGATCAAGGCAAGGCCCGGTCGACTGGCCTATGGCAGCGGCAACGCAACCGGCCGGGTCGCCGCTGAAATGTATCGCACACTCACCGGCGCCGATGCCATCAACGTGCCCTACAAGGGCGTGCCACCGGCCATCACCGACCTGCTGGGCGGACAGATCCAGTACCTTTTTGCCGATGCCACGCTCGCCATCCCGCAGGCACGCGCCGGCAAGATCCGCGCGCTTGCCGTCACCAATGCAAAACGGATCTCTGCTGCGCCCGACCTGCCCACCATGGCCGAAGCGGGCGTGGCAGGCTATGAACTCGATGGCTGGTTTGCCGCTTTTCTGCCGGCACACGCGCCGCGCGATGTCGTCCTGAAACTGTCCGATCTGTGCAATGCCGTGATGACCACCGAGCGCGCCCGAACCTTCCTGCGCAACATCGGTGCCGACCCATTCCCGGGCTCGCCCGAGTCGCTCGCCCGCCATGTGGCCAGCGAAACCGAAAAATGGGGCCGTATCGTGAAAGCGGCTGGCATCGAACCGGAATGAGCGTCACAGTCAGGCTTGCGCCGTGCCGAAATGGCCTCAGAACAGCACGACGCTGCGGATCGACTCGCCCGAATGCATCAGATCGAACGCCCGATTGATGTCGCTGATCGGCATCGTGTGGGTGATGAGCGTATCGATATCGATCTTGCCATCCATATACCAGTCGACAATACGCGGCACGTCGGTACGGCCACGCGCGCCGCCAAAGGCCGTGCCCTTCCAGGTGCGCCCAGTCACCAGTTGGAAGGGGCGCGTGCGAATCTCCTGGCCTGACCCAGCCACGCCGATGATCACCGACACACCCCAACCACGGTGGCAGCACTCCAGGGCCTGGCGCATCACGTCGACATTGCCGATACACTCGAAACTGTAGTCAGCACCACCGCCGGTCAATTCGACCAGATGGGTAACCAGATCACCGCCCACATCGTTCGGATTGACGAAATGGGTCATGCCGAACTGGCGTCCCAGGGCCTCGCGCTCCGGATTCAGATCGACACCGATGATCATGTTGGCGCCGACCATGCGTGCGCCCTGCACCACATTGAGTCCGATACCACCCAGGCCGAACACGACGACGTTGGCACCGGCTTCGACCTTGGCCGTGTTGATGACGGCACCGATACCGGTGGTGACGCCGCAGCCGATGTAGCAAACCTTGTCGAACGGCGCATCGGATCGGATCCTTGCAAGGGCGATCTCGGGCAGTACCGTGTGATTGGCAAAGGTCGAGCAGCCCATGTAGTGATGGATCTTGCGACCGCCGATCGAGAACCGGCTGGTCCCGTCGGGCATCACGCCCTGCCCTTGCGTGCCGCGAATGGCCGTGCACAGATTGGTCTTGCGCGACAGGCACGACTTGCACTGCCGGCACTCGGGCGTGTAGAGCGGAATGACATGGTCACCGCGCTTCAGACTCGTGACGCCAGGCCCGACATCGACCACCACGCCCGCCCCTTCATGCCCGAAGATGGCCGGAAAAAGCCCCTCGGGGTCGGCACCCGAACGGGTGAATTCGTCGGTGTGGCACACCCCACTGGCACGGATCTCGACCAGGACCTCGCCCTGCTTCGGCCCCTCGAGGTCTACGGTCTCGATGACAAGGGGCTTGCCGGCCTCATAGGCCACGGCGGCAATCGTCTTCATCTGTTCAGCACTCCTGACTGATACATGCTCTCAATCGGTACGCCCCCGCTGCGCAAGAGCGCCTGGTCACTCGGACACGAGCCACTGGACTCTCGACGAACCGGCGTCGGGCGCGAGCGCCGTGGCGAGCCATGCAAGCAAACCACGTGCCTCACGATCGAATCCGTAGGGCGGATTGATCACGATGAGGCCGCAACCGCGCAGCGACTCGCGCCAGTCTTCAGGGTGTACCGACAGCTCGAGCAGCAGGATGCGTCTCACACCACTGTCATGCAGGCTGCGCTCGAAACGACGCATCGCCGAGGGATCCATCAGCGGATACCACACAGCCATGACACCGGTTGCAAAGCGCTCGTGCGCCAGGCGCACCGCCTGCACCAGGCGGGTGAACTCCCCGGCACGGTCGAACGATGAATCGAGCAGGACGAGCCCTCTGCGTTCGGCCGGTGGCAGATGCGAGGACAGCGTCTTGTAACCATCCTGGAGGATCACGCTCACCCCACGCACGCCCGCCATATTGGCCTTGAGCGCAGCGTGATCGGTCGGATTCAACTCGGAGAGCACCATACGGTCAGCGGCACGACGCAGACGTTGCGCAATTTCCGGCGAACCGGGGTAGTGCTCGAGGCGACCGTTCGGATTCATCGCGCGCACGATGTCCAGCCAGGCCGACAGTTCGGCCGGCGCATCGCTGCGCTGCCAGACCTGCGCCACCCCAGACGCGTGCTCGGCGTTCTTCTGCGACCAGGGGTGACTCAAGTCATACCGACCCAGACCGGCATGGGTGTCGACGTAACAGTACGGAGCGTCCTTGCGCGAGAGCCCCACCAGCAGGCGGGCCAGCAGCGCGTGTTTCATCACATCGGCAAAATTGCCGGCATGGAACTGATGGCGATAGGCGAGCACGATGCGCGACCCCTGTTCAAGCGGGGGCGCGGATCATTGCATCCGGCAATCCTTGGCAAAGCCATCCTGATAGTCGGCAAAGATGGTGCCCAGGGTCTTGTTCTGCACCCGGCCACCTTCCTTCACGACCTCGCGCAGGTAGAAGGTCTGGATCGGCATGTGATTGCGATTGAACTTGAACTTGCCCCGCACGGTCGGGAAGTTGGCCGCCTCGAGCGCCTTGCGCAGTGCTGCCTTGTCCTCGATCTTGCCGCCCACGTCCTGCACCGCGCCATCGATCAACTGGGCGGAGTCATAGCCCATCGCCGCATAAGCCGAAGGCAGGCGCTTGTACTCGCGCTCGAAGGCCGCAACAAAGGCCTTGTTGGGCGCATTGTCCAGATCGCGGGTCCACTGCAACGCGCTGAACGCCCCCACCACCGAATCGCCCACCGCGTTGATGATGTCATCCTCGAAGTTGAATCCGAATCCGAAGAGCGGCACCTTGCCCAGCAACCCGTTCTGCTGGTACTGCTTGATGAAGTTGATACCCATGCCACCGGGCAGGAAGATGAACACGCCATCGGGGTTGGCCGCACGGATCTGGGCAATCTCGGCACCGAAGTCCAGTTGATTGATCTTGATGTAGATCTCGTTGGCAATCGTGCCCTTGTAGTAGCGCTTCATGCCGGCAACCGCATCACGGCCCGAGACGAAATTCGGTACCACGGTCACCACGCTCTTCAGACCGCGGTCCTGCATGTGCTTGGCAATAGCCTCATGCGGCGTGTCGTTCTGGTACCCCGCGCTGTAGAACCACGGACTGCACTTCTCGCCGGCCAGATCCGACGGTCCCGGCACCGCAGAAATCAGCGGCCGTTCTGCCTCGATGGCCATCGGAAGCACGGCATTGACCACATTGCCGTAGATGAACCCGGTCAGAAAATCGACCTTGTCGCGCTTGATCAGGCGCTCGGCGCCCTGCTTGCCCAACTCGGGATTCACCTGATCATCGGCCACGATCACCTCGGCGGGCAGGCCGCCGAGCTTGTCACCCTTCATCTTCACCAGGAGTTTGAAGCCATCGAGAATCTCGGTGCCGAAGTAACCGCTCGGGCCGGACATGGTCGACATGAAACCGACCTTGATCTTGTCGGCGGCCTGGGCCGGGCCAACGAGGGAAAGAGCGGCCGCGAGGGCAGCGGCAGCGCGTAGTGATCGCATCAGGAAGACTCCAGGCAAATGGGGACTGCGCGCGAGTGTGCGCGGCAGAGTCCGCGCAGGTCAAGTCCCGGCGAGGTCCCGAGCCCTGATGAGCGTCGGCAGGCTGATCGCCGGCTAGCGCCCACCCGGTGCCGGTGCCGAGGCGTTTTGCCGTGCAATGAAGTCTCGACGCACCGGGCGCAGGACACACCAGGCGAGAACCGCAGCGATGGCATTCATGACGCAGGCCAGGATGAACACCGATTGCCAGCCGCCAGTTGCGCTGGCAAGCACATTGGCCAGCGGAACGAGCAGCGCGGCCGTGCCCTTCGCGGTGTAGAGCATACCGGCGTTGGCCGCAGCAAACCGCGAACCGAAGGTATCGGTGCAGGTCGATGGAAACAGACTGTAGATCTCACCCCAGGCAAAGAACACCAGGCCGGTGAGGATCACGAAGAGAATCGGGTCTGAACCGAAGATGTAGAGCATCAGAATGCCGACTGACTCGAGGGAAAAGGCAATCAGCATCGTCAGCTCGCGGCCGATCCGGTCCGAGACCCAGCCAAAGAAGGGCCGGGTCAAGCCATTGAGAACCCGATCGATCGCCAATGCAAATGTGAGCGCGGGCAAGGTCAATCCGAGCAGACTGACGGGTACATCGCCCACCTTGAAATCACGGGCTATCGGCGCCAGTTGCGCAGTTGCCATGAGACCTCCGGCAGCCACCAGCACGAACATCAGATACATCAGCCAGAACACCGGCTGGCGTGCCACCTCGGCCGGGCGCAGGTCGCGCAAGGACTGACTGGCCGTCGCGAGCGGCGCAGGTACTTGTCCTTTCTGCGGCGAGCGCAGCATCAGGGCAACCAGCATCACGACGACGCCCTGACCGATGCCAAAGTAGAGAAAGGTCTGCTCATAGCCGCTTGCCTTGATCATCGCGGCAATCGGAACGATGGTGAGGGCAGAACCCGCCCCGAATCCGGCTGCCGTGAGTCCGGCGGCAAGCCCGCGGCGGTCGGGAAACCATTTGAGGGCGTTACCGACGCAGGTGCCATAGACCGCGCCGGCACCGATGCCACTCACCGCCGCTGCCAGATACAGAAAGGGCAGCGTGTCGGCCACGGCATTGAGTGCCCAGCCGATACCGCAGAACAGTCCACCCCAGAACACCACAGGGCGCGGACCGAAACGGTCGACCAGATAACCCTCGATCGGTACCAGCCAGGTTTCAAAGAGGACGAAGATGGTAAAGGCGACCTGGATGGAAGTCCGGCCCCAGTGATACTTGCCATCGATCGGTCCGACGAAGAGGGTCCAGCCGTACTGCAGGTTGGCAATCATCACCATGCAGGCAATGCCGCCCAGCAACTGCATCCAGCGATAGGTCTGTGAAGCAGACTGCGGCGAAGCGTCCGCGCTGTGGTCGAGACTGGTCATGTCCCCTCCGGCTTTTTTTGTTGTTGGAACCGAGAGGGGCGTGGCAAAGCGCCTGATCAGACCCTCAACACTTCTTCATGGTGCCCATATTGCCGCCACTGCCCTCTGCGCGCAACACGGCGCGTGGATGCAGGCCACTGCGCAGGACTCGGGCGTCGAGCGCCCGGCCAAGCGCCTGCTCGCAGCACCGGGCGGTCTCGAGCAACTGGCCCAGGTCGATACCCGTATCGATGCCCATTGATTCGAACAGGCTCACCAGATCCTCGGTCGCGACATTGCCGGTATGCCCCTCGCCATAGCGCACACCGGCCGGATGCCCGCCGACACCGCCGAAGGCACAGTCGAAATGACGGATCCCGGCCTCGAATGCCGCCACGCAGTTCACCAGGCCCGTGCCGCGGCTGTCATGAAAGTGCGCAATCAAGGTGACCCCAGGCACTTCGGCGCGAATGCGCCCGACCAGGTCGCGTATCGCTGGTGGGGTTGCCATGCCAGTGGTGTCACCCAGCGCCACGCGGTCGACACCCAGCGCAACGAACCGACGCACATCGGAGAGCACCACGGCCGGATCGACCTCACCCTCGAAGGGGCAACCGAAGGCCACCGACACGGTCCCCACCAGCCGGAAGAGCCCCTGCGCCGCCGCACTCATGGCGGCGATATTTGCCCACTGCACCGCGCGGGTCGTGCGCAGGTTCTTCGCGGTATGCGCCTCCGAGGCCGAAACGAGCAGGCTGAGTTCACCCGCACCGATGCCCGCCGAGCGGTCGGCAGTCGCGCGCTCCACCGCACGCAGATTGGCGCAGGTGGCCTTGTACCAGAGACCCTCGTGCCTGGGCAGCCGGGCGAGCAGATCGCTTGCATCGGCAAACTGGGGCACCACCTTGGGGTTGGAGTAAGACGTGGCCTCGACGCGTTCGAAACCCAATGCGACAAAGCGGCTGATCAGATCGGACTTCACCGGCGTGGGGATGAAGGTCGGTTCATGCTGCAGACCATCGCGGGCAAAGCACTCGCACAACACCACATCACTCATGAGACCAGCCCCAGATCACGCAAGGCATGCGCACGCAGGTCGGTCTTTCTCACCTTGCCGCTGGCGGTCATGCCGATCGACTCGAAATCAGCCACGATGCGCAGGTAACGTGGCACCCTGAAATTCGCGCATCGCGTGCGCGTCCAATCGATGAGTTCATCGGCCTGGGCCGTGGCACCTGCACGCAGGCTGACATAGGCCGCAGCCACCTCGCCCAGGCGAGCATCGGGCACACCAACCACCTGGGCCGTCGCGACCGCAGGATGCCTGAGCAAGACTTCCTCGACTTCGGCCGGCGCCACGTTCTCGCCACCAACCCTGAACACGTCCTTGAAGCGTCCGATCATCTGCAGACAACCGTCCTCGCCCAAGGTGCCGAGGTCGCCGGTACGAAGCCACCCTTCGCGGGTGAACGTGCGTTGGGTCGCCGCCGGATCGTTGCAGTAAGCACGCATCACCGCCCAGCCACGCACCTGGATCTCGCCTGCCGCATGTGCCGACAACGCGGTTTCGCCATCGACCGTGTCTGCAATGCGCACCTCGAGCCCTTCAAGCGGACGCGCCCGGCCGGCAATGCGCTGCTCGCGCGCGTCCTGCCAGTGGCTCATGGCGACATTGGGCGAGGCTTCCGAGAGCCCGTAGGCCACGCAGATCGCTGCCGCCCCCATGTCATCCATGATGCGTCGAACCGTCTCGGGTCCAGCCGCACACCAGCCCCCGCGAAGATGCAGACGTGTGCGATCGAAATCGGGGTGACCCATCATCATCTGGAAGAGCGTGTCATTGCCAGAAGTCAGCGTGCAGCGCTCGTGGGCCATTGCCTCGAGCGCCGCACCGGCTTCAAAGGTGGGCAGCGTCACCAGACAGGCACCAGCCACGAGCGCCATCAGGGCCGAGAGCGTCGACCCGCCGACATGAAAGAAGGGACGACAGTTGAAATAACGATCGTCGGCGCGAATTCCGACGCGCAGACCGGCCGCCCAGGCATTGCGCAGCATGTTGTCGTGCGTGAGCATCACGCCTTTGGGGAAGGCCGTGGTGCCCGAGGTAAACTGGATCAGCAGCAGGTCGCTCGCTGCCACCGTTGCCGCCCTCGCATCGAGCTCGGCATCGGATACCTGGGCCGCCAGCGCCAGACAGCTGTCCCAACCCAGTGCTGCCCTGGGCGCTGCCAGCCCCGCGGGCGCGTCACCGCGATCGACCACGATGCGCTCGAGCCGTGGCAGCCGGGCACCCGGCAGACCCGCATCGACTTCGGGCAGCACCTCACGCAGCATCGAGACAAAATCGATGCGAAGGAACTGCCCGGTCATGAACAGTGCACTGCAATCGGACTGGCGCAGGGCGTGTTCGATCTCGCTCGCCTTGAAGCGGGTATTGACCGGAACCGTCACTGCGCCGATCAGGGCTGCGGCATAGAAAACCTCGAGCCAGCGCTCGTCGTTGCCGCGCAGAATGCCAACGCGGTCACCTTTGGCAATTCCAATCGCGAGCATGCTCCGGGCAACCCGCCGCACCCGCTGCTCGAGCGTGCGCCAATCAAGCCGTGCCTGCGCGCACACGATCGCCTCGGCATCGCCGCGCCCTGTGGCCGCCGAGTGCAGCCAGGCACCGAGCACGGTCGGTGTCCACACCCGGTGCATGCGTGGGTTCATGAATGGCCGCCAAAGGCAGCCGGACCGCTGCGCCAGTCGTTGCGCGCGAGGTGCTCCTCGATTGCAAGAATCTCGGTAGCAAGCGCGCCGCGCGGGTCGAGCTCGATACCCTGGTCGATGCAGCGCTTGGCCAGACGCATTGCCTCCGGCGGCGCGCTCTTGATGGTCTGCGCGATCGATGCCACGCTAGCCTCGAGATCGGCCGCGTCCACAACCCGGCTCACCAGACCGCAGACCTGCGCCTCGGCAGCCGACAAGGCTCGCCCAGTGAACATGAGGTCCTTGGCCAGACGCTTGCCGAGAATACGCGGCAGGCGCTGGGTGGCACCCACGGTGCCCCACAAGGCTTCGGGGGTACGAAAACTCGCCTCGGGCGTGGCCAGGATGAAGTCACAGGCGGCTGCGATCTCGCAGCCCGACCCCACTGCCGCCGCGTGCACGATGGCCATCGAAGGCATGGGTAGCCGCTCGATGGCTGCGTAGCTCGCAAAGGCACGCAGGCGCCGCACCCGCACCGCATCTTCGCTCATGCCCTTGCGCTCTTTCAGGTCGGCACCGGCGCAGAACACCGGACCGGCGCCTCGAACAAGGACAAGGCGCACGGTCGAATCGCTGGCAGCCAGATGGCAGGCCCGGGCAAGTTCATCGCACATGGCAAGGTTGAGGGCGTTACGGCTGTGTGGCCGATTCAAGGTGATGGTGGCCACCCCATCGGTCACGACATAAAGCAGCGGAGAGTCCTCGCCGGCCTCTCCTTGCTCGGCACTGCGCTCTGCTGTCATATCGCCTTTGCCTTCTTCAGTGCTTCGATACGCGCGTCGTCATAACCCAGTCGCTCACGCAATACCGAATCGGTATGCTCACCCAGCAGTGGCGGCCGTGCAACGGCAGGATTGTCCCAGCCATCGAACTTGTAGGGCAGTGGCAGCGCCCTGAAGGCGCCCACCACCGGATGCTCGAAGGACTGCACCATGCCGCGCGCCCGCGTGTGCGGATCGGCAAACACCTCATCGACACTGCGAATGGGGCCAGCGGGCACATCGGCTGCGTCAAGCGCTGCACACAATTCGTCGCGTGTGCGCCCGGCGATGGCAGCCGAGAGCATGCGCATCACTTCATCGCGCCGGCGCACCCGATCGGAGTTGCCGGCAAGGCCAGGGGCGCTGCCCCAGCCCTCGATCCCGAGCACCCGGCACAGCCCCATCCAGTGCTGATCACTCGCGGTGATGTGCAGCCACTGCGCGTCGGCGCAGCAGAAACTGGCCGATGGCACGCGCCCCGGATGTTCGGTGCCCAAGCGCTCGGGCACTTCGCCCAGGGCGAAGTAGCGCGCCGCAGCCAGCGTGAGGAGCGACACCTGCCCGTCGATCATCGAGAAGTCGATATGACATCCCTGCCCCTGGCGAGCACGACCCGCCAGCGCTGCCAGAATGCCGATGGCAACCCAGAGGCCCGACGTGAGATCGGCCACCGGCAAGCCGGGTTTCACCGGCCCGCCACCGCGCTCGCCGGTCAGACTCATCAAGCCGGCCATGGCCTGGAACACGGTGTCATAGCCCTTGCGGTGTGCATACGGACCCGTCTCGCCAAACCCGGTACAGGACACATGCACCAGACGCGTATTCAACGCACGCAGGCTCGCGGCATCCAGACCGTAACGGGCCAGGGTGCCGGTTGGAAAGTTCTCGACCACCACGTCGACCCGCGAGGCCAGATCACGCACCACGGCCTGCCCTTCAGGACTGCGCAGATTGACCGTGATGGATTGCTTCGAGCGATTGAAGGCAAAGTAATAGGCGCTCTCGGGAGCAGCCTCCACGCCGGGCAATGGCTCGACAAAGGGCTCGAAACTGCGGGTCTCATCACCCTGCCCGGGTTGTTCCACCTTGATCACCTGGGCGCCGAGTTCGGCCAGGATCATCGAGGCAAACGGGCAAGCGAGCACCCGTGACAAATCCAGGATGGTGATGTGCTCGAGAGGCTTCATCGATGACAGGGCGACCCGGTGATGGGAGAAGAAAAGGACAACTCGGCACAAACAGGCAAACGGACGGTCAATGCCTGAATGCGCGCATCCGCTCATTGGCGCGCTGCCCTTCGGCCAGTGCCTCATCAAAGGGCAATTCAGTCACGGCATGGAAGAGCGACTTCGTCAGCGCCATGGCAGGCCGCGACACCGCTGCAAGCCGAGTGGCCAGTTCGATCGCCACCGGCAGCACCTCGGCTGGGGCGACCACCTGATTGGCCATGCCCAGTGCCAGCGCGCGATCCGCATCGACCGCAAGCCCCAGTGCAACGATCTCGAACGCCGCCTTGTGTCCCACATGGCGCACCAGATTGGTCATGACGATGGCGGCCACGATGCCATGGCGGGTCTCGGGATAGCCGAGCTTTGCCTCGCTGGAGAGCACCGCGAGGTCACTGGCAATGGCAAGCCCGGCACCACCGCCCATGGCCGCTCCGTTGACTGCGGTCACCACCGGTTTCTGCATCTGGCGAAACAAGCCATGCAGGCGGGCGGTGAGCGCGGCACGCTCGGCCACGAGTGGCGCATTCTCGGGGGTCAGACTTGAAAACTCGTTGAGGTCGGCCCCCGCACAGAACCCGGGGCCTGCGCCGGTGAGCACCACCGCGCCGATGGCAGGGTCGAGGTCGGCGCGCTCGAGCGCATCGATCAGCGCGCGGGTGAGCGCCATGTCGAGGGCATTGCGCTTGGCCGGTCGGTTCATCGTGAGCACGCGCACGGCCCCCTGGTCTTTCTCGATCAGAATCGGCTCGGACATCAGAACTCCGCCAGGCGGCGTCGTGCCGCATTGAATTCATGCATCAACTGAAACACCAGTTCGCCCGCAGGCACCAGCGTATCGATGAGCCCCACCGACTGCCCGACCTCGACCTTGCCCCAATCGACATCGCCATCGAGCGCTGCGAGCTTGAGCGAACGGCTGTCGGCAAGCGCCTTCAAGGCCTGGGCATCGGTACCGGCCCCCTCTGCCGCCGCGTACTCGGCGGTGAACCGGTTGTGAAGCATACGTACCGGCAGTCGACCGCGCCCCACCAGAGTCGTGTCAGCGATCCCGGCGGCGATCGCCGCAGCCTTGTAGTCGGCGTGCAGCGTCGCCTCGGGCGTCAGCAGAAAGCGGGTACCGAATTGCACCGCCTCGGCGCCCAGACAGAAGAGCGCAGCCATCCCGGCACCGTCGGCCACCCCACCACCCGCAATGACCGGCAGATCGACCGCGCGGCACACCGCACGGACGACCACCAGTGTGCCCACCTCGTCAGGCGGCGGATGGCCACCGGCCTCGACACCCACGGCAATGATGGCATCGACACCGGCCTGGGCGGCCTTCTCGGCATGCCGGGGCGATGAGCACACATGCAACCAGCGAATGCCGGCCGCACGTACCCGCTCCAGATGCCCCTGCGGCCCGCCTTGCGAGGCAATGAGTGCACTGACACGCTCCCCGATCACCACATCGAGAAGATCCGCAGCACGCCGGTTGTAGAGCGGCACGTTGACCGCAAACGGCGCATCGGTGCAAGCGCGCACGGTACGAATGGCAGCACGCAGGTCATCGGGTGACATCGGCCCGGCGGCAATCACCCCCAGGCCGCCTGCGGCCGAGACGGCTGCCGCCAGTGGCGCACTGCTCGACGCCCAACTCATGCCAGCCTGCACGACCGGATAGCGGAGCCCCAGCAACTGGGTCACACGGGTCTGGAGCGGAGGCGGCGTGGCCGAAGACTGCATCAGGGGCGATGGCAGGGCGGCTGCGGACAGGGTCATGCGGCAGCCCCCGCGACAGGGGTTGCCGGCGGATAGAGCGAGTGGACGCGCGCATGCACGCGCGCCAGGCCAAAGAGCACATCCATCGCGGGGGTTGGCTCACCCAGATGCTGCGCGATCTCGCGCACCACCCCAACGAGCGCATCGAGTTCAACTGGCCGGCCGGCCGCGACATCACGCGACATCGACGTGCGCAGGGCACCCAGCTTTCGGGTCACCCGATTGCGATCGGCGCCGCTTTGCTCGATCAGGCAACCGAAGCGGCTGCCGATCGCCTTGGCTTCAGCCATCACGCCAAGGCAGAACTCGTTGACCAGTGGATCGTCAAGGATCAGATCGCCCGTTGCCCCGGTAAAGGCCGAGATCGGGTTGATGGTCATGTTGCCCCACAACTTGTACCAGATCTCGTCATGGATGCGCTGGGTCGACTCGACATCGAACCCTGCACGCGCGAAGAGCGCTGCCATCTGGGCAAGACGAGGCGAGGCGGTGCGATCGGGCTCACCCAGAATGAGGCGATTGCCGCTGGCCAAACGCACCACACCGGGCTCGATCGCCGCACAACTGAGGTGTACCACCCCGCCCAGCACATGGCGGGTGGCAATGGCACGCGCAGTCGCCAGGCCGGGGTCGACCGACTCCAGGGCCATGCCCTCGCAGGGGCCGCCAAATCCGTGAAAGAACCACCAGGGCACACCATTCATGGCGGTGATCACCGTGGTGTCCGGACCGATGAGCGGGGTGATGGTCGCAGCCACCTCGGGCAGCGCCGTGGCCTTAAGGGCGATGACCACGAGCGACTGCGGGCCTAGTGCCGCCGGGTCATCAACCACATGGGCCTCACCGCCGATGAGGCGCTCGCCTTCGTGCAGACGCCAGCCCTGCGTGCGCAAGGCCTGCGCCGTTGCGCCCCGCGCAAGTGCCGAGACGTGGCAACCCGCAGCTGCCAGACGCGCGCCAATCAGGCCACCCACGGCCCCTGCGCCAACAATGCACACTGAGGTCATCGCGCACCTTTGCCATCGAGCGAGAAGAACGGCGTCTCGCCTTCGCCGCGCAATCGGATGTCGAAACGATAGCGTCCGGGTGCGTCGGCGACTGCCACGACGCCGGCGCGTCGCGCGGCAGGCACCGCGCGATAGATCGGATCAGATGCCTTTGCGCCACCGTCATCCGGGAAGTAGATCACGGTGTGCAACTGGCGCATCAGGCCCGAAAAGAGCACCAGCACATTGATGTGCGGCGCGCGCGCGGTGCCATCGAGGTCGCGAGTCTGCCCCGGCCTGATCGTGCGCAGCGCGTAGCGTCCGTCGGCGTCAGTTGCCGCACGACCCCAACCGAAGAAATTCGGATCGGCCTCGATATGGCGAGGGTCGTTGGGGTGCGCGTAGATACCCGCCGCATCGGCCTGCCAGATCTCGACGATGAGATTGTGGGTGGGCGCGCCGTCGAGTTGCACGACTCGGCCCTGAATGTCGATCGGCTCACCGCGAGCCCGCTGACCGTCCAGACAGGTCAGATCATGGGCGCCTGCATCACTGTAGCGGGGCGGAAAAAAGGGCCCAACGGTCATCTCGGCCGCAGGCAGGCGTACTTCAGACATCGTGTTCGCCATCAGGCAACCGGCGTGGCACGCCGCCCCCGCACCACGATGTCGTGATCGAATACGAGCGTGTCATCGGGACAGTCAACGGGCGAACGCGGTCGACAGATGAGACGCTCGCGTGCATCGGCATCCGGTACCGCATGCAGGATGCGATCCTGGCCGTTGAGCGGCTCGCCCGGAAAGAACATCTGCGTCACCAGACGCGACATCCACACCCGGCCCCAGAGCGAGAAGTGGATATGGGGCGGGCGCCACCAGCGGCCGCTGCCGGGCACCGGGTAGGCGCCCGGCTTGATCGTGCGAATCGACAGACAGCCCGAGGCGTCGGCCGTCATTCGGGCCGCGCCATGGAAGTGAGGATCGACCGGCGCGTGATCATCATCGTTCGGATGGATGTACCGGCCCGCGGCGTTGGCCTGCCACATCTCGACCAGCGCACCGGAGAGCGGGGCACCCCCTTCATCAAGCACGCGCAAGCGCACCTCGATAAGTTGCCCGAGAGCACGTTCAACGCCGTATCCGGCGAGGTCGGTACCGAGCAAGGCAAGACGGCGCTCAGGGCGATCGGGGCCGGTCAACTCCGAGAGCGTGAAGGGCCTCTCGATCAGGGGTTCGGCAGGCGCACGCAAGGCGGTCTGCCGATAGCCCTCGACCACCGGGGTTGACTGCGAGGGCTCGTCATAGGGCCCTACCGTGATCACGGCTCGCCCCAGACCGTCCGCGCCACCTGCACCACCCGATCGAGCTTTCGCCACTGCTCGTCCTCATGCAGCTTGTTGCCATGATGCGTGCTCGAAAACCCGCACTGAGGCGACAGGCACAAGCGCTCGAGCGGCACGATGCGCGAGGCCTGATTGATGCGTCGGGCAATCGCGTCAGCCGATTCGAGTTCGCCGAACTTCGTGGTCACCAGCCCGAGCACCGCGGTCTTGTCCGAGGGCAGCATCGCGAGCACGTCGAAACTGCCGGCACGCTCGGAGTCGAACTCCATGAACCAGGCATCGACTGCAGTGGAAAACATGGCTTCGGTCACGGTGCGCGAATACGGTGAAGCCGCGACAAAGGTGCTCTGGAAGTTGCCACGGCAGGTATGCATCGTGACGAGCATATCGTCGGGGCGCCCCACAAGGGCGGCATTGATGGTGGCTGCGTAACGCCTGGCAAGCTCATCAGGGTCATCGCCCTTGTCGATCACGCCCGCACGAACCGTGTCATCGGCAAGGTAGGAAAAGGTGATGTCATCGATCTGCAGGTAGCGACAACCCGCGGCGTAGATCTGGCCGATCGCCACGCGATAGGCCTCACCCAGGTCGTGCCAGTAGCGTTCCAGATCGGGGTAGATCGCGCGCGGGATGCCCCTGGAGCCCCCGCGCATGTGCGCCATCGAGGGGGCCGGAATCGTGAACTTGGGCGTGCCGCGCGCCACCGATGCGAGGAAGGTGAAGTGATCGAGCTGGGGGGCGCGACCGCAAGCGATGGGCCCGGTGACGATCGGCGTCGGCGGCACTTCCTCGACCCCTTCGAACTTCATGTCCGTCGACTCGCGAGCGCCGATGCCCTCGAGTCCAACCAGGAAGTCCATGTGCCAATAGTCGCGCCGCAGTTCACCATCGGTGATGCCCTGCAGGCCAATCGACTCCTGGCGCCGTACGACATCACGGATGGCCGCATCCTCGATCAGACGCAGTTCATCAGCGTCGAGGGCGCCGGCGCGATGGCGCGCACGCGCTTCGCGCAGGTTCGCAGGACGCAGCAAGCTGCCGACATGATCGGCGCGAAACGGTGCGGTTCGACTCGTCATGGTGGCCCGTACTCAGCCGATCGCGTCAAGCGTCTTGCCACCCGTCTTCACCGGATGAGCACCGATCAGGGAAAACGCGATCACGCAGGGCTCGGTGCCCTTGTTCACCCAGTTGTGGATGGTGCCGCGCTGCACCAGCACATCGCCCTGGCGCACATGCACGACGACGCCGCCATCGAGTTCCATGTCGATCTCCCCGGAGATCACGACCGCGTAATCGATGCTGTCGGTACGATGGTTGCGTGGCGCCACACCCGGCCCGTAGTAGACGATGCGAAAGACCGTGCCATTGAGTTCCGAGGTCGATACCGATCGGGTCGAATCGTCGCTCGTGCCCTCGTTGTCGACCGGAAATCCTTCGGTCGTCCAGATGACGGCAGCCTGCTGATTGGCACGCTGCGACACGACATTACCGGCGATTTCGTCGATCTGCACGATGGCGTTGCCTTGGGCGTCGTGACCGGTCACGATGCGTCTGATGCTCAGAGGTTTCAAGCGGGTGTCTCCTGTGTGCTGCTGTCGGGCTGCGACAGTCACCCGATCGAATGGCAGGTGCTACCTGACGCAAGGCAACCTGCATTATCAACCAGCAGCACGCAGATCGCCAGAGACCGCCGCAGGCTCTCGGAAAAAACCGGGCACCCCCAGCGATCGCCGTTGACCACCGAATACCGGCAGCCTGCCGGCAACCGCTGGCAAGAACGGTGAGCCTGGCGAGCCCGCGCTCACCCCATGTGCAGACCGCCATTCAGCGAGAAGTCGGCACCTGTCGAAAATCCCGAGTCATCCGAGGCTATCCAGGCGCAGATCGAGGCAATCTCCTCCGGCGTTCCCAGGCGTCGAACCGGAATCGTGCCGACGATCTTCTCGAGCACATCGGGACGGATGGAGCGCACCATTTCGGTGCCGATATAGCCTGGCGACACGGTGTTGACCGTCACGCCTTTGGTGGCCACCTCGAGCGCCAGGGCCATGGTGAACCCGTGAATGCCGGCCTTGGCGGTGGCGTAATTGGTCTGTCCGAACTGCCCCTTCTGCCCATTGACCGAGGAGATGTTGATCACCCGGCCCCAGCCACGCTCGAGCATGTCATCGATCACCTGCCGGGTCACATTGAACAGGCTGTTCAGATTGGTGTTGATGACCGCGTCCCAGTCATCGCGACTCATCTTGCGAAAGACGCCATCACGGGTGATGCCGGCGTTGTTCACCAGCACGTCGATCGGACCATGCGCGGCCTTCACCTTCTGCAGCGCATCGACCGTCGAATCCCAGTCACCGACATTACCCACCGAAGCGAAAAAGGTGTAGCCCAGCGCCTTCTGCTCGTCCAGCCACTTGGTGTAGTCACGGCTCGGACCACAACCGGCAATCACCGTATGGCCTTCCTTGTGCAGGCGCTGGCAGATTGCCGTTCCGATACCGCCCATTCCACCCGTCACATATGCCAGTCGTCGTGTCATCTTCTGCTCTCCCTCGAGGTGTCATTCATTGAGGCCTCGCATCCGGCCAGACTCGTCCGGTGCATGCCCCGTTCTGGTCACTGCTGATTCACCACTGCCTGCCACACTATTCGGCCTTGACCCCTGCCTGTGCCACGACCCGTCGCCACAAGCCGATTTCACTGGTGATCTGGGCTCGAAACTGCTCGGGCGTGCCACCGGCGGGTGACACACCGTCGGCCTTCAACTGTTCGGCTGTTTCCTTCAGTCCGAGCGATGCATTGACCGCAGCATTGATGCGATCAACCACCTCGCGCGGCATGGCGCGCGGGCCGATGACGCCATGCCAGAGCGATACGTCATAGCCGGGCAGGCCCGATTCGGCCACCGTGGGTACCTCGGGTGCCGCGGCCAGTCGCGTGGTGGTGGTCACGGCGATGGCCCGCAGCTTGCCGCCCTGGACGTGCGGCAGGGCAGAGGCGGTGCTGCTGAAGAACACCTGAGTCTGGCCGCCGATCGTGTCGGTGAGCGCCGGACCCGTGCCCTTGTACGGAATGTGATTGATCCGGATGCCGGCCGAACTGGCAAAGAGTTCGGTCGCCAGATGGATGATGCTGCCCTGCCCGGAGGAGGCAAAATTGATCTCGCCAGGCCGCGCACGGGCCAGTTCGATCAGGTCGCGCACCGTACGTACCGGTAACGCCGGATTGACGACCACCAGCAGCGGGCCCCGCGAGAGCTGGATGACGGGCGTGATGTCGGCAAGCGGATCGAACTTGAGCGGATAGAGGCTTGCGTTGGCGCAGTAGCTCGAGGCAATCAGCACCAGCGTGTAACCATCGGCAGGTGCATGCACGCCGACTTCAACCCCCAGCAGACCACCGGCACCGGGCCGATTCTCGACGACCACCTGCTGGTGCAGCGATTGCGAGAGCTTCTGTGCAATGAAGCGGGCGATGAAATCAGAGCCACCACCCGCCGCGAAGGGCACCAGCACGCGCAAGGGACGGTCAGGCCAGGCAGCCAGCACCGAGCCGCTCCCGAGGAGGACCGCGCCCAGCATCGAGCCGATGAGCACATGGCACCCCTGGCGAGCCGAACCCGATCGTCTGATCGCGGCAAGACAGCCACGCACACCCGAGCGCACATGCGCAAACCCCATCAAGCGTTCCTCCCTCTGCAAACCCTGGCAAGCCATGGTCGGGGCACCGGTCATTCAACCTGAAAACACCTCGCAGCACCGAACGGCGGGCACCCTGCCCCCCGGAGGCAGTCTAGCAAACACCTTGCCTGCGCACCGGCCCAACCCCGATCTGGCAAGGTTTGCCCGAGCTTCTGCAATAATCGTCCGATGCCCCCACGCGAGATGAGCATGCCCTTGCAGCCCCTGACCGACAGCGGCATTCGGCAACTGCTGCTGCAGATGTTCGAGGCTGCGGTGCAATCGGCGCAACCCGAGCGATGCCTGCCGCCACACCTGCCACCGGCGCCGCGCGGCCGCACCTGGGTGATCGGTGCCGGCAAGGCCGCTGCGGCGATGGCCGCCGCTCTCGAGGGGCACTGGCACGGCCCCCTGGGCGGTCTGGTGGTCACCCGCTATGGTCACACGGTGGCTACCCGGTCGATCGAAGTGGTCGAGGCCGCGCACCCGGTACCGGACGAGGCCGGGTGCGAGGCAGCCCGGCGCATGCTCGCGAGCGTCAGCGGACTGAGCGCCGACGATCTGGTGATCTGCCTCATTTCAGGTGGTGGCTCGGCACTGCTTCCCCTGCCCTTGTCGGGCATCACTCTGGCTGAAGAACAAGCCCTGGCACGCTCGCTCCTGGCAAGCGGCGCCGACATCCATGCAATGAACTGCGTGCGACGACACCTCTCTGCCATCAAGGGCGGCCGCCTCGCAGCTGCCTGCGCACCGGCCCAGGTCATCACCCTGGCCATCTCCGACATTCCGGGAGACGACCCCTGCGACATCGCATCGGGGCCGACGGTTGCCGACCCCACCACCTGCGCCGACGCGCTGGCCATCCTCGAGCGCTTTGGCATCCCCATCGCCGCCTCGATCCGCCAGGCGCTCGAGAGCGGTCGCGGCGAATCGGTCAAACCGGGCGACCCGCGGCTGGCCGGGCAGCGGTTCGAACTGATCGCAACCCCCTGGCGCGCGCTGCAGGCTGCGGCCCGATGCGCGCGTGCCGCTGGCCTGTCGGTCCATCTGCTCAGTGACTGCATCGAGGGCGAAGCGACCAGCGTTGCACAGACCCTGGCAGCCATCGCGCGCTCGTCAGCACGCCACGACGAACCCTTCGCCACCCCTTGCGTACTGCTCTCGGGCGGGGAAACCACCGTGACAGTGCGCGGCAATGGTGTTGGCGGACGCAATGTGGAATTTCTGCTTGCGCTGGCGCTCGCTCTGGACGGACACCCGCATATCCATGCCTTTGCCGGTGACACCGATGGCATCGATGGCGCCGCCGAGGTTGCCGGCGCCTGGGTCGGCCCCGACACCCTGGCTCGCGCTCGTGCACAAGGGCTCGACGCACGCGCGGCGCTCGCACGCAACGACGCCCATCCGTTCTTTCACCAACTGGGCGACGCCCATGTGAGCGGCCCAACACTCACCAATGTGAATGACTTTCGCGCACTTATAATCGCGAGGCCGGATTGATCCGGTGACACGACAGGCCAGCGGCCTGCAGGCGTGCATCGCACCCAGGAGACTCTCACCTTGAACCCATCGCAGCACCGCGCACCGCGTTCGACCCGTCAAGGCCTGCGGGCCGTCGCCGTGCTTGCCTGCCTCATCGGCAGCAGCGTTTCGCTGGCCCAGACCTGGCCTGATCGAGCCATTCGGGTGGTCGTGCCCTTCCCGCCGGGAGGCCTCATCGATGCCTCGATGCGCGCCCTGGCACCCAAGATGGGCGAAGCACTGGGGCAGACGCTGGTCATCGACAACAAGGGCGGTGCCGGCGGCATCATCGGCATGGCCGATGTGGCACGCAGTGCACCCGATGGCAATACGCTGCTCTTTGCGATCGAGAGCATGACACTCGCCCCCTTCATCTACCGGTCGCCGGGCTTTGATCCGCTGCGCGATTTCCAGCCGATTACCGAAGTGCTGGCAGTGCCGATCGCGATTCTCGTGCATCCCTCGCTGCCGGTGAACAACCTGCGTGAACTGGCCGCCTGGTCGCGGGCCAACCCGGGACGGGTCAGCGCAGGTTCTGGTGGCGTGGGCACCGCCACCCACCTCGCGCTCGAAGCGCTGAAGGCATCGACCCAGGCCGATTTCATTCACATCCCCTACAAGGGCGCCGGCCCGGCCTTCACCGACTTTCTGGCTGGACAGACGCAACTCTTTGCGGTGTCCACATCCCTGTCGGCACCCCACGTGAAGAGCGGCAAGGTGCGTGCCATTGCACTGGCATCGGCGCGCCGTGCGTCCAACATGCCCGAGGTACCGACCATCGCCGAGCAGGGGTTCGGTGCCATCGACTACAGCACCTGGATGGGCTTTCTGGCGCCGGCCGGCACGCCGGCGGCCATCGTCAACCGGGTACGCGAGGCAGCGCTGCGCTCGCTGGGCGACAGCACCAACAAGGCCCGCTTCGCCGATCAGGGGCTGGAGAGCCTGGGCACCACACCCGAGGAGTTCAGACGCTTCATCGCCGCGGAGAGCGCGAAGTTCGGCAAGGCGGTGGCGCTGGCCGGGATACAACCCGAGTAGCGCAGCGGGAGGCGCCTGCCCTCACTGCAACCCGGGGGCAACCTCCGACCAGAACAGTTCGAGCGTACGCAGCGACTCATCGAGCGCAAGATCACCAAAGGCCAGGTCGAGCAGCAGGTAGTTGACACCACCCGCCTGGGTCTGTGCGCGCAGTGTCGACAACGCGGTGGCCGGCGACCCTGCCACCGCCTGGCCGCGCTCTACCAGTTCGTCAAAGGTCTCCGGGTAGATGGCAAAGCGCGGGCGCGCGCCGAAGACATCCCACAGATGCCAGAAACTGGAGCGCCACCGCGTATAGGCGCGGCGCGCAATCGTCATCGCCTCGGCATCGGTGGGGGCAATGACGATATGGCGCAAGGTGCCCACCAGCGGCATCGCGGCCGGATCACGTCCCAGCGCGGCCCAGGTCGTGCGATAGCCATCGCTCACCTTGCGAACGACTTCGGGCGACGAGAGGCTGATCACGTTGACCGCATTGCGTGCCACCCACTCGACCCCATCCGGATTGCCCAGACCGTACCAGAGCGGCGGATGCGGGCGCTGACGCGGGTGCATGCGCATCGGCACACCCCGAAACTGGAAGTGCTCGCCCTCATGGGTCAGCGTGTCTTCCTGGAGTGCCTTCATCAGGACCTCGTAGGCTTCCATGTACAGGGCCTGTGCCTTGTCGACGTCGACCCCATAGAGCCGCATCTCAACCGGCGACACGCCACGGCCCACCCCGAGTTGCAAGCGACCGCCACTGAGGTGATCGAGCATGCAGATCTCCTCGGCAAGGCGCAGCGGATGGTAGAGCGCGAGCGTGTAGACGAGGGGACCAAAGAGCAGCCTGCGCGTGCGCTGCGCCACCGCCGCGAGGAATACCGAGGGCGAGGGCGACATGCCAAGCGGCGTGAAGTGGTGTTCGGCCAGGTGATAGCAGTGGATGCCCGACTGATCGAAGGCTTCGATCAGTCGCAGACGGTTCTCGTAGAGCTCGCCCAGTTCAAGGCCACTGTCATCCACGTGATCAAAAATTCCGAACTTCATGCCGCGCCCTCCCTTGGAGCCCAGAGTCTAACCCGGGCGGTCGGTGCCATTGCGGGCAAACCAGCGTCGCACAGCAGTGGCCGATCGCGCGCTGCGCCTGTTCTCCTTCACACCGCTTGCGAGGTCCGCCTGCGTGCTGCCAGCCGGCCTTGGGCCGAGTGATCCTACTGCGGCTCGATCCGCGCCGATTCGATCACCTTCTTCCAGCGCTGCGCCTCGCCACGCATGAAGGCCGCAAACTCGGTCCGCCCGAGATCGCCCGCCACCATCCCCAGTTCACCATAGCGGCGCTGCGACTCCGGTAACGCCAGCGCTGCACGAATGTCGCCATTGAGTCGGTCGAGGATCGCCGGATCGGTACCGCGCGGGGCCACGATGGCCTGCCAGCTGGCGCTCAGCAGATCGGAAAAACCCGCCTCGCGCACCGTGGGCACACCCGGCAGCGCGGCCAATCGGGCGTTGGCCGCAACCGCGACAGGCCGCAACTTGCCACCTCGCATGAGCGGCGACACCGGACTGAGCGTGTAGAAGGAGACCTGCACGCTGTCTTGCTGCAGCGCCACCATCACCTGAGGCGTGCCGTTGTACGGGATGTGCGTCATCCGGACCCCGGCGAGGGTTGCAAACAGTTCACCGACCAGGTGCGGTGGCGTGCCGATACCCGGAGAGCCGAAATTGAGGGCCCCCGGATGGGCCCTCGCCTGCGCCGCCAGATCAGCCAGCGAATGGACCTCGAGGTTCGGGGTGACCGCGATGACGCTCGGGGCCAGAGAGAGCAGCGCAACCGGTTCGAACGCCGTCACCGGATCAAAGGTCATGTTGCGGTACAGGAACTGGTTGGTGGCAAAGTTGTTGATCGCCCCGAGCAGCAGGGTGTAGCCGTCAGGGGCAGCACGCAGGACCTCGGCCGCACCGATATTGCCCGATGCACCTGCCCGGTTGTCGAGTACGAAGCGCTGCCCCACGCGCTCCTCGAGTGCCGTCGAGATCGTGCGAAACGAGATGTCGCCCACGCCACCGGCCGCATAGGGAACGACCAGACGGATCGGGCGCTCGGGCCAGGCTGCGCGCGCCGGTGCAATGGCTGCCGCCAGCACGATGGCGAGCAGCAGGCAGGCGCTATGGCCCGATGCCGGGCGCCGGACCGCCGACCGCGAAAGAAGGTTCATGCCGATGACTCCGTTGAATGACGCCCGGATGAAGGACCGACCTGCAGTCTGCCTCATGCAGCGAGCGTTCGCGCTGCAAGACTGACTGCAACCACGAGCGCGAGGAGGGCAAAGAGCCCTTGCAGCCGCGGGCCACTGAAGCGGGTGGCCAGGCGGCGCCCGATCAGCATGCCGGCAAGCGCACCCAGCGCGAAAGGCAGCGCCACCGGCCAGCGGATGGGCGCCATCAGGGCCGAGGCGCCCAGCCCGGCCAGCGCCACGATGGCGAGCACACCGAGCGAAGTAGCCACCACCGAACGCATCTCCAGATCGGTGATCCGCTGCAGGGAGGGCACGATGATGAAACCACCCCCGACACCCAGAAGCCCCGAGAGAAACCCCGCGCTCATGCCGGTGAAGAGCAGTGCCCGCGCGCACGGTGCGGTCCAGCGCAGACGGCCATCCAGAGGGTCGAGACAGCAAGGCGGCAGCCGCGATCGGCTGGCCACCGCCGCTGGGCTATCGCCCGGGGAACGCGCTCTCGGCCGCTGCCAGAGCGGCCAGAGCGTGCGCAGACCGACATAGGCGAGCACCGCCGAGAAGCCGAGCATCAAGGGATTATTGGGCACGCGGTGCGCGAGCCATACGCCCATCGGTGACAGCAACAAGCCGGCCGCCCCCATCAACCCCGCAGCACGATAGCGCAGGATGCCCGAGCGCAGTGCCAGGAATGCACCCAGGCCGGCCGACAAGGCAATCGCAATCATGCTGACGGGGGCTGCGTCCACCATCGGCAAGCCCAGGCCAAAGACCAGTAGTGGCACCGACAGGATGCCGCCACCGGCACCGGTGAGTGCCATCACCAGACCAATGAAAACGCCCAGGCAGGTTGCCGTTGAAGTGATGTCCATCCGCGATCGCTTGTAAGCACCAGAGCTGGCAGTTTACGACCCCGGAGGGCTTGCCCACCACCGGGCAGACTGCGCATGCTGCGAGCCACCTCAAGCTGCCTGCGCGACACGAGGGGCAAAGCCAGAACACTGCAGACACAATGCGAGCGTCTAGAATGCGCGGCATACCATGCTTGGCGACTGCTCACAGTTGCAAGCCTCCAGGGGATATCCATGACATCGATCCAACAGGCAGACCCCGTACGACGTGCCCTGCTGGGGGCCCTGGCGGGCGCCACCGCCCTTGGCAGTCCGTTGGCCGCGATCGCACAGGGTTTGTCGACCCGACCGATTCGCATGGTGCTCGCGCAGACCCCGGGCACGTCGCCCGATCTCATCGCGCGAACGCTCGCGCCGCGTTTCCAGGCGCTCTGGGGGCAAGCCGTGGTGGTCGAGAATCGCGCCGGCGCTGCTGGCGCCATCGGGCTCGAAGCCCTGGCCCACGCACCCGCTGATGGACACACCATCACCATCAACCCTTCGAGCACGCTGACACTGCCGCTCTTCTTTCCGCTCAACTTCGATCTGCTCAATGGCCTGCGCCCGATCACGATCGTGGGCGACAACATCTTCGTGCTCACCGTCCATGCCGACACACCGGGCAAGGACCTCCGCGATTTCCTTGCCTGGGCAAAGACGCAAGGGGGCAAGGTCAACTACGGCTCGCCGGGCAACGGCACCCATCATCACCTCTTCATGGAGCAGTTCAAGCTGGTGGCAGGCGTGCCAATGACCCACATTCCCTACAAGGGGTCGGCGCAGGCCTTCACCGACCTGCTGGGTGGGCAGATAACGGCCATGTTCGTGCCGGTAGGGGCAGCGATCAATATGGCCAAGGACGGTCGGGTGCGCATTCTGGGCGGCTCCTCGCGCGAGCGCTCACCCCTCACGCCCGACATTCCGTCCATCGCCGAGCAGGGCGTACCCGGTTTCGACATGAACGCCTGGTTCAGTGCACTGGTGCCGGCGGCCACCCCGCCTGAGCTCGTGGCGCGATGGAACGCTCTCTTCCGCACCGTGCTGTCCGAAGCACCGGTTCGCGACGCTTTGGGAAAGCAGGGCATACGGATCATTGCCAACAGTCCCGAGGAGGCCGATCGGGTCACCCGCGCCGAATACCAGCGTTTCGTGCAACTCGTGAAGGCCACGAACATCAAGGGCGACTGATCCGGGTGGCCGGTCGCCCGCCTGCACGGGTGGGCTGAAGTCAGTACACTGCCGCCATCCGGCCACCGTCTGCGACACCCATAAAGCGTGCGCGACCGGCCGGTCTGACAAGGAGACAAGGGATGAGCATCAACGACTCAAGCAGCCTGCAGAAGCGCCGCCGATTCCTATCCGGTGCAGCCGTCGCGACCACCAGCGCCGCCGCACTGGGATTTCCCGCCGTCGTCAAGGCGCAGGGTGTCACCACCATGCGCTGGCAATCGACCTGGCCCTCGAGGGACATCTTCCACGAGTACGCGCTCGATTTCGCGCAAAAAGTCAACGACATGACCGGTGGCGACCTGAAGATCGAGGTGCTGCCAGCCGGAGCCGTGGTGCCTGCGTTCGGTCTGCTCGAGGCCATTTCGAAGGGAACCCTGGACGGTGGACACGGCGTCATGGCCTACCACTATGGGAAGAGCACGGCCCTCGCCCTCTGGGGTTCAGGCCCGGCCTACGGCATGGATGCCAACATGCTGCTGTCCTGGCATCGCTACGGCGGCGGGCGAGAACTGCTCGCAAAGCTCTACCAGTCGCTCGGGGCCAACGTCATGTCGTTTCCCTATGGCCCGATGCCGACGCAGCCCCTGGGCTGGTTCAAGAAGCCGGTGCAGAAAGTGGAGGACCTCAAGGGGCTGAAATACCGGACCGTCGGTATTTCGATCGATCTGTTTACCGCGATGGGCGCGGCCGTCAATGCGGTGCCCGGTGGCGAGATCGTACCGGCGATGGACCGTGGCCTGCTTGACGCTGCCGAGTTCAACAACATGTCGTCCGACCGTGCGTTGGGTTTTCCCGATGTCTCGAAGGTCTGCATGTTGCAGAGCTTCCACCAGAACGCCGAGCAGTTCGAGATTCTCTTCAACAAGACGAAGTTCGATGCCCTGACGCCGCAACTGCGCGCGATCATCGGCTACGCGGTCGAAGCAGCCTCGCAGGACATGAGCTGGAAGGCAATCGACCGTTACTCGAAAGACTATATCGAGATGCAGACCAAGGACAAGGTGCGCTTCTACAAGACACCCGACGCGATCCTGCGCAAGCAACTCGAGCTCTACGACCAGATCGTCGCGAAGAAGGCGGCCGAGGCCCCGCTCTTCAAGGAGATTCTGGACTCGCAGCGCGCTTTCGCCGAGCGGACCGTCAAGTGGGAAATGGACAACGTCGTCGATCGACGCATGGCCTACGCCCACTACTTCGCCCGACCGGCGGCTCCCAAGAAGGCCTGAACGCCTCCTTCAGGTGACGCATCACCGGCCATCCGCGGTCGCGGGTGGCCGGTTCGACTGAACTTGCTTTCTTCGGCACTTGCCCATGACTTCATCGACCGTGGCTCCCGGGTCTGCGACCCAACCCGACGCACCGATGCAGCGCCTGCTGCATGCTGTGGACAGCATCAGCACGCTGGCGGGCAAGACCTTTGCCTGGTTCATCGTGGTACTGATGCTGGTCGTCTGCGTGGAAGTCTTCAAGCGCTACATCCTGAATGCCCCGACCGCCTGGATCTTCGACCTCAACAACATGCTGTACGGGTCGCTCTTCATGATGTGCGGTGCCTACACGCTCGCGCAAAACGGTCATGTGCGCGGCGACTTCCTCTACGGCTCGATGCGTCCCCGTACCCAGGCCGCGCTCGACCTCGCGCTCTACCTGCTCTTCTTCCTTCCCGGCATCGTCGCGCTCGTCTATGCCGGCACCGACTATGCGGCCTACTCGTGGCGCATCAACGAACACTCCAACGTGACGGCCGATGGCCCTCCGGTCTATCAGTTCAAGGCCATCATTCCGCTGGCAGGCGCCCTGGTACTGCTGCAGGGCCTGGCCGAGATCTTGCGTGCCATCATCTGCCTGCAGACCGGCCAATGGCCGGCGCGCCTGAAAGACGCCGAGGAAATCGACGTGGTCGAACAGCAACTGGCCGGCAGCATCCATGTCGATGACCAGGCGCGACGGATGGCGATCGAGCAGGTGCACGACATCGATGAGGCCGCACACCAGCGCGGTCGCGGCGGCCCGGGGGCAAGCCCCACTTCGACGGGAGATGCCCGATGAGTGATCCAGCACTCGGCCTCACCATGCTGCTGCTCATCGTGGTAGCAATCATGCTCGGGTTTCCAACTGCGTTCACGCTGATGGGGCTGGGCATGGCCTTTGGCTATGCGGCCTTCTACGACCCCAGTCAGTCCTGGCACGACAATCGCATCTTCGACCTGATGGTCGAACGCACCTATGGTGCGATGAACAACGAGACCTTGATCTCGATTCCACTCTTCGTGCTGATGGGCTACGTCATGGAGCGTGGAGCGCTGGTCGACAAGATGTTCTACAGCATACAACTGGCCTTCAGACGCTTCCCCGCGTCACTGGCGGTGGCCACCCTCATCGTCTGCACCTTCTGGGGCATCGCCAGCGGGCTGGTCGGGGCCGTGGTCGTCCTGATGGGCGTGATTGCACTGAACCCGATGCTCAAGGCAGGCTACGACACGCGACTGGCCGCCGGCGTCATCACCGCCGGGGGCACGCTGGGCATTCTCATCCCGCCCTCGGTGATGATCATCGTCTATGCCGCGGTGGCCGGACAGTCGGTCGTGAAGCTCTATGCCTCGGCGATGTTTCCGGGCTTCTTCCTCGCCTTTCTTTACCTGGTCTACATCGTCGGCTGGGCCCTCATCAATCCGAAGGTCGCGCCTCGCATCCCCGAAGAGCAACTGCGCATTCCGATCAGCCCCTGGGTCGGCGCCCTCACCCAGGCGCACGGCCGAGGACTCATGCTGCCTGCGCTGCTCGGTGCGCTGTGTGCACCTGCCCGTGCACGGGCCATTGCGACGGCCGACGGGCGCCCGACCGGGCCCCTCGTGCTCTTGCGGGCGCTGGCGATGGCCCTCTTTCCGGCGCTGCTCGCTGTGGTCACCTTGTGGGCGGTCTGGTGGTATGTGGTGATTCATCCCCAGGCCGATGTCGTGCCGGTCAACATGCCCGTGGCAGTTGCCCAGGCCCCCGCGCCCTCAGCGCCCCCAGTGCCCCCTGGCGCAACGGCCGGCGAACCCGCCGCCGAGGCGCCCGTGCAGGAACTGGGCAGCGCAGCTGAAGCCACCGAGACACCGGCACAGGAACTGGGCAGCGCAGCCGCCAGTGCCGATACCCCCGCACCGGAAACCGAAACCCTGCAGGAAATGGGCGACCCCAGCCTGCGTGAGGGCGCCGCCGGTGCCCCCGTGGACAAGGGCCCCCCCGAGAGCTTCTTCCCCTGGTTCTGGAGCATCTGCGGTGCAGTCGCCCTGCTCTTGCTGTGGTACTACGCGAGGATGGATGCGAGCCAGTTCGAATTGCTGCGCCTGCTGGTGAGTTCAGTGGCGCCGCTGGGCATTCTTACGCTGGTCGTCCTTGCGGTGATTCTCTTTGGCATTACCACCGCCACTGAATCAGCGGCGGTCGGTGCCGCTGGCGCGTTCCTGCTTGCCATCCAGGCGGGCACGCTCAACTGGCAGCGGGTCAAGGAGTCGGTGTTTCTCACCGCCAAGACCACCTCGATGGTGTGCTGGCTCTTCGTCGGCTCAGCGCTGTTCTCGGCCGTGTTCGCGCTCCTGGGCGGTCAACAGATGGTGGAACGCTGGGTGCTCTCGCTCGACCTCAGCCCGATTCAGTTCATGATCCTGTCGCAGGCCATCATCTTCGTGCTGGGCTGGCCGCTCGAGTGGACCGAGATCATCGTGATCTTCGTGCCAATCTTCCTGCCGCTGCTCACGCACTTCGGCATCGACCCCATCCTCTGGGGCACGCTGGTCTTCGTCAACCTGCAGGCGGCGTTCCTGTCACCCCCGGTGGCGATGTCGGCCTTCTATCTGAAGGGGGTGGCCCCGGCGCATGTCACCCTGAACCAGATCTTCGCGGGCATGATGCCGTACATGCTGATCGTGATCGTATGCATGGTCTTCATGTACCTGTGGCCCGGCATGACGCTGTGGCTGCCGCACTACCTCTACGGCAACTGACCGGACGCACGCGCAGGGCGCGCCCGGTCGCATACGGAACGTCATGTCACACGCATTCGATGTCATCGTCGCCGGCGGCGGGCCGGCTGGTCTCACCCTCGCCAACGAACTGGGTCTGCGTGGGGTGCGCTGCGTGGTGCTCGACCAGAAGGAGAGCACCACCCCGGCCCCGCAGGCCAACGCAACCCAGGCGCGCACGATGGAGCACTTCAGGCGCCTGGGGTTCGCCAGCGAAATTCGCGCTCTTGGACTGCCACCCGATTACCCGACCGATGTCGCCTATCTGACCCGCTTCAGTGGTCACGAACTGGCACGCTTTCGTATGCCGGCACGAGCACGTACCGATGCCATCGCGCGCAGCAGCGTCTCGGGCGGCGCGTGGAGCACCCCAGAGATGCCTCACCGCTGCTCGCAACTGTTCATCGAACCGGTGATCCGGCGCAACGCCGAGAAGTACCCCTCGGTGAGCGTGCGCTTTTCCACGCGGATGCTCGATTTCGTCGACCACGGCACCCATGTCAGCGTACGGGTCGAGCCAGTGGCCGGTGGCCCGATCGAAACCCTCGAAGCCGCCTGGCTGGTCGGCTGCGATGGCTCGCGCAGCCCGATCCGGTACGCCCTGGGCATCGAAATGGCCGGCGAAGGCAAGATCGAACGCGACTTTCTGGGTGGGCGCATGTATGCCGCCTACTTTGCCTCGAGCGACCTCTACCAGCATCTGAAGGCCGACCGAGCCTGGATGTACTGGACGATCAACCGCGGGCGGCGCTCGCTGATGGCCGCCATCGATGGCAAGGAGACCTTTGTCTTCCACACCCAGCTGAGTGCCGAAGAGTCCGCCGAGACGATCGACGCCGAGCGAGGCCAGGCGCTGTTCGAGCAGGCGATGGGCGCCCGATGCGACTTCCGGCTCATTCATGGCGCCATCTGGCATGCCGGCTACATGCTGGTTGCCCAGAGCTATGGCCGCGGCCGGGTGGTGCTGGCCGGTGACGCGGCGCACCTGTTCACCCCGACCGGGGGTCTGGGCTACAACACGGCCGTCGACGACGTGGCCAATCTGGGCTGGAAGCTCGCAGGCGCGGTCCAGGGCTGGGGCGGCGCTGGACTCATCGACTCCTACCGTACCGAACGGCGCCCGATCGGTCTGCGCAACACGAGCCGCGCGCGTGCATTTGCCGACAGCATCGGCGGCTATGTGCCCTCGGAGTCGATCGAGGCCGATGGCCCGGCAGGCGAAGCGGCCCGGGCGCACGCGGGCGACTACCTGCTCGATCACGCGCGGCGCGAGTTCAACATTCCAGGCATCACCTTCGGGGTGCGCTACGACGGCTCGGCCATCGTGACCGGCGACGGATCGCCCCCACCCGAAGACGTCATCAACGACTACCGGCCCAATGCGATTCCGGGTGGACGCACACCGCACCTGTGGCTCGCCAACGGCGAATCGCTCTACGACCATCTGGGCATCGGGTTCACGCTGCTTCGTATCGATGCTGCGGCCGACACCACGCGCTGGCAAGCCGCGGCCGACAAGATCGGATGCCCACTCAAGATCCTCGACCTGAGTGCCAACGGGTGCGCCGCCGAGGCGGCAACGCTCTACGGTGCCGCGCTCGCCTTGATACGTCCGGACCAGCATGTCGCCTGGCGCGGCGACGATGCGCAAGCCGCCAGGACCATTCTGGCGCGTGCCTGCGGGCACGCCTGAGACGCGCGACTCAGCGTGCGTTGCGCCCGGCACGCACCTGTGCGATGTAGTCGGTGAGCGCCTGCGCAGCCTCCGAACCGGGCGGCACGATCTTGAGTGCCCGCTCCCAGTAGGCAATCGCTCCGGTGTTCTCGCCACGCTCCAGAGCGGCCGCTGCCGACATCACCAGCGCCTTCAGGTTCACCGGGTCGAGCACGAGCGCGCGGGCGAGCAACTCGCTGGGGCGACCGGCGAGTCGTTGCCCCTGCGCCATTGCCAGCGCATCGGCCTCGTCGGCCATGATCTGTGCATCGCCAGGCCGCAAGGCGCTGGCACGAGCCCAGGCATCGGCAGCCACCTCGAATCGTTCAAGCATCATCGAAGAACGCCCCAGCATCAGCCAGCCTTCGAGGTCATCGGGGCGCGTCTTCAGCTTTTCGGCCAGACCATCAACCATCGCAATGATCTGCTCGGCGCTCGGCCCCTGCCCGGCCGCTTGCGCTGGCGCCGGGAGTGCGGCACCCGAGGCCAGTTGCGGCAGCAACTGCCAGCCCCCCATCACCGCGTAGATGACCGGTGGCACACCGAGGACAAACAGACACACCACCAGCACGAAGCGCCAGGGGCGTGCCGCGCCCGATGCACGGCGCTGGCCCAGTAAAGGCCAGGCCAGCATCAGGATGCTGACCAGCAGCACGCAGGCGGCAAGCGCGATGAAGGCAGCGATCGAATTCATGTGCGCTCGCTCCGATGGGCGGCAAGGTGAACCGGCGAGTCTTCGTCGGCAAGGCTGTCATCAGGGTCTGCTTGCGGTGCGCTCCGGGCGCGACGACGCAGGGTGAGCGCAAGCGCTGCGAGCCCAGCCACCACGAGAAGCGCCGGCCCGAACCACAGCAGCGCGGTGCTCGCATGCAGCGGCGGTCGATAGAGCACGAACTCCCCATAGCGATCGACCATGTAGCGACGCACGGCGTCGTCGCTTGCACCGGCTGCAACCTGCTCGCGGATCCGCGCCCGCAGGTCGAGCGCAAGTTCGGCATGCGAATCGGCAATTGTCTGGTTCTGACACACCAGGCAGCGCAGTTCCAGGGCCAGTGCCTTCACGCGCGCTTCCATCGAGGCATCGACCTCGACCACCCTCGCCACCGCCGGCCCCTCGAGCGGACGATCATCGGCAGCCGCAATGGCTGCAAGACCCGAAGGGGGGACGACCGCGGCAAGCAGCACCGCCAGCCGCACGACAGCGCGCGCCGTGGCGCGACGGGACACGACAGGGCGCGACACGCTGTGGCCGCGACACGGTTCAGGAGCTTGGCGCATCGTATTTCTTCAGCAGCGGGAGCACCTCGTCACGCAAGGCTTCCACCGTGAGCGGGCCGATGCGCTTGTAACGGATCACCCCATCGCGATCGATGAGAAAGGTCTCGGGTACGCCGTACACACCATAATCGATGCCGGTACGGCCATCGGCATCGACGACCGAGACGGTGTAAGGGTTGCCGAATCGCTCGAGCCAGGCGGTGGCCTCCGCACGCTTGTCCTTGTAATCGAGCCCGATGATCGGTACCCGTGCCGATCGCGCAAACTCGACCAGCAGCGGGTGCTCCTGGCGACACGCCACGCACCACGATGCCCAGACGTTCAACAACCACACCTTTCCACGCAGATCGGCCGGGGTGAGCACACGTGACGGGTCAGCCAGCGTCTCCAGCGAGAAGGCAGGTGCCGGACGCCCGATGAGAGGCGATGGCACTTCGCGCGGATCACGGGTCAGCCCGACGGCCAGAAACCCTGCCAGCACGAGAAAGATCACCAGTGGCAGGATGAAACGTCTCATGCCCCGACCCTGCCTCGACGATAGCGCCGATCGATGACCGCGAGGAGCCCGCCCAGGGCCATCATCACGCATCCACCCCAGATCCAGTCGATGAAGGGCTTGTAGTAGATCCGCAAGGTCCATGCGGTGGGGGCCACCGCTTCACCCAGTGAGACATACAGGTCTCGAGTGAACCCCCGATCGATCGCCGCCTCGGTCATCGGATTGGACTGCACGCGGTAAACCCGCTTCTCGGGATACAGCGTGGTGTAGGCCTGTCCTGCCTGGGCGACTTCGACCGTCGCACGCTGATAACGGTAGTTGGGGCCTTCGCCCTCGCTCACGCCGCGCAAGGTAAATGCGTAAGGGCCACCGACGACCGTCTCGCCAAAGGCCATGCGCACATCCTGCTCGCTCTCATGACCCTTCACCAGCGTGACACCGACCACAAACACCGCCACGCCCCAGTGCGCAAGCAGCATGCCCCAGGATGCCAGGGGAATGCGCCTTGCGCGCAGCAGTCGCTCCGAGAGGCCCTCGCGCTTGCCGGCAGCCTGCGTGATCGGGTCTTCAGCACTGCCGAGCATCTGCCACAGGTTTGCCGCACCCGAGGCAGCGACCCAGGCTGCCAGCAGCAGTCCGAGCGCCACCATCGGTGACCAGGCACCCGCACCGATGGGGCCGAGTACCGCGACCAGCACGGCGGCACCGAAGGCCCAGCGCAGACGCAGCGCAATGCCCGGCAGGCTGGCCGACTTCCAGCGCGCAAGCGGCCCCACGCCCATCATGAACAGGGCCGGTGCCATCAAGGGCACGAACACCGTCTCGAAGTAAGGTGGCCCCACCGAAATCTTGCCCAGACCCAGGCTATCCATGAAGATCGGATAGAGCGTACCGAGCGCAACCGTCCCGGCTGCGGCGAGCATCAGCACATTGTTCACCAGCAGCGCCGACTCGCGCGACACGGCCGCAAAACGTCCACCCAGCCCCACCTTGGGGGCACGCCAGGCAAAGAGGGCCAGCGAACCGCCCACGACCACCACGAGAAAGCCGAGGATGAACACACCACGCCGGGGGTCGGAGGCAAAGGCATGGACCGAGGTCAGCACGCCCGAGCGCACCAGAAAGGTTCCGAGCAGCGAGAGCGAAAAGGCGATGATCGCGAGCAACACCGTCCACACCTTGAAGGCGCCACGCTTCTCGGTAACCGCCAGCGAATGAATGAGCGCGGTACCGACCAGCCAGGGCATGAAAGAGGCGTTTTCCACCGGATCCCAGAACCACCACCCACCCCAACCCAGGGTGTAATAGGCCCATGCGCTGCCCAGACAAATGCCGAGAGTGAGAAAGACCCAGGCCACCGTGGTCCAGGGCCGCGACCAGCGTGCCCAAGCCGCATCGAGATTGCCACCGAGCAGTGCCGCGATGGCAAAGGCAAACGGTACCGAGAACCCGACGTAGCCCATGTAGAGCATGGGCGGATGAATCACCATCCCCGGATCCTGCAGCAGGGGATTGAGGTCACGCCCTTCGGCCGCGGCCGGCAGCAAGCGATCGAACGGGCTCGAGGTAAGGAGCAGGAAAAGCAGGAACCCCACGCTCACGAAGGCCATCACGGCCAGAATGCGCGCCACCATGGCCTCGGGCATGTGTCGGCTGAACAGACTCACCGCGCACATCCAGAAGGTGAGCATCAGCAGCCAGAGCAGGATCGAACCCTCGTGCCCACCCCAGACGGCCGCAAAGCGGTATTCGATCGGCAAGGCGCGCGTCGAATTGGCCGCTACATAGGCCACCGAGAAATCGCTGGTGATGAAACTGACCGTGAGAATGGCGAACGCGGCCAGCACCAGAACGAACTGCAGCCGGGCTGCCGGGCGCGCCAGCGACATCCAGAGCGGATCGCCTCGTGCTGCACCCAGCAGCGGAACAACGCACTGCAGCAGCGCGACAGCCAGTGCCACCACCAGCGCAAATTGACCGATTTCCGGAATCATCGTGGCGCTCCTGCGGCACCCGGTTCAACCAGCGACCTGGACAGGCCCTCGGCCACCTCAGCCCCCTTTTTCATCGCCGCGGCAGCCTCGGGTGGCATGTAATTCTCGTCATGCTTGGCAAGAACCTGGTCGGCGCGGAACAGGCCATCAGCCCCCAACCGACCTTGCGCGACCACACCCTTGCCCTCCTTGAAAAGATCAGGAAGGATGCCGACATATTCCACCGTCACGCGATTGGCCTTGTCGGTGACGACGAACTGCACCCGGGTGTCCGCGCGCTTCAGACTGTGCTCTTCGACCATGCCACCGATGCGGAACGCCCGCTCCAGGGGTGCCTCTCTGGCAATGATCTGCGTGGGGGTGAAGAAGAACACCAGATTGCTGTTGAACGCATTGAGCACCAGTGCAAGGGCTGCGCACAGGGCCAGCAGCCCGACGCCGATCCAGGCGAAACGGCGGTGACGCGGTTTCACGACTGTCCTGCGCCGAGCGCGCGCTGCGCCGGGGTGCCCAGGCGGCGACTGCGCAAGCGCAAGGCCAGCACCTCGATGACAATGGCCATCAAGGTGACCCCGTAGGCGCCCCAGACATAGTCCCCGTAGCCACCCATTGCAACGAACTCGCTCACGCTGTTCCAGAACACCGGCACTCGCCCTCCGTCAGGAATCGACGATTTTACTGGATTGGGCGCCGTGCGCCGGCGTGATCACCCTGCCCCTGCCTGCGCAGAAAGACTGCATCAGGCCTCGCCCGCCTCGCGCAGCCAGGCGGCGTCACGTTCGCGCTCGACGATCAGGGCACGCACCCGAACCAGTGCCACGGCAATCGAGTACATCCAGCAGGCAAGCGCCATCAGCAGCATGCCGATCAGCATCTCGCGCGCCATGCTCGGCGCCCGTGTGAGACTCACCGAGGCGCCCTGATGCAGGGTATTCCACCACTTCACCGAAAAATAGATGATCGGCACATTGACCACGCCCACCAGCGCGACGAGTGCGCCGGCACGATCGGCACGCCGGGTGTCGTCGATGGCCGACTGCAGGGCCATGAAACCCAGATAGAGAAAGAGCAGGATCAATTCGGAGGTGAGGCGCGCATCCCACACCCACCACGCACCCCAGGTGGGCTTGCCCCAGAGTGCGCCGGTCCACAGGGCGATGAAGGTGAACATCGCGCCGGTCGGTGCCAGTGCCCGCATCATCATCGCCGAGAGCCGGGTCTGGAAGACAAAGGTGAGCACGGCGTAGAAGGCCATCACCAGGTAGATGAACATCGACATCCAGGCCGCCGGGACATGGATGAAGATGATCCGGTACGAGTCCCCTTGGGTGGCATCGGTCGGGGCGATGAGCAGTCCGATAGCCAGGCCGGCCAGGGCCAGCACCGCTGCCACCGCAGCAAACCAGGGCCACAGGCGACCCGCCAGCGGATAGAAAGTGGCGGGCGAGGCGTAGCGGAAGAAACGGGAGCGCGATGCAGTCAAGGTCGCCATGAGGCCAGATTCACTCCGATGAAATACGCAGCGCGAAAGCAACCACCCAGGGGGTCGCCAGCACAAAGACGATGAGCAGGGCAGCCAGCAAGGACAGCCACGGGCCCGCCCCCAGGCCGTTCATGTGTGCTTCAACGGACCCTGCACCCATGATGAGCACGGGCACTTCGAGGGGCAGCACGAGCACCGGCACGAGAACGCCGCCTGCGCGCAACCCCAGGGTGAGCGCAGCCCCCATCGCCCCCAGAAGGCACAGTACTGGAGTTCCCAGCACGAGGCTTGCCACCAGCACCCCGATTGCGCTGGCCGACAGACCATACTGCAGACCGAGAATCGGGGCGGCAAGACACAAGGGGACTGCTGTCACCAGCCAGTGGGCACCGATCTTGGCCAGCGCAGCAAGCGGCAAGGGCACGCACGACAGACGTAACTGCTCGAGCGTGCCATCTTCATGGTCGGCCGCGAAGAGGCGCGCGAGACCGAGCAGCGTGGCAAGCAACGCAGCGACCCAGACCACCCCCGAACCAATGAGTCGCAGCAATTGCGGATCGGCCCCGAGGCCGAGCGGGAAGAGACTTGCCACGATCACGAAGAAGCCGAGCGTGGTTGCGAGCGCCGACTTGCGTCGCCACGCAAGCAGCAACTCGAACCGCATGATGGCCACAAGCGCATTCATGCAGGCGCCTCGAGCGATGCGGCATCGAGGTCGACGACGATGCGGCGTGAAACAACCAGATCAACCGCCTGATGCGTGGTGAGCACCACGATACCCGAGCGCATCAGGTGCGTCTCGATCAACTGCCCCAGCTCGGCCATGGCGATCGCATCGAGTCCGACAAAAGGCTCATCGAGCACCCACAGCGGTCGGTGCGTGAGGGCAAGTCGTGCCAGCGCAACCCGACGGCGCTGTCCCTGCGAGAGGAGTCTTGCCGGAAGACCAGCGCGATGGGCCACGCCCAGGCGTGCAAGCGCTGCGAGGCGTGCGTCCCGAGAACACGGCTCGGCGGCGAGGCTGCAGGCCAGCTCGAGATTCTCTGCGGCGTCGAGGTCGTCTTTCAGCGCGCTCGCATGGCCCAGGTAGAACAGTTGCGCAGCCCAGGCAAGCGGATCTGTCGCTACCGGCCTGCCACACCAGGCAACGGAGCCCGCAACCGCGCTGGAAAGCCCCACCAGAATGCGCAGCAGACTCGTCTTGCCGCTGCCGTTACGACCGCCGACGAGGACCAGCGAGCCGGCAGGCGCACTGAATGCCACACCCTTGAAGAGGCGTCGCTCGCCGCGCCTGCAGGCAAGGCCGGTTGCGCTCAACAGGTTCGGGGCAGGTAACAGATCAGTCAACACGTGGTCAGCACTCGAGGTGCGCTAGGATAGCTGATCGATCCTCTGGCCGGTATATACCCTCATGTCCCTCATGTCCCGCATGTCCCGCATGTCCCGCATGCCCCACCCATACCTCAGGTCCTTCACCGGACTCCAGTCACTGACCTCACCCGGGCTGCTCGCGCTCGCCGCAGCCCTCCTGGCACTGCTGGGCGCCCTGCCGGTGCAGGCCCAGTCGAGCGCCAACTGGCCGAACCGCCCGGTACGCATGATTGTCGCGTTTCCACCGGGGGGCAGCGCCGACTTCACGGCGCGCACGATGGCCAATGGCCTGCAGCAGCAACTCGGCCAGCCTGTCGTGATCGAGAACCGCCCGGGTGCCAATGGCGTGCCCGGCACCGAGGCAGTGGCACGCGCCGCGCCCGATGGTTACACCATCCTCATGACCGATCGCGGCGCGCTTGGCATCAACCCGGCCATCTACGCCAAACTGCCCTACGACCCGCTGCGCGACTTCGCGCACATCGGCATTGCCACCTACGGGGCCTACCTGCTCGTGGCCAACCGTGATTTCCCGGTGCAGAACTTTGCCGATTTCCTGCGTATGGCGCGCGAGAAACCAGGGGAAATCAACTACGCCAGCATCGGCATCGGCAGCATCACCCAGTTGTCGTTCGAGTCGCTTGCCGCGCGCTTCAACATCCGGCTCAACCATGTGCCTTACAAGGGCTCGGCACCGGCCTCGGCAGCGACAGTGGCCGGCGAGACCCAGGTGACGATGTCCACCTTCAACGCCGTGCTCGGTCATATCAAGGATGGGCGCCTGAGGGCCCTGGCGCTGGGCGCGGCGAAGCGCTCGCCGCTCTTCCCCGACGTCCCCTCGATCGTGGAACTGGGCGCTGCCGCCGACACGATTGCGCCGGGCTTCTTTTCGCTCTCGGCCCCGGCCGGAACACCGCCCGCCATCGTCAATCGCCTCTCCGAGGAAGCGGCCTACGTACTGAAATCTCAGGACGTGAGCGAGCGTCTGGCCCGGGCAGGGCTGGAGGCCCACGGTGGTTCACCCCAGGAACTCAGCGACACCGTACGGACCGATATGGTCCGCTTCACGAAGATCGTGCGCGACATCGGAATCAAGCCCGAATAGCGCAGCGCCCGCCTGTGTTTGGGTAGACCGGGCGCGCATTGGGTCGGATGCCCTGCAGACATGCATTCAGTGCGTCCGACACCGCGCCAGGGCCTTCAGAACGTCTTCACGAGCGAGGCCCGCAGCGCGCGACTGGCCATCGGATGCACCATCGTGTCGTTGACCGGCGAAGCCTCTCCCCGCAATTGCGATGCGTAGTAGTAGCTGATCTCGTCGGCATGCCGGTTGAAGAGGTTGAAGACATCGAGCCGCAAGCGGGTGCTGCGGTCGAACCGGTACCCGGCCTGCGCATTCCAGGTGAGGGTCGATGCCGAGCGCACGCTGCCATCCTCGAGGAGCGGGCGCGGTCCGAAGTAGCGCATCGAGATACCGCCCGACCAAGGTCCGAAGCCGCTGATGCTGGCGCCGGCTGCAGCGGTCGATTGCAGGGCCTCGGGGATGCGATTGCCGGGGTTGCCCGGCGGATGATCGGTAAAGCGCGCCCGGGTCCGGGCGAGGTCGAGCTCCAGGGTCAGCCAGTCGCGCGCCGCGTAGCGATTGGACCACTCGAGCCCCTCCCGGCGTGATGGGCGGCCCGGCACCGTCGTCCCGGTATCGCCATCGAAAACGAGTTCGGACGCGAGCGCGAGTGTCCAGAGCGAGATCGATGACTGCCATCCGGGCAGCCAGGCCCCACGAATGCCGAGCTCGGCGCCCGTTCCGCGCACGAGCGGGGTCACCGGCACCGCCGAGTTCGGAACGTTCGGTGTAGCCGGATCGACCCGCGCCACGGCACCCCGCGCATCATTGGAGTGAAAACCCTGGCCACCGTTGAGGAACATCTCGGTTCGTGCCCAGGGGCCGGCCACCAGCGAGAGCTTGGGCAAGCCCATCGACGCCGTGCGCCGCCCGCTGTTGGCCGCCAGGTTGCTCTCGACATCAAAGCCGTAGCTCACCAGACGCAGCCCGGCGATCGATCGCAGCCATCCGGTCCACTGAACGCGCTGCTCGATCCAACCGGCCATGCTCGTCTCGCGCACCCGATCGCGCCGCGTCGCGATGCCGAACGGTGATCCGCCCAGCGCCGGTTGCAGCACGACCGGGTCGATGCGGTCCTCGCGCAGATCGAACCCGGCGGTGGTCTCCGCCTCGTGACCAAGCCATCGCACCGGCACCGACCAGTGGCCGTTCCAGCCGTAGACCTTGCGGCTGTCCATCTGTCGCACCTGATCGCCATTGACCCGGTCGACCATGAAGCCGGTGAAATTCGAGTACAGATCCAGCAGGCTGTCGATGGCGTAGGCGGTGCTGCGCAGTGTCCCGCCTGCCCATTGGCGCGCCAGATCGACCGACAGGCTGTACCGATGCGTCTGTCCGCCATCGGTCGGGTCGATCGAGCCGAACCGGTCGATAAGCCCTTGCGAGAGGGCGCGCGAGGGCACCTGATCGGTCGCGCGCCACCCTGCCTGATAGCCCATGAGCGCGATGCTCACCTGCCCCTCGTCGATGGCCTGGGTATGCCGCACGACCCCATTGATGCGCCGCAGGTTCTCGGGGAGAGCCCACGGGCCGTTCTCATGCCCCACCTCGAGCGCTGCCACCGTGCGCCCCGCGGCCAGTTGCGGCGCCCCCATGAAGAGCGCTCGCCCGAACCCCTGATTGCCGGCTGCCAGCACCAGCAGATCGCGATCGAGCCGATCGACATAGCGAATGGCGGCCGAACCGGCGGTTGCAAAGTCACCCTGGCTCGCCAGGTAGGGACCCTTCAGGTAATCGATGCGGCTCACCAGTTCGGGAATGAGCATGTTCAGGTCGGTATAACCCTGGCCGTGCGCGTGGGTTCGAAGGTTCATCGGCATGCCGTCGAGCGTCGTCTCGAAGTCGGTGCCATGATCGAGATTGAACCCCCGAAAGAAGTACTGATTCGCCTTGCCAGCACCGCTATGCTGCGTGGTGACCATGCCCGGGATGGCTTCGAGCACCTCCGCCGGCCGCGCAAGTGAGCGCTGCGCAAGGTCGGATGCGGTGACGACACCCGCACTGGCCGAATCGGCCGGATCGGGTCCGGGTACCCGCTGCGCGACGACCCGCACGACATCGAGCACGTCGCCCGACACGGTCTGCGCCGACGCGACGGCGATCGATCCAGGCATCAGTAACGCACAGGCAATGGCGCGGGCAATGGCGCGGGCACACCTGCACCCGGATGCCAGGGTCTGGGTGATCACACGCCCGAGCCCCACCGACTCAGCGTCCGCGCGCGAACTGGCCGCGACGCAACTGATCGAGCACGCGACGTGCCGGGTCGATGGCATCGGCAAGATCCGATTCGATCGGCAGGGGTTCGCCCTCGATGAGGCTTGCCACCGTCTCGGCCGCAATGCCTGCCCAGGTCAGTCCACGCGACGCCATGGCCGTGCAGGCAAAGAGGCCCTCTCGCCGGGGCAGGTCCGGCAGATGCGCACCGCGCCACGCGGCCGGATCGGCAGCGAGACGATCGAGGTCGGGTAGGGCGCCTGCCAGCGGCATCCGGTCGGCAGCGACAGCGCGAAATCCGACGAAACGATCGAGGATGCGCGCGCCAGGTGCCCCGGCCTGCGGCAGCAAGCGGTCGAGGCGATGCCGATTGGCTTCATCATCGGCAAGACGAGGCGCAAGCGATGCGTTCTCCCGCGCGTAGGTCGCACCGACCCACACCTGCCCGTCGAAGGCCGGCAGACAATGTCCATCGCCACCCACTGCCGTGTCGGGCGCCCTCAGGGATGCCACATCGCCCCTGGCTGCCAGCGCAGTCAGTTGCCCTCGCACCGGCTCCACCTGCAAGCCAAGCGACCCGCCTTCGCCAAGACACGGAGCCCCCTCGACCATCGCATCGCCCGATGCAAGCCCCGCCCCGGTCGCGATCACCACGACGGGGGCGACCGCGATCGACCGCCCCTCCCCATCGCTCAGACGCCAGCCTGCATCCACTCGATCGATCCGCCGCGCCTGGACAGACCCGATGAAGGTGAGTGCCGCTGCATGACGCTGCAGGATGTCGCAACACCACTGGGATGGCCGGATGCATCCCGCCGTCGGGTAGAAGACACCGCCGCGCGGCATGGCTTGCCCGACCCTGTCACTTGCCTCACCGGCATCGACCCAGCGGGCGTAACCCGGGGGGAAGGCCAACGCATCCATCGTGGCCGCTTCGGCCGCCGCCGCTGCCTCATCGGTCGCAAGATCGAGATGCCCGCACGCGATCCGCGCAGCCGCACTGGCGTGCACCTGCTGCCACAGGAAGCCAGCACGGGTGAAGCGCGCGAGACGACTCTCGTCGCGCGCGATCACCGGATGAAAGGCGCCCAGCGGCAGTGCGCTCGCACCGGCCAGCGGTGCGCTGCCCGCATCGACGAGGGTCACCCGCCAGCCTCGCGCCGCCAGCCGATCGGCACAGGCAAGACCGGCAATGCCGGCCCCGACCACGATCGCGTCCCGCTGCGGCCACACCGGTGCCGGTGCCGGCCCGCGTCGCCGCACCACGTAGCGCGGTGCAAAGCACGCCTCGAGCCGCTCGCGCTTGCCGCCGAAGCCCGGCGCACGCCTCACCTCGAAACCGGCTCGAGTCAGATGATCGACCACCTGTCGAGCGGTGGTGTAGGTGGCTGCCGTCGCAGACCCCGCGGGCCCCTCGGGACCCGCGGCAAGACGCGCAAGCGCCCGAATGAGGGGCAGCGACCAGCCATCGGGGTTGCGCGAAGGCGCGAATCCATCGAGAAAGAAGGCATCGGCGCGCAAGCGCAAGCGCGCGGCAGCCGCGCTGAATTCACCCAGCACGAGCGTGAGCACCACCCGCCCTTCCTCGAACTCGAGCCGATGGACGCCGGCCAGCGGCATGGGCCAGGCGCGCGCCAGCGCCTGCGCCTCGTCATGCCCCTCGGTACCTTCGGCATGCCACTTGAGGAGATCGACTGCGCTGAAAGGACTCGCCTCGATCGACACCATGTCGAGACGCTCGGGTCGGGCCGGATCGGCACGCCAGGCCCGCCAGGTCGCGAGAAAATTCGTGCCGAGGCCAAAACCGGTTTCGACAATGGTGAACTGGCGAAGACCCGCCCAGCGCCCCGGCAGCCCGTTGCCCGCGAGGAACACGGCGCGTGCCTGCTCAAAGCCCCCCGCGCGGCTGTGATAGACGTCGCCATGACGCGCCGACCAGGGCGTTCCCTGCGCGTCGAGCGTCAGTGTCGTGGGTGTGATGTGGCCTGAAGAATGCACGATGGCGGCTGCGCAGACGATCGGGGGAGTCTCGCCGGGCAAGGCACATGCGTCAATGCCTGTCGGGGCATGGGTCGACGCCCGGAGGGCATGGGCCGCCATCCGGAGGGCACGCCGAGGACCCCGAGTACGATCGACAGGGGCGTCATCGCCTTCCTGTATCATCGGGCGCATCAGGACGGGGTTGCCGGTACCCGTCGCTCCCTTGCTGGTGACATGATCCGTTCAGCCCATCATCGTCTGGTTCGACTGCTCCTTGGCGCGCTGCTTCCGCTCGCGCTCCTGCTGGCGCAATCGGCGGCGCTGACGCATGAACTGACGCACCTCTTGCGAAGCGCCCCCGACCGAACGCTGGTGAGGGACGGCGTCGCCGAGGCCTCCCCCGCGCGCGCGCGCGCCTCGGTCGACTCGGCCCGATCGACCGCCACGGTCAGTGACGCCGGCATCAGCAACAGCGGGCGTACCGGCGTCCCCCTGTCGGGCAGCACCTGCGAAGCCTGCCTCGTCTTTGCGCACATGGCCGGGGCCATCGGCATGGATGCACCCGACTGGCAGGCGAGCCCCCTGGCTGAGGCAACGGCCATCGAAACGCCGACAGCCGATACCCCGACCGACCTGCCGCTGCGACGCGGCCGCGATCCGCCCACCGCCCCAGCCGCCTGACCGACGCGCGCGCGATGGGTGCTGCCTCACGCGCCACCGCGCGATGGAGTGCACACGTTCCGCTGGGGAACCCATGGTTTCACGATCAAAGTCGCCGCTTTTCACGCTGGCTCCGCTACTGACGGCGCCATGCCTTGCATTCGCGCAAGCCTCGTCATCGAACCCCGTGTCTGCGCCTCCGGCGGCGCCCGAAGCCGCGCTCGATGCGGTGCAGGTCATCGGCAACCGCCTGAACGGCGCGCGCAATGCGGTTGACCCGAGCGTCGGGGCCAGTGCATTCAGCTTCGATCGCAAGGACATCGACAACCTGCCGATGGGAGCAGCCACGCCGCTCAACGAAGTCCTGGTGCGCACCCCCGGCATGGCACAAGACGCATTCGGTGGCCTGCACCTGCGTGGCGATCACAGCAACCTGCAGTACCGCATCAACGGCATCATCCTGCCTGCTGCCATCTCGGGTTTCGGACAGGCGCTCGACACCCGCATCGCCAGCGAAATCAACGTGCTCACAGGCGCCCTGCCGGCGCAGTTCGGCATGCGCACCGCGGGCGTGGTCGACATCCGTACCCGTGATGGCGCCTTCGACCGCGAAGGCCATATCGGCCTGCTGACAGGCAGTCGCGACCGTCGCGAAGCCGGTGCCGATTCAAGCGGCCAGAACGGCCCCCTTGCCTGGTTTCTCTCAGGATCGTTCAACAGCAGCAATATCGGCATCGAGGCGCCCTCGCCACAGGTCAATCCGACCCACGACCGGGCCAACCTGGCCAAGGGCTTTGGCTACCTGTCCTACGCGATCGACGAAGACAGCCGCCTGTCCGTGCTCTTTGGCGCCTCGAACAACCGCTTCCAGATACCGACTCGTTCCGGGGTGAGCCCCGCCTACACGCTGTCAGGCGCAAGCGCCCCTGCATCGACCGACATCGCTGCCCGCCAGCGCGAAACCGGCAGCTTCCAGAGCCTGGCCTGGCAGCGCACGCGCGGCGAAGACGAAGTCCAGATTGCGCTCTTTCACCGCTACAGCGCGATCGACTACTTTCCCGACCTGGCGGGTGATCTGGGCTACAACGGCGTGGCCTCGCGCGTGAGTCGCGCCAATGACACCACCGGCGCCCAGGCTGACGGCAGCTGGCGCCTGGACCGCAGCCACACCCTCAAGGCAGGCCTGGTGGCAAGCACGGTGCGCTACAGCACGCTCTCCAGTGCGCTTGCCTTCCCGGCCGACATCAACGGCAATCAGACCAGCGACATGCCGCTGGGCATTGCAGACAACCACAGCGCCTCCAGCCAGGCGGCTGGTGTCTACCTGCAGGACGAATGGAAGGCGACCCGCGCACTCACCGTGAACTACGGCGCCCGCCTCGACTGGGTGAGCGCGGACTTGCGCGAGCATCAGCTGAGCCCCCGACTCGGTCTGGTATACGACATCGCGCCCAGCACGCGTCTGCACGCAGGCTATGCGCGCTACTTCAGCCCGCCAGCAACCGAGAAGATCGACAGCACCTCGGTTGCGCTCTATCAAGGCACGACCAATGCCTTGCCCGGCAGCGGCAATGCGCCCCTGCGCGCCGAACGCAGCCACTACTATGACGCGGGCCTCTCGCATCAGGTGAATCGCGAACTCACTCTGGGCCTCGATGCCTGGTACCGAGAGGTGCGTCACCTGCAGGATGAAGGCCAGTTCGGCCAGGCCCTCCTCTTCTCGGGCTTCAACTATGCGCGCGGCCGCATGTATGGCACCGACCTGTCGGCCACCTGGCGTCACGACACCGTGTCGGCCTGGCTGAATGCAGGCTACCAGGTTGCCAAGGCCACGCAGATCGAAACCGCGCAGTTCAACTTCGGCGCGAGCGAAACCGCCTGGCTTGCCAACAACTGGATCTATGTCGATCACGACCAGCGCTGGTCGCTCTCTTCGGGCCTGGCCTGGCAGCAGGGCAAGACCACCTGGAGTACCGATGCGGTGTTTGGTACCGGCCTGCGTCGTACGCCCGATGGGGCTCCGCCCAACAGCGACAACCTGCCCGCCTACACCCGGGTCAATGCCTCGGTGCGCCGTGCCTTCGAGGTGGGGGGCATCGGGCCGGTAGACGCACGGTTCACGGTGCTCAACGTGTTCGACAAGGTCTACGAACTGCGTGATGGCACCGGGGTGGGGGTTGGTGCCCCGCAATACGGTGCCCGACGCGCCTTCCTCATCGCCTTCAACCGGCGATTCTGATGCCCGGCCGCCATCGATCATCGCGCCAAGGCGCCGAGCGCTGGATCGCGCTCGGGTTCGTGATCGCAGCACACATCGGCCTGGGCTGGTGGCTGCTGCAGTTGTCGGTCGTGCGCCAGGCGCTGGTCGAGGCCCTGCCCACCATGGTGAACCTGCTGCCACCGGAGGTCGCGCCGCCGCCTCCGCCGCCCCCCAAGGTCGAACCGCCACGGCCGCCGCCCAAGGCCCCGCAGGCGCCCATACCAGCAGCCCCACCACCGCTTGCCGATCCGCCAGTGGTCGCAGCCCCGTCCGATGCACGCAGCGCGGCCAGCGCGCCACTGGCGCCGGTCATGTCGCAGCCCTTGCCGCCGATCGGGCCTGCAAAGCTCGCAGCGCCGCCACCAGCGCCGCCACTGCCAGCACCGATCACACCACCCGGATTCAAGGCCGCGTACCTGGACAACCCACAACCCCGCTACCCGCAGGCCTCGATGCGACGCGGCGAACAGGGCAGAGTCCTGTTGCGGGTGTTCGTCACGGCCGAGGGCACGGTCGAGCGGGTCGAGATTGCCGCCAGCAGCGGCTACCAACGACTTGATCACGCGGCCGAAGAGGCGGTGCACGATTGGAAGTTCACCCCGGCACGCCAGGGCGACAAGCCGGTGGCGGCCCCGGTGACGGTACCGATCGACTTTCGCATCGAATGATCGCGAGCCACGAGAACCGATGCAGCAAGGCCCGACAACAGACATCAGGCAACCCGACCCTCATCAACGCACAGCAGGCAGCAGCGGCACATTTCAAGGCCACTCAAGGAGCACAGCATGGAACCTACCCAGACCCTCGGCATCGCCGCCTTTCTGGCCCAGACCGATCTGGTCAGCCGAGCAGCCATCGCGGTGCTCGCGCTCATGTCGCTCTCGAGCTGGTACTTCATCGTGGTGAGAGCCCTGCAGATCACCACGGCACGCACGCGTGCCGAGCGCTTTCTCGCGATGTTCTGGGCCGCACCCTCCATTGCCTCGGTGGGCGAGGCGCTGCGCCGCGACGGGGCCGATGACGCCTACTCGGAACTCACCTTGCAGGCGCTGACCGCGATCGACCATCATCGCCAGCATGGCGCCAACCGCCTGAGCGAAGCGGGTTCGGCCGGCGAATTTCTCACCCGTGCAATGCGCCAGGCACTCGATGCCCACACCGCGCGCGCCGAAGCAGGGCTCACGCTTCTGGCCTCGGTCGGCAGCACCGCGCCCTTCGTGGGGCTGTTCGGTACGGTCTGGGGCGTCTACCATGCGCTGGTGAGCATCGGCATGACCGGTCAGGGTACGCTTGACAAGGTTGCAGGCCCGGTCGGCGAAGCGCTCATCATGACGGCGCTGGGCCTTGCCGTGGCCATACCGGCGGTACTGGCCTACAACACCATCAATCGCAGCAACCGCGTCGCGCTGGCGCGGCTCGATGCCTTCGCGCACGACCTCTTTGCCTTTCTCACCACCGGCGCGCGGGTGGACGACAACGGCGTGGGAGCCTGACATGGCCTTTGGCAGCTTCAACGCATCGGGCGAATCACGGCCGATGGCAGAAATCAACATGATTCCGCTCATCGACGTGATGCTGGTGCTGCTGGTGATCTTCATCATCACGGCACCGCTCCTCACCCACTCGGTCAAGATCGATCTGCCACGGGCCAGCAGCACCGCCAACATGACCCGTGCACAGCATGTGCAACTGGCCATCGACCCGGCAGGCCACCTTTTCTGGAACGGCACCCTGGTCGAGCGCGATGAGCTCGCGCTGCGCATGGCGGCTGCCGGCAAACTCGATCCGGTGCCTGAACTGCATCTGCGAGCCGACCGCGACACCCACTACCAGGCCATTGCCGATGTGATGGCACTGGCGGCACGCAGCGGTGTCACCCGGATCGGCTTCGTGTCAGACCCCAGTCTGGTCCGCTGATGAAATCGCGACGATCAGAGGGCGATGACGCCGCGCTGGCGCATGACAGCGCGGCTCGGCCTGCCCTCATCGCAGCGATGCTTGCGCTGACGCTGCTCACCAGTGCCTGCACCCAGCTTGTCGCCGACCGTACCCAATCGCAGGCGATGACGCGGGCACTGAGCCGCGGCTACGCCCCCCAGGAGCAGACCGAAACCCTCACCCGCGAGGAGGCCTGGACGCTCGGCGAAGAGTCCTTGCAGGTCAGCCTGACGCTTCCGGTCCCGAAGATTACCGGGGCCGGGGCAGCCGCTCCCGGCGCGGCGCCTCCTGGCGCGGCCTCGCACAATGCCGCTCCCCCGCGCCCGCTGGTGATCTATCTGCCAGGACTGGGTGAGGCCGCCAGCGCCGGGCGCCTGTGGCGCGAGGCCTGGGCGGGCGCCGGGTATGTGGTGCTGAGTGTTCAGCCGGCAAAGATCGCGCAGGCCCTCGATCGTCCGCCAAGCGCCGCCTCGGTAGCGGCTCAAGCCGACGATGTACAGTCGATGGCGCATGCCACCTTCGGACTCGAGAGCATCGTGCGCCGTCGTGCCCTGCTGGGCAGCGTGCTGGCCGAGGCACGTCGACGCGCCACCCACCTCGAACAGCCCTGGGCCGACATCGACTTCACGCGCATCGTGCTCGCAGGCTTCGAACTGGGCGCGCAGACCAGCCTGGCGGCCGCCGGTGAACGCATCGACGACCAGCCCACCCCCGCCCTGCCTGGCCTGCGCGGCGTGATAGCGCTCTCTCCCCATGTCGACATCGCACGCGGCAGCGTGCGCCAACGGTTTGCCGCGATCGGGGTGCCGGTCCTCGCCATCACCGGTACCGAAGACAGCGACCCCTTTGGCATCATCAACGCGGCCTCGGTACGACGTGCGGTGTGGCTCGGCATGCCTGCGGGCGACAAGTACCTGCTCATCACCAATGGCGGCAACCACGCACTGATTGCCGGCAACGGTCTTCGCAACCCGCCCCCGCCCCCCTGGCTCAAGCTCGAACGGCGCATGGATGGCACCCTGGTCGATGACGCATCGGGCCGTGGGCAAGGGCGGCGCGGCGGGATGGGCCCATCGATGATAGGCACCGGGCGCATCGCCGCGGGCGACAACGCCGATCTGATCGCCAACCGGCCTTTCGACGGTCGTCATCTGGCCGCCATCCTGTCGGTGAGCCGGGCCTTTCTCGACCTTACCTTGCGCGAGGACGGCATCGCGCGCGAGTGGCTGACGCGCGATGCCCGACGCTGGCTCGGCGATGCCGCCCAACTCGAAGCCAAATAGAGGCCTCCTCGCCTCTAGCCTCAGGGCGCCCCGAGCAAGCCCAGCGTGCGAAGCAAGCGCTCCTTTTGCACATACTCGGCATCGACTCGGGCGGCAAAACTCGCACGATCGAGGTAGGTCGATATCAGAAACTGGCGCTCGGCCACCTGGCGGTAGGCCGGGTCATTGACCGCAGCGCTGCAAGCCGCATCGAGGCGCGCCATCACCGCAGGCGGCGTACCGGCGCGCACGAACACCCCGCCCCAGCCAGCGGTTCTGGCCGGATAGCCCAACTCGTCACCGGTCGGCAGATCGGGGAAGCGCGGCAGACGATGCTCACCGAAGGCCATCAAAGGGCGCACCCGACCGCTCGAAGCGAGAAGTGGCGCCACAACGGCCACATCCACTTCGCCGCTGATGAGGTTGGGGGCGAAGAGGGCCTCGCCCTTGTAGGGGACATCGATCAATTGCACCCCGGCACGCTGCCACAGATCGGCCGCTGCCAGATGCAGCACGGTAGCAACCCCCGAAGTGGCGTAGCGCAGACGCCCGGGATTGGCACGCGCGTAGGCAAGGAGCTGGCCGATGTCGGAAAACGGCGAGCCGGGCCCTACCGCCAGGAGAAAATCGAGGTCATAGGTCTGACATACAGGTACAAAGCTGTCGCGCCGGTACGGGAGGTCCTTCATCCTGATCACCTGGATCGTGAGGGGCGTGTGCGGCGTGAAGGCCAAGGTGTAACCGTCAGCCGGTGCGCTCGCGACCGCACTCATCGCGATGGTGAAGCCACCCCCCTCGCGGTTGATGACCACGAGTTTCTGTCCGAGACGCGATTCCACCGCCTGAGCGAAGGTGCGGGCCATCACATCGACGACCGAGCCGGCCGGGAGCGGCACCACGATCTGAAGCGGCCGCGCCGGATAGTCATCGGCCCCTACCGGCCCGACCATCGCCACGCCGAGAGCTGCGGGCACGAGCGCCCGCACGATCGAGCGACGCAATGAGACGAGGCGTGACAACGCGAGCGAGCCCGCACGTCCTCGCCTGTTCATTCGCGATACAGCCCTTCACGCACCGTCTGCATGCGGTAGAGCTTCCAGCCAAAGCCGGTGACCATGTAGAGCGAATGCCGATCGGCACCGCGCCCGAAACCCAGGTTTGTCGGCAAATCACCGGGCGGTGGCGTGAGTTGTGCAATCTGCGTACCGCTCGGATCGAGCACCACCACATCACCGGCGCGCGGCGGTGCCGCCCCGTTGTGCAGGGCCAGATACAGATTGCCATCGGTATCCATTCCCATGCCATCGACAATCAGCCGGTCGTTCCGGTAGAACAACCGGCCATTGGACAGATTGCCGGCCGCATCGAGGTCATAGACCACCACGCCACCCATCGTGATGCCGAACCGATCGACAGCCGGCCCCACCGGGTTGGGCTTGATGCGCGGAATGTTGGCTGCGGCCACATAGAGCTTGCGACTGTCGGGGGATACCTCGATGCCGTTCGGACGCAGGATGTCGGTGGAGATGCGCGTGACATGCCCGTCGAGGTCGACTCGGTAGACCGCATTGGGGTTTTCCATCGGCTCCTCACCCCCGTAACGGGCATCGGTGAAGTAGATGCGCCCGGCAGCGTCGGTGGTGACATCGTTGGCGCCGACCAGACGCTTGCCACCGTAGCTGTCAGCCAGCAGGGTGATGGCACCCGTCTTCATGTCGCGCCGTACGAGGGCACGCCCGCCCTCGGGTTCGGCACCCTGGGCAATGAGAAGGTCTCCCTTGCGATCGACATGCAAGCCCAGCGCGAGCCCATTGGGCTCCATCAGCTTCGTCGCCTGGCCGGTGGCCGGATCGATACGAAACACGGTGCCGCCCGGGTTGGGCTTGATGTTGCGATGCGCATCGAGCACATAGAGGCTGCCATCAGGCCCGGCGACGACCCCCTCGCCAAACGAGGTACCCACGCTTGAGACAAGCTCCCACTGTGCACCGTGCGCTGCCACCCCGCGAGGGGTATCGAGGCCTGCACACCCGGCCAGCGTGAGCGTGAAAACCACGCTCGCAACGACCGCTTCAAGCGCGCCCCGGTTTCGGGTTGGGCCGCGATGTATCTCTTGAGAGTCAGCTCGAAAGACCCCTTGAGAGCCTGCTCGAAAGACCGCTTGATATCTCTGTCCAGATCCAACCTGGCGTCCCTGGCGCTGCACTGGGTCCTGTCTCATGCCCTGTCTCCTCGTTGTCGGGCAATGGCCTGCCAGATGCGTGCAGGTGTTGCCGGCATTTCGATCTCGTTGATACCCTCGTTGCGCAAGGCATCGATGAGCGCATTGATGATGGCCGGTGGCGAGGCTACCGCGCCTGCCTCGCCCACGCCTTTGATGCCGATCGGGTTGGTGCTGCACGAGGTGCTGCGAAACCCGACATCGAAGGCCGGAAAATCATCGGCCCGGGGCATCGCGTAATCGGCAAAACTGCCAGTGAGGAGTTGCCCCGACTCAGGATCGTGTACCACCGACTCGAGGAGGGCCTGCCCGATACCCTGCGCAAGGCCCCCGTGCACCTGGCCCAGACAGATCATCGGGTTGATGACGGTGCCGATGTCATCGACCACCGTGTACCGATCGATCGAGACGACACCGGTTTCGGGGTCGACCTCGAGCTCGCAGACATGCGCCCCATTGGGATAGTTGGGTGGCTCGGCCGCCCAACTGCCCGAGGCTTCCAGGCCCACCGCATCACCGGCAGGCAGCCCGAACGGACGAAACGCGGCGCGCGCCACCGCAGGCAAGCTCACCGTGCGATCGGTACCGAGGACTTGAAAGGCCCCGTCGGCAAAGGCGAGATCGGCCGCTGCGGCTTCGAGCAACCCGGCCGCAATCGGACGCGCACGCTCGATGATGGCATCGGCCGCCAGACGCAAGGCGCAGCCCCCCACAAGGGAAGCCCGCGCGGCGAAACTGCCGCGGCCAAACGGCACCTGGTCGGTATCGCCCTGCACGAAGCGAATCTGCTCGAGCGCAATACCGAGCCACTCGTGCACCATCTGCGCATAGGTGGTGGCATGACCCTGGCCATGCGAGTGGGTGCCCGCCACCACGCTCACACTGCCCGAAGGGTCGAAGCGCAGTTCCATCCGATCGTTGAACCGACCGCCCTGCTCGATGTAACCCACGATCGATCGGCCACGCAGCCGACCTGCTCGCTCGCTCGCTGCGCGCCGCGCAGCGAACCCTTGCCAGTCGGCCGCCTCGGCGCAGGCTCTCATCAAGGCTGCGAAATCACCGCTGTCATACACCATGCCGGTCGCGGTGGCGTAGGGCATGCGAGCCGGCGCAATGGCGTTGCGTGCACGAATCTCGAGCCGGTCGATCCCCAGTTGCACCGCCGCCTCGTCGAGCAGGCGCTCCATGAGGTAAGTGGCCTCGGGCCGGCCCGCGCCGCGATAGGAAGACAGTGGCGAGGTATGGGTAAACACCGCGCGGGTCGACACATCGAGCGTACCGATGTCATAGAACCCCGGAATGAGCTTGAGCGCGGTTTCGATCGGCGCCACACCGGCCGAAAAGGTGTAGGCGCCCAACGCATGCAGGGCCTGCGCACGCAGGGCAAGGATGCGTCCTGTCGCATCGAGCGCAAGCGCGCCTTCAATGACCTGATCGCGGGCGTGGTTGTCAGACAGAAATGACTCGCTGCGACTGCCAACCCACTTCACCGGCCGCCCACACACCTGGGCTGCCCACAGCACCAGTGCGTCTTCCGGGTAGGGGTTGGTCTTCAGACCAAAGCCGCCGCCCACATCGGGCGCAATCACCCGCAGCCGCGATTGCGCCACGCGCAGCACCGAATCGCAGATCATGGTGCGAACGCCGTGCGGATTCTGCGACGCGGTGTAGAGGGTCCACGATTGGGCGCCGGCGTCGTAGACACCGAGGGCACAGCGTGGCTCGATGGCCGCCGCGATCAGCCGGTTGTTGCGAAGACGCAGGTTCACCACATGATCGGCCCGCCCGAAGGCCGCCGCCGTGGCTGCCGCATCACCGTGGCGCAGGGTAAACGCCACATTGCCGGGGCAGTCGGGCCAGATGGCGTCGGCTCCGGGTGTTGCGGCCGCCTCGATATCGACGAGGGCCGGCAGCGGCTCGTAATCGACCACGATCAGATCGAGCGCGTCACGCGCCTGCGCAAGCGTTTCGGCAACGACGAGCGCCACACGATCGCCCATGCAACGGACGCGATCGCTCACGAGTATCGGACGCAGGGTGCGAAACCCGATCAATTCACCGCGAACAGCCGGCATGAAAAGGGGCGGAAATCCACCCAGCCCTGCAGCCTCGGCATCGGCCCCGGTGAGCACGGCCAGCACGCCTGGCGCAGCGCCCGCAGACTCGATGTCGATCGAGCGAATGAGGGCATGCGGGTGGGGCGAATAGAGCACCACCGCATGCGCCTGCCGGGCGAGGTCGATATCACCCACATATCGACCCTGCCCGGTCAGGAAACGGGCATCTTCGAGCCGGGTAACCGGCTGACCGATACCAAAGCCCGCCACTAGGCCCTCTTCAACTGCGACGTATCGAAGGGCAGTTCACGCAAGCGCTTGCCAGTTGCAGCAAAGATCGCGTTGGCCACCGCCGGCGCAAAAGGCGGCAAGCCAGGCTCACCGACGCCACCGGGCTTCTCGGTGCTTGCCACGATATGCACTTCGATCGGCGGCACCTCGTTGATGCGCACCATCGGGTAGGTATCGAAGTTGCCCTGCTCGACCCGGCCATCCTTGAGCGTGATGCGCCCGTACAAGGCTGCGGTCATGCCGTAGATGATCGCGCTTTCCATCTGGCGCTTCACGATGTCGGGGTTCACCACCTGACCGCAATCGACGGCACACACGACCCGATGCACCTTGATCGAGCCATCGGCAGCCACCGATACTTCAGCCACTTCGGCCACATAGCTGCCAAAGGACTGCCCGACCGCGATGCCCCGATGGACACCGGCCGGCAAGGGCTTGCCCCAGCCCGCGCGTTCCGCGGCCAGCTCGAGCGCTGCGCGGTAACGCGGCTGGCGACTGAGCAGGCCTCGCCGGTACTCGAATGGATCCTTGCCCGCCGCACCCGCCATCTCGTCAACGAAGCTCTCGGTGAAGAAGATGTTCTGCGAGTGACCCACCGAGCGCCAGAACCAGACCCGCACGCCCGGCTCGACCCGCGAATAATCGATGCGCTGGTTGGGGAAGTCGTAGGGGTGATCTTCGGTCCCTTCCACCGCGAAATGGTCAACGCCATTGGGCGGAATCTTCATGAAGCCCGAGGACTCCATGATCGACGGGGACGCCACCGTTGCCGTGAACGACTGCGCAACGCCTGCCGCATCCAGACCTGCGGTGAACCGGGTGACACCGGCCGGCCGGTAGAACCAGGCCCGAGTGTCGTCCTCACGGGTGTAGACCAGCTTCACCGGTACGCCCGCCGCCTTGGAGAGCATGGCCGCGTCGATGGTGAAGTCGGGGGCGAAACGCCGTCCGAAGCCGCCCCCCAGGTACAGGGTGTTGATCTTGACCTTGCCGGGTGCGACACCGGCAATCTGGCTCACGATGCCTTGCGACGGCCCTTGCGACTGCGTACCCGACCAGATCTCGGCCTCGCCATCATGGACCCAGGCGGTGCAGTTCAAGGGCTCCATGCAGGTATGCGACAGATACGGTGCCTCGTAGCTCGCCTCGAGCGTGCGTGCAGGCTTCACCGCAGCAACATCGCCCACAGTGTGGGCAACCGCTCCTGCGCGCGCTGCGCCATCGGCAAGCATCGCCGACACGCTGGCCGAGGAGAGGTTGCCACTGATCCCGGCATCCCACTGGATCTCGAGCGCATCACGCCCTTTCTTCGCCGCCCAGTAACCATCGGCCAGCACCGCTACGCCCGAGGGAATCTGCAGCACCTGACGCACCCCGGGCACGGCCTTGGCCTTGGTGGCATCAAAGGACACCACTTTGGCACCCGGCACGGGCAGTCGCGCCATCACGGCCGTGAGCATGCCGGGCAGGCGCACATCGATGCCGTACTTGGCGCTGCCGTTCACCTTCGGCGGGGTATCGAGTCGGCGCAGATTGCGCCCGAGAATCGTGAACTTCGATGCGTCCTTCAAGGTCACGGTCTCGGGTACCGGCTGCTTGGCCGCCGATGCAGCGAGTTTGCCGTAGGCAAGCCGCTTGCCGCTCGAATGAATGACCTGACCGCGCTCGGTACGGCATTCGCTCGCCGGCACCTTCCAGGTCTCGGCTGCGGCACTCACGAGCATGGCGCGGGCAGCAGCACCCACCTTGCGCATCGGTTCCCAGTGGCCGCGAATCGAGGTCGAGCCACCCGTTGCCTGCATCCCGAAGATCGGGTTCGAGTAGGCCTTGTCCACCGGCGCCTGCTCGACCTTCACTCGCGTCCAGTCGGCGTCGAGTTCCTCGGCAATGAGCATCGGAATCGCGGTATGCACGCCCTGCCCCATCTCCGAGAGGCCGCACACCACGGTGCAGGTGCCATCGGCTGCAATGCGCAGGAACGCGTTGATCGTGGTGTCAGTCGGTGCTGCAGCCAGCGCAAGGCGACTGGCGGCAGGCAGCGCAAAGCCCAGTGTCAGGCCACCCGCGGCAAGCCCCGTGGCACGCAGGAAATCACGCCGCGAGGTGGTGCCGAGGGCCTTGCCACGACTCAGATTGAGAATGTCGGTCATGATCAGGCCCTCCCGGTGAGCGAAGCGGCCGCCTGCTTGATCGCGGCCCTGATCTGGTTGTAGGTGCCGCAACGGCAGATGTTGCCCGACATGGCCTGATCGATATCGGCATCGGTGGGCTTGCGGTTCCTGGCAAGGAGCGCACTCGCACTCATGATCTGACCCGACTGGCAGTAGCCGCACTGCGGCACGTCCTGGGCCACCCAGGAGGCCTGCACCGCCTTGCCAACCGGCGTGCCACTCATCGCCTCGATGGTGGTGATGCGATGCCCCACCGCGGCCGACAAGGGCAGCGAGCAGGAGCGCACCGGAGCCCCGTCCAGATGCACGGTGCAGGCGCCACAGAGGGCCATGCCGCAGCCAAACTTGGTGCCGGTCATGCCCAGTTCGTCGCGCAGAACCCAGAGCACAGGGGTATCGGGGCTCGCGTCGACCTGCATCGATCGCCCATTCACATTGATGGTGGCCACTTGGGGGTGTCTCCTCATATCCGCGGGGCCGAGCGGCCCTCGTCAGGGCGAGATGCTACCCCGAGCGCTCGGGCCGCGCATCCCCCGGCGCGCAAAGACCCTCAGCGCCCGCTTGACCCCCTCTCAGCGCCGCTTCAGATTGGTGGCGATCGAGATACGGGTGTCGTCCGACTTGTTGCCAAGGACCGCGTGCGGTATCCACGATTCGAACATCACCAGACGCCCGGGTTGCGGCACGAAGCGCGCGCCGGTTGCGCCATCGCTCGTATGGCCCGACAGTCCGAGAAAGGTGCGGTGAATGCGCCGCGCACCGATCGGGTCGGGCACGAGAAAGTCGCCACTGTGCACCGGTGCATCGACGTAGTAACTGCAGGAGAGCACGCTACCCTCGTGCGCATGCTCGCTCTCCTGCATGCCGGGGCGAAAGAGATTGATCCAGGAGTGCTCGATGGCAAGCGGCATGTCACCGGCACCAAAGCAATCCAGATACTGTCGCGCAGCATCCAGAATGGCATCGCGCAGTTCCTCGAGCCCGGCATCGGCGAGCACCGAACGACCCGAGAAATACGAGGTGTCGACCACATCGGTGGGTGAACCGGCAATGTCACGACGGGCACGCGCCGATTCGAGATAGCGCTTGACCCGGGTGCGCACCCGGGTCTGAAACGCCTCATCAAAGTCGAACTGCGCCACATGAACCGGAAAGAGCCGGTTCATGAGCATCGGCGCACTCACACAAGCGGCCCCTTCCAGCCTGCAGCCCCGTTGGCCGCCGCCCCACCCTGCGACTCGAAGCCCGACACGGCGGTGTCGGGGTAGGTCTCCTTCAGCCAGGGATAGACCTCGCGAGCGAAGGTGCGAATGCCAAGCACCGTTTCGTCATGCTCGAGGAATCCGGCCTGCCCCATGTTGAGCAGGTGCCCGAAGCCGCCCACATGGTCGTAGAAGCGGGCGATCTGCGCGCGCACCTGATCGGGCGTGCCCGCAAACATGATGCCCGACTCGATGGCCTTGTCGACCGAGGCGTTGGCCTTGAAGGCCGAGAGCGGATGCGAGGCGCCGCGCATCATCTGGACTACGGCGCTCGCGTTCACATAGCCTGGCGGGTTGGCAAACTGCGGCGACACCTTGTTGGCGGTGACATACCAGAGCAGTTTTTCGGCACCGGCACGCGCCTGTGCCTCGTCGGGGGCGACGTACACCAGCGCCGCGTAGGCGAGCCGATGGTTCGGAATGTCGTTGCCACGACCGGCCGCACGCCAGCCCTTGCGATACGAATCGAACACGGCGCGGGTGCCGTCAAAGCCGGTGAGGAAGGTGGCCTGGATATAGCCATTTTGTCCGACCCGGGTGGCACCACCCGGGCTGGTGGTACTGACCCACACCGGCGGGTGCGGTGCCTGGTAGGGGCGCGGCCAGATGTTGATGTTGCGATGGTGGAAGAACTGGCCCTCGAAGCTCGTGGGACCGCTCGTGTTCGTCCACGCCCGCACGATGAGGTCGAGCGCTTCCCAGTGTCGTTCGTTGGTGCGCACCGGGTTGCTGTTGGCCGGCGACAGTTCATACGGGACGCCACGCACGAAGCCCGCCTCGACCCGCCCCTTGGAGAGCACGTCGATCAGCGCCATCTCTTCGGCGATGCGCACCGGTTGGCGCCGATTGGCAATCGGGTTGCCAAGGATGAGCAGGCGCGCCTTCTTCGTCAGACGGGCAACCGCGGCAAGGATGAGCGGGGCCGCCGGATCGACGCAGGTGGCCGTCTGGTGGTGCTCGTTCATCATGATCTCGAGCCCCTCGTCCTCGGCGATACACCACTCGTCGAGGTAACGGTCCCAGAGTTCGGCACCCTTCACCGGGTCGTAATGCTTGTTGGGCAGGCTGACGCGGATCGAGTCGTACTCGGAGGCAGGCGGCAGATACGGATAGGCAGTCTCGCTGAAGTGCCAGGCTTTCATGAATCGGTGATCTCCAGATCGATCGAGCGCGCTCTAGGCGCCGAGGAAGTCGAATACGGTGCGCACGAAGGCCTCGGGCTGCTCGATGTGCGGCACATGGCCCGCTGCCGCGATGGTGCTGATGGTGGCACCGGGCACAAGGGCCGCGTAGCGTGCGAGGTACTCGGCCGACACGAGCCCGTCACTCTCGCCCCGGATGAAGAGCGTGGGCGCGCTCACCCGGTGCAGGCGATGCCGCAGCTTGGGGTTGTGCATCCAGGGCTCCCAAGTGAGGAGCGCCGTGGTTTCGCGATTGCGCACCATGATCTCGAGCTGCTTGTCGGTCATGCTGGCCGGATCGAGTTTCCAGCGCGCAGGCTCGTGGTAGAGGCACTTGTCGACCGCGGCGGCCGACAGCGTGTAGATGTCGGGGATGTCGAGCGCGTCGATCGGCCCGGTCTTCACACCGACCGGCCCCACCAGCACCAGGCGCCGGATGCGCGCCGGGACAAGCACGGCGATCTCGGCCGCAATCCAGCCACCGAGCGAGCAGCCCACGAGGTCCAGGGGCTGCGACGGGTCGATGCCCAGCGCATCGAACAGTTCGAGATGGATGTGGGCGATGTCGGGCGGCGCGTCGACCCAGTCGGGCAGCGAGGACGCCCCGAATCCGGGATGCGAGGGCGCAATCAGGCGCCGCCGTGCAGCCAGGGCGCCGACGAAAGGCGAGCCGGCGTCCAATCCACTGGCACCGTGCAGGAATATCAGCGGGGCACCCGAGCCGCCATCGAACACTTCAAGATCCACCCCGGGCAGGGAAACTTTCCTCGTTGCCAATCGATGCTCCTTCCATTGAAACCGGCCACGCCATAGGCGCAACCATCGGCTTGCCGCACGCTGCCTGGACCCGCAGCCGCGCGTCGGGGACGCACAGTGCAAAATCAGCTAGCATGCCCGCAGGCGGCAGGTAATCGCCGCTTTGTTCAATCATTGAACCATATCCGGACACTTCCCGCACGTCTGCTGCGATACGACTGCCTCACGCCGCCTGGCGCATGATGTCGATTGCAGGGTGCGTGGGATGGAAACGCTCGACCGGAACGACCTCGCGATGCCGGAAATCACCTTGAATCCCGACCAGACCACGCTCGATGACATCCTCGAGCGCGCCCGCGCCCTGCTGCCGGTGCTGCGCAAACGCGCGACGAGCACCGAGCGATTGCGCCGACTGCCCGATGACACCCACCGCGACTTCATCGAGGCCGGCTTCTACCGCATCATGCAGCCGCGCGCCTTCGGCGGCCTGGAGTTGCCTTTCGGCAGCCAGACAGCGCTCGGTACCGAACTGGCGCGGGCCTGCGGCTCGAGTTCGTGGGTGGCCACCCTCTTTGCCTGCCATGCCTGGATTCTGGGCATGTTCGACCCCCAAGCCCAGGCCGAGGTGTGGGACGAGCAACCCGGCGCCCTCGTTGCAAGTTCCTTCCTCTGCCAGAAGAGCCAGATCACGCGCGTAACCGGTGGCATCCGGCTCACCGGTCAATGGCGTTATTCAAGCGGCGTCGACCACGCGCACTGGCTGATCGTACTGGCCGCGTTCGATGATCCTCTCCTCGACGGACGCCGCGCCTTCCACTACCTGCTGATGCCGATGCGCGATGTACGGGTGGAGGACACCTGGTACTCCACGGGCATGGCCGGCACCGGCAGCAACGATGTGTTCATGGACGATGTGTTCATTCCCGAGCACCGCATGCTCGAAGCAGTGGGGCTGCGCGGTGGCCCGACACCGGGCAGCGCGGTCAACCCTGGATACCTCTACAGCCAGCCACTTTTTGGCACGTTTTCGTTCAACCTGGTTGGCAACGTCATCGGTCTGGCGCGCGGCGCAGCCGAGGTGGTGATCGAGGCGCTGACCGCTCGCACGTCGATCACCGGGGCGACGATCAGTGCGCAGCAGAGCATCCAGTTGCGCGTGGCCGATGCGCTCTCGGGCATCAACGCAGCGCAGGCTCTGGTGTTTCGCAATCGCGACGAGATCATCGCCGACGGGCTTGCCGGTCGCATCGCCGATCTGCCGACACGGGCCCGCTACCGGGGCGACAACGGCTTTGCCACGCGCCTGTGCGTGGATGCCGTCGACCAACTGGTGCCAGCACTCGGTGCCCGCGGCCTGGAAGCAGGCCATCCGCTGCAGCGCATCTGGCGCGACATCCATACCGTGTCACAGCACATCGCCCTCACCTGGGATGTGCAGGGCTCGATCTACGGGGCAGTGGCGCTGGGTTACCCATGCCCTGACCCGCGGGTGTAGGCTGGCCGAACCCTTCGCCCGAACCTGTCGGCCGCGTCTTACTCGAAGTTGTAGCTTGCCCGCACCCCGACCAGCCAGTTGCGCCCGGGCGCGCTCTCGTAGAACTGGCTCGATGCCTGATTGACGATGACCGAGCCTACGTAGGCCCGATCAAACAGGTTGTCGACGCGGGCAAACTCCGAGATGTCCCACCGCGCGACGCGCTGACGCGCCACAGCACGCAGCGCCACTACCCCATAGCCGCCAGACCAGGCACCATTCACGTCATTGGCGGCAATCGTTGCAGCGGCACGCGTCTCGGCCGCCACCTCGAGCGCCCGATCGGGTCTGCGCCACATCAGTTCGGCAAACGCAGTCTGCCCTGGCACACCCGGAATCCGATTGCCCGACACCACCGTCGTGCCGCTGTATCCCTGATAGGTCTGGGTGACCCGCGCATCGATTGCGGCCAGAGCAACGCTCGCCTGCACCTCGACAGAGAGCGGCGCCACGAGCGAGAGTTCGACCCCCTTGCGGTGGGTGGCAGGTGCGTTGCCAAAGGCGGTCTTGCCGCTGACGCTGCTGTCGACGACCACCTCGTTGGTGGTTGCCGCATCAAAGATGGCCAGCGTCACCCGGCCGCTGCGTCCAAGCGCACTCTTCAAACCGATTTCAACCTGCCGGGTACTGGCCGCCTGCAATCCGATATTGCCGGTGTTGGGATTGGATGGGTTGGCGACATAGGCAGGGCTGTAGAACACCTGATTCAGCGTCGGGGTGTCGAAGCCGGTGCCATAGGACGCATAAACGCTGGTCTGCTCGCGCAGGTCGTACTGCACCGAGCCCATGCCGGTGAGCGCTCGGTAAGCATGCCCCCCGGGGCTCTGCGCCGGGGTGAGATTGCTCTGCGACTCGAGCGCCGTGCGCGACGCCCGCAGGCCAGCGGTGAAAGCCACAGCGTCACTTGCCCGCAGCGAGCCCTGCGCAAACCCGTCGAGATTGCGCGCGAGCATCGAGTAGTCCTGGGTGGCCGGGCCGGTCTGGTTGCCCGCCGTGCTGGCATAACCCAGACGATGATCGTCATTGCCGCCGCCTTCGATACCCGCCACGAGCGTGAGCGGCATCGCGGCGATCTCGCCGCGGTGATTCCAGGCACTGTTCAGACCGTAATAATTGCGCTGCAATCGCAGCACGCCATTGGTGGCCGTGGCCAGGTACTGCATCGTCTGCCGGTCACCCAGATAGGGCGCAATGGTGAACGAATCGTCGGCACTGACACGATGGGTGAACACCAGCCCGCCTTGCGTCTGATTGACCGTCTTGCGGGTGTTGTAGGTGATGGCACCGGTACCGGCCGCATGACGATCGAAGGCCAGTTGCGACGCGGTCAAGCCGAGCGGATCAAGCGCACTCAAGGACACGTTGTTGGCGATCACGCCAAGCGTGGTGTCTTCGCCCAGGCGCAGCCCGAGTTTGGCATTGGCATTTTGCCGATCGGCACTGCCATGCTCGCGATAGCCCTGGGTACGCAGAGTGCCCGCATCGATCACGAAGTCGCGCGTGGCGTCAGCCCCATCGACCTTGAGACCGCCTTTCATCTGGCCGAAGGAACCGGCCGAAAAATAGGGCGTGGCATGCAGGCCGGGTCGCCCGCTCTCGGTGAAGACGCTCACCACGCCACCGGCCGAGTTGCCATAGAGCACCGAGAAGGGCCCGCGCAGCACCTCGACCCGTTCGGCCGAAGGCAGGTCGATATGCGAGATCTGCCCCTGGCCATCGGCCATCGTGCCCGGGATGCCATCGACGTAGATGCGCAAGCCCCGTGCCCCGAAGGTTGAATTGGCACCGAAGCCGCGCGAGGAAATGAGCAGATCCTGCGCATAGTTCTGGCGATTGAGCGCCACAAGCCCGGGCGCACGTGCCAGGGGTTCCGACAGGTTGAAGGCGGCCTGCCCGTCCTGGATCTGCTGCCGTCCGATCACATCGATGGAAGCTGCGGTATCCATGATGCGCTGCTCGGTTCGACTGGCACTCACCACGACGGCATCGAGCGGTGCATCGTTACCGGTCGAGGCTGCAGGCTCACGGACGCCGGGCGCATCGGCTGCCCGCGCCGGGGAGGCAAGCGCCGCGAGAAAGACCAGTGCGATGCCGTTGCGGCGCATGGGGAGCAAAAGGGGCAAGGAAGTGTTCATCGGAAGGGACGAGGCGTCAGACCCGGTGCGGATTGGTCCCCGATCATAGAATAGAATCGAGAGCGGACTTCCCCTACCGCCCTGCCCCTCTTCGAGGAAACCGACGCCAGTGACCGAATCGACTCGATCACCCCCCGATCCGGCCACAACGCATACCCCTGTCACCGCATCCCAGCCAGCCACCCGGGGGATCGACTTCTGGCAAGCCGTGGGCTTCTGGCTGAAACTCGGGTTCATCAGCTTTGGCGGCCCGGCCGGGCAGATTGCGATCATGCATCGGGTACTGGTCGATGAACGCCGCTGGCTCTCGGAACGGCGCTTCCTGCACGCACTCAACTACTGCATGGTGCTGCCCGGGCCCGAAGCGCAGCAACTGGCCACCTACATCGGCTGGCTCATGCATCGCACGGCCGGTGGCATCGTCGCCGGCTCGCTCTTCGTGCTGCCTTCGCTTGCCCTCATGATCGGGCTTTCATGGGTCTACATGACCTGGGGCAATACCCCTGTGGTGGCAGGCCTCTTTCTGGGCATCAAGCCGGCGGTGATCGCCATCGTGGTACAGGCTGCACACCGCATCGGCTCCCGCACCTTGCGCAACGCCCCGCTCTGGCTCATTGCCGCCGCCTCGTTCGTCGCGATCGCGATCCTTGACGTGCCGTTTCCAGCGGTGGTGATCGCGGCAGCCCTCATTGGCCACGTGCTCGGGCGCGTCGCGCCACACACCGTATCGATCGGTGGCGGGCATGCCCCGACGTCTGGCGCCGCCACCCAAGTCAAGGCCAGTGATCAGGTGATCGATGCTGCGATCGCGTTGGCCAAGCCCATCATCGACGACGACACCCCGCGCCCCCCGCACGCCCGATTTCGCTGGTCTCGCCTTGCCTGGGTCACGGGCATTGCCAGCCTCCTGTGGCTGATACCGATGGGCATACTTGTTGTCCTCCGCGGCTGGGATGACACGCTCGCGCAGATGGGCTGGTTCTTCACCAAGGCGGCCTTGCTTACCTTTGGTGGTGCCTACGCGGTGCTGCCCTATGTCTGGCAGGGCGCGGTCGAGCAGTTCCATTGGCTCACACCGGCACAGATGATCGACGGACTCGCGCTGGGTGAAACGACGCCGGGTCCGCTCATCATGATCGTGAGCTTCGTGGGCTATGTCGGCGGCCACTCATCGGCGCTGCTCGGCAGCGAGGCACGGTTCCTCGGGGGCGCACTGGCCGCGTGCGTGGCCACCTGGTTCACCTTTCTGCCCTCCTTTCTCTTCATCCTCGCGGGCGGTCCGCTGGTCGAATCGACCCGCAGCGTGGCGCGCGTGACTGCACCGCTTACCGCGATCACCGCCGCAGTCGTCGGGGTCATCGCCAGCCTGGCAGTGTTCTTTGCCGCTCATGTGCTGTGGCCAGACGGGATTGCCGGCCGATTCGACCTCGTTGCTGCGCTCATCACCGCAGGGGCCGCGGTCGCCCTTCTGCGCTGGAAGGCCAACGTGAT
>CAIKRR010000066.1 GCA_903829815.1 uncultured Pseudomonadota bacterium | reverse complement strand
GGCATGCAGAACGCACCACCCGAGAACTGGCGGCGCGAGGTCGACCATCACTTCGCCATCCCCGACCAGCCTCTGCTCGCGCGCGACACGCTGCACTGGGCGGGCGAACCCTATGCCATCGTGGTCGCCGCAACGCGCCTCGAAGCCGAGGATGCCGCCGAAGCCATCGATGCCGTCATCGAGCCACTGCCCGCATCGGTCGGCATCGAGGCCAGTATGGAGCCCGGTGCGATCGCGGTGCACCCGAGTGCCCCCGACAACCGGATCGCACGCATGCGCTGGCGCACCGGCGCGGCGCCCACCGCCCCCGGGCTGCACCGATTGCGCAGGCGCTTCGTCAATCCGCGCATCGCGGCCATGCCGATGGAGTGCCGCGGGGTGGTGGCCGAGTGGGATGCCACCGCCGATTCGCTCACCATCTGGTCGGCGACCCAGGTCGTGCACTGGGTACGCCGCGAAGTGGCACGGCAGTTGAAGTTGCCTGAGACAGCCGTGCGCTGCGTCGCCCCCGACGTCGGCGGAGGATTCGGGGTGAAGGGCCATGTCTACCCCGAGGACATCCTGGTTGCGTGGCTCGCACGGCGCCTGGCACGGCCGGTGGCCTGGATCGAACAGCGGAGCGAACATCTGATGGGCTCGACCCACTCGCGCGACGACCGCCATGACGCCGAAGTGGTATTCGATTCAAGCGGCCGCATCCTCTCGCTCACTGATCATTTCGTGAAGGATTCGGGCGCCTTCATGCCGGTGGGCATCGGCGCACCCTCGAACACCGCCACGCATATCGCCAGCCAGTACGACATCGCGCACCTGGACCTCACCGCCACGGTGGTGGTGACCCATACCGCGCCCAATGCGCCGTATCGCGGTTCGGGTCGCCCCGAAGCTGTCTTCGTCATCGAGCGACTCATCGACCTTGTCGCCCGCGATCTCGGCCTGGAGCCCGCCGAGGTGCGCCTTCGCAACATGATCGGTCCGGAGCGCATGCCTCACGCCATCGGCCTTCCCTATCGGGATGGCGTGGGCATCCGATACGACGCCGGCGATTTTCCAGGGGGCTTGCGTCAGGTGCTGGCCGCCATTGGCGGGATCGAGACCTTTCGCGCCGAGCAGCGCGCGGCACGCCTGCAGGGCCGATACATCGGGCTCGGACTGGGGTGCTATGTGGAGGGGTCGGGTGCCGGACCGTTCGAGGATGCCACCGTGCGCATCGAGGCCGATGGCACGTTCACGGTCGCCACCGGTGCTTGCAGCCAGGGGCAGGGCCATGAAACCGTGTTTGCGCAGGTCGCTGCCGATGAGTGGGGTGTGTCACCCGACAAGATCAACATGCGCATCGGCGACACGGCGGCGATTGCGCGGGGCTATGGCACGATCGCCAGTCGCAGCGCCGTGAATTCCTCGGCAGCCATCCGGCGTGCCAGCCAGACACTGCGCGCCCGAGTCCTCGAGCGTGCGGCGGCAGAACTGGAATGCGCCCCGGACGATCTGGAGATCACGGCCGGCAGCGTCCGGCTCAGGGGTGCGCCCGATCATGGCCGGAACCTCGCACAATGGATGGCGGGCGAAGAGGCCACCGAGACCTGGGAGCCGTCCACCGTGACCTGGGCGCATGGCGTGCACCTCGCCGTGGTCGAAGTGGATACGCACACCGGCGAGACGAGCATCCTTCGCTATGTGGTGGGCCACGATGCCGGGGTGCTGCTGAACCCCACGATCGCCGAGGGCCAGATTGTCGGTGGTGTCATCCAGGGCATCGGCGCCACCCTGGGCGAGCGCATCGAGCACGATGCGAACGGCCAGAACCTCAGTGGCAGCCTCATGGACTATGCGCTGCCGGTGGCGGCACACATGCCGGCTGTCGAAATCATTCATGCCCAAACACCCTCGCGACTGAACGAACTCGGCGTGAAGGGTCTGGGCGAGGGTGGCATCGTCGGGCCACCCGCGGCGCTGGTGAATGCGATCTGTGATGCCCTGGCACCGTTTCACTTCGAATGGCACCAGAGCACCATCAGGCCCGAAGAGGTGAGCCGCGCACTGCACCCGAACTCGCGCACTCATGCTACTGTCGTTCCCCATGAAGCTCGAACCCATCGGCCTTGATCACCTCGTTCTTCGGGTCCGTGACCTGAAGGCGATGGCTGCCTTCTACTGCGACGTTCTCGGCTGCACCGTCGACCGGTGGCGCGAAGAGCTGGGCCTCGTGCACCTCCGGGTGGGCAAGGACGCCATGATCGATCTCGCCGATGCCGAAATCCTCAAGCAGCGCCGCGGCACGGATGGGCCTGCCATCGACGGCACGCAGCCGTTCTACCCCAACGTCGAGCACTTCGCGCTGACGCT
>CAIKRR010000065.1 GCA_903829815.1 uncultured Pseudomonadota bacterium | reverse complement strand
TTTCCGGCACTCGAGTCGCTGGCGGGACCGCCCTGGACACTCGCTGCCTGGCAGTCCGGCGAGCCGGTCGGAGAGGGTATCGAGATATCGCTCGTCTATCTGGACGGTCGTCTGGTGGGGCGTGCGGGCTGCAATCGATATGTGATGCCCGTGACCGATGGTTATTCGCCGGGTCGGATCATCCCGGGCAAGGCCGTGCTCACTCGAATGGCCTGCACCGAGCAGGCCATGGTCGCCGAGGCCCGGTTTGTCGAACGGCTCGCCCGGGTCGATCGATTTGAACTGCGTGCAGGCGTCTTGCAGCTCATTGATCCGGCCGGTGGTGCCAAGGGCGCACTGGTGTTTGCCCGCCGCTGACAGGCATGAGGCAAGGCCGGGTTCGGGTAGTGCGCCCGAACTGCCTCGCTACGGTGCCTTGAAGATCGTCTTGCCTGCCTTGATGGTTTCCAGGACCTTGATGTCGCGTATCGCCATCGGTTCTACCTTGATTGGGTTGGCGCTCAGAATGACCAGATCGGCCAGTTTGCCCACTTCGAGCGAACCCTTGTCTTTCTCCTCGCGGTATTCGTAGGCGGCGTTCAAGGTCAATGCGCGCAGTCCCTGCCAGGCGCTCACACGCTCCGATTCGCCGAGCACCTGACCGCTTCGGGTCACGCGATTGACCGACGTCCACAGCAGAAACATCGGGTCGAGCGGCGTCACGATGCTGTCGGTGTGATTGCTCGCGCGGATGCCGGCATCGAGCGCGCTGCGCAGCGGGCTGAGGTAGTGGGCACGCACAGGACCCAGGTTGGCCAGATGGATGTCACCCCAGTAGAAGACATGGTTGGTGAAGAACGAGGGCAGCAGGCCAAGACGCTGATAGGCACTCATCTGGTCAGGGCGCATGATCTGCGAATGGATCACCACCGTACGACGATCGGTCGACTGCTCGCCCAGTGCGTCCTCAGCGGCTTCATGCGCCTTGATCAACATGTCGATGGTGGCGTCGCCATTGGCATGGGCAAAAACCGGGACCTTGTTGCGGTACGCGAGCAGGACGAGCCGGTTCAATTCCGACTGGGTGAGGGAGGGCAGCCCCTTGCAGTTGCGACTGCACCCGGGAACCGGCGTCAGATAAGGCTCGGTGATGAAAGCGGTCTTGCCCTGGGGTGATCCATCCAGGGCCAGCTTGATGCCCCCATATTTGAGTCCGCTGCGGTACTCGCCAAAGCGCATTGCGCCCGTGCCGATGAGGGCATCGGCCATGAGGTAGGCGGGGGTGGCCACCACATCGATCGCTAGCAGCCCCTGCGTTGCCGCGGCTTCGAGCACTTCAGGCTGGCCGGGTAGCAGCAGGTGCTCGGCCGCCGTCGTGACACCGTTGGCGGCGTAATGCGCAATCGACTGACGAATCAGTGCTGCTTGCTTCTCGGTGCTGCGCCTGGGCTTCACCAGGTCGATGAAGGCATGCATCGCGGTCTCCTGGATCAGACCTTCGGGTTCGCGCGAGCCTTTCTTTCGCAGGATGGCACCCCCTGCCGGGTCGGCGGTGCCGGCGCTGATGCCGGCGGCCTTGAGTGCCGCACTGTTGGCCACCAGCATGTGGCCTGAGTTGTGCACGATGACAACCGGTGTGTCCGGGAAGGCGCCGTCCAGGTCGGCCGCCGTGGGATGGCGTCGTTCCTTCAGCGCGTCCTGATCGTAACCCTGGCCAAGCAGCACGGCACTGTCTTCGGCCGGCAGCCGGGCCTTCAGTGCCTGCAGCGCGGTGATGATGTCGGCAACGGATTCGACACCCCCGATCGGAGGCGGTCCAAGCGCCGCCTGCACCAACGAATCGGCATGGTTGAGCAGATGGCTGTGAGCATCGATGATGCCCGGCATCAGCGTCCTGCCCGCCAGATCGACCTGGGTCGTTGTCGCCCCGACCAGTTTCATGGCCTCGACCCTGGTACCGGCCAGCACGATACGCCCATCGCGCACGGCCAGTGCCTCGACCTGCTCCACGTCGTTGCCGGCAAGGGTCAGGATGTCGCCTCCGCTGTACAGGGTGTCGGCGCTCGCACCTGCAGACTGCGCCGGCTCGTTGCGGCTGCAGGCTGCGACCAGCACGACGGTCAGGATCGTGGCCAGCAACGCGCTCATCGCGGCGCCAGGGCGCAGAGGCTTGGTGGGCCTCTCGAGCGTGCGGTTTTGCGCCATGAGCATCAATCCTTGTAATGGTTTCGCAAGAGTATGCACGACGAGGCATCTGCGCTTCTACCAGG
>CAIKRR010000064.1 GCA_903829815.1 uncultured Pseudomonadota bacterium | reverse complement strand
GCGCGCCGCCGTCGCGATTCAAGGGCGGGCACCTGCGCGTGATGCGTGCCGGTCGGGGGTGAATCGTCAGCACAAGAACGCTCGGCCATGGCCGCATGCTCCTTTGTTTTCAGCTGCGAGATGCCGTGCCCGTGCGGCTTTGACTGTGCACGACGCCGGGCCTTACTCGCGTGCAATGCCTGCGCGTTCAATGAGGTCGGTCCAGCGCTGCGTCTCCCGAACGATGAAGGCGCCAAATGCCTCGGGCGTCGTGGGTGCCGGGGTGAGGCCCATGCCATTCAGTCGTTCGACGAAGTCGGGCGCGCCCAGCGTGGTGCGCAGCGCCCGATTGAGGCGGTCGACGACGGTGGCCGGTGTCCCTTTGGGTGCCAGGATGCCATTCCAGGTGGTGACCACGAAACCGGGCAGGCCCGCCTCGGTGGCGGCTGGCACCCCGGGCAGAGAGCTCATGCCTTGCGCGCTGGTGAGTGCCAGTACCCGGACCTGGGTTGATTTCAGCAGGGGCCCCGAGGTGCTGGCCGTGTCGAACACGTACTGCGTGCTGCCTTGCATCGTTGCCTGCAAGGCCGGAGCCCCACCGGTGAAGGGGACATGCACCGCCTTGATGCCAGCCTGGTCATTGAAGAGCACCGCAGTGAGGTGCGGTGCCGAGCCCGCCCCTGCGGTCGCAAAGTTGAGCTTGCCCGGATTGGCCCGTGCATAGGCGATGAATTCGGCCAGGGTTCGGGCCGGTACCGTGTTGCTCGTCACCAGCGTCAGGGCGCCGGTGGCGGTCATGCCTACCGGCGCAAAGTCGGTGATCGGGCTGAAGGACAAGTGCTTGCGCAGCGCGGGCAGTTGCGTGACGTTGCTCGATGCGCCATACGCAAGCGTGTAGCCATCGGGTTGCGCACGCGCAACGGCCTCCATGCCCAGGGCGCCCGAGGCTCCGGCGCGGTTCTCGACGATGATCTGTTGACCCAGGTCATCGGCCATGCGCTGGGCAAAGAGCCGGCCCAGGAGATCGGTGGGGCCACCGGGGGGGAAGCCGATGATGAGCTTGATCGGTCGACTCGGGTACCGATCGTCGCTCTGTGCCTGCACTGGCAGTGATGCGCTCAGCGCGATGCCATGCACCGCGCAGAGCAGAAGGCGGATGGCGCCTCGCATGTCTTGTCTCCATGCTGCTTTAATATGACCGCCATGGTAGTCCAGTCGGCGCCGTACGGCGTACCGGTTGGCGTGGAGACAAGGCTCGCTGCAGGTGGAACGTATGGAACATGTGCCGGTATTGATCGTGGGCGGTGGGCCTGTCGGGCTCGCGATGTCGATAGAATTGGCCTGGCGCGGTATTGCCAGCCTGCTGGTCGAGCGGCGTGATGGCGCTATTCCGCTGCCGCGCATGAATGCGGTCAATGCGCGTTCGATGGAGGTGTGTCGGCGCTGGGGTATTGCCGACCGGGTGCGCAAGGCCGGCTGGCCGGCCGATTATCCGCGCCGGATGCAGTACCTCACCCGCTTGCGCGACGAACCGATGGCCGTCATCGACTACGGGTCTGACGCGCAGCGCAAGGCCTCGCTCAATTCGCCCGAGAGCTTCCAGCGCTGCCCGCAGACCTGGTTTGACCCGATCCTGCGCGAGCACGCGCGCAGCTTTGCGACAACGCAGCTGCGCTACCGCACCCAGATGGATGGCTTTGTCGATCACGGGGATCGGGTCGAGGCAACGCTGCTCGATCGCGACTCGGGTGCGGTGCGCCAGGTCAGCGCCGAGTATCTGGTGGCTTGTGATGGGGCTCGCAGCCGCATTCGCGACTCGATGGGCATCACCATGACGGGTTCAGCGCAACTCAGTTTCGAGATCAACATCTATTTCGAATCGGATCAAGTGTTTCGTGCCGGCGAGAGGCCCTCGGTGCTCAGTTGGCTCATTGGCCCCGATGGCATGTGGGCGGGGCTGTCGGCGATCGATGGCAGGCGCCTGTGGCGTCTGTGGCTCTCGCAG
>CAIKRR010000063.1 GCA_903829815.1 uncultured Pseudomonadota bacterium | reverse complement strand
TTCTGAGCTGGTTGAGTGCCGATTGGGTGTATCGCCATGTCGAGCGGCCGGCCGGACGCCTGATCGCGAGGTTGACCTGAAGGTCTGGCGTGAACTGACCGGTGTGGCCGGCTGGGTTGCCCTGTGCGTCCTCGTCGGTCTTTTCCGCGCCCCTGGGTGGGGTGATCTTCGGGCATGAGTCGGTGACCGGACGCTTTGATCGCAACACGACCGGGGCCATGCTGGGTGCCCTGGTCGGGGTGATCCTGCCCGGGGAGGGGGCGGCCACGTTTGCCGTGCTGGGCGCTGCCAGTTGTGTGGCGAGCGCGGTCGGGGCACCTGTGAGTGCCGTGGTCATCGTCTTTGAACTCACCGGCAGCTATCCGTGGGCTGTGCTGTCCATGATCAGCGTACTGGCATCCTCCCAGGTGGCGCGCGTGCTGGCCGGTGGCTCGCTCTTTGATCCAGATCCGCAGCCTTCGCCAGCCCCGCGTTGATCAGGGCCTGCCGCTGCTCGACAGGCTGTGGTGGCAGATACCCGAGAATGCCAACACTCTCTCGGCTTCAATGAAATTTAATCGGCGTGCAAGCGCCGCGAGGGCTAGCAGGACCTTGCGCACTGTATGGTTTCTGGTGCGACGAAAGGATAGACGGGAGGTTCGACATGGCCAGCGAAAGCAGCAATTCCACCGCCAGAAACACGGCGTCCACCGGTTCGACTTCGACAACCAAGGCAAGTGCAGGCACGGCCCTGACGCTTACCGTCAATGGCGTGAATCGCACCATCACGGTCGCGAACACCAGCATGCCGCTTCTGTGGGCCTTGCGCGACCTCCTGGGCCTTACCGGCACCAAGTACGGCTGCGGCATCGAGATCTGTGGCGCCTGTACGGTGCTTGTGAACAACCAGCCGGAGAAGTCCTGTGACATGGACGTCGGTTCGGCCGTGGGCAAGTCGATCATGACGATCGAGGGGCTTGCGGCGGATGTCGATGGGCAGAAGGCGCAGGCCGCGTGGGTGGCCAGCCAGGTGCCGCAGTGCGGGTACTGCCAGTCGGGCATGCTGATGGCGGCGGTCGGGGCCATGAAGGCCGGTCATCACGGCACCTCGATCATGAGTGAAATGAGCAATCTGTGCGCCTGCGGCACCTACCAGCGCATCCGCAAAGCGGTGAGTTCCCTCTAGCCTTGAATCGGGAGACGAAAACCATGGGTGCCATGAATAACGAAGCAAGCGAAGTCAGTGTGACACGACGCGATTTTCTCGTGCGTGCAGCTGCCGGTGGCGGATTGATGGTCGGGATGCAGTTGCCGCTCGCCCGGCTCACGGGCGAGGCTCTGGCGCAGAGCGTGCCGGTGCAATCGAGCGTGACGGCGTGGATCACGGTTGGCAGTGATGATCTGATCACCGTGCAGATTCCGGGTAGCGAGATGGGGCAGGGCATCATGACCGGCCTGTCGCAGATCGTGGCCGATGAGCTGCGTGTGGACTGGAGCCGGGTACGCGCCCGCCACGCACCGGTGGATGCCGTGCATGGTGGTGCCAATGCCAGTGCCTGGGGGCGATTCACGGGTGGCAGTCTGGGTATCCGGCTCTTCTCTCCCGGGCTGCGCCAGGCGGCAGCCAACGCCCGTACGCTGCTCATTCAGGCAGCGGCCAACACCTGGAGTGTCAGCCCGTCGGCCTGCTCGCTCGTCGTTTCGCCGACGGCTCCCTTCGTGACCTCGGTCGTGAGTGGTGCAAAAAAGCTCTCCTATGGCGCTCTGGCGAGTGCGGCAGCGCAGTTGGCACCCGGGGCCAACACCCCGGTGGGTCAGTACCCGGCTGCGCTGGTGGGCGCTTCGGTCCCCCGCGTGGATATTCCTGACAAGGTCACCGGTGCCGCGCAGTTTGGCATCGATGTCACATTGCCGGGCATGGTGTTTGCCTCTGTACGTCACGCGCCCGTGGTCGGTGGCACCGTGAGTGCAGTGGGTACGAAGCCGGCCGGCGCTCTTGCCCTGGTCAAGGTGGGACCGGTGGGTGGGCCGTCCAACGGTGTGGCTGTCGTTGCGGCCACCACCTGGGACGCCATCTCAGCCGCACGCAGCGTGAGCGTAAACTGGACGACACCCACCAGCGCCGCCGCCAACGATTCGGTCGCCATTGCGGCACGGGCTGCCGTGCTGATGGCTTCGGGTACGCCGGTGGTGGCCTTGAACAACAACTGGGTGAGCGGCTTGCCCACGCCTGCCGTGAGCGCCACCTATGCCTTGCCCTACCTGGCGCATGCCACGATGGAGCCTCTGAACTGCACGGTGCGTTATACGCCTGCGAGCGGCGCAACACCGCCCCTGTGCGAAGTCTGGGCGCCCACTCAGGGGCCGGATGCCACCGCAGCGACCGCGGCGGCCTTGTGCCCCGCGGGCTCGACCGTGCGCGTCGTGAACACCTTGCTCGGATCCGGCTTCGGGCGCAAGTACGAGCAGGATTACATTCGCGAAGCGGTGCAGGTAGGCCTTGCCATGCCGGGTGTACCGGTCAAGCTGACCTGGTCGCGCGAAGAGGACTTTGCCAACGATCAGTACCGTCCGATGGCGCTCTCGTTCATCGCGGCCACGGCCGAGCCCGCTCATGGCCGCATCACGCAGTGGCGCAACCGCATCGTCACCCCATCGATTGCGGTGCAGCGGGGCGCCAGTGCCACCGCGGTCGACAGTTCGGCTGTCGATGGCGCTGCCAACACGCCCTACCGGTTGAGCCCTGCGCTCATCGAGCAGGTCCTGCACGATGCGACGATTCCGGTGGGTTACTGGCGCTCGGTCGGCATGTCGATCAACACCTTTGCGGTGGAGTCGGCGATGGATGAACTGGCCCTGTCGATCGGCTGGGATCCGATCCAGTTCCGGCTGGCCAACCTCACCGACACCCGGATGATGGCTGTACTCAACGCGCTGAAGACGCTCTCGGCGTGGGGAGCGCCTGGCAAGGGACGCGCACAGGGTGTGGCGATTGCCGCTGGCTTTGGCAGCTACATGGGGCAGGTTGCCGAACTCTCGGTCAACGCGACGACGGGTGCGGTCAGCGTGTATCGGGTGAGTACCGTGGTTGACTGTGGCATGGTCATCAACCCCGATCTGATACGGGCACAGATCGAGGGCGCTGTTGCGCAAGGTATCGCTACCACGCTCTACATGCAGCAGACCTTCGTGAAGGGGGTGGCTCAGGCCACGAACTTCAATCGCTACCGACTCATCCGGGGCAGCGAGATGCCTGTCGTGGACGTGCAGATCATCGCCGGTCAGGGCAACCCGATCGGTGGCATCGGCGAGGTCGGCATCCCCTGCGTGGCGCCAGCCATCGCCAATGCCTATGCGCGCCTCCTGGGCGCGTCAGCTCGCAAGCGCAGTCTTCCCTTCTTTCCCGGATCGACGCTGAGTGACGGTTGAAGAAACATTCAGGGAGGGGTTCGCCCTGCAATCGCGGGGCGACCTCGCGCCGGCACTGGCTTGTTACGAGCGGGTGATCGCGGCGCATCCGGGTCACTTCGATGCCCTGCATCTGGCTGCAGTGCTCTGCAGCCAGATCGGCCAGAAGGGGCGTGGCCTTGAGCTCTTCGATCAGGCGCTCGCGATCGTGCCTGACAGCGCCGCCTGTCACGGCAACAAGGGCGTCGCGCTGCAGGAACTGGGCCGTCGCACCGAGGCGCTCGAGAGCTTCGAGCGCGCTCTCGCGCTGGCGCCAACGCATGCCGACGCGCACTACAACCGCGGCAACACGCTGCACTTCATGCGCCAGTTCGAGCAGGCCATTGCCAGTCACGATCGAGCGGTGGCGCTGCAGCCAGGCTACACCTCGGCCTGGGCCAACCGGGGGGTGTCGTTGCAAGCGCTTGGCCGCTGCGATGAGGCACTTGCCAGTTACGCGCGGGCCATCGCGATCGATGCCGACCACCTCGACGCCCACTGGAATCGGGCCTTGTGCCAGTTACTCTCGGGCGATCTTGTGAATGGCTGGCGCAATTACGAGTGGCGCTGGAAGGTGGAGAAGGTGGGCTTTTTGCATCGGCGCAACTTTGCCCAGCCCTTGTGGCTTGGCCAGACGCCGCTGTCTGGCAAGACCCTGCTCGTGCATGCCGAGCAGGGTCTGGGTGACACCCTGCAGTTCTGCCGCCATCTGCGTCAAGTTGTTCGCCTTGGTGCGCGGGTGGTGTTTGAAGTGCCGCGCGCCCTGTGGGGCGTGCTCGCGCCCTTGTCCAGTTTCGTTCACCCGGTGCTGCGAGGCTGCGAGTTGCCGGCCTTTGACCTGCATTGCCCCTTGCTGAGCCTGCCGCATGCGCTGGGTATCGACCTCTCGTCGATACCGCTACCCGACTCGGCGATCAAGGCCGACCCTGGCCGGGTGCAGTTCTGGCGTGATCGACTGGGCAAGCCGGTGCGGCCGCGCATCGGTCTGGCCTGGGGCGGCTCGCAGGCGGGTGAAGTCGACGATACGCGCAGCGTTGCCCTGGCCGAACTTGTGCAACATCTGCCGCGCGGCTTTGACTACGTGAGCTTGCAAAAGGAGATCACGCCTGCCGACCGCGACGCGTTCAATGCGCACGGGGGTATTCGCCATCCAGGTGCCGACTTTGTCGATGCGGCTGCCTTGTGCGAGGTGCTCGATCTCGTGGTGAGTGTCGATACGAGCATTGCCCACCTGGCCGGTACCCTCGGGCGCCCGGTGTGGGTGCTCTTGCCGCGTGTGCCCGACTGGCGCTGGATGCTCGATCGTCCCGACAGTCCGTGGTATCCGACCGCTCGCCTGTGGCGACAGGCGCGCCAGGACGATTGGGCCGAGGTGCTCGAGCGCGTCGCTGCTGCCTTGCGGTTGCAGTTTTCCGTTTGAGCCTTGCGGCTCAGAACATCGGCTTCACTTTCGCAGAGGCGAATCGATCGGCAGCGGCCGTCACCAGGGCACGCGCCTGGGTCGCGTCGCCCCAGCCCGAGAGCTTGACCCACTTGCCCTCTTCAAGATCCTTGTAATGCTCGAAGAAGTGGCCGATGCGGTCGAGCCAGGTGCGCGACACATGGGTGATGTCGGTAATGTGGCTGTAGCCGTTGTAGACCCGGTCGATCGGGACGGCAAGGAGTTTCTCGTCAGCGCCGGCCTCGTCGGTCATCATCAGCACCCCCACCAGACGACATGAGATCACCGAGCCGGGTACCAGCGGCAAGGGCAGTACGACCAGCACATCGGCCGGGTCACCATCGCCACCGAGCGTGTGCGGAATGTAGCCGTAGTTGCACGGGTAGCGCATCGGGGTCGAGAGAATCCGGTCGACGAAGATCGCGCCCGTCGCCTTGTCAACCTCGTACTTCACCGGCTCGGCATCCTTGGGGATCTCGATGATGACGTTGACCTCGTTGGGAACGTCCTTGCCGGTCGGGACCAGATCGAGGGCCATCGGTGCACTCCGCTTGCAATGAGGGAATGGCCGATTGTGCCTTGAATGGCCGTTTCATGGCGCACCCGTGACCGGGCTGGCCTCGCCCGTGGCCCGTCGATCGATCAGCAGGCGCCTCTGCTCTTATCCTGCGACCTAGTCGGCACTCAGGCCCAGTCGGCGCACCAGCGCACCGTAACGGGCTGCCTCCTCGCGTACGAACGCCTGGAACTGGTCGGGCGTGGACGCGACGGCCTCGTTGTTGAGCGAGGCGACATGCTCGCGATAAGCCGGATCACGGCTGGCTGCGGCGATGGCCTCGTAGAGCCGGTCGCGAATGGGCCGCGGTGTGCCGCCGGGCGCAAAGAGGCCGCCCCATACCTCACCGGTCATGCCGGGCAAGCCAGCCTCGGCCATGGTCGGGACGCCAGGTAGCGGACCCGAGCGGCGCGCCGAGGTCACCGCGAGCGCCACGACCTTGCCGGTACGCACGAGATTCATGACGCCGCCGCCCGTCTCGATCATCAGTTGCACCCGACCGCTCAGGAGGTCGGGCACCGCGCTGCCCCCGCCCTTGTAGGGCACATGCAGGATATCGATGCCTGCCAGTTCCTTGAAACGTTCGGCATTGAGGTGTGCCATCGACCCGTTGCCGCCCGAGGCAAAGGCGAGCGTGCCTGGCCGAGCCTTGGCCAGTGTGATGAGTTCCTGCACCGAGGACACATTGAGCGATGCATTCACGATGAGAATGTTGGGGCCCATGAAGGCGATGCTCACGGGCGCGAGATCGCGCTCGGCGTCGTAGGGCAGACGGCGATAAAGCGCCGGGGCGATGGTGTTGGTACCGGTCACGCCGTAGAGGAGCGTGTACCCGTCGGCGGGGGCTTTGGCCACGACGTCGGCACCGATCGTGCCGGCGGCACCCGAGCGGGTTTCAACCACGACCTGCTGACCCAGTCCGTCAGAGAGCGCGCGGGCGAGCGTGCGGGCCAGGGCTTCTCCTGTCCCCCCCGTGCCCAGCGGGTTGATCAGGCGGATGGGGTGCGAGGGCCAGGGTTGCTGCGCGGGGGGCTGAGCGCCCGGTTGCGTTGCGGGTTGGCCCGCTGATTGGGCAGCACTCGGCCCGGCGGCAAGCAGGCAAGCGCTCAGCAGTCCGGCGGCAATCAGCGTGCCTTGCAGTTTTCGCCTCATCGTCGTCATCCCTGTGTGCCGGTTGCAAGACCCGGCGAGGCTGCTGCCTCGGTTGTACCCAGTGCACGCAGCGTGGGCATGATCTCGGTGGCAAACCGCTCCATGTTGCGCCGGGTGAGGTCGGCGGGCAGGGTACCGAACTGCAGCATGGTGAGCAGGTTGCCAAAGCCGATTTCGCGCGCGTAGCGCACGAGTGTTTCGCGCACGGTCTGGGCGCTGCCACAGACGAACATGCCGGTATCGATGGCAGTCTTCACATCGACAGTCACCGTATTGGAGCCCTTGGCCGCGAGCATCCCGCGCATCGACTCGCGCGAGGTGTAGCCCGGTGGGAGCAGCATCTCGACCGGCTTCTTGAGGAAGCGGTTGCGGAAGGTCTCGAAGTGAGGACCTGCCTCGCGCATCGCCTGCTCATCGGTGTCGCCGATATAGATCATGCAGGCCCAGCCCAGTTGGGAATCGCTGGCGGTGTAGCCGAAGCGCTCGGCCGTGTCCCGATAGAGCTTCAGATAGCGTTCGACCGCCTTGATCGGACTGAAGGTCTGCAGATAGGTATAGCGGTGCTTCGGGTCGGCGGCAAAGTCGATGGTCTCGCGACTGCCCTGCGAGGGAATCCAGATGGGTGGGTGCGGCTGCTGATAGGGGCGCGGCCACAGGTTCACGTACTCGAAGTGATAGTGCTTGCTGTGGAACTCGAAGGGACCCGGCTCGGTCCAGGCGCGCACGATGAGGTCGTGCGCTTCGTGGAACCGCTCGTGCGATACCGTGGGGTTCACGCCAAACGTGTGGTACTCGGCACCGATGCCGCGCACGAAGCCCGAAATGAGGCGGCCACCGGTGATGTTGTCGATCATCGCGTGTTCTTCGGCGATGGTGAGCGGGTGGGTTCGAAGCGGCAGAGCGCTGCCCAGAATGGCGATTTTCGCGCGCGTGGTGCGTCGTGCCAGGCTCGCCGCGGTGACGATCGGCGAGGGCATGATGCCGTAGGCAGTCTGATGGTGCTCGTTCACGCACAGCCCATCAAAGCCGAGCGCCTCGCCATACTCGAGTTCATCGAGGTAGCGGTTGTAGAGCGCGTGTCCTTTCTTCGGGTCGTAGAAGCGGTTGGGCAGTGTGGTCCAGGTGGTCGCGTAGTCGCGCGTCGCCTCCAGATCGAGGTCGGCGTAGGGCATCAGGTGAAACAGCATGATGTTCATGAATGCTCCTGCCTTGCTGCCTGTGACCCAACCTCGACTCGACGAGTCGCCGCACGAGCGCTTGCGCTCGTGCTCGTCAGGCGTTTGCCGCGGCTGCCAGATCCTGTCCGGGCGTCTCGCGCCCGTCAAAGTCAAGCCAGCGCTTGCGCTCGAAGTCGTAGAGCTTGCACAGACGGGCGATCTCGAAGTACCGACGCCACGAGAAGTGTTCGATCACGATGCGACCGGGCAGCAACTCTTCAAGCCGCGACTGGGCCGCCTTGAGATTGTAGAGAGGGATGCCCATGTCGACATGGTGCGCGGTGTGTTCCATGATCTGGTGCAGCAGACGATCGAAGAGCCAGCCGCAGCGCAGATGCACCGTGGTCGAGACAAAGGGCTGGGCACGTGTCCACTCGCTCTTGTTGTCATACCAGCGCACCTGCGGATGGGTGTGGTGCAGGTAGACCACGAACCCGATCATGGCATTCCAGAACAGGAACGGAATCACCAGACCGCAGAGCAGCAGCAACCACGCCGACTGCTCGGTAACGACGGCTGCTGTCACCAGCGCAGCGGCCCAGATGCCGACGAAACTGGCTACCAGCACGCTATCCCAGAAGAATGACGGGCGGCGGGTCGGCAGATGCCGCCGATTGGGGAAGAACATCTTGTTCCACCACATTTCGACCATGTAGTAGAGGCCCACGCCCCAGCCGTTGCGATAGAGCCGCTCGATGCGCCGGGCCGTCGGGTCGAGCGCGGCGTACTCCTTGACACTGAGCGGTACCCAGATGGTGTCGAAACCCTTCAGGTTGGTCTGTCCGTGATGCACCACGTTATGGCCGATTTCCCACACGCTGTAGGGCGTGACCGAGGGCAGGAAGGCGATACGCCCCAGGATCTTGTTCAGACCGCGGTGCGGGGTGAAACTCTGATGACAGGCATCGTGTCCGAGGATGAACAGGCGTCCGATCCAGAACCCGGCTACGTTGCCGGCAATGACCTTGACCAGAATGGAGGGCGCCCACACCGTGATGGCGATGAGACCAAGCCAGACCGCGTAATCGAACGCGAGCAGCGCCAGTGCGCGCAGCGTCGACTTGTCGGCAAACGGCGTGATCCAGGTGCGCAGGATCTTGCGATGCGGCAGTGGTTCGCCAGCGGCGAGGGGCGCGACTTCGATGAGGGTGCTGGGGCTGGAGGACATTGAGTGCGGGCTTGGTGAAAAGGGCGATATGCGGTCGACGGCTCGGTGTCCTGCGACGCTTTGCATCGTAGGTAGGATGATGACCTGAGTCAACCATGAAGACTTGCTGTCCAGGAGAACATCGACATGAAAGCGACAGGCAGGCCCTCCCTTCTTCCAATATGGGGGCATGGTCCCGATTCGGCAATGGCCGCTGCGCTGCGGGGCCTGGCGATAGCGCTTTTCTGCCTGAGCGCGCTGCCGGTTGATGCGCAGACCCCCGAAGCCCACACCCCCAATGCGCACACCCCCGATGCGCCGGTGGCGAATGGGGTAGCCGGTGCGGTCGCCGCGGGCAGCCCCTCGCGCAGCCTCCCGCGGTCGGTCTACATCGAGGATCTGACCTGGACCGAGGTCCGTGACGCCCTTGCCAACGGGGTCACGGGGGCCCTCCTCTACGCGGGGAGCACCGAGCAAAATGGCCCGCACCTCGCCCTGGGCAAGCACAACTTCATGGCGCGGTGGGTGGGCGGTGCGCTCGCCCGATCGCTCGGGACGGTGCTCGCCTATCCGGTGCTGCCTTTTGCGCCCACGGGTGATGTGGTGGCCCGCACCGGTCACATGCGATTTCCGGGCAGTGTGAGCCTGAGTGCCTCGACTTACGCGCTGGTCATGGCCGAACTGGCTGCCAGTGCCCGCGCAGCCGGCTTCAGCCGGATATTTCTCCTCGGTGACCACGCCGCCGGTGAGCCGGTGCTGGCGCAACTGGCCCTGGAACTGGACCGGCTATGGGTACCGGATGGCGTGCGGGTGCTGCATGTCGCTGCTCTCAATGTGGAAGGCGAGCAGCGTACCCGGGCTTTTCTGGCGTCTCGGGGTCTGCGTGTCGGTGACCATGCCGGCTTGCCCGATGCCGCTGCCTTGATGGCGATCGACGAGGCGAGGCGGTGGGTGCACCCCGAGCAGTTTGGCAAGGCCAGTGTGGCCACCGGTGTCGATGGTGACCCCCGCGGCGCAACGGCTGCCCTGGGGCAGGTGCTGCTGCAGATCAGGGTTGATGCTGCGCTTGAGCAGATCAGGCGTTTCGAGGCCGGCCTCGTACCCACGCCACGAGGCAACTCAGGCACTCCCTGAAAGGCTGGAGGTAGGCATGCGTGAGCCGGTGCCAGGCCGGTTCGCTGCCATCACCGAGGCCCAGCCTGAAGGATTCGGGCTCGATGCCGGGTATGTAGAGCGTGCCGTAGAGGCGGTCCCATAGCGCCAGTGTGAAACCTCGATTGCAGCCCATGTGGCGTGGCTCGCAACTGTGGTGCAACTGGTGGTGGGCCGGGCTGATCAGCCAGCGGCCCACCCGCTTGCCATAGCTGACCCAGACGCTCGAGTGGCGCAGGTTGTCGATGAGGTTGGTGAGTGCGAGCAAGAGGTGCAGACCCAGAAACGTGAAACTCTCCACCGGGTGTCCGCTGAGGCGATTGAAGATGAGCGTGACCACGGCGGTGCTTGCCAGCGGCCCCCAGGCCATGATCAGCAGTTCGACCGGGTGGGCACGAAAGGCCGTGATCGGGGTCAGCACCTGAGCCGAGTGGTGCAGCCGGTGAAACGCCCACAGCGCTGGACAGTCATGCAGCAGGCAGTGGGCGAGAAACCGCCCGAAATCCAAGGCGATGAAGAAGAGCAGCGTCCAGATGATGCGCAGTGCAATGGCCGCGGCATCGTTGATGGCGACCGATGCGCCCACAGCACCGCTCGCCTGCATGCCTGCACTCGTTGCCCCCGACAGACAATCGGGGCTGCCCAGGGCTGCACAGACCGTGCCGATCGAGGGCAGGAGGGGTGTGAGTACGAGCGGCAGGATCAGTGCGTTGGCCAGATAGAGGGCATAGTCAGCCCGCGCCGAGCGGTGCCACCACAGCGCGCGACTCAGAGGACGAGCAAGATCGGCATCCGCGCCTCGCCGGGTCGCCACCCGTGAACGCCATGTCAGTACCGCTGCGGCAATGAGGAGGCTCGAGACGACATAGGGCCAGTAGAGCCATGAAGAACGCTGGATGAGCGCAGTCAGTGCCACGGTGAGGTGGTAGACGATGTAGTACACGCCTTGATAGGCCCACTGGGTCAGAAGGTCGATGACGTTCTCGCTCATCGTGCCATTGTGGCCTGTCTCGGGCTCCCCGGTCGGGCTTGCACAAGCCGGGTGGCCGGGCTAGAATCGGCGACCCGCTGTTGGTGCGGGACCGTGGGTCGTTAGCTCAGCCGGTAGAGCAGCGGACTCTTAATCCGTCGGTCGACAGTTCGATCCTGTCACGACCCACCAGGTCTTGAAGCCAAGCTGCCGAACAGAGAATCCAGCCCACTGTGGCTGGTTTTTTTTCGCCCTTCGCGAGCCGATCGCAGCGCACGAAAGGTTTGTTCATATTAATTAACGATGAGCGGCGCCCTGCGGCACATGATAGTGGTAGCGCATGAATACTCAAGGGCAACCATGGATGCAATCGCAGAAGTGGAGCCACGAGACGCCAGCCCGGTGGCGCCAGCCACGGCAGGTCGAGGGCTTTCCACTGCGCTTGTGGCGGTCCAGCACTGGGCCCGTTGCAATTTTCCGGTGGAGCAAAGCGCCCTCGCCTATGACCTCATCCTTCTGGTCATCGACCGAACGCTCACCGATTCGCCGCTCACATTGAAGGAACTCTTCCATTCGCTGCCGTACAGCGAGACTGGTGTTCGCAAGCAACTCACCCGGCTCATCAAGACCGGGCAGATGAGAATCGAAGTGTCCCGGCAGGATGGTCGGGTTCGCCACGTGGTGGCTGAGCCCTGTCTGATCAAGCTGTTCGAGGGTCTCAATGTCGTGCTTCGAAGCAAGCTCGGTCCGTTGTTGGGCTGAAGTCACGGTGCGGGAGCCTCACCCGCTTCTGGGGCGCGCACCGTTTCAGCCTATCGCGCCGACGCTGAGTGCTCGGAAAACGCTCGCACGATCTGAAAGGCCTCGTCTTCCGATACCGGGTTGAGCAGATCGAGATGGTCGAGAAGCTCGAAGTAGCTCAAGCGCTCGATCTGCTCGAGGCTCGCAAAGTGCGGACGAAAGTCGCGCCGTGGACTGCGAAAGCAGAAGGTCTGCGGGTTGCCCTCGCCGCGGTTGACGGTGCAGTAGGAGATGCGCGGAAACAGGTCGTGGATGGCCAGCACGACCTTGTAGACATCACCATGCCAGGAGCGGTCGGGATTGCCCGGACGATTGAGTTCGCGAAAGCGGTAGGCGCGGCTCACGTCGGGCAGGGCGCTGAAGACGTCGTTGGGCAGCACGTCGTCGAGAACGATGACCGACGCCGCGTGCGAGTAGTCGAGCGCATTGATGAAGTCGCGCAGGGTCTGGCGAAACTCATGCAGCCCATCGAGAAAGATCAGATCGAAGCGTTCGTGATGATCGGGGCTGGTGAAGTACTCGTCTGAGCGCAGCTCGTGAAAGTCGATGCCCGGGCCGGCTGCGGTGCGGGTGTCAAACATGAAGTTCGGATCGACGGCCACCTTGCGCGGAAAATTCACCGCATTGAAGGTGCCCCCTGCATAGACCCCAACTTCAAGATAGCTCTGCACCGGATGAAAATCGGCAATGGTCAGGAGGCGGTCGGCGGTATTCTCGTGCGTGGTAGCGCTTGGCGCAGTCGGCCGATGGCGCCCGCACCTGTCGAGCAAGACGCAGCCAGCGCTCGCTGCGCTTTCTCAAGGCAACGACGCCTGTGCGTTCGCCAAGGGCCGACCCCTGTTCCCGGCAACAGGTGCGGCAGGTGGACACCGCGGGTTCGCCGCAATAGCGGCCG
>CAIKRR010000062.1 GCA_903829815.1 uncultured Pseudomonadota bacterium | reverse complement strand
GGGCCGGCTTTCCGAGCTCGCGCTCGAGCCGCTCGAGAACATCGATGGTGGGCAGTCCCACGCCACTCAGAAACACCGCCTGCGCCTCGGGCCTGTCGACGCTGCAGCCCAGTGCGTGAGCACGCTCGGGCGTTTCGTCATGCATGTTCGCCCGCGAAGACGGAACGGCCGGGTACGAGCGCCTGATCCGCGAGGAGACCAGGCTGTTTGCACGAACGGTTCGTGAAGCAGGCGTGCGGCCTGAATAACAGGCACGACATGAAGGCGTCGCTCCTCAGTTCAGGGCACGTCCAGCCACGAAGTCGGTGATCATCTTCGTGCAACCCTCCGGATCTTCGCGAACGGCAATGTGGCCGCAATGTGGCATCTCGACGTAGATCGAGTGCTTGATCTTGTCGGCGATGATCTTGCTGAAAAGTGCGGGAATCCAGAAGTCGCGCAGGCCACACGTAACCAGTGTCGGGCAGGTAATCCTGTGCAGCAGATCGGTGACGATGGTCTCGCCCTCCTGCCCCGGCAGCTTGCGCCCCCAATTAAGCATCGAGCGGCAGATCATCGCGTAACGCTCCGGCGTATGCTCGCGCACCGCCTTGAGGTGTGTCTCGAGAAACTTGTCGGCATTCGGGTGATCCAGAAACTCGTGCCCGAAAGTCCACAGGGCGATGAAATCACGCATGTCCTCGTCCATGCCAAGCTTGTGCGCAAGCCGGATACGCAGATTCAGATTGAGCGTGATGAACCGATTCAATTGCGAGAAGGCACCAAAGAGCATCAGCGTTTCGACGGTTGACGGATGCTGCAGGGCCATCGCCATTGCCATGCTCCCGCCATGCGACGATCCCAGAATGTGGGCCCTTGCAAAGCCGAGATGCGCCAGCAATGCCGCAAAGTCATCCGCCCATACCTCGGCAGTCAGCGAGTCGTCTGTCCTCGACGAACGATCGATACCCCGCGGGTCCATGACGATGGTTGTGAAATGCTTTCGCAGAACCGGTTCGATCGCATCGAAGTAACTAACACCTCGCCCCAGACCGGGCAAAAGCATGATCGGCGGTCCATCGCCCTTCGCTTCGTAGTAGATGTGGGTATTGTTGACGGCAGCCATCGGCATGGTCTTCTCCTTGCTTCAGAAGTGGTGCTGTTTCAATCGATCGTGATCTTTCGAGCGGCAATGAGCGACCGCCAGGTGTCGTCTTCGGCCTTGATCATCTGCAGGAATTCATTCCCCGTCAGAGCCCAGACCGTGGCTCCCGCCGCGAGCAGGCGCGTCTTCACCTCGTCCGTCTCCAGCGCCCGCACGATGTGTTCGGCGACGAGATCACGGGCTGCGACGGACATCCCCGGTGGACCCATCAGGGCGAACCACGGCAGTATTTCGATGCCGCTGAATCCCTGTTCCGCAAAGGTCGGAACTTCGGGGGCCAGCGCACTGCGCCGCCCTGCGACAGCCAGCACCTTGACCTTTCCCGCCTTCGCGGCCGGGATCGCGGTGGACAACCCGATGAACATGCCGGCAATCTGTCCACCCATGACATCGGCCAGCGCCGGAGTCGCACCCTTGTACGGCACATGCAGGACATTGATGCCGGCTGAGTCCTTCAACAACTCGATGTAGGCGTGCGTGAGATTGCCGGTACCCGCGGATCCCAGGGCGAACGGCCTGGCATTTGCACGCGCCAGCGCCACGAACTGACGGACATTGCTCGCCTGCACATCAGGCGAAACCACAAACCCGATGTCGGCATAGGCGATATTCACGATCGGAACCATGTCGCGCATCGGGTCATAACCGATCGTCTTGTCGAGGTGTGGACTGAACGTGATCATCCCCGAACTGACGACGAGGAGACTGCTGCCATCCCCAGGAGCCTGCCTGAGGCTGTTTATCGCCACTGCGCCATTGGCACCCTGCCGGTTCTCGACCACGACTGTGGACTTGATCTGCGCACGTAACCCGTCTGCGGCAATGCGTCCGATGATATCGACCGGCCCTCCGGGTGTGAACGGAATGACCACCCTGGTGACCGAAGTCGGTTGCTGCGCGTGGGTGTGGTCCGGAAGAAAGGCTGCAACGCTGGCCAGCAGGCTGACCGCAACACGCCATGAACTCATGGAGCATCGTTCGGCTTCAGGCCCATCGCCCTGAACACACGCTGCGAATTGGCGCGATCAGCCTTCAGATAGGCAGCAAACTCGGCGGGTGAATTACCCACACCCACCAGAGTCTGGGTCACGAGGAAATCCTGGATCTTCGGCGTGCGCAGCGCCTTGGCAAACTCGCTGGCAAGACGATCGAGCACCGCGGGCGGCGTCTTTGCCGGGGCGTAGATACCGAAATAACTGGGCAGCCCCGGCTCGGCCCCCTCCTGCTGCAAGGTCGGAATACTGGGCAGCAGCGGCGAAGCGTCAGGCGTTGCCGCAAGAGCCTTCAGCTTGCCCGCCCTGATATGAGGCATCGAGAAACCCAGCCCTCCGTAGGTAGCCTGCACCTCCCCGGCGAGAATCGCCGGAAAGGCCTGACCAGCCCCCTTGTATGGAACTGCCGTGATGTCGACGCCAAAGGTCTTCTTGATCGCCTCGAGATAGACATGGGGAATGCTGCCGACGCCCCAGGTACCGAAGTCGACCTTGCCCGGATTGGCTCGCGCATAGGCAATCATTTCCCGGAAGGTGCCAAACGGGGCACTGGCATGTGCCACGATGAGGTTGTTGGTCACCACCAGGTTGGTGACACCCACGAAGTCGTTCTCCGGGTCGTAGGGCAGACTCGAAAACAGATGCGGGTTGTATGACAGGCTGTCAGGCGTACTGATGCACAAGGTGTACCCGTCCGCGGGAGCGCGAGCACAGGCCTGCATGCCGATGAAGGTGCTCGCGCCAGGTCTGTTCTCGACCAGTACCGGTTGGCCGATCGACTCGGAGACCTGCTGACCGACGATGCGCATCGTACTGTCGACAAGACCACCGGTCGGAAACGGCACGATGACGCGAAGCGGCTTGTCAGGGAATACCTGAGCGCTGGCACCGAAGGTTCCAAGGAGCCCTGCGGCACAAGCCACCTGCACCAGCGCCCTCACGACGCGATCTGCTGTCCATCGATTCATGGTGATTGCCTCCAGTCGATTGTTGTTGTGAGCAGGTGTCCGATCGGACGCTGCTCGTGCCAGTCAGACCTTGAGATAAGCAGGCCGCTTCTCGACCAGGCGTCGTGCCTTGCCCTCCCCGAGGTTGGCAACGGTATCGAGTTGCCCCTGCCCGGTCAGACGTACCTCAACTGATACACCCAGGTCAGCCTTCAGACGATTTTCGAGATGCGCTTGCAACCCGTCGAGCGATCCCGCATTGGCTCTTGTCTCGACATACACGATCAGTTCATCGCGCGACCTGCCGTCCTCCACGACGGTATGCGCCTCGCAAAGCCACTCTCCGGTGGTACGCGGATCACTTCGCACGGCGGGCAGACAGGCCATCGGGTAGACGTTCACGCCCCGGAGGCGAACCATGTTGTCGCTACGACCGAGAAAATGATCCATGCGCCGGAAATAACTGCCACAGGCGCATTGCTGGCTGGAGACCAGACGACCCAAGTCTCGCAGATTGAACCGGATGGTAGGCATCAACGTGCGGTGAAACACCGTCACCACGAGATTCCCCACCTGCCCGGGCGCCACTGGCTGGCCCGTCTCGGTATCGAGAATCTCGAAGTACATGGCGTCTTCCATGAAGTGCAGGCCATCGCGTTGGGCGCACTCGAAGGCGCCTTCGCCGACTTCATTGGTGCCGTAGTTGTCGTAGACAGGGCAGCCCCAGAGCGATTCGATCTGGGCACGCAGGGTGCCCTCGGTATCAGGTCCCAGAAACGAGGTGATCATCTTCGTACCGAGTTCGCGGATGTCGCGACCGAACTCCTCGCGACTGGCCTGCGCCAGACGCAACAGGTACTCCGGAAAACTCATCCAGCAGTTGACGCCGGCATCGAAGGCGATCTCGATCTGTCGTCGACTGGCGGTTACCAGACCGCTGCCGGTCGTGATCGGCATCACGCCGAGATAGTCGTGGCAGCCCTTGTAGATGGCCCAGCCCAGATTGGCCAGCGAGCAGGTGGCTGGAATCTGCATGATGTCCCCGGGGCGCACCCCTTGCAGATACATGGCACGCGCGGCGCCGAGGGAGTTCCATTCCCATTCAGCCGTGCCATGCAGGGTATTGCGTGGCTTGCCGGTCGTTCCACCGCTGGTCTGGAGCTTGACGGGTGCGTGCTGGAGATGCGACTGCAGGCTTGCATACCCGGGCAGGAGCCCGAATGGCGGGTGCTCGTGCTGATCGGTCTTTAGGTCATCGGAGTTGTAGGTCGGCAGCCTTGCAATATCGTCCAAGCTGCGGATGTCGCCGGGCTCGACGCCTGCACGCCTCCAGAGCGCCTGATAGAACGGGTTCTTCCACCCAACCTGCATGACCTCGAGAAAACGCTCGTTCTGCAGGGCCCGGATGCGCTCCGGCGACCACAGGAAGACAGTCTTCGCGAAGACATCAGGCAGCGGATAGCGTTCGTAGAACGCATCCCAGTCGAACGAGTAGCGGTAGGTCGGGAGCTGACTGCCCCCGGGTGCACCCGAGACCCCTCTCATCGGGCACTCCCCTGGCTTGCCTGCCATACCTCGCGGGCAGCAAGCGCGTGCGCAACCTTGTCCTCGAGTTTCAAGGCGCGAATGGCGTTGCGGTGAAAGATCTTTTCAGCGACGCCATCCTTGATTCCCTCGATCTGCAGTTCATCGAGGCACTGTGCCGAAGACCATCCGGGATAGTCAGACCCGTAGAGGATCTTGTCCTGCAGACGACGCGTCATCTCGCGCTTCAGGACTTCGGGGATGTAGCGCGGCCGCCAGCCGGAAATGTCCATGAACACGTTCTTCTTGTGAATGAGAACGGCGATGGCCTCCTCGGTCCACGGCCACGCCGGGTGTGCCATGACGATCGTCAGGCGCGGGAAGTCGGCGGCAATGGAATCGATGGCCGGTATCGGGCGCGCATAGTCGAGCTTGAGGCCACCACCACCCTCCATGCCCTGCCCGATCGCCGTCGTGCCGCAATGGATGAGCACCGGCGCGCCAAGCGACTGACACAGGTCCCAGAACGGGTAGAAACGATGGTCGTGTGGGTAGAAGGCCTGCAGGATCGGCATCCACTTGGGGCCGGTGAGCTTCAGATCCCGGATGGCCCGCTCCAGCTCCTGCAGGGCAAGCTGACCCTTCCACGGATCGACGACTGCCCATCCGGGCAGGAAAACGTCGGGGAATCTGGTCGTAAGACTCGCGATGAAGTCGTTCGTGATCACGCCCTCACCGGTCGATGACTGCGCGTCCATGGCGATCATCATCGCCAGTACGTCATCGCGCCGGAAGTCATCCGCCATCTCCTCTTCGGTCTTTGCCTTCACTGCCTTGCCGAACATCGCCTCCATCGCGGCGACGAACTTGCCGATGCTGATCGAGTGTTCCTTGGTGGACGGGTGGCAATGAATGTCGATTGCGCGCATCGGGGCTAGCTCCAGTGACAGGACGAGGATTCCGGGGTTGGCATCGACAGGGTTCAGCTCATCACCAGCCCGCCGCTCACGCTGAGCGCCTGGCCCGTGATGTAGGCCGCCGCGTCGGAGGCGAGGAAGGCCATCGTCGCGGCCACATCGCTTGCCCGTCCCAGTCGCTTCATCGGCACCCGTCGAATCATCTCCTCGACAATGCGGGCGCCGGTATCCCCCTGAGCACGCAAGGCGTCGAGGGTCGGGCCTTCGATCGGCCCGGGGCAGACGACATTCGCCGTGATACCGCTCCTTCCGACCTCGCGGGCGAGGGATCTTGCAAAACCGATGAGCCCGGCGTTGCCGGCATTGGCCACCGCGGTGCCACTTTCGCCAACCTTGCCACCATCGGAACCCAGGGCGATCACCCGGCCGGCCTTGCGCTCGAGCATGTGCTCGATGATCGGCCGGCACAGGTAGATGAAGGACAGGAGCTGACCATCGATGATTGCGCGCCAGGTGGCCGGGTCTTGGCGGGCAAAGAGGGAAAAACCCTCCGGCAGATGCGCACCAGTGCAACTGGCCAGCACGTCGACATGACCGAAATCGCTCACGATGCCCTCGACCCATCGCCGGGCTCCATCGACATCGGTCGTATCGACACGCGTGAGCGAAGCCCGGCGCCCCGAGGCGTTCGCATGCTCGAGCACGGCACGCGCCGGCGCCTCGTTCGAGTGGTAACCGAGCGCAACGTCGCAACCACAGTCGACAAGATAGCGTGCCACCTCACGTCCGATGCCACCGCTCGCACCGGGAATCACCACGACCTTGCCGGCAAGATCAAACATCGAATGCAATCTCCTGAATCAGGTGCGTCAGGTCAGAGGCTGGCCGCCGATGAACGGACCGGCGCCGGAGCCTCCGCCAGGGGAGATCGGAAGGCGAACCAGGCCTCCTCGACCCGTGCACGCGGCAGGCCGCGGGTGATGAAGACGATCCGCGAGTGGCGACTGTCACCGGCTGGCCAGCCACCCAATCGTTGAGGCGGATGGAAGACGTGATGAACGCCATGGATCGCCACGGGCGACGATTCACCCTCCACATTCAGGATGCCCTTTACCCGCAGTAGGGCATCGGCATGGGCCACACGAAAGGCCGTCAGCCAGCGGGAAAAGGGCAACCAGGCCAAAGGCGTGGCGACTTCGATCGCGAAGGTTTCGATGTCATGCAGATGGTCATGCACAGGCTGCAGGAGGGCAGACGGATGACGGATTGCCGTGTGATCGACGCCGAAGAGATCGGCCGGATCGATTGGGGCCTCCGAGCGGAACACGACAGCCTGCGGATTGATGCTCGCACAGGCGGCAAGCAGTTCATCGACCTGTTGCGCACCTGTGAGGTCGGTCTTGGTGATGATGAGGCGATCGGCCAGGGCGACCTGCTTGAGTGCCTCAGCCTGCTCGCGCAGTTGCGCCATACCGTGCACGGCATCGAGCGTTGTCACCACTGCGTCGAGTCTGAAGTTGTCAACGATCAGTGGCTGATTGAGCAGCATCTGCATGATCGGTGCCGGGTCGGCAAGACCGGTCGTCTCGATCACCATGCGATCAAAAGCGGGCACTTCACCACGATCACGCTTTGCGAAAAGCGTACCGATGACGCCCTCGAGATCGCCTTGCACGTCGCAGCACAGACAGCCGTTGGTCAGCACGGTGACTTCACCGTCGGTCCTCTCGACAAACAGCGAATCGAGCGCAATGCTCCCGTACTCGTTGATCACCACTGCAGTTCGCGCCATGCCCGGGTGGTGAAGCAGGCGATTGAGAAGGGTGGTCTTGCCACTGCCCAGAAAACCCGTGAGCAGGGCTACCGGCAAGCGGTCAGCAGGCGTGATCAATGCGTGCATGTAACGGCCCTGCTTCGATGGCGCGGTGCGATGGCAGCGTGATTGTCTGTCTCCAGGGCGCAAGGTAACACAGCGGGGAGGATATGACGCACACTGGGAGTGACACGTCTCACCGACGCTACGCCCCGCAAGCCTCAGGGGTTCGCAAGCAGACGGCCGAACCCGGTCACCGGCGTCGTGACCCCGATGGTGCGAAGGGCATTCCACATCATCGCCGCCGCACTGGAGAGGGCCGGCTTTCCGAGCTCGCGCTCGAGCCGCTCGAGAACATCGAT
>CAIKRR010000061.1 GCA_903829815.1 uncultured Pseudomonadota bacterium | reverse complement strand
GCTGCACTGAAGGCGCTCTCGCGCGGAGTCGGGATGGTGAGCACCCTGCTCCTGAAGGACACCGCTGATCGCACCGCCTTCAAGGTGTTCGATGCGTCCGTCGCCGCTACGCTCCCGGGTTTCGAGTACGCCGCCAACGTGCAGTTGCTGCCGGACCCGGGCAGCTTCTGCGTTCTGCCGTGGGCGGATCGGACCGGGTGGATCCGGTGTCAGCCGGTCTTCGCCGATGGGGCGCCCGTGCCCCATGACACCCGGCATCAGTTGCAGCGTGCGTTGGCGCGGCTTGCTGCGTCGGGCTGGGGCATGGTGTGCGGACTCGAGGTGGAACTGCACATCTACCGGTTGCTCGACCCGGTTCACGGGATCGATCTCGATCCGATGCAAGCCGATTGGCCGGGGCCGGGGCCCGCAGTCAGCATGCTGCATCCCGGTTACAACCTTCTCTCCGAGCAGTGTGTCGACCGTGCCGAGGAGGCCCTCGCCATCCTGCGCCGGACCGCGCAGGCGCTTTGCCTGCCTGTCACGTCCATCGAGATCGAACTCGGGCCCAGTCAGTTCGAGGTGGTGTTCGAGGCAAGCGATGCGCTCACGGCCGCCGACAACATGGTGCTGTTTCGCAGCGCAACGCGGCAGGCCCTGCGCCGTGCCGGCTATCACGCCACCTTCATGTGCAGGCCACCGTTTCCCAACGTCATTTCGAGTGGCTGGCACCTTCACCAGTCGCTGGTGAGACTCCAGACGGGGGCGAATGTCTTCATGCCTGCCGGTGCGCCGGTCGTCGCCGCCGTGACGGCGGCGCGCGAAGCCCGAAGCGTGCTCTCCGATGTGGGTGCTCGGTATCTGGCCGGGCTCCTGCATCATGCTCGGGGCATGACCGTCATGGGTACTCCGACGGCGAACGGTTTCGGGCGATTCAGGCCCAATGCGCTGGCACCCCAGTCGGTGCTGTGGGGGCGCGACAATCGGGGCGCCATGCTTCGTGTGCTGGGTGGGCATGAGGATTCGTCCACCCGCATCGAGAATCGGGTGGGCGAACCGGCGGCAAACCCTTACCTCTACATGGCAGCGCAGATCCATGCCGGACTTGCCGGTATCGAACACCGGCTCGAGCCGGGGCTGGCAACCGAGGCACCCTACGCCGACCCGGTCGGCGCGAATGGCGCGAGGCTCCCTGACAATCTGGGCGATGCGCTGGTTGCGCTCGAGGCTGATGAGGCGATGCGCGAGGGTTTTGGCACCGAGTTCCTGCGCTGGTATGTGCAGATCAAGTCGTCCGAGCACGCCAGACGCGTTGCGGCGCCTGACGTCACCGAGTTCGATCGGCGCGAATATTTCGGGCGTATCTGAATGCCGATCGGCACGCTCAGATCGGATAGATGATCGAGTTGGGAATCATTTCGCTGTCGAAGACGCAGCATTTCTCGGCAAAGCGCAGGCTGCCGTCCTCGCGAACGACGCGGTCGATGTAGCGACCGGTATTGAAGACCTCGGATAGCGCCTTCGATCGGGTCCGGATCACCAGGTAGTTGGCTTCGACCGCGATGCCTGAGCTGGTTACCTCGGTGATGAGGATGCCACTCACCGAATGTCGCTGGTAGTAGGGCTGGTGAAAAAGGGTCTGCGTGATGCCGTATACGCGGTCCTCGAGCATTGCCCGGCTTTCGAATGCCAGCGTTGCCAGCGGCAGGCCGCGCTCGTGGTTCTCGCGCGGGATGACCTTGTAGGTGCACGCCTCGGTGAAGAAGCCGGGCCACGCTTCGTAATGCCCGCTGTCGACACAGGCACTGTAGCGGGCGTAGAGGTCCTCGACCTCGGCGCGCAGAAAAGGGTCGAGGCGGGAGGGCAGGTTGTTCGCGCTCGCGTTCATCAGTCAGACCCCCATCACCTTGCGGTAGTAGCCGTACATCCCGCGGATCAGCGTCTCCGACACGTTGTGATCCACCGAGCCAATGTCGCGGCCCCCCAGTTCGCTCACGGTCTGGTAGTCGGGATGCTGCCGGAAACCGGCCTGCTGCATCTCGATCACTTCACCGTCATCGGCCGACACATAGCCGGCCGGACCAAAGAGGTTGGCCTGGCGCAGGCGACGGCGCGTCATCTCGGGGCTGTCGTCGGCATAACCAAAATGCGTCCAGTGGAAATCGAACGCATCCGGTCCCACCGGCACGATGTGTCGGGTCGACAGCGAGTTGACCTGCTGCTGGATGATGACGCTGGGGAAGAGCGTGAGCATCGTCACCGTCGGGCCCTTCCACCACGCTTCGGGTACGACATCGAGCACGCGCGTGTCCTTCAGGGTCATGTTTTCCTTGAAGCTCGTGACGCCCTGCGTCACGTCGCCCTTGCCACCCTCGTTCTTGCTGGAGATCATCACCGCATGTCGCCCGTGCGCATCCATCACGAGCGATGACTTCTGATCGGCGCGCCACAACCCGAAGGTGACGAACCAGGTGTGCAGCAGTCCCGGGTGATAGGGGTCCTTGATGTTTTCCTGCATCAGTTTCCAGTTGCCCGGAATGCGCTGCCGGTTGTAGCCAAGCAGCGTGAGGGCGCGGCCATCGAAGATGCGTTCGTACCAGGGCGTGATCTCGGGCCCCAGGTAATCGCGAAGCGGCTCGACGCTGGTATCGAATGCGCCGAATACCACGCCATTCCATTCCTCGACCTTCAGTCGGGTCAGGCCATGATCGCTTTTTCGAAAGTCCCCCGGCATGCCGCCGTTGATGCGGCCATCGCTTTTCACGCCGCGCAGAAAGGGCACACCCTGCAGATTGCCCTTGAGGTCGTAGCTCCATTGGTGGTAGGGGCACACGAGTTCCGTGGCATTGCCGTGGTCTTTCTGGCAGAACTGCGCACCGCGGTGCGCGCAGTGATTCTCGAGGACGCTCACCGTGCCGTCGGTGTCGCGCACGGCAATCACCTGACGCTCGCCGACCGAAGTTCGCTTGAAATCACCGGCATTCGGGATTTCGCACGACAGGCAGACGTAAGCCCAGTGGTCGTGGTTGAAGAAGCGCTCGAGTTCGATCGCATGCACGGCCGGGTCGACATAGGTACGGTAAGGCACTCGGCTGGGGCCACCGGGGTGCCACTCGAGGGGCGCAGTGCTGTGCGTTCGGTCGTTCATCAGGAGGCCTCCGGCAACGGTGCGGTCAGACAGAACGTGTCTGGCCGTCGCGAAGCGTGCATTATCGCGCAATCGTCCGACCGCCCGATCGAACTCTCCTGTTGCCGAAGCCGATGACTGCCATCAACCCACCGTCTGCCCCTCACCCGACGCAGGCGCCTGTCCCCGCAGCGATTGAGGTGGGCGGGCACGGCGCCCGCTCGGTGGTTCACCTGCTGAAGGCTGCGGTCGATCGTGCGCCCGTCGTGGAGGCGCTGGTTTTCGAGGATATCCGGCTTGACTACGCCGCCTATGCGAGGTGCGTTGTCGGTCTGGCCCGTGTGTTGATGGGATTGGGCGCGACTGGTGAGCATGTGGCGCTGCTCTGTGCCAACCGCATCGAGTCAGCAGTGGCCAGTCTGGCCATTCAGGCATCAGGCGCCGTGTTCTGCCCGATGAACCCGGCGTACACCGCGCGCGAACTGGGTGAGGCCTTGCGTGATGCTGCCTGCACCATCGCCCTTTGCGATTCCCAGGCGGCAGCCACCGTCCGTTCGCTTCAATGGCCTCTTCATGTCGTCGAATTCGATCAGCCCACGATCGAGTGGGTGCGGCAGTGGGGTGCCATCGACCCGATCGAACTGGCGCGGTTGCTGCCCGATCCGGAAGCGCTGGGCATGATCCAGTACACCGGGGGGACGACCGGTCGATCCAAGGGCGTCATGCTGAGTCATCGCGCGGTCGTGACCAACGTGGCTCAGCGCGAGGCTTTCCTGCCGACGGTGCCCGGCGATCGCTTCCTGTGCATGATGCCGCTCTTTCATTCGTTCGCGATGGCGATGAATCTGTACCAGGCGCTCTGGTGTGCCGGTACCCTCGTGATCCTGCCGCGTTATCGTCCCGACTGGGTGCTGTCGGCGCTCGACGCGGAACGCATCACTGTCTTGCCGGCCGGGGCTACCGTTTTCATCGGGCTTCTCGGATTCGAGGGCATGTCGCAGGCCCGGATGCCGGCCTTGCGGGCCTGCTACTCCGGTGCCTCGAGTCTGCCGGCCGAGGTCATCCGGCGGTGGCAGGAGCGCACGGGATGTTTCATTCACGAGGGCTACGGGCAGACCGAGGCCGGCCCCATCCTCACCTACAACTCGCCGCACTTTGCCTCCAAGCCGGGCTTGGTCGGGCTGCCCTTGCCGCAGACCGAGGTCCAGATCGTCGATCTGGACAGCGGTACCCGGGTACTTGGCCAGGGCGAGACGGGCGAGATCCGCGCACGTGGTCCGCAACTGATGCTGGGTTACTGGCAGCGCCCGGACGAAACCGCTCAGGCACTTCGCGATGGATGGCTGTACACCGGCGACATCGGTTGTTTCGATGCAGACGGGCATCTCTTCATCGTCGATCGGAAGAAGGACATGATCATCACGGGCGGGTACAACGTCTACCCGCGCGAAGTCGATGAGGTGTTGATGATGCATGCCTTGGTTCGCGAAGCAGCCACCGTGGGTATGCCCGATGCTTACCGGGGTGAGTGCGTGGTGAGCCATGTGGTGGCCGATGGTGTCGATGAGGCGACACTGATCGCGCACTGTCGCGAGAACCTCGCGCGCTACAAGGTGCCGATCACGATCCGCTTCGTGCCGGCGTTGCCGCGGACCAGTGTCGGCAAGATCGATCGCGCGAGCCTGCGTCGATCGGATTGATGCGGCGAGTACTGCGCATCTGCCTCGGCCGGTAGCCCCCGGCGACCTGGCATCAGCGCCCCGGAGAACTGAACCACGCGATCTCGGCCCTGATCGGAACGCCGGGGGGTTGCACGGCGTGTTGCGACAGGCAGGTAAAGCCGATCTGTCGGGCGCGCCAGCCATCGAGCATGGGCCTGTAGATCGGACAGTGAAAGCGCACGAGGCATGGATGATTTTTCGGATCGGGCACGTGGGCGCGGGCGACACCCAGATGCAGACCGGGTAGTCTGAATTCCCCGGCTACCTGTCGATCGAGCCCCGGACGGGCGAGCACCAGATCGACCTGCACGATGACCCAGTCTTCGATGAAGGCGACCGCAGGGCGCTTGACCCAGTACAGTTCGTTGATTTGGCCCAGGGCGACCCCCTGCCGGGCCAGCGCCCTGGGCGACATCAGTACCGGGGGCTGCGTCTGTACCTTGCCCATGGCTCGACGCACTGCGAGACTCGCGGCGGCCGCCGCATCGGCCAGGCTCAGCCGATCGGGCCCTGTCTCGTAGTTGCGAAGTTCGGTTTTCTGGGTGTCATCGGTACTTGCCTGCAGCGTCTGCATGACTGACTGGGGTACCTGCCTGCCCAGTGCGTGCTGCAGATACGCGAGTCCTTTCGATACGATCGCTTGCAGGCAGCGACGCTCTGTCTCCGCCACGAGACGGGTCCAGTCGATGGCCTGCTGATCGAGCAGCGAGCAGGCATCGACGGTCCAGTCGGCCGCGTTCTCCACTGACCACCGAAGGCCGTGCACCAGCGCGATGATCAGTGCATCGGTCGGTGAAGGTATCTGAACGTGGAGATTGCGCCACACGATGGAACCGGATCGCTCCCACAGGCCCACGTCATCGCCCGCAAGCCGATTCAGATGATTGGAGCAGTGGTGCAGATCGATTTCTGCCCGCCCCTTTCGCAGCGACCAGGCGTGGTGCGCGGATATTGGGTCGACACGGCGCAGATTCACCTGCCAGGGTTCATCCACCAGTTGCCAGCCCGCTGCCTCGAGTGTTTTGAAGGCTGCCAACTCCTGCCCGACCGGGACGAGCACGTCCATGTCGCGAATCAGTCGCTCCTGCGCTGCCCCTGGGTCGAGCGCAATGCGGGCCGCTCCCTTGAAGAGCAGTACCGGAATCTGCGCGTCGATCAGGGCCGTGATGCCAGCGAGTGAATCGTTGATGCAGATCTGGCTCTGAACCCACAGAAACTTCCGGATGCCCAACATGCGTGCGCGGATCGGTGATCCGGGTTCGAGCTGATCGATGCGTGCCGCGACTGCGCCAAGCATGCGTACCTCGTTCCACGGGGTCGTCTCGATGTCACGGGCAAGGCGCCATGCCTGCCAGGCGGTGACTGCCTCGGCCTCGGGCGCCAGCGCGGCACGGGCGAGGAGGTCGAGCGATCCGGTTGGTGTGCCGCCACCACCTCTCGTGCTCATGGATTCTGCCGCTTCCTCAGCAGCGCGAGCCGGGCCACCTGGAGCAATGCGCCCCGGCGCGCCACCTCGCTCATGCTCAGTGAACTCGGGTGAAGTCTTCGGTGCAAGACCAGGTGCTCGTGGACGCCGAACGAAAGACCGGCACCGCGAGCACGGTCAACCCAGTCGATCCATCCGCCCAGTTTCAGCGTCGGGTCGAACAGACCGATGCGATCGAACGCCTCACGCTTGACCAGCGTCGCCCCGGCGAGCCAGCCTGCTTGTGCCTCGCGAGGCATGAAGTGTGCCGCCACCTCGGGGGCGAGGCTCGGGCAGGTGAATTCGTTCATCCAGCCCAGGCATGCGTCCAGATGGGGATTCTCGGCGAGACAGGCCACGTGGCTCGAGAGGCTGTCGGGCGACCACAGATCATCGGCGTCGAGTATCGTGATCCAGTCCCCGCGAGCCGCTCTGACCCCCTGGTTCATGGCCGTGGCAACCCCCCGGTTCGGCTGGCTGATGAGTCTGACCGGTGCGGCTGCGTGCGGTTTGCGCATGGCCGCCTCGAGTGCCATCCGTTCCGTGCCGTCAGTCGAGCCGTCATTGACCACGATGATCTCCAGCGGCGGGCAGGACTGGGTGCTCGCGCTGGCGAGCGTCTGCGCGAGGGTATGAGCCGCATTGAATGCGGGCACGATCACCGAGATGCGGGTCACGTCGATGGCTCGAGAAACTGGATGAAGTCGGGCAGGGGGGTTGCAAGCGTGCCCGCGGCACGGCGACGCATGAGCGACTTGTGTGCTGCCCGACGGAAGTCGGCGTGCTGCCGTTCGGTGTTCGTCGCCATCATCGATTTGGGGTGCTGGCGATAATAGAGTTCGACGCTGCGCAGGATCGAGAACGGTACCCCGTGCTCGCGAACTCGCAGCAGCAGGTCGACATCCTCCCCATAGACCAGTGTTTCATCGAAGGCACCGCCCAGCGTCTCGAAGACGTCACGCCGGTAGATGCACGCCCCGACACAGACATGAAACAGTCGCTCGGTCCGTGACGCGGGGGCTGGCGCCAGGCCCGATTCATCAGCTGTGTCGAAGTAGCACAGGTAGCCTGACACCATGTCGATGGCCGGATCACGAGCGAGACGAGACACCTGCCGCTCGAGCTTGCCGGCAGGCCACAGATCGTCGGCATCGAGAAAGGCAATCAGATCGCCTTCTGCCTGGGCAATGCCCCTGTTGCGCGCGCGCGAGGGGGCTCCGGGTTCATGGCCAATGATCCTGAGCGGCAGGCCGGCGCGTTGATGAGCGGCTGCCACGGCGAGGGTCTGATCGGTCGATCCGGCGTCGATCAGCAGCACCTCATGCACCGGTACTGTCTGGCGTGCGATCGAGCGCAGTGCAGCGTCGATGAACCCCCCCATGTTGAGGCAAGGCATGACCACCGACAGGCGGGGGACGGCTTTGGCGATCGTCATGGCTGCACCTGTTGCAACCATATGCGCAGGGTATCCACCAGGACTTTTCGATCGGTCCCGAGTTCGAGTCGGTAGCAGGGTGTCGATCGGACCATTGCCGAGAGCTTCTTCAGCGTGTTTGCCTCGCGTCCGCGAAGGAGAAAAACCGTCGGAGGCAGCAGGGCTTTCAGCAGGTGCGAGGCGGGCTGGGGTAGCAGAGTTGTTTCGGGCTTGCCGGTGATCACGCATTGCGCGAGCCCGACAATCGGTGCAGCCGATGCGAGGGCTGCGGGACGGATGTCGGTGCAGCGCATGACGCGCTTGTCGCCCGCGGTCCACCAGGGGGCTGCAGTCATGCCGGCCGGAATGGGGAGGGCCCCGTCGGCAGCGAGCTTGATCGAGTCGTAGAGCGCGTGAGCGTGCCAGCCTGTCCTGCCCGGTTCGGCAAGCACCAGATCGTCGCCACAGACCGCAAGCCCTTCGCTCAGCCAGGTTGCCACGGTGGTCGACTTGCCTGACCCGCCCGGCCCCACCAGCACGAGGGCTCTTTCGGCCTCGATGATGACCCCGGCATGCAACATCGCCATCGGTTCGGCATGCAAGAACCAGTGGATCAGCGTCTTGAAGGGCGCTGCGGCTTCCCAGAAGGGCAGGTCGATGGCATCAGCCAGCCAGAAGAGGCCCACCCGCGCGGTGTGATCGAGGATGAACCAGAATCGCCGATCGTGGTCATGGAAGGCGCTCAGGGTTCCGCGCTCGCACAGATGGAGGCGTTCGAGGTGTCGATGATCGGTGTGCGCGAGGTTCCATGGCGGTGGCGACTGCCAGGGCGGCGCGCTTCCGCACAGCACATGTACGACCAGGTCGCCCGGCACAGGACGCGCAGGCGGACGCTCTTGCCCGAGATCGGGTGGCCCTGACAGGGGCAACAGGCAGCGCGAGAGTGTTTCGCCACAGACCTTTTCATTGGCGCAGACACGGAGGCCAAGCGTGCCCAGCCGGTGGCGCGAGTCATGCATACGATGCGCTTCCACGTGGCGCACACCCGCCTGCATGAGCGTACGCAGGGCCTCGGTGGATGCGGCGTGCCCGGTGACTGACGACGACGCTGAGCCGGCGCCGACGTGTGCAGTATCCTCGACTCGCGTGGGGTGAGTCGTGCTGCCCTCGTCAGGCAACATCCGGGAAGCCTGCGGGTCGTGTCGGCCAGCCAGCGCTTGCGTTGACTTCGTGGACCGGATCGAGTGCAATCAGTTCAGCGAGGTCGGAGAACACCTGCACGCCTGGCGCTTCAAACGGGCCCTCGCCGGGGTCGAGCGGCAGTGCAACCGCGCCGGCATCCGTCGTGCCGGCCGAGATGAGCAGTTCGTGATCGCGCATGGCATCGATGGCCTTGGCGATGGTCGAGGCGTCCAGGTCAGGCGATGCGACGCCAATGGCAGCAATGACCTCTTCGGGTATGCGCGCCGATTCGAACAGGCGCCAGACTACCGTCGCAGCGCCGCTCAAGCTGAAATACAGGCCTCGGCGGATGTCGATCAGGACGGATTCTCCATCGAACGCTTCAGCGAACATCTCGGGGTTGGCCTGCAGGCGGTCGATCATGGGACACAAGGCCGGGCTAGCCCTGCCGTAGTTGCTGACCCAACCTTCTAGCACGGGATTTCGTCATCGAGATTGTGATTTGTTTTGACAAGTCTCGGTCCGGTTCTGCACCAGTCTGTCTTTCAATCGCCTGAAGCGTGCGGCCGTGGCCGTGCCGTCCAATCGCTGAGCGGGTTGCCGACGATCGGTACTGCGCGCAGCGCAGCGTGACGACAACAAGACTTCATCAAGGGGGCCATGTTGCGCTGCGAAAATCCGCGCCGCAATGATGTCGCCAGCGCTTCTCCATAACGCCGCCTACCTGGGTGGGTCCGATACGCGTGCGCGCTACAAGAAAAGCGTGCTGGGGCCACTTTGGCTCACCGTGGGCAACCTCATCTGCGTCGTGGGTCTGAGCCTTGCGTGACCAGGGCGCAGGCATGCCCGATCAGGCGAGCGTCCAGCATGACGCTCGAAAAGGATGTGGCTTCATGTCGCCGTTGAAGATTGCGGTTGTCGGCGCAGGCCTGTCGGGCGCGGTTGTCGCTCGCGAGCTTGCTCGGGTCGGGCACCGGATCACCGTGTTCGAGAGTCGTCCGCATCTGGCCGGCAACTGCCACTCCGAGCGCGATCGGCAGACCGGCGTCATGGTTCATGTCTATGGGCCGCACATCTTTCACACGAGCAACCAGAAGGTCTGGGATTACGTTCGCCAGTTCGACGAGTTCATGCCATTTACCAACCGAGTCAAGGCCGTTGCTCGCGGTTCGGTCTACTCGATGCCGATCAACCTTCTGACGATCAACAGTTTCTTCGGCAAGCAGTTCTCGCCGAGTGAGGCGGCGGCGTTCGTCGGTTCGATCGGCGACGCTTCGATCGCCGATCCCCAGACCTTCGAAGAGCAGGCCTTGCGCTTCGTCGGTCGCGATCTGTACGAAGCCTTCCTCAAGGGTTACACGATCAAGCAGTGGGGGCTGCATCCGGCCGAACTGCCGGCGTCCATCCTGAAGCGTCTGCCGGTCAGATTCAATTACGACGACAACTATTACGCGAGCACCTTTCAGGGCATGCCCCGGCATGGCTACACCTGGATGGTCGGGAAAATGCTCGATCACCCTGCGATCGATGTGCACCTGTCGAGCCCGTTCGTGCGTGACAGGGCGGGGGGGTTCGATCACGTCTTCTACAGTGGTCCGATCGATGCCTGGTTTGGCCACGAGAACGGTCGCCTGGGGTATCGCACACTCGATTTCCATGTCGAGCGCCATTCTGGCGACTATCAGGGCAATGCGGTCATCAATTACTGCGATCAGGATGTTCCCTGGACGCGCATCTCGGAACACAAGCATTTCAGTCCGTGGGAGGCGCATGAAAGGACGCTCGTCTACAAGGAGTCGAGTCGTTCATGTGGTCTCGGCGATACCCCGTACTACCCGATCAGACTGAGTCGGGACACCTCGCAACTGGCTCGATACATCGAGCGTGCAAGCGCCGAGCGGGGCATCACGTTCATGGGGCGATTGGGCACCTATCGCTATCTGGACATGCATGTGACGATTGCCGAGGCGCTGGCGGTTGCCGAGCGCTTCGTCGAAACCAGGGCTCATGGCGGGATCATGCCTGCCTTCGTCTGCGATCCTGTCTGATCTACAACATCAGGAATCGCCTTGCTGTCGTGAGCAGCCACTGTCGGTTTCCACGACTTGCATCGCTGATCGCCGGCGGCATCGGGGCGGCGATCTGGATGTGCTCGAAGGGGTGCCTGCGGCCCGCCTCGATCAGGCTTTTCGCACGCTCCGTGCGTGACGGGTTCCAGCGTCGGCTGGGTCCGCTGCGCTGAACCAGAGGCTGCGGGGGGGCACCATGGGTCGCTCGGCATGCCGAGAGGCGCGGTCCATCGGCCTGTCCTTGCGCCCCCCTCCCCCTCGGCGCGGTGCCAGGTTGTCCGATGGACCTGGGCCCTGTAGGCTTGGTATCGACCATGGTTTCGATATCCGCCTTGTCGCCTCATCCTCCGAGCCGATCACCCCAAGCCCGGCGTGTCCTTGTTCTGGGCGCGACAGGTACGATCGGCCGTGCGACCGTGCGTGCGTTGGTCCGACGCGAGCATGACGTTGTCTGCCTGGTGCGGTCGCGTGCCGGGGTTGGCGGTGCCCTGTCAGGGCACGCCACGGCGAACCTGCTGAGCGGCGCCGTGGTGCGCTTCGGTGACCCCTGCGATCCGGTCTCGTTGCGCCGCGACGGCTTTTGCGGCGAGCGCTTCGATGCCGTCGTGTCCTGTCTTGCCTCGCGCACAGGGTCGCCGCGTGACGCCTGGGCGGTCGATCATCAGGCGCATGTCGAGGCACTGGGCGCCGCGCGCGAAGCGGGCGTGGTGCATTTCGTCCTGCTCTCGGCGATCTGCGTGCAAAAGCCACTTCTGGCGTTTCAGCACGCGAAACTCGCCTTCGAGCAGACGCTCATCGAGTCGGGCCTGACCTATTCCATCGTCCGCCCTACAGCCTTCTTCAAGTCGCTCTGCGGCCAGATCGAGCGGGTGCGGGCGGGCAAACCCTTCCTCATCTTTGGTGACGGCAGGCTCACTGCCTGCAAGCCGATCAGCGACCCGGATCTCGGTGACTACATCGCCCGGTGCCTCGACGACCGGGCGTGCCACAACAAGGTCCTGCCGATTGGCGGGCCGGGCGACGCGATCACTCCGCGCGAGCAGGGCGAACGGCTCTTCGCCCTCATGGGGCGTGAGCCTCGGTTCCGTTCAGTCCCCGTCGGCTTTCTCGATGTGATCATCGCTGTGCTGGCGACCCTGGGCCGTGTGGTGCCTGCTCTGGCCGACAAGGCCGAATTGGCCCGCATCGGTCGCTATTACGCCACCGAGTCCATGCTTGTGCTCGACCCGACCAGCGGGCGTTACGACGCAGCGGCCACGCCCGCCACCGGTCGTGAAACCTTGTTTGATTGTTATGCCCGCCTTGCGCGCGGCGAAGTTGCCCCTGAACGTGGCGACCACGCGGTGTTCTGATTGTGTATGCTCAGGCCGCCCCGATCCGAGGGCTGGCGGGTGCATGGGGGCAAGAGGAGTCGTCTGACTGCCTGCCTTGTGCGAAGCACCGCCTTCATGCATCCCCAGGAGACTCGCCATGGCTACTTCCCTCGAGAAGATTCTGAACAGCAGTGAGTCGGCTCTGACGCTGCTTCAGGTTCTTGCTGAAAACAGCTTCGATTCCATTCTGGTCACCGACGCCTCGGCTGCCGGCAAGATCATCTATGCAAACAAGGCATTCAAGAAGTTGACCGGGCACGATCAGGTTGAAGTGTTGGGTCAGACCCCGCGCATCCTGCAAGGGCAGGGTACCGACAAGAAGGTGATCGATCGGCTGTCCGAGGCGCTCAAGACAGGCGGCCGCTTCGAAGGCAAGGCCATCAACTACAAGAAGGATGGCACGCCTTTCATCATGTACTGGCGCGTACTGCCGATCAAGACCGGCAAGAAGATCACCGCCTGGGTCGCGATCCAGCGCGAAGGTACAACCGTCTGAGTCAGGTCCCTGACGGTTTGAGGTGCCCCACCTTGACGTAGATGAGGGCACCTGCGCTGCCGGTGAACGGGGCATGCTCGCTCATGGCCGGACTGCGTAGCCAGGTGCCTGCCGGGTAAGTGCCGTGCTCATCCTCGAATACACCCTCGAGCACCAGTATCTCCTCACCGGCCGCGTGTCGATGGCAGTGAAACTGCGTGTCGGGCGCCCAGCGCACCAGCGCCGTATCGACGCCGCCATGCGAGTGCAGGGGCATCACCGAGAGGCCTGGCACCAGCCCGGCTCGCCAGGGCGCCGTTCGCGTATCAACGCGCAGGGTTGTTCGATCGTCGGTTGCAAACTGGCGCAACTTCACGAAGAGCAGGCAGCCTTCGTCTGACCAGGGGGCGTGACTGCTGCCGGCCGGGTTGCGCAGATACGTGCCGGCCGGATGATGGCCAGTCTCGTCGCAGAAAACGCCCTCGAGCACGAGTATCTCTTCGCCACCGCCATGCTCATGGTGGTCGTAGCCTGAGCCCGGTTCATAGCGAACGATGCTGGTGGCGCGCGCTACTTCGTCACCCCTTCGATCAAGCATGCGTCGGGTTACGCCGGCCAGCGGAGAAGCTACCCATGCTGCATCGGCGGCATGCAGACTCACGCGCAGGCTGAAGTCATCGTTGAAGTTCATGTTCAGGTCGGTCGTACGTCGGCGTTGGTGTGAACGGGTATGGCAGGTGCCGGTGCTCGAAAAGCGCCAGGGCCTCACCACAGCAAGGCCGCTCGGCTATAGTACGCGCTGATCCTGCCTGCCACCTCGAGTGCGGGCATCAACGCGATCGATGCCTCGCCGATTCCACCGGTGAGGACATCTGCAGATGGCATCAGAGACGAGGAGACAAGACATGAAGCGCGAGGACAACGAGCTGCTGACCCAGGTTGGGCCAGGCACCCCCTGCGGCGAGATGCTGCGACGCTACTGGTGGCCGATTGCCACCTCGGCCGAGGTGAAGGACAAGCCCCTGCCGGTGCGGGTGCTGGGCGAAGATCTGGTCATGTTCCGTGACCCCGAAGGCCGTGTGGGCCTCCTTGCGAGGGCCTGTGCTCACCGTGGCGCATCGCTCGAATATGGTCGGGTCGAGGAATGCGGCCTGCGCTGCTGCTATCACGGCTGGGTATTCGATGTCGAAGGTCGTTGCGTCGAACAACCGATGGAGCCCCCGGGCAGCACACTCAAGAACCGCGTGCGGCAAAAGGCCTATGTCACGCGCGAAGCCGGTGGGCTGCTCTTTGCCTACATGGGCCCTTTGCCCGCACCGCTCTTCCCGCGCTATGACGTTCTCTTCGAGACCCGCGGGCGGCGTGCCGTCTGGGGACGCGACGTTCACAACAACTGGCTGCAGGCCACCGAGAATCCGCTTGATCCCTATCACGTGATGGTGACCCACGCGAGCATCTACCCCGAACTTGCGATGACCCGCCCCGAGGTCACCTGGAAGGAAATGTGGTACGGCGTGCAGATGGACTCGGTTGATGAGCAGAATGGCTTCTCCGAGCGCTATCACCATGTGTTTCCCGGCGCCGTGCGAGTGAACGTACAGCGCGTCGGGCAGGAGTCGTGCCAGTACATCATCTGGCAGACCCCGCGTGACGACCAGTCGACGGTGGCCTGGTTTGCCTGGAGTTCCGAGAGCAAGGAACCACCCCATCAACTCACCACCGGTGATTATCAGAAGACCGTGTCTGGCGAATGGCGTCGGGTCGATGACGGTTGGTGGGGATTGTGGGAGCGCGATCAGGACGATGCGGTCATCACCAGCCAGGGGATCATTGCCGATCGAACCCAGGAGCATCTGGGGGCGTCCGACAAAGGCATCGTCCTTTATCGCAAGATGCTCAAGAACGCGATCGATGCGGTGGCCAAGGGCAAGGATCCGGCGGGTGTCCTGCGCAAGAAGGAGCAGGATGTGCCGATCAATTTCGACACCTGGAAGCGTGGGCTTGGGGCAAAGCCGGGCCGCGTCCGGCGCAAGTCCAAGGGCGATGAACTGAAGATCATCGCGCCTTTTGCCTGATCGGCGCCCCGCGCGCCCCTCGGCTGCATTGCACAGAAGAAAGAGCCCGCCACGGCCGTGGCGGGCGATTCATTCAAGGAGACACGCATGAGATCCCTGCGATCGTTAGCGCTTGCCGTTGTTCTGACCACCTGCACGACGTGCGCCTCGTTTGCACAGACGTCGGCCCAGCCGCCGATCAAGATCGGCATCCTCACCGAACTCTCCGGGCCGCTCGGGCCTTCGGGTGCCGGGCAGCGCGACGGCTTTCTGCTCTTTCTGAAGAAGAACGGCAATCGACTGGGTGGTCGTGCGGTTGAAACCATCATCGAAGACACCGGCAACGATCCGCAGACCACGATCACCAAGGCCAAGAAGCTGGCCGAGTCCGACCATGTCGACCTGCTGATGGGGCCCCTGTCCTCGGCCAATGGCGCGGCAGTGCGCAATTACCTCATCGCGCAGAAGTTGCCGACCTTGCTCGAGGCCACCGTCGATGAAATCGGTGATGGCAAGTACATCTTTCGGACTTCGTTCTCGGGCAATGCCGACTCCTATCTGCAGGGCTATCTGCCGGGCAAGGCCGGCTTTCGCAAGGCGATTGTCGTTGCGCCCAATTTCAACGCGGGCCAGACGGGTGCCGATTACTTCGAGCGCGGCTTCGTGGCGGCTGGCGGCAAGGTCGTACAGCGGATCCTGCCGCGCCTGGGTACCCCTGACTATGGTTCGGTGGTGGGGCAGTTCTCGGCCGAGGCCGACGTGGGCATCATCTTCATGGCCGGTGGTGATGCCATCCGCTTCGTGAAGGCCTTTGCCGATTACGGCAAGAAACTGCCCCTCTACGGGTTTACGGCAACCGTGGATGAAACCCTGCTGCCCGCGCAGGGCAAGGCGGCGCTCGGATTCACCGGTGCGGGGTTTTACTTCTCGACCATCGACAGCCCGGTCAACCGGCAGTTCGTGGCCGACTATCAGGCGGCCTACAAGCAAAATCCGGCCTGGTTCTCGGCGGGCGGCTACATCGCGGCACAGGCGATCGATGCGGCACTCATGCGCACCGGCGGGAAGGTCGACGATCGCGAGGCGATGGTGACCGCCTTGCGTAGCGTGCGTCTGGTCACGCCTGCAGGCAATTTTGCCTTTGACGAAAACCACAATCCGATTCAGCCTCGCTACGTGATGCAGGTGCGCGAAGTCAATGGTGTGATCCGGCCGGTGATTCTCGGTGTCATCCCCGAGTTCAAGCCGGTGGCGGAACCGCCCACGCTGCCCGCGGGTCTGGTGTTGCCCCGCTGAAGAAGCGTTGCCATGTCGTTCTGGATCGTCAATACCCTCAACGGCTTGTCACTGGCCATGGTGCTGTTCGTGCTTTCGGCCGGTCTCACGCTCGTGTTCGGGCTGATGCAGATCATCAACATGGCGCATGGGTCGTTCTACCTGCTGGGAGGGTACATCGCGCTCAGCGTGATCCAGGCCAGTGGCAGTTTCATCGCGGGTCTGGTCACTGCCTGCGTCGCGGTGATGCTGCTCGGGGCTGGTATCCAGCGGCTCATGCTGCAGCGTCTGCACAAGCAGGAGTTGCCCCAGTCCCTGCTGACGCTCGGCCTCCTGTTCATCATCGCGGACGTTGCTTTCTGGCTCTGGGGGGGCAATGCGCAACTGGTACCCAAGCCGGCGATGCTCGAAGGCGCGATGACCATCCTCGGCGTGGGCTATCCGGTCTACCGTGTGGCGATCATCGGCATGGGTCTTTTCGTTGCGGTACTGCTCTGGCTGCTGCTCGAACGTACCCGCGTCGGCGCGCTGGTGCGCGCCGGCATGGATGATGAAGAGATGGTGCGTGCCATGGGTATCAACATCCCCCTCATCTTTACCGGCATGTTTGCCTTCGGTGCGGGCCTTGCAGCCCTGGGCGGTGTGCTCGGCGGGCCGTTGCTCGGGATGTTTCCCGGGGCCGACTTCGAGGTTGCGCTGCTCGCGTTCGTGGTCGTCACGGTGGGGGGATTGGGCAGTGTGCGCGGTGCATTCCTCGGCAGTCTGCTGGTGGGGCTGGTCGACAACTTCGGTGCCGCCTGGTTCCCGCAGTTCTCGCTCTTTACGGTCATCGTGCCGATGGTGATCGTGCTGGCGATCAGGCCCACCGGCCTGGCAGGGCGTGCCTGATGGGTCCGATTCGCATGGCTCGAGCATCCGGTTGGGGCGAAGGGTTGCTGCGGCCGATGCCGGTTGCGGGCGGCGCGATTCTGGTCGTGGTGGTGCTCGCAGTGGCGGCTTTCCTGCCTGCCTATCAGACCGAACTCGTCACGCAGATGCTGATCTACGCCATCTTCGCGATGAGTCTTGATCTGCTCGTGGGCTATACCGGGCTGCCATCGCTCGGGCACTCGGCCTACTTCGGCCTGGCGGCCTACGCAACGGCACTCCTCGCCCTGAAGCTTGCCCTGCCGTTCTGGCTGGCCGCAGCCCTCGGGCTTGCCTGTGCGGTCATTGGCGCATTCCTGTTCAACCTTCTCGCGCTTCGCACGGCCCGAGCCTACTACCTGATGATCACGCTCGCGCTCTCGCAGGTGCTCTGGAGCCTGGCCGTGAGTTGGACCGACGTGACGGGGGGGGACAATGGCCTGCCCGGCATCGCCCGTCCGGTGCTCGGCATCCGTCTCGATGGCGCCGGGGTCTGGCTTGTCTTCGTCGCGCTGGTCTTTGCTGTCAGCACGCTCGTGATGTGGACGCTGGTGCGTTCGCCGTTTGGCTACGCGCTGCGCGGTATTCGCGAGAACGAGGAGCGCATGAAAGCGCTCGGCTACGACGTCTGGCGCTACAAGCTGTTGGTCTCGATGGTTGCGGCCTTCTTCGCGGGCGTGGCCGGCATTCTGTTCCTGAGCCTGAACAGCTTTGTCGGGCCTCAGGCGCTGAGTATCGCCCTCTCCGCGCAGGTGCTGCTGATGGTACTCGTGGGGGCAGCCGGTACGCTGTTCGGATCGATCTTCGGGGCGGTGGCCTTCGTGCTGCTGCAGAATGTGGTGAGTTCCTGGACCGAGCGCTGGCTCTTCGTGGTGGGCGCGGTCTATGTGCTCTTCGCGCTTTTCGCCCCGGCGGGGGCTCTGGTGTGGGTGCGCGAGAGGTTGCGCTCGTCCAGAGGTCGTTCGCGATGAATGTCCTCTCGGTACGCAGCCTCACGCGGGCTTTTGGCGGGTTGAAGGCGCTCGATGATGTATCGATCGAGGTCGCGACTGGCGAGCGTCGCGTCCTGATCGGCACCAACGGCGCGGGCAAGACAACCCTCTTCAATCTGGTCAACGGGCAGATCGCTCCCACGGCCGGCAGCATCTGGCTCATGGGGGAAGACATCACGGGTCTTCCCGTGCACGAGCGGGTGCGTCGGGGCATGGCGCGCACCTTCCAGATTACCAGTCTCTTTGGCGGACTGTCGGTGTACGAGAACATGCTCATCGCGCAACAGGCGCTCTCGCCGCAGCACTTTCGAATGACGCGTCCCGCCTCGCATTTCGAGGCGACGCGCGAAGAGGTGCGCGCCACGCTCGAGCAGTGGCACCTCTGGCATCTGCGTGACGAGAAGGTCGCGACGCTGTCCTATGGGGTACAGCGGCAGCTCGAGGTCATTCTGGCACTGGCAAGCAAGCCGCGCCTGCTGCTCCTCGACGAGCCGATGGCAGGCCTGTCGGTGGAGGAAACGCATCATGTCACCGACATCGTGCTTGCGCTCGATCGATCGATCAGTGTTCTCATGATCGAACATGATCTGGAGGCGGCCTTTCGCATTGCCGATCGCGTGACCGCGCTCGATCAAGGGTGCATCGTTGCCGATGGAACCGCCGACGAGATTCGCAACGCCGCAGCCCTGCAGCGCATCTATACCCGCGGCGGCGCGCTCGGAGGGCGCTCATGAGCCTTGCTCCCGGGGCGCCGGCGGCCGGAGTCGAAGGCTGCGTCCCCGAGGCGCTTCGGGTCGACGATCTTCACGCCTACTACGGCGAGAGCTTTGTCCTCCAGGGCGTCACCTTGTCGGTCAAGGCCGGATCCATTGGCGTGGTCCTGGGTCGCAATGGTGTGGGCAAGACCACCTTGATGCGAAGCATCATGGGGCTCACCCCATCGAGGCGTGGCATGGTCGTGATCAGTGGGCGCGATGTCTCCACCTGGGCGGCGCACCAGCGCTGGGTGACGGGGCTCGCGCTGGTTCCACAGGGCCGTCGGATCTTTCCTTCATTGACCGTGCGCGAGCACCTCGAGATCGGGCTGCGTGCGCCACGCGGCCAGCGCGAGGCTCATTGGAGTGTCGAGGCGGTCTTCGACACCTTTCCCAGGTTGCGCGAGCGGGCCGGCAATCGCGCGGCAACGCTCTCGGGTGGCGAGCGCCAGATGCTGGCGGTCGGGCGTGCTCTGTGTGCCAACCCCGACCTCCTGCTGATGGATGAGCCCACCGAGGGGTTGTCACCGTTCATCGTCGATGAACTGACCCGGCTGATTGCAACGCTCAAGGGGCAGGGTGTCTCCATCCTGCTGGTTGAGCAGAACCTGGACTTCGCACTCGGCGTTGCCGACTGGGTCCATGTGATGGAGAAGGGGCGCATCGTCCATCAATGCGCCCCCTTGGCATTGCTGGCTGACGAGGCGGTCAAACGGCGCTATCTCGGTCTGTAGCGGGCCGTTCGGCCGATCGGGTGAAGTCGGCCGCGCACTGCGCCAGAGGCCTGTACCCCTGGCGACGGCGCTCAGGCGGCAACGACCTGACGTGCCAGGTAGTTCTTGCGCATCTGCTTGAGAACGAAGAGTGCCAGCAAGCCCGTCAGCACATCCATGATGACCGCTACCGTGAATACCGGTATCCAACTGCCGGTCGACTCGCGGATGGCAGCTGCCACCGGGCCGCCGAGTACCGAGCCGACACCCTGGGACATGTAGAGGATGCCGTAGTTGGTGCTCGCCTTGCGGGTGCCGAAGGTGTCGGTGAGGGTCGAGGGGAAGAGCGAGAAGATTTCGCCCCAGCCGAAGAACACCAGGCCCGAGAGCAGCACGAAGGCCAGTGCGTTGTCCCGAAACAGGAGAAGCAGCAGGATCGCGACTGCCTCGAGGAGGAAGGCCACCCCCATCGTGTTCTCGCGGCCGATGCGGTCCGACACCCAGCCGAAGAAGGGGCGTGTGAATCCATTCAGGGTTCGATCGACCGTGAGCGCCAGTGGCAGTGCTGCCATGCCGAACAGGATGACGTTCGCGACGCCGAAGTCGCGGGCAAAGTTCGCGAAGTTCGAGGTCACCATCAGGCCACCGGTGGACATCATGGTCATCATCAGGAACATCAGCCAGAACACCGGTTGCCTGAGCATCTGACCGGGTCCGACGTCGGGGCCCGTGGCGATCTCCTCCCGGGGCGACGGCAGTGGGTCGGTTGCGCCCGGTGAGCGAAGGCCAAGCGCGGCAAGGACACCGATCGCGCCGAGCAGAACGCCGAAGAAAACGAGCGTATGCGCATGACCGTCGGCCTTGATCATCGTGTCGATCGGGAAGGTGGTCGCCAGGGCGCCCATGCCGTAGCCGGCTGCCACCATGCCGATGGCAAATCCGCGGCGATCAGGGAACCACCGGGCCATGAGGCCGACAATGCCGATGTAGACGATGCCCGTGCCAAGGCCACACAAGACGCCGTAGGTGAGATAGACCTGCGTGAGGGTGGTGGCATCAGACGCCAGAAACCACCCCAGACCCGACAGCGCGGCGCCCAGGGCGACCAGAAGCTTGGGTCCGAACCGCTCCACCAGCCAGCCCTGCAAGGGTGAGAGCCAGGTCTGCAGCACGAGGAGAATCGAAAATGTGATCTGCAGTGCAGGCAGGGCAGCGCCGGTCGCCCCCTGGAGGGGTTTCACGAACAGCGTCCAGACATATTGCGGGCTCGAAATCGCCATCATCACGATGAGACCGAGCGCGAGTTGAATCCAGCGTGTCTTGCCGGCTGTGACCGGTATCGGGGTAGTTGCCATGACATGCTCCAGAGGTGAGTATGCTGCGGCGCAGCAAAGGGCGTGCCAGGCGGTGTGTCCCTATTCGATCCTGATGTTGGCTTCCTTGACGACCTTGCCCCACTTGACGATCTCTGCTCGCAGCATCGAGGCAAATTCTGCGGGGGTGCCCGGGCGAGGCTCGGCGCCGATTTGCAAAAGGCGCTCGCGGATCGTCGGATCACGCAGGGTACGCACCACTTCGGTGTTCAGGCGCCGCACGATTTCGGGCGCCGTCGCCGCAGGGGCGGCGATTCCGCCCCAGGAGTAGGCATCGAAACCAGGCAAACCGGCCTCGATGACGGTCGGCAAGCTGGGTAGCAGGGGCGAGCGCTCGGGGCTTGCGATGGCGATCGAGATGACCCGACCGCTGCGGACATGGGGCATCGCGGTCGGGCCATCGCTGAACATGAGGTCGGTCTGGTCGCCCAGCAGGGCGGCCATCGCTGGTGCACTGCCCTTGAAGGGAACTTGCAGCAGATCGACCCCGGCTTGCATCTTGAAGAGTTCGCCCGCGAGGTGCGTCCCGCCGCCGTAGCCCGAGTGGCCAAAGCTCAGCCGTCCTGGTTCGGCACGTGCTCGCGCGATGAGTTGCGCCACGGTCGTGATGCTGCTGCCCTGGCGGGCAACGAGGATGATCGGGTAGATGGCAGCCAGCGAGATCGGGGCGAAGTCGCGCTCGATGTCGTAGGTGAGTTTGCCGCCCAGGCTGGGCAACACCGACAGATGGATCACGTTGAAGAGCAGCGTGTAGCCATCGGCCGGTGCATGCGCGACCAGGTCTGCGCCGATGCTGCCGTTGCCGCCGGGCCGATTCTCGATGAGCACTGACTGACCCAGCAGTTCGCTCAGACGTGGCGCCATGGTGCGGGCGGTCTGATCGATCGGGCCGCCCGGGGCAAGGGTGACGATGAGCCGGATGGGGCGCACGGGCCACGCGTCGGCCGCGCGCGCGGTGTCGATGGTCGCCAGTGTTCCGACCAGGCTGGCGCCAAGTGCGGCAAGCGCGCGCAGGGCGGCGCAGGTGCGGCCCGGCGAGGCCGGCTGGCGTGTGGCTGCTTGGGTCGATGGTTGCCTCATCAAGCGTGTCTCCTCGTCTCGTTCGACTCCGGCGCAGTGGGGTCCCGGCGCATCGAGCCCTGCCCGGCCGGTACTATAATCGTGAACTCCTTCCGCCATGGTGGTCTTCGCCTTGAATCGTCCGGCAATGCGCGTGGCCATCATCGGGGCCGGAATGGGGGGGCTGGCTGCTGCCGCGGCGTTGCGCCGCGTCGGTATCGATGCGCAGATCTACGAGCAGGCGAGCGTCTTTTCCCGGGTTGGTGCCGGTATCCAGCAGAGTGCCAACGCGCTCCGGGTGTTGCGCCGGCTCGGACTCGAAACGGCGATGCGTGAGGTGGCCTTTCAGCCGCGTTCCTGGACGAATCGCGAATGGGACAGCGCCGAACTCAAGTACGAGCTGCCCCTGGGTGAAGCGTTCGAGCATCGTTACGGTGCACCCTACCTGCTCCTGCACCGTGGCGATCTGCATGCCATTCTTGCATCGGCCCTGCCCGCTGACATCATCCATCGGGGGCACCGGCTCGAGGGGCTTGATCAGGATGCCACCGGCGTACGACTGCGGTTCGCTGACGGTCGCGAGGCTGCAGCCGACGCCGTCATCGGGGCCGATGGCGTGCATTCCACGGTGCGCGAAATGCTCTTCGGGCCCGAGGCGCCCCGCTTTACCGGTCGGGTGGCCTGGCGCACGACCTTCCCGGCCGCGCTCCTCGAGGGCGACCCCATCGAGGACTGCACCAAGTGGTGGGGGCCCGATCGGCATATCGTCATGTACTACGTGACGGCTCGCCGCGACGAGATCTACTTCGTCACCAGTCAGCCCGAGCCCGACTGGCAGGAGGAGTCGTGGTCGGCCCGTGGTGACATGGCACAACTTCGAGAGGCGTTCGAGGGTTTTCATCCGCGCGTGCGCGCTGTCCTCGATGCCTGCCCCGAGGCTCACAAGTGGGCGCTGCGCGAACGAGACCCGCTATCCACCTGGTGCGAGGGTCGGGTGGCGCTGCTGGGGGATGCCTGTCATCCGATGTTGCCCTACATGGCCCAAGGTGCAGCCAACGCGCTCGAGGATGCAGCGGTGCTGTCGCGGTGTCTTGAGGGCGTTGCGCCCGAGGGCATTGCCGCTGCGCTGAAGCGCTATGAGAAGACTCGGTTGCCCCGTACCTCGCGCGTGCAACTCACCTCGCGCCGCAACGAGTGGATGAGCACCCGCACCGACCCTGACTGGGTCTATGGCTACGACGCCTGGTCGACGCCGCTCGCTGACTGATCGAGCCATTTTCTCCAGCGCCGGCGCCTGGGCGCTGGCGCTGAATCCGGCCAGATCGACTCAGTAGGTGTAACCCAGACCGATCAGCGCGTTCCAGGCGTGTGACTCGGGGCGTGCATTGGTCGAAATACCTGCCGCTGCACCGTGCAGCGATGCAGTGCCGTAATCCTGGTAGTTGGCTTCGGCAAACCCGTACCAGCGATTCATGATCACCTGACGATAGCCCAGGCCGGCAAGCAGGCCACCGACGTTGTCCGCCCCGATCGAAGAACCGTCGGTCCCGTCGGCCGAGTGGCTGCGCCCCTCGACCCGCTGGTTGGAATAGCCCAGCTTGAGATAGGCCAAGCGATCCGGGCTGATCAGGTAGCCCGGGGCGACAAAGAGGCCATAGCGTGCCGACAGATGGTAGCTGTAGCCACCGGGCACGCTGCCTGCACTGACCGTGGACGTTGTGTCGGTGGACGAGCGCAGCACCGACACCTCGCCACCGAGGCCGATGAGGAAACGCGAATCGATCGGAAAGTTGTAGCCGGCACCGACGATGAGCGGCATGGTCGAGCCCTCGGAGTGTCCGGGGCTGAAGGTGTCGGGCGTGCTTGTGCTCACGTCGGTGCGGCCGACCGAGTTCCATTCGTAGCCGGTCGCCAGCTGGCCGTAGAAGCCGGCGAATGATGATTGCGCGAGTGCGCCGCCCGAGGCGAGGGCGGCGACAGAACCAAGCAGAACCGTGCTAGTGATGATGCCGTACGTCTTGATCGATTTCATGGTGTGCATTCCTCGCGGTGATTGGCAGCCCCGATGTTTGGGCTGGCATGAGGCCATGAGACTCGATCGGCTGAGGCGCCTTGTTGCGCAAGGTCAGGCAGTGGCAACCTATAATCAGCACTTCGTATCCCCAATGGACGATCTCGATGTCTTCGATACCCATGTCTGCCCGAGCCCTGCGCGAGAAGCTGGCACGCGCCTGTCGCATGCTCTACATGGAAGGGTTGATGGATCACGGTGGGCTGGTTGGTGCCCGCATCCCGGAAACCGGGCATCTGATTCTCAACCCCCGCGAGATGCGTGGCACGACCGGCCGTCATCCGGGCCTGATGACCGGGGATGACATGGTGATCGTCGATCTCGATGGCAATCGGGTCGAAGGCAGCAACAACCCGCCCAGTGAAACGCCGATCTTCACCGGCGTATTTCGTGCGCGGCCCGATGCCATGGCGGTGTTCCACATGCATCTTGAATACGCCACGCTCTTCAGCGTGGTGGGCAAGCCCCTGCAGGCAGTGGGTGTCACCGGCGCCCCCTTTGGCGCCCAGGTGCCGGTGCATGCTGATCCGACACTGATCCAGCGACCTGAACAAGGGGTGGCTGTCGCGAAGACGCTGGGGGCCGACCCGGCCGTGATTCTGCGAGGCCACGGCGTCGTCGTCGCTGGCTCCAGTATCGAGGAGGCCTTTGCCGGCATCGTGATGCTGGAGGACAACGCGCTGCGCCAGTATCGGGCGATGCAGATCGGCACGCCCGAGCCGTTGCGCGGCACGGAGTTGGCTGATGCGCGTGCACAGATCTGGCATCCGAAGGTTATCGCCAAGATGTGGGCCTTCTACACCATGAAGGCAGAGGCTGACGGTGTTCTCTGAACGCGGCGGTTGCCTGTCCTCCGGTGCCGTATTGGCCGATCCGTGTGGCCAAGGTGTCATCGCCCGGCGCGTCTCGGTGAAGGCCGCGCTGTTCGTCCTGTCGCTGGTCGTGTCTCTCGCTCTCGGGCTTCCGGTCGGGGTGGTGCAGGCTCAGTCATGGCCGTCGCGCCCCCTTCGACTGCTGGTTTTCACGCCAGCCGGTGGTGCGCCTGACATCAGCGCGCGGGTGCTGGCCGAGCGCTTGAGTCCGGTGCTCGGGCAACCGGTCGTGGTCGAGACGCGCCTCGGTGCCAATGGCAATATTGCCGCCGAGGTCGTTGCACATGCGCCGCCCGACGGGCATACGCTGCTCCTCTGTGCTGACAGCCAGCTCGTCATCAACCCGCATGTCTATGCCCGCATGCCCTATGAGCCCCAGGACCTGGTGCCTCTGGCCACTGTGGCATCGAACGAGTTCTTTCTCGTGGCCAACCCGGCGCAGCCGTTCCGCACATTTCGCGAGTTCATCGATCAGGCGAGGTCGGCCAATCCACCACTTGCATACGCCTCGGGTGGCAATGGCAGTCAGCACCAGCTCACCATGGAGATGTTGAAGGCACGCACGGGCATCAACCTGATGCACGTGCCCTACAAGGGCGCTGCCCCGGCGACGACTGCAGTCATTGCGGGCGAAGTGCCCGTCGAGTTCGCCGGCTCGACTGCCGGGCCCCAGGTACGCGCCGGCAAGTTGCGCGGACTGGCCATCGCCGGTCCCCGGCGCCTCGCGGCGTTTCCCGATCTGCCCACGATCTCCGAATTCATCCCCGGCTTCGTGAACAGCATCTGGCTGGGGGTGTGTGGTCCACGGAACCTGCCCGAGCCTATCGTGGAGCGCTTGCGCGCTGAACTCAACCGGTTGCTGGTCCAGCCTGAGGTGCGCGAGGCGTTCTCGCGCTCAGGGGCTCTTGAGCCGCTCGTGACCACCCGCGAGGAACTTGCGGCGCTGGTGAAGCGCGATTACGAGAAGTACGGACAGGTGGTCCGTACGCTCGGCATCAAGACCGATTGATCGATCGCCCGGGTATCGGGCGACCGTCGGTCAGCGGAGCCGTTATCGGGTACCCGATCCTGGCTTCCCGCTCCAGGCCCACCCCCTTCGGGCTGCCAGTCTCAGACCGGGTCCGCCCCGAGCGTGCGGCCGCGAATCAGGTCGGCGGCACGCTCGGCGATCATGATCACCGGCGCGTTGATGTTGCCCCCGACCAGATCGGGCATCACCGAGGCATCGACCACGCGCAAGCCCTCGATGCCGCGAACCCGCAACTGTGGGTCAACCACCGCCATCGGATCATCTGCGGCCCCCATGCGACAGGTGCCTAGCGGGTGATACACGGTGGAACTCGCCGCCCGGGCAAAGGCGTCGAGCGCTTCATCGCTCACGCGGTCTGCGCCCGGTGTGAGTTCGCGGCCCAGGTAGGCGCGCATCGGCGACTGGCGGAACAGTTCGCGGGCGATCCGCATGCCGGTTCGCAGGGTGCGGCGGTCCTGGTCGGTGGAGAGAAAGTTCGAATGAATCCGGATCGGAGTGCGCGGGTCGGTCGATGCAAGCGTCAGTTCGCCACGGCTCGTCGGACGCAGCGGAACCGGTCTGCAACCAAAGCCGTCCGCATACGGCGGTGAGATGCCCGGAAACCAGGGGCGCGCCCCCAGCGGCATGGCACGAAAGAGCAGTTGCAGGTCGGGGATGGACTGGGTCGGATCGCTGCGGACGAAGGCGGTGACATTGTTCGGAAGGTTTGCGGCGAGGCCTCGCCCGCGAGTCCACGCGTTGGCCAGATGCAGTGCAAGGCGGTCAGCGCGAAGCGCGCGGTGCAGCGGGCCCGGTTCGAGACGCAGTGCATCGACATCGGCGGCCACGTGGTCTTGCAGGTTGCGGCCCACACCGGGCAAGGCAGCGCGCACCTGGATGCCATGGGCTGCGAGCGTGTCGGGGTCTCCGATACCGGCGAGCATCAGCAGGTGCGGCGAGTTGATCGCCCCGCCAGCCAGAATCACTTCGCGGCGCGCGCGTGCGAGGTGCCGCTGTCCGCCTGTCCGGCCTGCGGGTGCTGCCCGAGAGCCTTCGATCGACTCGTGCTCCACGCCCGTAGCGCGCGAGCCCTCGAACGTGAGTCCGGTGACGAAGGCGCCGGTGCGCACGGTGAGATTCGCCCGCGCCAGGGCAGGTCGAAGGTAGGCCGTGGCGGCGCTGCAGCGACGCCCGTCTCGCAGTGTGGCCTGCCCGCGGCCGATGCCGGCCTGCTCGGCCCCGTTGTAGTCGGCGTTATGCAGCATGTCCATCGCAGCCCCGGCCTCGATCAGGGCATCGAGCAAGGGGTCCGGGAACTGCGGATTGCAGGTCGATAGCGGACCCTCGCCACCGCGGTATCGATCGGCGCCTCCAGCCCACGATTCAGACCGCTTGAAGTAGGGCAGTACCTGGGCGTATGACCACTGCGGCAGGCCATTGCTCGCCCAGCGTGCGTAATCGGCCCGATGTCCGCGCACATAGAGCATGGCGTTCAGGGACGACGATCCGCCGATCACCCGGCCGCGAAAGACAGGAATGCGGCGTCCATCGAGGTTGGCGTCCGGTTCGGTGTCATACATCCAGTCGTGGCGGCGCCCCATTACGTTGCGGCCCCAGGCCAGTGGCAGGCTGATCATCGGGTCGCGGTCCCAGCCACCGGCCTCGAGCAGCAGAACGGTAACCCCAGCCTCTTCGCTCAGGCGCGCGGCAAGCGTGCAACCCGCCGAGCCCGCACCGATGATCACGTAATCGAATTCTTCGGTGCGGCTCGTCATGTGGTGCTCCTGCTGCTTGTCGTCGGTGATCGGTCCGGCATGCCCTCAGTGCCTTGGAAACTAATCGAGCGTCTTGCCGCGTGTCTCGGGCAGGCACAGCGCTGCGACGATGGCCAGACCGTAGGCAATCACGGCAAAAAGCGAGATCGATTGTCCCAGACCCAGCGTCGCGCTGTAAGCGCCGATGAGCATCGGTACGCTCGCACCGATGGCTCGACCCGTATTGAAGGTGAAGCCGATGCCGTTGCCGCGCAGGCGTGTCGGAAAGAGTTCGTTCAATTGCGCACCGAAGCCCGAGTAGGCGCCTGCAAAGCCGATGCCCAGCGGAATGCCCAGAATCAGCATCATCGCGTCGGTGATTGGCAGATAGGTATAGATGACGATGACCGTTGCCTGAAAGACCGAGAAGAGGATGAAGGTGCGACGCCGCCCCAGAATGTCGGACAGATAGGCGCCCCCGACGTAGCCCACCCAGGTGGAGGAGATGAATATCGTCAGGTAAGTGCCAGTGCCCAGCACCGAGAGATGGCGCACCGTCTTGAGGAATGCCGGGAGCCAGGTGGCTACCGCATAGCCGCCGCCTTGAATGCCGGCTGCCAGCAGCGCACCCAGGATGGTGGTGCGCAGCAACCGGGGCGAGAAGATCTCGAAGACCGAGGGCTTCTTTTCATTCGAGCGATTTCGCTGCTGCTCGAGGAAGAGCGGTGAATCTTCGACGAAACGACGTGCCCAGAGAACGGCCACCGCTGGCAGTGCGGCTGCAGCAAAGGCGGCTCGCCAGGCGATGGATTCGGGCAGGAGCGCAAGAAAGGCCCAGTAGACCAATCCGCCCAGGCCCCAGCCGATCGCCCAGGCACTGTGTACGCAGCCCACCACCGTGCCGCGGTGTCTTGCACTGGCCATCTCGCCGATGAGCGCCATGCCGATACCCCACTCGGCACCAAAGCCCAGGCCAAACAGCCCGCGCACGATCAGCAGCTCGTGATAGTTGCTTGTGAACGCACACATCAGGCTGAAGAAGGCAAACCACAGCACGGTCACCTGCAAGGCCCGAACCCGGCCGATGCGGTCGGCAAGAATGCCACCCAGCCAGCCACCGATGGATGAACTCACCAGAGCCATCGTCACGATCGAGCCAGCCTGAGCACCAGTCATGCCCCAGAGCACCATCAGCGATGGCAGAAAGAAGCTGTAGATGTTCTGGTCCATCGAGTCCAGCCCCCAGCCTGAGGCGCAGGCCCAGAAGGTCTTGCGGCCCTTGGTGTTCAGGTCACGATACCAGCCCAGCGGTCCGGTACTCTCGGCTGCGGGTTGCCCGTCAACTGCAAGTCCTGGCGTGGTCGCCATATTCGCTGTCTCCCCTGTGGGCGCCCGATGCTTGTCGATACCTGGAAAAGTCTTTCCCGATACGTGCATCCGGTCACCAATGTGCCTGGGCAAGGCCCCAGGCGAGCCTTCAAGCTGTGCGGCCGGGTCAGCGGCTCGGTACCGCCGCTCGGGTCTCGGCGTCGATGATGTCCTGCACGATCCGGCGTGCGCGTATGCCCCCGGCGTCCTGGCCGAAGTCGACCTGATCAGGCAGTTTCGACGCGTAGGCATCGATGTTCGATTGCTGGTTTCGCACGATGACGAGGTCTTCGAGGAAGGCAGTGTGTACCTGGTTGAAGAGCATCTCGGTGATGCTCGGGTCGTCGATACCGAAGTTGTGCGCCTGGCCCCAGAAGTAGTGCGTGCTCGAATCGGTTTCGGGGGTGAGCGCGTTCAGGTTGCGCATGGTGAAGCCCTGCGATCGGTTGCCCTCGGGTGCGCCGGTGCCGGCACGTGCGGCGCCCACATCAAGGCGTACAAAGCCTGGTGGGGTGAACTCGATGATCTGCCAGCGGTCTACGTGCTCTGTCGGGCTGAACCCCCCAGCCTTCTGGAAGAAGGGCGGTGCCGGGCTGTCCATGATCCAGCGAGTCACCCGGACACGCGTGTCCTCGCGTTCAACCTTGATCGGAAAATTGCTGATCGCCTCGGTACCCAGGGTCGTACGGTGCACGAACTGCAGGTGGGTGAGATCGAGCAGGTTGTCGACGAGGAGCAAGTAGTTGCCTTCGACCTGGAGACGCTCGCCCTTGAAGCGCCAGGCCGGATCATCGTTCCAGTGGTAGTCCTCGATCAGGGCCGGGTCGGCCAGCGCAGGGTCGCCCATCCAGATCCAGATCCAGTGATGGCGTTCCACGACCGGGTAGCTGCGGACCCGAGCACTGGGCGGAATGGCCTTCTGGCTGGGCACGCGGACGCACGCGCCGGTGCAGTCATACGTGAGGCCGTGGTAGGGGCATTCGACGTTGTCACCGCGCAGGCGCCCACCGGAGAGCGGCACATGGCGATGACAGCAGCGGTCCTCGAGTGCGACCGGTTTCCCGTCTTCGCGGCGCCAGAACACCACCGGCTCGTTGCAGAGGGTGCGTCTGAACAGTTCCTGCCGCCGAATCTCCCAATCCCAGCCAGCCACGTACCAGAAATTGCGTGGGAACATCGTTGCCTCTCCTTACCCGATCAAAGCCTGCCGGGCGTCGCTCTGATTGTGTGCCCTGACCCCGCGCATTGCAACCGGGCGCCGGCTCCAAGGCGGTGTCCTTCATCGACGAGGCTGCGCGAGAGCACAGGCAACGGGCGCTCTGTCGTTTCGAGCCGCACGCCCAGGTGCACGATCAGGTTCGCGATACGCCGATGAATTCCGGGGCGAAGAGTTCTTCGACAGACAGGCGCCGTGCACAAACGTTCTGGTCATGCGCGGCCGCGCAGAAGTATTCGAGCGTGCGCCGATTGGCCTCGATGCCGTAGGGCCACGGGTCATCGCCCATCGCGTCGCGCGCGATGCCGACATGGTGGGTCGCCCAGGGCAAGGGCAGGTAGGAGCAGTTCACATCGGCCAGGCGTACCAGTGCCCGGCGCTTGGCTTCCTCAAAGGCCTTGAAGAGGTTGAGCGCGATCCAGCGGTTGGCCTCGTAGGCGTCCCGACGCAGCACGATGAGGTGCATGATCGGGAACACCTGCTCGCTCGCCCACCATGCCTGCTCGGCGCCAAACACGTCATCGAAGGCGCGGCGGATGCGCGGGTCGCCCGCGGCGAAGGGCGTTGGCGCTCGCGCACTCACGAAGGCATCGAGGTCACCGGCCAGCAGCATCTCCGAGAGCGATCGGTGCGGCATCGGCGTGATCGACCAACCAGGTAGTGACAGATTCATCTTGTCTGCGCGGCCGGGCTCATTCACCCCCGCCTGGAACCAGCGTATGCCACGCAGATCGACCCCATAGCCCTGTGCAAGAAGGGCACGGGTATAGATGGCCGCGGTCATTGCCCATTCGGGCACACCAATGCGCTTGCCGGCGAGGTCGGCCGGTGTCCTGATATCGGCGTCAGCGCGCACATAGAGGGCGCCATGCCGGAAGGTGCGCGAGGTGAACACCGGCAGGCCGACCATGCCGTCGTGCCCTCGTGACAGGAGGGACGCATACGGTCCCAGCCCCATCTCCGAGACCTCCCACTCGCGATGACGAATGAAGCGGTAGAGCAGTTCTTCGATCGGCGTGCGAACACCGGTGAGGGCAATGCCTTCGGCGCGCACATCACCGGATACGAGATCGCGGGTGTGCTCGTAGTCCCCTACACCGAGGGTGAGCGCTAGGTCGGCCATGCGTGAGGTCTCCTGAGTGTGTCTGAAGCGGGCGAGCCGGTTCGGTTGGCCCACTTTTACCGGTGAGCCGGCATGGTAATTCAGAAACCGACCGTGTTGATCGCCCCAAAAAAATGTGTCGACGGCTTCTGGATTTTTAAATAAGTTCAATTAATTCAATTGCTTGCAAGCTTATTGCGCAGTATCTCCCCGCGGCAATGAAACGAAAGGGGAAAAATTGTCAGTATGGCTTGACAAATTAAATCGTCAGAGGAAAATGACAGTTGCCCCTAGTGGCAACCACGTGCAGGTCCAGCACGGGATGGACATCATTGAAGGAGATAAAGACATGTCCAACGCAACCGAGGTGTGGCCGACAGGTCTGACCGAAGGTCAGGCTCTGGAGATCCACCGCAATCTCATCCAGGGAACCCAGATGTTTGGCGTCATCGCTGCGCTCGCGCACCTGCTCGCCTACATCTACTCCCCCTGGCTTCACTAACTTAAAAGGAAACCAGCATGATCTACGGTCGCTTGTGGCTTGTAGTGAAGCCGACGGTGGGTATCCCCCTCCTGTTGGGCGCGGTTGCGGTGGGCTCGTTCGCCGTCCACACCGCTTTGCTGACCAACACCTCCTGGGTCAAGAAGTTCCTGAACGGCAGTGCCGCCTCGGCCGTCGTCCAGACCCAGAGCACGGTTGCTTCGGTCGCTCCCCCGACGCTGCAGGTCTAGTTCTCCTGCGGTTGTTTGCGCGGGTGGGGTCGCCACCGACCCTGCCCGCGCTATTGGGTTTCATGTGTCGTTGTCGCAGGCTGATGCTCTGTCACTGCCCGCGTTCCTTGCGTGTATCGTCCGGTTGCACGGCGCCTCGGGTGCCAGCGTGTCTGTCAAGAATTTCGAGGTCTGCCGTTCACGATGCGTCCGATAGCGCTGAAATTCGTTCGTAGCTGGGCCCAGCTGGGACCGCGCTTTCTGCCGTTTGCAGATGCTGCAACGCCGGACCTCCCGCTGTCGCGCCTGCTTCGCCTCTCGCTCTTTCAGGTCTCTGTCGGCATGGCACTGGTGCTGCTGGTGGGGACGCTCAATCGGGTGATGATCGTCGAACTGCATGTGCCGGCCTCGCTGGTCGCGATCATGATCTCGTTGCCCGTTCTCTACGCACCTTTCAGGGCGCTGGTCGGATATCGGTCCGACAACCATCGCTCCGAGTTTGGCTGGCGGCGGGTTCCCTTCATCTGGATGGGTACGATCGTGCAGTTCGGCGGGCTGGCGATCATGCCCTTCGCGCTCCTCGTCCTCGGCTTGAAAGGCAATGCTGGCAACTGGCCTTCATGGGTCGGGCCAGCCGGTGCCGGTCTTGCCTTTCTGCTGGTTGGAGCTGGCCTGCATACCACCCAGACCGCAGGTCTGGCGCTCGCCACCGATCTGGCGCCTGTCGAATCTCAGCCCAAGGTTGTCGGTCTCATGTACGTGATGCTGCTTTTTGGCAGCATCATCAGTGCGTTCGTCTTTGGCGCCGCACTGGCCGACTTCAGTCCGGGTCGACTCATTCAGGTGATTCAGGCCTCGGCCGTTGTCACGATGGTGCTCAACCCCATCGCGCTCTGGAAACAGGAGCCGATGAACATGGTTCGTCGCAATCTGCGCGCCGAGCCTGCCACATTCGCCGAGTCCTGGTCGACTTACCTTGATAGTTCGGGTGCCCGTCGTCGACTGGTTGCCATCGGGCTTGGAACCATGGCCTTCGGCATGCAGGACGTGCTGCTCGAACCCTACGGCGGTCAGGTGCTGGGCATGACGGTATCGGCTACAACCACGCTGACTGCCAGCCTCGCGCTGGGAGGGCTCACCGGGTTCATGCTTGCTTCGCGCATCCTCAGTAACGGTGTCGATCCCTTCAAGATGGCACTGATCGGCGCCGGTGTCGGTATCCCGGCGTTTGCGCTGGTGATCATCGCGGCTTGGATTCCGTCGACCCTGGTGTTCGTGTTCGGTGTCCTGCTCATCGGTTTTGGCGGGGGGCTCTTCAGCCACGGTACGCTCACCGCCACGATGAATTCGGCACCTCGTGATCAGACCGGCCTTGCGCTCGGAGCCTGGGGGGCCGTGCAGGCGACGGCATCGGGTCTGGCTGTTGCCCTGGGCGGCATTCTGAACGATACGTTGGGCGGCCTTGCCGTGCGTGGATACTTTGGTGACGAGCTCGAAAGCCCGTCATTCGGCTATATTTTTGTCTATGGGGTCGAGATCATCATGCTCGCCCTGACCGTTGTCTTGATGGCTGCCCTTGTGGGCAAGGTTGCCCTGCGTCCGGTGGGCAGCATCGAATCGTGAACCGGACGATCCGGTAGTCGACAAAGGAGAAGCACCGATGAAATGGGTACTCTTGAGCGCGTGGGTTGTGGTCGTCGTCTTCTGGGTCGTCAATATCTTCTACGAAGGCAACAAGAAGCGCGATGCCGAATGGCGTCGCCTGCGCGGCTAGCCTGCGACGGGGCGCGCCGCCATTGCGTGGCGCGCTCGCGAACTGATCAGCGTCGGTCTGGCTCGCTGCCTGTCGTCTGATCGGTGGTCGGAGGTGTCTCGACAGAAAAACGTTGCAACCAACCGGCGACGATGCTGAACAGCAGGCTGGAAAAGACGGCTGCGTTCAGAGCCATGATCACGCCCACCAGCACGCCGTCGATACGCTCACCGACCCGATAGCCAAAGAACGCGCCCACCAGGCTGGCAGCAGTGTAGCCGGCGATGATCAGCCCCTGGATAACGGGTCCTTTGACGTTCTGCGGCGGGGGCATCGTATGTCCGGTGCGTGCAAGTGGTCGGGAACAGGCAACCCGCATCATGCGATTGAAGTGCGTGGGGCCGCGCACGAGCGCCTGAAAACCTGTGTTGCCTCGGGAATCAGGCGGCACGGTTACCTCGAGGGCAAGCCGACTTTACGGTGCGAGGTTTCGCACTGTCAAGGCGCTGTGCTGTTCACCTCGACCAGCATGCGCATGATCTGCTCGGTACGCCGGTAGATCGCCGACCATTCGAGATCGAGGGCGCTCGCCCGCGCAGCGCGTCCGGCCGCCAGACGCCGGCCCTCATCGAGCCCCATGGCGATCAGTGCCCCGATGAAGGCCGCGCTGTCATCGGCCGGGGCGATGATCCCGTTGTGGCCTCCTGCGATCAGTTCGCCGGCGGCCGCGTGCGCATAGGCCACCACCGCCAGGCCGCTGGCGAGCGCTTCGAGGGTGACGTTGCCGAAGGTTTCGGTCAGGCTGGCAAAGGCAAAGAGGTCGGCGCTCGCGTAGTGGCGGGCGAGATCATCCCCTGATCGAAAGCCTGCAAACACGATATCCTGGTCGAGGGCTGCGAGCGCCTCGCGTTGTGGTCCATCGCCCACCAGAACGAGTTTAGTGTGCGGGCGCTGCTGCTTCAAGGCCTGCCAGGCCTTGATCACCAGTGTGAGGTTCTTCTCGGCGGCGAGCCGGGAAACGCAGATCACCACGAGGGTATTTTCGTCAGCGCCCCAGGTCTGGCGCAATGACCGGTCACGGCGATCCGGGTTGAACAGTGCCGTGTCGACGCCGCGCGGCACGACCTGCAGCCGCTCGAAGCCCCGTGCGGCGAGTTCGCCTTGCAGGTGCGCTGTGGGCACCATCGTGCAGTCGGCGCCATTGTGGAAGCGCTTCATGTAAGACATGATCGCGCCCCGTAGCCAACCGATGCCGTAGTGCTGGCTGTAGGCGTGGAAGTTGGTGCGAAAGTCGGTGCTGATCGGAAGCCTGAGTTTCCTGGCGGCCTTCAAGGCCGACCAGCCCAGCGGCCCTTCGGTGGCGATGTGAACGATGTCGGGGCGTTCGCGAACCCACAGACGGGTGAGATCCTTGCGCGCCGGAAGCCCCATGCGCAGTTGTCGGTAAAACGGAATGGGCAGACCACCGACCAGCGTTTCCTCGAAGCGCTCGCCGGGTGCCGGGGCTTCGCCGGCGACCTGACGCGGACGCACCAGCCATATCTGATGCCCGAGCGACTGCAGGCCGCTCACGATGCGAGAGAGCGTGTTGGCAACCCCATTGATGTCCGGTGGCCAGGTCTCGGTGACCACGGCAATGCGAAGCGGCGCGTGCGCTGGGGCGAGTCGTTCGACCGCGATGCTTGTTGTGCTCATCATGGCGCGACTTTGAACGAATCGGGACGGGCACAGGTGACGGTTTGGTGAACGTTGCCAGGTGTCATCAAGATTTCACGCAAATCGAGGCACCCTCGGGGCTGAAATCGATCGGCGATCCGATCTTCTCCATCCGGTTGCTCCAGCGGAACACCGGACTCATCGGCGTGCCGCAACCGCTTGCGCCGCTTACATCTCGACGACAGGACATGGCCATGAACGACTTTCTCCAGACACTGAGAACCCAGCGCTGGGATGATCACCGGTATTACCACCACAGCCGCATCAATCAGTCGCTGCATCTCGTGAGCGCCATTTCCTTCCTGGTGGCCTACGCATGGCTCCTCATCGATCCGGTGGTGTCGGGGCTGATTGCCTGGCTGGTGTCGATGACGACTCGGCAGGCTGGGCACTTCTTCTATGAGCCCAAGGGCTATGACGAGGTCAACAAGGCCACCCACGAGTACAAGGAGGAGATCAAGGTCGGTTACAACCTCAAGCGCAAGGTCGTCCTGTTGTCGCTGTGCGCACTCGTGCCGATCCTTGCGTGGAGCGCACCCTCGGTGCTGGCCGTTGCGCTGCCCACCGCCTGGGGTGACACGCCGCTGCGCCTGATCGGTGGTGCATGGCTTTTGCTCGGCGCGGCGGGCCTGCTCTTTCGCGTGCTGCAACTGTGGATGAGTCAGGGTCTGATGGCAGGCGTTGCCTGGGCCACCAAGATCATCACCGACCCATTCCATGACATCTGGCTCTACCACAAGGCGCCTCTCCATCTGCTGCGTGGTGAGCTGATCGATCCGATGGATCACGCCCGCGCGTCCTGAGCCAGGCCGAGCCGCGCCCGTACGACTTCGCGCAGTACCTGCCGCTGGATGGCCTTGTTGGTCTGTCCGGCGGCTGTCCACCACCAGCCACCTGCCTGCATCTGGCGAGCAGCCTCGGTGAAACGGTCGCAGAAGGTTGCGAAATCGGCATCGCTGAACCCCAGGGTGAAGATCATGCGACCGCTGCCGACCCAACTGAGGGCAATCCCCTGTTCACGCAGGTAGAACTGAAACAACCAGTTGTAGCGGCTGGGCGTATCGAAGAGCACGCTCCACACGGTTGCCATACCGACGACCCGAACCGGCATGTTCGCGGCTTTGAGTTGCGCGTTCAGCTGATCGAGGCGCCCCTCCCAGGTGGCATCGGCCGTCGCATAGAGCGTCTTGATATCGTCGTCGTCCAGTCGGTGCAGGAAGGCGTTCATCGATCCCATCACGTAGGGATGCGCGTTGAACGTGCCGCGCGCAAAGCAGACATCACCCGGGAGATCGTCACGGTAGCGCTTCATGTACCGGGCCTTGCCACACACCACGCCGATGGGCAAGCCGCCTGCCAGGGTCTTGCCGTAAGTGACCAGATCGGCTTGGACGCCGAACCAGGCCTGCGCCCCACCCGCGGCGAGCCGAAATCCCAGAAAGACTTCGTCAAAAATCAGGACGATGCCCTTGCGGGTGCAGACCTCGCGCAGTTGCAGCAGCCATTGGCGTGTCGCTTCGCGATCGAAAGCAACCTGTCGGCCACCGTCGAGCAGTGTCGAGTCGGCCGGTGCGGCGCGATTGGGGTGCATGGCCTGGATCGGATTGACGAGCACACAGGCGATGTCGTTGCGCCGCTCGAGTACCCGCAAGGTGGCCGGATGGCGTTCGCGCAGCGTGAGGGTGTCCGATGCAGGGGGCATCGGATTGCCGGGGCCAGGCTGCACGTCGTCCCACCAGCCGTGATAGGCACCGGCAAAACGAACAATCTTGCGCCGGCTCGTGTTGTACCGGGCGAGGCGCACCGCCTGCATCACGGCCTCGGTACCCGACATGTGGAACGACACTTCGTCCTTGCCCGAGATCGCGCAGAGTCGTTGCACGTTGTCGAGCACGCAGGGGTGATAGGACCCCAGCACCACGCCGAGATCTCGGCCGATGTTGGCGCCGCGATCCATGCACTCCCTGTAGAAGGCCTGGCCAAAGACGTTGACCCCGTAGGAGCCGGTGACATCGAAGAACGAGTTGCCATCGAGGTCGATCAGTTGCGCGCCTTCGCTCGCCTTGAGAAAGCTGCCGATCTGCACCTTGCCCGAGAAGACTTCGCGGAACTGGAAAGGCACCCGGTAACGGCTGATGAATTGCATGTCGGAGATCAGCGGACGTGCCTGGCTGGTGAAGTCAAGCGTCTTGGGCGAGCGCGTGGTGAGCGTCTCGCCCAGACGAGCAAGAGCCGCCTTGCGTTGGGTTGCAACGGCCTCGGGAGCCTGGTCAAGGTCGTAGAACCGAGCTTCTGCATGACTGTAGCCGGGCAGCCAGCGGGCGAAGCGACGGGCCCAACGCAGGTGCCCGCCAAGCCCGGGGTGCTTGGCAAGCGAAAGCTCGAGTCGCTGGCGAACGCGGCGCCACAGCACAGGCGCGAGGGCGGCGCTGGCAAGGGGAAGGGCGAGGGATGTAACGATGGTGATCGACGGATCGGACATGGCGAAGAGCCTCCTGAAGATCACCCCTTATATGACACGAGAATGAAGGATTGATGACCATGCGAGATGTCCAGGGAACTGTCGAGCCAAAGGGCAGGTGGGGTGTGGTGCGCGAAGCCCTGCACCGAATTGCCGCGCAGGAGGACATCAACTTCCTGCTCACCAATCGAATTCCACGCCATGCGCTCACGCGCCTGGTTGGCTGGATAAGCCAGATCCGTCACCCCTGGGTACGCGACTTGTCCATCGCAGCCTGGCGCGCCTTTGCCGATCTCGATCTCTCCGAGGCTCGCAAGACCCGCTTTGAGAGCCTGCATGACTGTTTTATCCGCGAGTTGCGGCCGGGCGCGCGTCCGGTCGACCCCGACTTGCAGGTTTTCGCCAGTCCTTGCGATGCGATCGTGGGGGCCCATGGCCGTATCGTCGATGGCCAGGTCTTTCAGGCCAAGGGATTCCCCTACAGCATGGAGGATCTGATCGGACCGATCGACTGGCGCAGCCACTGGCGCGAAGGGTCGTTCGTCACCTTGCGAATCACCTCGGCCATGTATCACCGGTTTCATGCGCCCTGCGATGCACGCTTGCGCCGCGTGCGCTACTTTCACGGGGATACCTGGAACGTCAACCCGATCGCGCTCAAGCGTGTCGAGCGCCTCTTTTGCCGCAATGAGCGCGCTTTTCTGCAACTGGACATCGCCGGCGGCCAGCATGTGGTGGCGCTGGTTCCTGTGGCGGCGATTCTCGTGGCGAGCATCCGCCTGCACGCGCTCGATACCGTCTTCTACAGTCGTTACCGCGGGCCGACGGATGTCGAACTCGACCAGCCGCTCGCTCGCGGTGAGGAGATGGGCTGGTTTCAGCACGGATCGACGATTCTGGTGTTTGCGCCACCCGCGTTCGAGTTTGCGCCGGGCTTGTGCGAGGGGATGACGATACGGATGGGTGAAGCCCTGATGCGCATGCCCTGAAGGGACACGATCGGGGCAGTGGTCTGCCAACCATCGCACCAAGGTGGATGATCATGGCCGATTTGATCGCCCCAAATCGGTGCATGTAAAACCGATGAAGCACGGCTCGTGGTCGTTTGACCGCGCAGCAGGGATGGCAAGCATGCCGATGGGGGGCATATGCCGCTGCGCACGGTAATTGCTTCAGAGGCAAACAAGCCGTTCCTGATCGGCCCTGACGATCCTCAAGGAGTCTCGTGCATGTCCAAGCCGCTGTCACCCCCGCTCTCGTCCCTGATCAATGCCTCTGATACGGCCGGCCTCGCCTCGGCGCCCCGCCGACGTTTGCTCGCAGCCGGTGCTGGTTTGGCGGCAGCAACCCTGTTGCCTGCACCCGCCATCGCGCAGAGCCTGGTGAAACTGAGCTTCCAGCTGTCGTGGATTCGCAGCGCTCAATACGCCGGCTATCTGTCGGCGCTCGAAAATGGCTTTTATCGCGAGGTGGGCCTGGAGCCTGAATTCGTCTCGGGCGGTCCGCAGGTCGACGCGGTCGCCAACGTGGCAGCGGGGCGCTCGCAGTTGGGCGATCGGCCTTCCTCAGCCCTGGCCGTGGGGCGCGACAAGGGCATCAAGCTGCGCGTCATCGGCACCGTCTTCCAGAAAAGTCCGTTCTCGATCATGAGCCTGGAGTCCAAGCCGATCAAGACCGTGAAGGAACTCGCCGGCAAGACGATGGCCATCTCGGTGTCTTCGGCACCGCTCGTGCGCCTGGTGCTCAAGGATGCAGGCGTCGACCCGGACACGGTGAACATCATTCCGGCAGGGGCCGATCCGGGCGCACTGGCCACCGGCCAGGTGGATGCCTACACGGGCTATCTGACCAACCAGGGCGTGATGCTCATGACCCGAGGGGTGAAGTTGCACAACATCAATCTGTCGGACATCGGGCTGCCCAATGCTGCCGGCACGCTCTACGGGCTCGATGACTACCTCGTCAAGAACCGCGCAACGGTCGTGAAGTTCCTGCGCGCTTCGGTGAAGGGCTGGCGCTGGGCACTCGACAATCCCGAGAAGGCAACGGCCATCATGCTCAAGATCGGCGCGCCGGGTCTGGACGAGCGGGCAGTGCTTACCGAAATCCGTTCCAGTCGCGAGTACATCTACGCAGGTCTGGGCACGAAGCAGGGCCTGCTTGCACTCGATCTCGACTACTTCGGCAAGGAGCTCGAACTGCTGCGCCGTGCCGAACTGGTGAAGACCCCGTTCACGGTCAACGACTGGCTCGACCCCTCTTACATTGGTGAAGCGCTGAAGGCGCAGTGATGAAGGCCTTTGCTGCAGGCCACCTGCTCGCCGAGCCCGGCCACCAGAAGGTGTCGGGTCCGGTGACGGTGGCGGTGAGCGAGGGCCGGGTCGTGGCTATTGCCTCGCATCCGTCGCCGAGCGCGGCCGAGGCACGACTCGTCGCCCTGCCGCCGCTGGGCAATGCGCACGACCATGCGCGCCTCTTTCGCAATGCCACGCTGGGAGCCGGTGGCCTGCCCTTCGAGGCGTGGACGCATCTGGTGGCATCGGCACCTCAGGTCGATGCCGGTCTGGCCGTACGCGATGCGCTTGCCCGTGCCGCCCTGGGCGGTCAGGGGGCGATGCTGCTGCATTACACGCGCGCCCAGGGGCTGGTCGATCCTTTTGCCGAAGCACTGCAGGCCGCACAGGCCATCGAGGCCGTCGGTATCCGCGTTGCCTACGCGGTCGCCTTGCGCGATCTGCCGGTGATCGGCCCCGGTGCCAACAAGCAACTGCTCGCCCAGTGTTCACCCGCCTTGCGTCAAATGCTGCGCGAGCGGCTCGCCGCCAGTACGGCCACCATGCTTCCGGCCCGCGAGCAGATTGCCTTCACCCGCGAACTGGCGCGGCAGATCGACAGTCCTCTCATTCGCGTTCAGTACGGTCCGTACGGTCTGGAGTGGTGCAGTACCGAACTGATCGAACTCACCGCACAGGCCTCTGCCGAAGAGGGCCGCCGGGTGCACATGCATTTTCTCGAGACGCCTTATCAGCGCACATGGGCCGATCGTCGTTACCCGCAAGGGGTCGTTCGTTTTCTTGACGACGTGGGGCTGTTGTCACCCCGTCTGTCGCTTGCCCACTGCACCCATGTGCGCCCCGACGAGATGGCCTTGCTGGCCGAGCGGGGTGTCACGGTGGTGTCCAACCCGAGCAGCAATCTTGTGTTGAAGTCAGGCGTGGCGCGTGTGCCTGCCTTGCGCGCGGCCGGTGTGCGGGTCGCGCTTGGCCTCGATGGCCTGGCGCTGGATGAAGACGACGATGCCCTGCGCGAGATGCGCCTGTTCATGCACCTGCACAAGGGGTGGGGCTTTGCCAATCCTGCTTCAGGCGAAGTGTCGCCAGGCGACGCCTTCGATGCCGCGCTCAAGGCCACCCGGCATGCCATGTTCGGGCTCGAGGATGGCGCGGTGATTCGTCCGGGAGCCCCTGCCGACCTGCTCTTTCTTGATTACGCCAGCATGACTGATGACCTGCTGCTCGATGGGCTTGATGCAGCCGAACTCGTTGCTGCGCGCGCCCAGCGGGCCCACATTCGACACCTGGTTGTCGCCGGACGCGATGTCGTGCGCGATGGCCGTATCGCCGGCTTCGACTATCCGGCCTTGCGCGCCGAGATGCTGGCGCAGGCACGTGCCGGCAAGGCTCGCATGCGCCAGGCGTCTGATTTGCGACCCGATATCGACGCGGCGCTGGGCGCCTTCTGCCGATCGCCTCTCCTGGGGTGCTGCTGAGATGGCACCGGTCAGCGTTCAACTCGTCCAGGCCGGCACGCGGCTGCGAATGCCAGCCCTGGCCAACGCACACGACCATGCCCGGACATTCCGCTCGACCAGTCTGGGTGCGTTCAACGTTCCCTTCGAGTCATGGAACCCCATCGTCACGCGAGCCCCGCAGGTTGATGCCTGGCTGGCTGCGTGTGTGTCGCTGGCGCGCACCGCGCGTAGTGGTGTGGGCGCCATCATGGTCCATTACACGAGGGCGCAGCGACTCACCGATCCGGTCAGCGAGGCGCGTGAAGTGGCGCGTGCTGCCAATGACCTTGGCGTTCGCATCGCTTTTGCGGTTGCCATGGGCGACATGAATCCCATTGCCTACGCGCCAAGCGCTCGCGTGCTGGCGCAGTTGCGTCCCTCGATACGCGAAGAGGTCGCGCGGCATCTGGACCGGCCAACGGCATCGGCTGCCGAGCAAATTGCGCTCGCCGACGAGATTGCCGCCGCGATCGACTCGCCGATGGTGACCGTGCAATACGGGCCGCGAGGCCCCAAGTGGGCGTCGCGCCCCATGCTCGAAGCCGTTGCCGAGGCTTCGGCACGCACCGGCCGACGTGTGCACATGCACTTTGCCGAGACAAGGTACGAGCGTGAGTGGATCGATTCGCATTACCCCGAAGGCGTTCTCACCTATCTGGCGGGCATCGGCTTGCTCTCCCCACGCCTGTCGCTGGCCCACTGCACCTGGGCTCGTGATGACGAACTCGAGTTGATGGCTGCCCACGGCGTGACCGCGGTGCTCAATCCGGGGTCGAATCTCACGCTGCGCTCGGGCATCGCGCCGGGCGCGCGCATGGCCCTGCGCGGGGTTCGTCTGGCCGTGGGCGGCGATGGGCTCACGCTGGATGACGATGACGACATGCTGCGCGAGGCGCGTCTGGCATGGCATCTGCACAAAGGGTGGGGCTTCGAGCCCGGTCTTGACGCCGATCGTGCCCTCGAGGCGGCCTGCCGTGGCGGCTATTTTGCGGTGACGGGCAACTCGGGGGCCGACTTCGGAGATGTAGTCGAGTTTGATCTGGGCCGCCTGGCCGATGACTTCGATATCGTCCCGGTGAATCTGGCCGAGCTTGTTCTGGCACGCGCTCAGGTTGCGCATGTATCCCGGCTCGAGGTGGCTGGACGAACCGTCATCGAAGAGGGGCGTTTCACCGGCATCGACTATCCGGTGCTGCGCGATGAGCTGCTGGCCCAAGCTCGGGCGCGGGGCGCCGAATTTGCTGCCTGGCATGCCATTGCCAGCGACCTCGCCGAGGACCTCGGTCCTTTCTATCTGAAACGCCTTCATACCTGCGCCTGAAACCCATGCCTGCCTCCATTGCCGTTCTTGATGTGATCAAGCGATTTCAGATGCGCGGGAGCGAAGTGCTCGCGCTCGACCAGGTGCGCCTGAAGCTCGATGCAGGCCGCTTCGGCGCGATCATCGGGCCCTCGGGTTGCGGCAAGTCGACCCTGTTGCGGATGGTGGCCGATCTTTTCGAGCCGACCGATGGGCGCATCGACATCGGTGGCGCACCACCATCGCGTCTGCGTCGCGAACACGCCATAGGCTTTGTGTTCCAGTCGCCCACGCTGCTGCCCTGGCGCACCGTGATCGACAATGTGCGTCTGCCGTTGCGTATCGCCGGCATCTCCGAGTCCAACGCGCCGCGCAAGCCGACCGACCTGATCGATCTGGTAGGGCTCAAGGGCTTCGAACAGGCACTGCCGGGGCAGTTGTCGGGCGGGATGCAGCAGCGCGCCGCTATTGCCCGGGCGCTGGTGATGAACCCTCAGGTCCTGCTGCTCGATGAGCCCTTTGGTGCGCTCGACGAGATCACGCGGCAGCGCCTCAATACCGAACTGCTGCGCATCTGGGCCGAATCGGGCACCACCGCGCTGCTCGTCACACACTCGATTGCCGAGGCAGTCTTCATGGCCGATCGTGTGTTTGTCATGTCGCCACGCCCCGGGCGGATCGAGACCACCATCGAGGTTGATCTGCCGCGGCCACGCACGCTCGGGATGATGAGTACGCCATCGTTTCATGCGATCGAAGGCGCGGTTCGCGGAGCCTTGTTTGCACACGAAGCGCCCGAAGCGCCTGAGGCGGGTGCGGCCGCTGGAGCCAAGCTGCAATGAGACGACTGCCGGTCTTCTGGCTGCCCCTGGTCACGGCCGTGTTGCTGCTGGTGGTTGCCGAAATCGCGCAGCGCTCGGGTCTGTTTCCGATCACTGTGGCAGCACCGTCGCAGGTCTGGCAGGTTCTCGTAGGCAACCCGCGTCTGTTTGGCGAAACGGTCGTGCCCACGCTCCAGGCCGCGCTGATCGGTTACCTGTGTGCGGCGGCTGCGGCACTGGCGGCTGCCTCGGTGGCGAGCCTGATCGCACCTGCCTGGACGCCGATCTACCGTTTTGGGGTCGCGCTCTCGAGCATTCCGCTCACCGCCACGACGCCGCTCCTCGTGGTGTGGATCGGCAACGGTCTGTCAACTCGTGTGCTCATTGCCGCGCTTGCTTCCTACTTTCCGATTCTGGTGGGGGCGATGCAGGGCTTTCGCGCCTTCGAGTCGACCAGCGCCGAACTCTTTCATGTGCTCTCGGCGAGCCCGCTGCAGCGATTGCGCTTGCTGGTGATTCCAGCCTCCTTGCCGCTGCTCTTTGCAGGTCTGAAGATTGCGGCCCCTTCGGCCATTCTGGGTACCATTCTTGCCGAATGGGCCGGGGCCGAGCGTGGGCTTGGTGTGCTCATGATCTACGCCCTGGGCGCCTTTGACGTTCCGAAAGTCTGGTTTGCGGTTACCGCTTCGTGTCTGCTGGCGGCGGCGGTGTATGCGCTTGCTGCGGCGATCGAAATGCGTGTTGTGCGCTGGCAGGCCGCCACCGTGCTGGAGGACTGAGGTGGTGAGTCGACCCGGTCTCCTGCCGCGGCGCACCGGCGCCCTGTCTGCCTTGTTGCGCAGTCTCAGCGGCATCGGGATGGCGATTGCCGTCTTCGTCGGGATGTGGGCGCTGCTGGTTCATCAGTTTCAGATACCGGCCTACATGCTCCCCGAGCCGGCCGGTGTGTGGCAGGCGCTGCTCTCGCATCGGGCCAAGCTGGGTCGCAACTTCTGGTTCACGGCGCAGAGTGCGCTCGCAGGTCTTGCCATCAGTACGACCTTCGCGATTGCACTCGCGCTCGCGTTCATCAACTCACCGGCGGTCGCACGCGCCACCTTTCCATTGGTGATTGCCCTGCGCACGGTACCGGTGATCGCGGTGGCACCTCTCATCACCCTGATGGTGGGACGAGGCTTTGCCACCAGCGTGGTGGTGGTGACCATCGTGTCGTTCTTTCCGCTGCTGGTGAACCTGATGCGTGGACTGGGTGCTGTCGATCCTGGCATGGTGGAACTGATGCGCGTGTGCGGTGCCGGCCGCTGGCAGCAGATATGGGTGGTACGAGTGCCCTGTGCACTACCCTACTTTTTTGCCGGTCTGCGTGTGGCCGGGTCAGCGGCGATTCTGGGTGCCCTGCTGGCCGAGTGGCTCACTGGCATGAAGGGGCTGGGCTACCTCATCATCGAGAGTGCCGAATTGCGCGAAACCGAACTCATGTGGGTCGCGCTTTTCATCGGCATGACCATGGCTTTGGTGGTCTTTGCGATCACCTCGGCAGCCGAACGGGCTACCTTGCACTGGAAGCGCTGAGGCTGACACCGTGCATGGCCTGCCCGTATCGTCGCAGTCTCGGTTAGAGTAACCCGTGCCTGTTCGATCGCCACCGAGGTGACCGTCGGGCCTGCCGCGGCCTCGATCCAGCCCTCTGCACAGTGCTGCACGAACCTCGGTTGCCCCTCTGGAGGAGAGACCGATGCGCAAGTGCCCTTTGATCGAAGGCGCTGCACGCCTTGCACGCGTGTTCCCGTTGTCTGCCGTCCTTTCAACCATCGTGGCGGTCAGCATGGCTGCGTTCGTGGCGCCGTTCCAGGCCGCGGCTGAGGGCTGGCCTGCGCGCCCGATATCGATCGTTGTTCCCTTTGCGCCCGGTGGCATCTCCGACATCACGGCACGGCCCCTTGCGGTGGCGCTGGGTCGGGTTCTGGGGCAGTCGGTGATTGTCGACAACAAGCCCGGAGCAGGGGGTGCCGTAGGTGCTGCCCATGCCGCGCGCCAGAAGGCTGACGGTTATTCCCTGATGATGGCACTCTCCAGCCTGGTGGTCATTCCGGAGGCCGAGCGCGCCGCCGGTCGTCAGCCCTCTTATCAGCTATCGCAGTTCACGCCCATCGCGCGGGTGGCTGCCGATCCTGTCGTGGTGATGGTGCGCAGCGACAGCCCGTGGCGAACACTGGAGGATCTGCTGGGCGAAGCGCGTCGCGCCCCCGGCACCCTCAGCTACAGTTCTTCGGGCATCTACGGGGCCCTGCATGTGCCGATGGAAATGCTTGCGCAGTCGGCAGGCGTGCGTTTTCTGCATGTCCCTTACCAGAGCGGGGGACAGGCCATGACGGCTCTTCTCGCGGGCCAGGTGGCCATCACAGCCCAGGCGCCCGGGGTTGCATTTCCTCACCTCAAGGCGGGCAAGGTGCGCATCCTGGCCAGTTTTGGCACCGAGCGGATCAAGGCGCTGCCCGACGTGCCGACCGTTCGCGAGCTCGGCCACGATTGCGAGTTCTTCATCTGGTCGGCGCTTTTCGCCCCGGTGGACACCCCCGCCGATCTCGTCGCCCGACTGCGTCAGGCAACCCGTGAGGCGATCCGTGAGCCGGTTTTCGTTGACGCCATGGCAGCCATGGCCTCCCCGGTTGATTACCTCGATGCACCAGAACTGGCGGCCTCGATGGAGCGGGAGCGCAAGCGTCTGGCCGAAACCGTGCAGCGCATGGGCCGTATCGAATAGGCGGCCGCAATTGACAGACCCGGGCGACGGGCGCCCTCGATGGGCTGAAGCGTCAGACCCAGTCGACGGCTCGCCGCGACCGAGGTCGGCAGGTCAGGGCCGGTTGGCGGTGCTGATTGCGCCGCCAACCGGTACACTCAGGCTCGGTCACGAGGCCCGGCTGCAGGCTGGCGGGTACGTGGCAGACCCGATTTTACCTGCCGTATCCAACGGAGGCTCCATGCCCACACGCTCACGGTTCACCCATGCCCTGGTCGCAACGATCGGTCTTGCCACACTGCCGTTCGCGGTTGCCATTGCGCAGCAGGCGCCTGCTCCCGCGCCGGCGATGCCGCCGGGGTTCAGTGCCCTCGATCTGTCCAACCCGGCGGCCAGCAATCAGTCGACCGATCTGAAGCCGATTCCGGTGTCGCCGCTCATGACGCCCGTCGAGAAATTGCCGATCGATCGCATCAAGCTGCCGGCCGGCTTCAAGGCCGAGGTCTGGTCCTCCGGGCACCCCGGTGGTCGCACGATGGTGATGGGCGATCGCGGCACGATGTTCATGGGCACTCGCGGCATCGGTCGCGTGTATGCGGTCACCAACGTGGATGGCAAGCGCGAATCCAAGGTGCTGCTCTCGGGCTTGACCCAGCCCAACGGCCTCGCGTTTCGCGATGGCGCCCTCTACGTCCTCGCCATCCACCGCGTGCTTCGCTTCGATGCCATCGAGGATCATCTTGACAACCCCGGCACGCCGGTCGATCTCACTGACAAGTTTGGCCTGCCGCCCGAGGTTCATCACAACTGGAAGTATGCTGCCTTCGGACCTGACGGCAAGCTCTACATCCAGGTGGGTGCCAACTGCAACATCTGCGAGATCAACCCGGGCGAGCGCGGTCATATCCGTCGCTACAACCTGGACGGCTCGGGCATGGAGATCGTCGCTCGCGGCGTACGCAACACGGTCGGGTTCGACTGGCACCCGGTGACGGGCGAGTTGTGGTTCAACGACAACGGGCGCGACTGGGCGGGCAACGAAGGCCCGTCGGACGAACTGAACCGCGTACCCAAGGACATGATCGGTGCGAACTTCGGGTTCCCGTACTGCCATGCCAATGGCATTCCCGATCGAGACATCCGTCGCCCCAACCCGTGCGCGGGCGTGGTGCTGCCGGCAGCGCTCACCGGGCCTCATGCGGCCGGTCTCGGGCTGCTCTTCTACACCGGCAGCATGTTCCCCAAGGCGTATTCCAATGTCGCCTTCATCGCCCGCCACGGTTCATGGAACCGGGAGGCGCGTTTTGGCTATGATGTGATCGTTGCCCGTCCCCAGGCCAATGGCAGTGCCAAGCTCGAGCCGTTCCTCACCGGGTTCCTCGACAGTGGCAAGAACGAGTTCTACGCCCGGCCTTCGTACCTGCTGCAGATGAAGGACGGTTCGCTCCTTCTTTCCGATGAGCATAGCGGTGCAACTTACCGCATCACTTACGAGCCGCCGCTCAAGACCGCGATGGCGAAGTGAGGTCGGGCACGTTGATGCGTTCAGGCAACCGCCCCGTCTGCTCGGTTTCGGGTGGTCTGCGCCACCTGAAGGGGCTTGTACGTGCGTCGGTGCTGGCCCTGTGCGTCCTCGTGCCCCTCGAGGGCGGGGCGCAGTCCTCGCCCCGTCTGGCCTTGGCTGAGCGTCTGGCTGTCTGTCAGGCCTGTCATGGCGCAGACGGCAACTCGCGCATCGCCGGTATTCCTTCGCTGGCGGGGCAGCCGGCGTTTTTCCTGATGAATCAGTTGTTCCTCATGCGCGAGGGGGTTCGTCGCGTCGATGCCATGGGCGATCTCATCAAGAACTTTCGCGATGAGGAGCTCGATGCGGTCGCGCGTCATTATGCCGCGCTGCCATCAAAAGCAAGTGATGAAGCGGTAGACCCGGCGCTGGCCGAAAGAGGCGCTGCGCTCGCCAATGCGAAGCGATGCGGCTCCTGCCATCTGCCCAGTCTGGCGGGGCAGGAGCAGATGCCACGCGTTGCCCGGCAGCGCATCGACTATCTCGTGCATGCGATGAAGGCCTTTCGCGACAACCAGCGTTCGGGTGCCGATACGGCCATGAGCGCCGTTGTCTACGGCATGAGTGACGCCGATCTGACGGCGCTCGCTCATTACGCGGCGACGAAGTAGGGTCTGAAGTGCAAGGCCGTGTGGTGGGTCATTGGCGGGGTCGACTGGACCGGGACGGAAGCGTTGCGCTGGGTTGACGAGGGCGCAGCCCTGCGCTGAGACGAGGCCGGCCCCGGTGATGCGGCACACTGTACCCCTGCGCGGGTGATCACCGCTCAGGTGATGGTGGCTGCGCGTCGTACGCTCTCGATCATCGAGGTGCCCAGGAGAAAGGCGCGGGTGCGTACCGGGTCGTCGGCCAGCGCTCGCATCTCGGCATGACGTTGTTCGCGTACGGCCGGATCGCGCTCCTCGAGGGTGCGCTTGTTGCGAATCGAGCCGGCCTGGATGAATTCGATGTTGGCCGTGCGACGCTGCCGCACATAGAGGTCCAGTGCCGAGACATCGGCTTCGCCCCGCCAGACGCGCCCCAGCTTGTCGGCCAGGTTGATCGCGTCGTGTACCCCGCCATTGAGGCCCATGGCACCGACCGGGTTGTTCAGGTGCGCGGCATCGCCCGCCAGGATCACGCGGCCCCGCCGCCAGTCGCGCGCGACCCGCTGGTGCACCCGGTAGATGCTGCGGTAGGCCACCGGGTATTCACGCTCCCAGGGCAGCAGGCGCGTGAGGCGCGCCTGGGTGCCCTCATCAGAGAGCGCCTGCTCGTCCGTCTCGTCGTCGGGCACGGGAAACCCGATGCGCCACAGGCCGGGCGGCCCCAGGTGCGGCACCTTGAACAGGCCCGCCCATTCTGCCGGGTCGGCGATGTAGCAGTTGAACGTGTATCCATGTTGCCCGATGTCATAGGGCGTGCTGATGTTCACGTTGCGCTCGGGCCAGGTGAAGCCTTCAAATTCGGTGTCGAGCGACTTGCGGACCACGCCCGAGCCACCATCGGCACCGATCAGCCAGGCACCGGATACCAGGCGCTCGCCGTCGACGCACTGGCAGCGTGCGATTGCATGGTCGGTCATCTGCTCGATGGCCGTGACGCGATGGGAAAAAAGCACCTGAGCATGCGGGTACGCAGCGAGTGCATCGGCCAGGATGCGGGTGAGTTGATGCTGTTCCAGATGCAGTCGCCAGGGATACTCGGTGTCCTCGGCAAGCACGCCCAGATCCCATTCGACGATCAGCCCCTCCCGGCGATCACGATACTGCCAGCGCTGCACGATGTACCCGCGCTCGTGCATCGTCTGACCAATCCCCAGGGAGGCCAGCATCTCGAGCGTGGGCGGATGGTAGGAGGCGGCTCGCAGGTCATGGGTGAGGGCGGGTTCGGCCTCCAGAACCACCACCGGGATGTCCTGTCGTGCCAGCGCGAGTGCGGTCGTGAGCCCGACCGGGCCTGCGCCAACGATGATTGCCTGGGGGGGGTGAGTGGTCATGTCCTGCCTCAGTCTGCGGTGATGCCTGCGTCGTTGATCAGCTTCGCCCAGCGTGCAAGATCGTTGCGCACATCGGCTGTGAATTGTTCCGGGGTACTCTCGAGCAGACGAATGCCCTGCTTCAGAAGTGCTTCGCGCATGTCCGGGGCTGCGAGCAGCTGGTGGGTGTCGGTGTGTACCCGAGCCACGATGTCGGCAGGCAGTCGGGCCGGGCCCAGAATGCCGTACCAGGTATCGAGCGAATCCATGAAGTCGATGCCCTGCTCGCGGAACGTGGGCGCATCGGGTGCCAGGGGCGAGCGGTTCGCCCCGGTGATTGCGAGCAGACGCAGTTTGCCTGCGCGCGACTGTGGCAGGGCGGTGTGGATCAGCGTGAACATCATCTCGACCTGCCCGCCCAGCAGGTCGCTCATGGCGCCGGAGAGTCCCTTGTAGGGCACGTGCACGGCCTTGAGGCCGAGTCGCAGCTTGAGCAGTTCCATGCCCAGATGGTGGGGCGTGCCGTTGCCCGGTGAGGCGTAGTGATATCGATCGGGGTTCGCCCGCAGCATGGCGATGAACTCCGGGAGGCTCTGCGCAGGCAGCGCGCTCGGGTGTGCCACCAGTGCATAGCCGGCGACGCCGACCTTGGTGATCGGGGTGAAGTCGGTGGCGACGTCATAGGGCATGCGTGCGTAGAGCGCCGGAACGATCGTGAACGAACCCGCGTTCACCATCAGGGTATAGCCGTTGGGTTGACTGCGTGCGACGGCTTCGGCGCCAATATTGCCGCTGCTGCCGGGGCGGTTGTCGACGACCACCGGTTGTCCCCAGCGGTCGGCGAGTCGAGGGGCCAGCAGGCGCGCCACGATGTCGATGCCGGTGCCTGGAGAGTAGGGCACGACGAAGGTCACGCCGCGCTGTGGCCAGGTCGCGGCCTGCTGGGCGCGCGTTGACGATGGCGCAGCGGCCCCTGCAAGCAGGACCGTGAGAAGGACAAGGCGCATCTTCATCTTCAGGGGCCTCTCGCGCGTTGACGCCGCGGCACTCGGCGGGTATGGTCGGCGCAGCCTTGGCGCCCTGGCGCCTGCGGGCACCGCCTTCCATTAGACCAAAAGATCGTCTGCCATGTCACTACACTGTTATGCCCGATGGCGCCTCCTTGCATTGACTGCACTCATCAGTGCCTGCCTCGGGAGTTTCGCCGCCAATGCCCAGACCACTTGGCCGACTCGTCCGATCCGTATCGTGGTGCCCTACGCACCGGGGGGCATTACCGACAGCGTGGCGCGCATCAGTGCCCCGAAGATCCAGGAGGCGCTCGGTCAGTCGGTCCTCGTCGAAAATCGGCTCGGCAATGGTGGGGCGCTCGCGACCGAGTACGTGGCACGCAGCGCCCCCGATGGCTATACGCTGCTGATGGGGTCGGCCGCACCCCAGACGCTCAATCAGTTCATCCAGAAACTCGGTTACGACGGCCTGCGCGACTTTGCGCCGGTCAGTCTGATCAACACCAACCCGCTCGTGCTCATGGCCAATCCGTCGTTGCCGGTGGCCAATGTGCGTGAACTGATCGCACTCGCGCGCTCGCAACCGGGGCGTCTGAACTTTGCCGGGGCCGGTGGGCTCACGCAGTTCAGTGGCGAGATCTTCAAGCACATGGCGGGCATCGACATCGTGTACGTGCCCTACAAGGGCGGTGCTCCGGCAACCGCTGCCGCCGTGGCCGGTGACACGCAACTGACATTCGCCAATTATTCCGATGCCTTGCCACAGATGCGGGCCGGCAAGTTGCGGGCACTGGGCATCACGAGCGCGCGGCGCTTCGCGCAGTCACCCGAGGTGCCCACCATTGCCGAGGCGGGCGTGCCCGGCTATGTGGTCGACTCGTGGAACGGGCTGTTTGCCCCTGCTGCAACACCGGTCGACATCGTCAACCGGATTTCGATGGCGGTTCAGCAGGGCTTTCGCGATCCGGCGCTGCGACATCGCATGGAAGAGATCGGTGCGACGCCCGTTGGCGACTCGCCCGAGCAATTCCGCGCACTGGTGCAGGCTGAGTTGATCAAATGGGGTCAGTTCGTGCGCGACACCGGCATACGGGTTGAGCAGTAGGTCGTCTCACGCACACCGCGAGGCGCGGCCCAAGTGGAAGGAGCAAGGCATGAAATCAGTACCGAAGCGTCCGATCGATACCGGATTTCGCGCATCTTTGCGTCGGATGCAGGCAGCCGGCCGGGTGCTCGCCTATCCCGCAGTGGCAGACGCAGAATTCGAGATTGCCGGCATCATGAAAAAGCTGGATGGCGGACCGGCCTTGCTCTTTCCCCAGGTCACCGGGTATGCGATGCCGGTGATCGGTAATCTTATTGCCTGTCGCGAGAACTGCGAGGCGGCGTTCGACACCGATTACATCGGCTTGCGCGACATGATGGCCGGGGCCTTTGGCAATCCTGTACCGCCCATCGAGGTGTCCGAGGCGCCGGTGCACGAGAACGTGCACCTGGAGGGCATCGACATTACCCGTGCGTTGCCGGTGTTGCGCCATACCGATGGTGACAATGGTCGTTTCATTACGGCCGGCATCGTCATCGTGCAGGACCCGGAAACGGGTGTCTACAACGCTTCTTATCATCGTCTGCAGGTGCTCGGTCCCGATCGCACCGCAATCAAGCTCGATTTCGGTCGCCACTTGCGGCTTGCCTACGAGCGCGCGCAGCGCTCGGGCAAGCCTCTGCCGATCACGGTCTGCATCGGCACCGACCTGGCCGTGCATTACACCGCGGCAACCATGGGCGCCCAGATGCCCGAGGCCGACGATGAACTGGCGATTGCCGGCGGGCTGCGCGGCGAGCCGATTCCGGTCGTGCGCGCCCGCACCCAGCCGCTGGTCTACCCGGCTCACACCGAAATTGCGCTCGAAGGGGTCCTTCTGCCCAACGAAACCGTGCGGGAAGGCCCGTTTGGCGAGTTTGTCGGTTACCTCTCTCCCGAAGGCGATGCGCCGATCTTCCAGATCACGGCGTTCTGTCACCGCAATGACCCGATCTACCACGCAGTCAACGGGGTGGGGCGCGAGACCATCATGCTGCGCAAGTACGTGATGGAGGCCAGCCTGATGAAGGCGTTGAAGGCAGCGGTCCCTATCGTTCACGATGTCGAGATGACCGCGGGTGGTCTGCATCGCTTCCATGCGGTGATTCAGGTCAAGAAGACCAGCCCGCAGCAGGAGGGCTTTCAGCGCAATGCCATCCTCGCCGCCTTCGCGACGCTGAAGGATCTTGACCTGGTGATCGCGGTCGATGAGGACATCGATATTCGCGATCCCAATGATGTCGAGTACGCGCTTGCCATGCGCATGGAAGCCTCGCGCGACCTCTTCATCGTGCCCGGTGCCCGTACGCACGAGTATGTGCGTGTGAGCGACAACGGGATTCGGGCCAAGGTGGGTATCGATGCCACCGTGCCGCTCGAGGAAAAGGCTCGCTTTGCCCGTGCGCCTTTCCGCACCGTGGATATCGATCTTGCTGCCTTCGTGCCGCAGGCCCTGGCGATGCCCTCCTGGCTTGCCAGGGGCTGAGCAGCCTTTGATGCGTGGTGGCGGCATGGCAGATTCGGGAGACAGACAATGAACCAGGGCACAGGCCGTTTTGCTGCTGCACGGCGTGGGCATGCCGGCGTCATGCCCGGCCGCTGCACAAACCGCGCAGGCAGGCGGGTGAGCAGGCTTGCCGGTAGGGTCGTAGTGAAATTCGTCATGGCGCTGGTCGGCGTTGTGGTTTGCGCTGCTGCCCAGGCGCAGGATGCCTGGCCCTCAAGGCCGATCAAGCTGCTTGTGGGCTTCACCCCGGGTGGCTCCAATGACGCCGGTGCCCGAGTGTTCGCTCAGCGCCTTGCCGCGGCTCTGGGCCAACCGGTGGTGATCGAAAACCGCGCTGGCGGGGGCGGGCTCATTGCTGCGGTCGCGGTCGCGGCGGCCGCGCCTGATGGCTACACGCTGCTCTGGGGCAGCATTCCGCAGGTCGTGTTGCCTGCGGTGTTTCGGCAGGATCCCAATTTCGATCCCTTGCGCGATCTGACGCCGGTGGCAGCCACGGTCAAGGTCGACTCGGTGCTGGCGGTACCTGCTGTCAGCGGCATCACGACCATGCGTCAGTTTGCTGCTCGCTTGCAGGATCGCTCGCAACAGTCCTTCTACGGCACCCAGGGTGCGGGGACCCCCGGGCACCTCATGAATGCGTGGGTTGCCACGAAGGTGCGTGCCGCCGATGCAGTCGCCGTCCACTACAAGGGCGCCACCAACAGCGAGGCAGACTTTCTCACCGGCAAGATTACCTTTCGCTTCGATACGGCCACGACCGTGCGACGCCTGGGCAACAAGGTGACCTGCCTTGCCACACTCACCGAGCGGCGTATTCCCGAGGTGCCCGACTGCCCCACCTTCGCCGAGGTCGGGATGCCGCTCGATATCGACTGGACGCTGTGGAATTCGATTCACGGACCCGCACGATTACCCCCTGCTGTGGTCGATCGACTCGCCACGGCCACCGCACGCATCCTGGCCGACCCGGAATTCATTCAGGCGAGCGAGAAGTTCGGCATCTCGCCACTGCCCGGCTATACGCCGGCACGCACACGGGCGCTTCAGGAACAGCAGATCCGCGACTGGGGTGACCTGGTGCGGCGACTCGACATCACGATGGAGTAGGCCATGCTCTCGGCAGAAGACAACGACCTCTTTACCCGCGTAGGCCCCGGAACGCCGGGCGGCGAACTCATGCGCCGCTACTGGCATCCGATCACCGGCAGCGCGGAACTCGCCGCGCGCAAGGTGATGTCGGTGCGACTCTTGTGCGAAGACCTCGTGCTCTTTCGCGACGCGAGCGGCCGACTCGGCCTGGTTGAGCCCTTTTGTGCACATCGCCGGGTCCATCTGTGTACCGGCTTCCCGGTCGAGGAGGGGCTGCGCTGCCCCTATCACGGCTGGACCTACGACACGACCGGTCAATGCGTGGCTCAGCCCGGTGAGCCCGCGGGCAGCCGGTTGAAGGACGATGTAAAACTCAAGAGCTATCCAGTGCAGGAACTGGGGGGCATGGTGTTTGCCTACCTGGGGCCGGCACCCGCACCACTTCTGCCACGTTGGGACTTTCTTGCCGACGAGCCGATGCTGCGTCAGGTGGGTTACGTGATCGCGCCCTATAACTGGGCGCAGGGCATGGAGAACAGCTACGACGCCGTTCATGCCGAGTGGCTGCATGGGCATTTCTTCAAGTACGCCCTTGACCAGCGGGGCAACCCGGATGATCCGCGCTACGAGATCAACGCCATCCCGATGATGCGAAAGCATTCGACGTTCCGTTACGACAGAACCGAGTATGGATTTATCCGACGCGTGGTGCTCGAGGGCGAGAGCGAAGCCGCCGACACCTTCAGCGTGGGGCATGCCAAGATCTTTCCGAACATCACGACCATCAACGCGGGCGGTACCTGCGTGAGTACCTACCAGGTGCCGGTGGATGACACTCATACCCTCTACATCGGCCATCGGGCCTATCGGTTTCCCGACTGGATCGATGTGCCCGCGCAGACCGAGGTGCCGTGGTTTCCGATTCCGATCAAGGATGAGGCGGGACGCTGGATCGACGATGACATCGTCGGGCAGGACCTCATGGTGATGATCTCGCAGGGTCCGATCATGGACCGTACGCTCGAGGTGCTGGGCACCACCGACGCAGGGGTCATCAAGTACCGGCGCTTCTACAAGGATCAGGCCATCGCGGTACGAGAGGGGCGCGATCCGATCAACGTCTATCGCGATCTCGCACTCAACCAGCGGCTGGAATTGCCGCACTCGAAGAATTTCTACGATCGGGGAGTCTTCGGTGCGGATGGGCGGGCGCTGTATCGGCGGGGTTCGGCCACCGGTGCGCTGGGTCTGCAGAACAGCCCGATCAACGATCTGATCGAAGATCTTTTCGAGGAGGCCGCACGCAAGGCGCCCCTGATCCCGCCCACCGCTGCATCAGGTGGGCGATGAACGCTGCAATGAAAGCGGCGGGACGGTAATATCCTGCTGGATGGTTCCCCGGAGGCCCCACGAGGCAGCCGGCACTCACAACCGCAAGGAGACATGAGACATGCCCGTGATCAAAGTCGATGACCTGACCTTCGGCCGTCTGAAGGCGCCCGATCTCGATCGGATGGAAGAGTTCCTCTCCGACTTCGGCTTCTACCGGGTGGAGCGTACGGCCGACAAGCTCTTCATGCGGGGTACGGGTCCTGACCACCACATTCACGTGACTGAACTGGGAGCGCCCGCGCTGGTGGGTTGGGCGTATCGGGTCAATGACCGTGACAAGCTCAAGGTCCTGGCGAAGCACCCGGGTGCAACAGGCATCGAGCATCTGGACGAACCTGGCGGCGGCGAGAGGGTCTGCGTGACTGAACCCAACGGCTATCGAATCGAAGTCATCCACGGCCAGCAGCGGGTCGCCCCCATCGATCCGAAGCGCCAGGCGGTCAATTCGGTTGCCGAGCCGACCAAGCGCGCTGGTGAACTGATGCGCATTCCGCCTGGTCCTGCGCGTCCTGCCCGCATGGGGCATGCCGTGCTGGGTACCCCCCATATCGACGAGACGGTGAAGTGGTTCCGTGATGTCATCGGTCTGGTCTGCTCCGATGATGTCTACGCCGGTGAAAAGGATCACATCATCGGTTCGTTCAACCGGCTCGACTGCGGCGATGACTACGTCGATCATCACTCGTTCTTCTGTCTGCGCCACGAGCGCACCGGGCTGAACCACTTCTCCTACGAAGTGCAGGACATCGACGATGTGCTGATGGGCCATGAGTGGCTGCGTGCCAGGAACAAGTACGAGCACATGTGGGGTATCGGGCGCCACGTGCTCGGCAGTCAGGTCTACGACTACTGGGCTGACCCGTGGGGCCGCACCCACGAGCACTGGGCGGACTCCGATCGGCTCAATGCCGGCAATTCGGCCGCCCTGCATGCCGCCGAAGATGCGCTGCGCTCGCAGTGGGGGCAGCCCATCACTGACAAGATGCTCGATCGTATCTGCCCGTAGTTCGGGCAAGTCTGCCGGTCGTCGGGTGCGGTCACGCGTTCGTACCCGGTGACCTGCTTCACCACCAGAAGAACGAAAGGAGACAGGACATGATCGCGACAAGAGCGGGCATTCGGCGCGGGTTTCTGGCGATGCTGATCGGTGCCGGGGCCTGCATCACCCTGGCGGCAAGCGCGGCGGATGTGCCACCGCCCGCCACCTCGATCAAGGCGGAAGAGACGGCCCTGGTGCTCATCGACTTCCAGGGCAACTTTGCCAACGAAAACGGCACGTGGTATCCGCGCTTCAAGGAGCACTACGAAAAGACCCGGATGCTCGAGCGCACGGTGGCACTGGTGAAGGCTGCGCGTGCCAAGGGCGTGCTGGTCGTGCACGTCACCGAGGGCTATACCCAGGACTATCGAGAACTCGATCCGACCAACCCCGGCGGATTTCATCGCAGCCAGTTGATGCGGCAGGCCTGGAAGGTGGGCAGCAAGGAGGCCGCCTACTATGAGCCCCTGCGGCCCGGCCCGAATGATCCCGACCTCTTTCTCGCACCGCGCATCCAGGCGAGCGGCTTTGGTGGCACCGGACTGAACGAGATCCTGCGCTCCAAGGGCATACGCAACGTGGCAGTTGCCGGATTCACCTCCGATGTATGCGTATATGCCACCGTGCTGTCAGCCTATGATCTGGGCTTCCACGTCTATTCGCTGCGCGAAGCGATGGTGGGTTTCTACCAGGAGATGGCCGAGCAGATGGTGAAGAACATCTATCCGTTCTGGTCGCAGGTGATCGACAACGACCCATGGCTTGCCATGGTCAAGGCTGCGCCGGGTCGCAACTAGGCCGGCTGCTTCGCGTCGGAGTCGGGTTCGCCCTCGGCTCCGCCCGCGCGCTGTGCCTCCCCCTGGATCTCGCGCCACAGATGCAGTTCCTGTGACGTCAGCCGGTCACCGTCGCGGGCTGTCGCGAGGAAGGCCGGGCCATCGGTCATCAAGCCCAGTTGCCGGATTTCCGAAATCAGCGTCTTGTAGTGCTCGACGGCATGCTCTGGTCTGCTGGCGATCTTGTGCAGAGGCAGGCGAGCCAGGTCGTTCTTCATGTCGCGCTCCCGCCGTGCCTGATCGAGCAGCACCTGGACGTCGACTTCCGACAGATGCAGGCGTTTGGCCTCGCGGTTGATGATTTCCTCCTCTTCGGGTGAGATCTTCCCGTCGGCAAGCATGTCGTAGAGTTCCTGCTTGAGCGCGTCGCGTTCCTTCTGCAACTGGTCGCTGAATGCCGAGGAGAGCAGTGCGGCCGGAATGGCGAAGATGCCGATGCCGATGAGAGCGAGCACGATCGTCATCGCACGGCCCATCGGCGTGATCGGGGATATGTCACCGTAGCCCACGGAGGCGAGCGTGATCACGGCCCAGTAGATCGATTGCGGGATGTTCTCGAACTTGTCAGGCTGCGCTTCATGCTCGAACAGGTAGCCAAGACTCGCCGTCATGATGACCAGCAGGATCATGATGAAACCCGAGGCGGCCATGATCGGCCACTCGCGCACGATGACCTTTGCGAGCGTGTTGGTAGCACCCGTGTAGCGGGTCAGCTTGAGCAGTCGCAGTAGCCTGAATATCCGCAGGAATCGCAGATCGATCAGGTGATGCAGCAAGGCTTCGAGGAAGAACGGCAGGATGGCCAGCATGTCGACCACGGACGAAAAGCGTCTGGCCTGTCGCCATCGGCCGGCGATCGGGTTCGTGTAACCGGGTTCTTCCACGCAGCAGTAGAGTCGCAGGCAGTATTCGACGCTGAAGATCGTCACCGCAATGGCGTCGAGGATGATGAACTCGGTGTGAAGCATGTAGTCGACGCTGTGGACCGATTCGAGAATCACCGCAACGACTGATACCACGACCCAGAATGCGATGAACGAGTCGAAGAGGGTGTGCATCATGCCCCCATGAGGCCCGGGGAAGACGATGGCATGCACCCGCTGTCGAAAGGTTCGATCGGCATTGGCTGCCTTGAAGGCGGTCCACGCCGGGATCAGCAGTCGGAAGAGCTTCAGTATTCGCAGCAGTCGCAGGAAGCGAAGGACCCGCAGGTCTATCGGGAGGAAGGCCTGCAGGAAGAACGGGGCGACCGCGATCAGGTCGATCATCGCGAACGGGCTTGCGGCGTAGGCCAGGCGCGGCAGTCGACGCTCGCGAAACTCCTCGTCCTCAGGGGCGAGATAAAGCCTCGTCAGGTACTCGATCGAGAACACGGCGACCGAGAACAGGTCGAAGATGTGAAACACCGTGCTCCAGGCTTGGTAGATCCTGGGGACATGTTCGAGCAGCAGGGCAATGAGGTTGAGCACGATCAGCACGCCGATCGCGCGGTCTATCGCCGGTTGCAGATTGCCCTCGACCCCGGTTTCGAGCAGTTCGCGATACAGTCGTCGGCGAAGGCGTGGCACCTCACGGGCGTCAGGGGATGCCGGGCTTGCGGGGTCGGCCGCGTTCGCGCCTTCTGCCGCGATGGGCGTGCTGGCGTGGCGATACGACAAGGGCTTTCGCGGTGCCCTTCCTTGAGTGGTTGAGTGCTTGTTCATTCGGGTTGCCCGTCAGAATTCGCGCTGGCCGCTGGTGATGGCGTTGCCGTTGCGATCACAGATGTCCACCCGCAGCGTGAGGGTCCGGGTGATGCTGTCTCGGTCGGTGAGCGGTGAGACGACGAAGGGATACGCCGAACCCGCCGGGGTCGCCACCAGTTTCTGGATCACGATTGCGCCGCGTGTCGACCGATCGGTCGGGTCGCAGGAGGCCCGGAGTTCCACTGCCCCCTCCGTGAAGGGGTTTCTGAGTGTGGACAGGACGAACGGTGCCTGTGCCAGGGCCTCGCGGCAGGCTCGCCAGGTTCCGGCCTCGTCGGGCCGACTATCGACACTCGGCGTGCCCGGTTCAGCGCGTCCCTGTTCCGCCGGCCCAAGGACGGGTGCGTTCGATCCGCGACAGGCTGCGGGCTCGAAGGTGTCCTCCTGACGGTGCGGTGAGGCCGTCACGAGCCATGCCAGCACTGTCTCGGCATTGGTTTTGGTGATGTTGGTCTTGATGCCCTCGCCATAGGTCAGTCGGCCAAGCATCGCCGTGCTCGCCATCACCAGGCCGATGAAACCCAGAAACATCCAGTCCGATCGGGTCGGGCGTCCCTTGGGCGATGACCTCGGCTCGGTAACGGACATACTGCGCGGTTCCCTGATCATCATGGTTGATCCGCACCAGCGGGTCGGCCCATCATCCGGCCTGTCGTGGCAGGAGGCGGGTCTGGCTGGCGTACCGTGGTTCGGCCCGCTCGTTCATGCCCTGGGCACCGTGCTGACCGTGCGTGGTGCTCAGTTACGCTGCCAACCGGCCTCGCAGCGTCACAGGGTCTGTCCCTGCAGAGTAGGGGGTCGCAGACCTTGGTTCATTGCGATTTGTTTGCAGGTGTGTAAAGGGGTGCTGATGTTTCTCCCGGGCGCCGGGGGGAGCATCGGGTGGCGAGTGCAGATGCATCACGCCTCGCCCGCAGCGTTCGAACGCTGCCATCGGCTGCGATCGAGCGTCTGGCTGCCACCTGTGTCCGCCACAGGAATTGCCGCGGCATTGAAATGTCATGTTGCGATGCACATTTCCAAACTAGACTCGCGCCCGCACACGCCTCCTCGACGCTTGATCAAACGCCGTTCCATGCGCTCATTGACCCTGCTGCTCGCCCTCGGCCTCGCCACCCTGCTGCTCACCCAGCGGGCAGTCGCGCTCGGCATCGACTACGTGACTTTCCTCGACAACGGTGAGGTCGCTGGGCATCAACGGGTCCGTCAGGTCGATGCCCGGCGTCTTCGGGTCGACTACCGTTTCACCGAGAACGGTCGTGGCCCGGTACTGGCCGAGGAATTTCGGTTCGGGCCGGGTGGCGCTCTGCTTGAATTTCACGTGCGTGGCACATCCGAGATGGGTGGTGTCGTCGATGAGCATTTCATTCGCACGGGTGGTCTGGCGCAATGGCAGTCGGCATCGGAGCGTGGACGAGCCAGAGTTCGACCGGATGCGGTTTATGTGCCGATGGACGGCTCACTTCAGATCAACTCGGTTCTGATCGGCCGGTTGGCCCGGTCTTCAACAGGGGTGCTTGATCTGCTTCCGTCCGGCAAGGTTTCGTCAAAGGTGCTGGGCGATATCGCGGTGAGGCGAGGGGAGGAGACTCGCCGCTTGCGTCTGCTGATGTTGACGGGCCTGGGCCTCCAGCCCGATTTCATGTGGGCGACGACCGGTAGGTCGCCCCGCCTGTTCGCCTCGATCACGCCCGGTTATGCAAGCACGGTCGAGTCGGGTTGGGAGGAGAGTCTCTCTGCCCTGCTGGCTTATCAGAAGGCTGCGCTCGACAAGTTCATGCAAGCGCGAGCCAATCGCTTGCGGCATCCGCTGGTCGGGCAGTTGGTCATACGCAACGCCCGGGTCTTCGACAGTGCACGGGCGACGCTCGGGCCGCTCGAGGACGTTTACGTTCGGGACAACCGTGTCGTGGCCATTCGCCCTGCGGGTGGTCAGGGCGATGAGGCTCAAAGCGTCATCGACGCGGGTGGCAGGGTTCTGCTGCCGGGCCTCTTCGACATGCATGCCCACATCAATCGCTGGTCGGCGGCCTACAACCTGGCAGCAGGTGTCACGACCGTGCGTGATCTTGGCAACTCCAATCGTGACCTTCTCGCACTGACGCGCGAGGTGGAAGAGGGACGTCTGCTGGGGCCAAGCGTGATCCGCGCCGGTCTCATCGACGGGCGTGGTCCCTTTGCGACCAGTGATGGCGTACAGATCGAGACTCTCGAGGAGGCCAGGTCGGCCGTAGACTGGTACGCAGACAACGGCTATCCGCACCTGAAGATATACGGCTCGTTTCCCCATCACTGGGTCGCCGAAGTCGTGGCGTACGCGCACGCGCGTGGCATGACTGTCGGCGGGCATGCGCCGGCTTTCATGACTGCCACCCAGGCCGTCGAGGCAGGGTACGACGAACTCAATCACATCAATCAGCTGATGCTCAACTTCTACACCCGATTGGAGAGCGACAGCCGTACCCTCGACCGATTCTATCTGCCTGCTGAGCATGCGGGCTCGCTCGATTTCGACGCGCCCCCGGTCCGCGAGTTCATCCGACTGCTGGCAGATCGTCAGACCGTTGTCGATCCGACGCTTGCCGGTTTTGACTTTCTGAAGCAGGTGCAAGGTGAACTGGCCGAACCCTTCGCGACCATCGAGCCGCACATGCCACCGATCATCGCGCGAAGCTTTCGTACGGCCACCATGGCGATTCCGGACGAGGAGACGGCTCGTCGCTATCGGAAGTCGTATGCCCGCATGGTGGAATTTGTTGGTCTTCTGTACCGTGAGGGTGTTCCACTGGTGGCCGGTACGGACACGTTTGCCGGCTTCGGCCTCCACAGCGAACTGGCTTTGTACGTCAAAGCGGGCCTCACTCCTGCAGAGGCGTTGCAGGTTGCGACCCGGAACGGTGCCCGCTATACCCGGACACTTGATGACCGCGGCTCGGTCGAGGTTGGCAAGCGCGCCGATCTGGTTCTCATCGATGGTGATCCGACCCGTGATATCGCATCGATACGGCGGGTGGCGCTGGTGATCACCCAGGGCAGCTTGATCTATCCGTGCCAGATCCATCAGGAGATCGGGGTGCGGCCTTTTGTCGATGTCCCACCACAGATGCGCACCCTCAGCCCCGGTGGCGACCAGCCGGATACCGTAGCCCCTCATTGTCGTCGGCTTGACGTGGGCTCGTCGGTGGCGGACCGCAAGGGCGTACGCAAGCCGCGTGCCCCAGCAGTCGCTGCGTTTCGGGCCAACATGCCGGGGTTGTCATCCGACAGTCGTGGGGTGAACTAGACTTCGGCCTCGCGCACCGTCGTGCGACGCATGTCGCGCGGCCACACCGTGTCGTCAAACGGCGTGGCCCGATGCATCGTGGTGAGGTTGTCCCACATCACGACATCGCCCAGCGACCACACGTGGCTATAGACAAATTCGGGACGCGTGGCAAAGGCCATCAATTCGTCGAGCAGTGCTCTGCCTTCATCCATGGGCCAGCCGACGATATGCGACGCGTGCGATGCCAGGTAAACCACCTTGCGCCCCGTGCCTGGTTGCACATGAACGAGACGGTGGCGTGCGGGCGGACGCGACCGACGCTCGTTCTCGTCGGGCTCGGGGCCTCCGGCCGTCACCCTCGAGTACCAGTAGGAGTGTTCGGCTTCAAGGCCCTCGATGCGGTTGCGCATGACCTGTGGGAGCGCATCCCATACGGCGCGCATGTCAGCAAACTGGGTGTCGGCCCCACTGGGGGGGATCACGTGAGCCGATAGCAGTGAGTAGGTAGCCCGCACCGGGTGAAACGACATGTCGGTGTGCCACTGCTGGTTGGCCCGTTTGTAGAGCAGTCGCTTGTCGTTGTCGGGAAGGATGTTGCCCTCATGGTCGAAGTTGCTCTGGTCGATGATTTCCGGGTGCCGGATCCGCTCTTGTCGCCCGGTGATCGTGAGGACCGGGGTGCGCTGGATTGGACCGAAACGGCGACTGAAGGCGATATGAACCTCGTCACTGGCCGGTTTCGCGTTCGGGAATATGCCGACCGCGTAATGATCCATCGCCCGACGTATCGTTTCGATCGTTGAATCATCCAGCGGTCCCGCCATGTCGACGCCACCGAAGCGCGCACCAAAGAGTGGATGAACCCGACTCACCGTCGCGGCGGTCGATGGAAGGGGTGAAGGTTGTAGGGCTGTCACGGCCATGTCTCCCCGGCCGGTCAGCACGCCAGCCATCCGGTGATTGTCGATGCGTGACCGGCAAAGCGCAACCGCGACGCCTGTGCACGGTGCCCGGTCCTCCCCGCGGCTCGAGCGCATTGCCATGCCAGTGGCGTGTGATCTGAGGTGTGAACCGATGCGAGCGCGCCGGGACACCTTTATCGTGGGATCATGCACACAAAAATGCATGGAGGAGACGCCCATGAGTTCGACGACGGCACGCGCCGTGCCGCTTGCCTATGGTGGGTACCACGCCAGGCAGACCGGCGAGCCCGACCACCTGCTGTGTCAGGTGGGGCGGGGCACGCCCGGTGGCGAGTATCTGCGGCGATTCTGGCAGCCACTGGCCTACGAGACCGAGTTGGGTGAGGTGCCCTTGCGTGTGCGTGCGCTGTCGGAGGATCTGGTGGTCTTTCGTGATGGCAGCGGGAGGATCGGAGTCCTTCATCTGCACTGCTGCCACCGCAACAGCTCGCTCGAGTACGGGGTGATCGAAGAGCGGGGCCTGCGCTGCTGCTATCACGGGCGCCTCTTCGATGTCGATGGCACCATCATCGACATGCCAGGTGAGCCTGCCGCCGAGCGTCTGATGAAGAGCACCAGCCAGGGGGCTTATCCGGTGCAGTGTTTCGGTGGCATCGTCTTTGCCTACCTGGGGCCACCGGACAGGGTGCCGGTATTTCCGATGTACGACCGCTTCGACCTGCCCGGTGTGACCATCGTGCCCGGCATTCGTTTCAAGCAGGACTGCAACTGGATCCAGATCAAGGAAAACACGGTTGATCCGCACCACACCCATGTGCTGCACGTGATTCCGCAGTTGCGCGGCATGGAGCACTTTGCGCCTGAGTTCGGCGAATTCCCGGTGTTTGCGTTCACCGAGACCTCTGCCGGTGTCGGTTACCTCGCCGCGCGTCGGGTGGGCGACAAGGTGTGGGTTCGCTCGGCCGAGACGATCGGCTCCAACCTGCACGCAATCAGTTCCATCTTCGAGAGCGGACGCGAGTGCAAGCAGGCGAGCCCCCCGTTCATGACCATCTGGGCGCTTCCGGTCGATGATGATCACACGATGACCTTCTACCTGAGCCACGTAGTCGCGGGCGAGCCCATGCCATTTGACAAGCGGCGCTTTCTCGAAGTGTTCGGGCAGAACGACGATCGCCCCTATCGCGAGCGTCAGTGGTTGCCCGGTGATCACGATGCGCAGGTCGGTCAGGGCGCCATCAATGTGCACGAGACCGAGCATCTCGGAACCAACGATCGCGGCGTGGTGCTCTTCAGACGTTATGTGCGCCGCGGTATCGAAGCGGTACGCGCCGGGCGCGACCCCGAGGGTTTTTATCTGAGCCAGGCCGATGTCCCATCCACCTTTGCCAATGACCGTGTGGTTGACGCTGCCGAGGTGACTCAGGCAGTCGGTGACGAAGGTGAAGACCGCGATGTTCTGCTGCGATTCAGCGAACACCTTGCCCGCGAGTACCGCATCCGGCCGGCCATGGCCTATCTGAAGGAAGGGAGTCAAAACCGATCATGAATGCTCGAATCGAACCCTTGGTGTGCCGTCCTCGTGCGGGTATCGCGGCACGCGTAGTCGGGCTGGGCCTTGCCGTGGGCCTCGCGCTCGCATCGTCGCTCGCTGGCGCCCAGACAGTGAAGATCGGCATGATCAGCACCTACTCGGGCCCCGATGCCGCTTTTGGCGAGAAGATGAATCGCGGCATGAATCTGTACATGAAGATGCACCAGGGCAGTTTGCCCCCCGGTGTAAAGGTGGAGGTCATCACGCGCGACGATGGTGGGCCCAATGCCGATCGCGCGCGGACGCTTGCACAGGAACTGATCGTGCGCGACAAGGTGCAGTTTCTGACCGGCATCGTCTGGACGCCGAACGCCATGGCGATTGCGCCGGTTGTGACCGAGGCGCGCGTGCCTTTCATGATCATGAATGCCGGTGCCTCGGTGATCACGACGCGTTCGCCCTACATCGCACGGTTTTCCTACACGATGTGGCAAGCAACGCAACCGCTGGGCGAATGGGCCGCGCGCAAGTACAAGCGTGCCTACATCGCGGTCAGCGATTTCTCGGCCGGGCATGATAGCGAAGAGGCCTTCGAGCGTGGCTTTGCCGCAGGCGGTGGACAGATTGTCGGCAAGGTGCGCATGCCGCTGGTGAATCCTGACTTCGCCCCCTTCATGCAGAAGGTGAAGGACATGCGGCCCGATGTGCTGTACTTCTTTGTCCCTGCCGGTCGTCTGGCGAGCGGATTGCTCAAGGCGTACACGGATCTTGGCCTGGCCAGGGAGGGCATCCGCATCATCACTTCAAGCGACATCACCACCGATGAGGAGTTGACCGAAGACGCGGTCGGCATGGTGACCTCGCTTCACTACACAGCCTCAGGTAACAGGCCTGCCAACAAGGCTTTTGTCGACGCCTACAAGAAAGCCTACGGCGAGCGATTCAACCCTGAGTTCGTGGCCGAGGCAGCATGGGACACGATGGACGCCATCTATGTCGCGATTCGTGAGCAGAAGGGGATCATCGATCCGGATCGGACGATGGAGATCATCCGCAACTATCGCAACGACAACAGCCCGCGAGGACCGATCTCGATCGACCCGGCGACCCGCGACATCGTTCATAACGAATATCTGCGCGAGATCCGCAAGGTCGACGGGCGCGTGGTCAATGTCGAACTCGAGACGATCGGGGTGGCTGTGAAGGATGCCTGGAAGGAGTTGAACAAGACCCGTTAAGCGTGAGGTCGCGATGTTGACGCCGGTTGCTGTGCGGCCTATATTGCATAGGTAGCTATGGATTCATTTGCGACCGGCTCCGTCAGCCGGCGCTCGACCCGTCAAGGGCGGAGGAGACAACATGCCGGCCGAACCCGATCAGATGATCAAGGTGGGCGATTGCGATCTGCATGTACGCAGACAGGGGCAGGGGGCACCCTTGCTCTACCTGCACGGGACAGAAGGTCTGACCGGTATCGCACCGGGCCTCGGGGCACTCGCCCAGACCTTCGATCTCATCGTCCCCGACCATCCTGGTTATGGGCTATCGGGCGACGCTGCTGCCGTCGATACGATGAGCGATCTGGCGATGTTCTATCTCGATGTCCTCGATCGGATGGGACTGCAGCAGGTGCACCTGGTCGGGCATTCGATGGGCGGCTGGCTGGCGCTCGAAATTGCGGTGCGCAACAGCCATCGTCTGGCCTCGCTCACGCTCGTCGATTCGGCCGGCATTCATGTTCAGGGTGTCGACAAGGGCGATCTCTTCATCTGTACGCCGGAAGAGGGGCTTGCCCTGCTCAATCATGACCTCGAGGCGGCACGTGCCCGCCTGCAGGCGAGTCAGGCCGAGGCCGATCCGCGCCTTCTCTATCGCAATCGTGTCACCACCGCAAAGCTGTGCTGGCACCCGCGTCTGTTCAACCCGAGCCTGGCCAGGTGGCTGCATCGGGTGCAATTGCCCACGATGATCCTGTGGGGCGAAAACGACCAGGTGCTGCCACCTGCATACGCAACGGCCTTGTCGGGTGCAATTGCGGGTTCGCGTCTGGTCATGCTCCCCGAATGCGGGCACATGCTTCCCTTCGAGCAGCCCGGGCGATTCGCTCAGGAAGTCTCGACCTTCATCAGGAGTATTGCGGCATGAAAGTGTTCATGTTCCATCTGATGCCCTATCTGTACATGGATCTCGAGTACAAGTCGAAGTGGCGATCGCCCTGGGTGGTGATGCCCAATTCCGAGTACGACCCTGTGAAGGGCCACGAGCTCTACAACCGGTTTCTCGATGAACTCGAGTACGCCGCCGAACTGGGGCTGGACGGGGTTGCCGTGAATGAGCACCATCAGACCGCCTATGGCCTCATGCCCTCGCCGGTGGTCACTGCCGCGGCGCTGTCGCGCCGTGTGAAGAAGGCACGCATCGCCATTTTGGGCAATGCCTTTGGTCTGCGCGAGCATCCGCTCACGCTTGCCGAAGAGCACGCCATGATCGACAGTATTACCGGTGGCCGACTCATCACCGGCATGGTGCGGGGCATCGGCGCCGAATATCACTCGATGGGGGCCAACCCGGCGTTCTCGCACGAACGGTTTCACGAGGCGCACGACCTGGTCATCCAGGCATGGACCCGTCCGGGTCCGTTTTCCTTCCACGGCAAGTACTTCAATCTCGAGTACGTGAACCCGTGGCCAAGGCCATTCCAGAAGCCGCATCCGCCGATCTGGTGTCCATCGACCGGCAGCGCCGAGACGATCGAATGGGCCGCACACCCCGATCGCAAGTATGTCTACCTGCAAAACTACAGCCCGGTGAAGTCGGTTGCGCGTTTCCTCAACGGTTACCGCGAAGTGGCGCAGACAAAGTACGGCTATCAGGCCAGTTCGGAGCAGATTGGCTGGGCGGCCCCGGTCTATGTCGGCCCCACCGATGAGCAGGCGCGTGACCAGGCGCGGGTGCACATCGAGTCGCTGTTCAACAAGTTTCTCAATCTCACCTTCGAGATGATGTTCCCGCCGGGGTATCTGTCATTCGACTCGGCGATCCGCATGGCTACCCACAAGAAGCAGATCATGGGCAGCCAGACCGTCGAGTCGTTGATCGAGCAGGGCATCATCATCTGTGGCAGTCCTGACACCGTGCGTCGTACCCTCACCGATGCGCACCGCTTTCTGGGCTTCCAGAGCTTTCTCGCGCTGCTGCAGTTCGGCACCTTGCCGCGTGACCTTACCGAGCAAAATATCCGGCTCTTCAGTACCGAAGTGGCGCCAGCGTTGCAGGCGCTCACCGATCGTGAATACATGGGGTTCGAGGACAGCATGAAGGCTATGGCTGCCTGAGAGTGTTTCATCGACGCACGCGGCCGCTGCGACCACGTGACAGGCCATGACAATGGGGGAAGACACACATGCTTTCGTCACTGAAATTCAACGGTGCCCGTGTGATCGTGACCGGCGCCGGATCGGGCATCGGGCAGGCTTGCTGCGAGGTGCTGGCTGAAATGGGTGCAAGCCTGGTGCTGGTCGGCAAGACCGAGGCCAGGTTGCGCCAGACGGGTGAACTGCTCGACGCGCTCAACGCGCCCTACGAGATTCATGTGGTCGACGTGTCGGTCGAGGCCGAAGTGGAGGCGATGCGGGAGCGCATCGCAGCGGGCACGGTTCCGGTAAAGGCACTCATCAACAACGCCGGCAACAACTTCGTGAAGCCGATTACCGAACTGTCGACCGAGAAGTGGAACGAGATCATTGCGGTCAACCTGAACAGCATCTTCTACATGTGCCGCGCCTTCATCCCGATGCTGGAGAAGGCACCCGGTGGTGGCTCGATCGTGAATGTGGCCTCCACCTTCGGTCTGGTGGGTTTTCCGGCCATGCCGGTCTACTGTGCGACCAAGGGCGCGGTACTCTCGATGACCCGGCAACTGGCGCTCGATTACGGCACGCGGGGCGTACGGGTCAATGGACTCTGTCCGGGTGCCACGCTCTCACCCCGTGTGAAGGCCTACATCGACAACGCAGCGGTCGATGGCAGTGCGATCAAACGCGATATTCCGCTGGGCCGTCTGGCCGAGTGTCGCGAGATCGCCAATGCGGCTGCCTTCCTCGTCTCGGATGCGGCCTCCTACGTGCATGGCACGGCTATGGTGGCTGACGGTGGTTACACGATCCATTGAGCTTGGCTGCTGAACCGGCGGCGGCCTGAAGCAGGGTCTGCCTCTACTCCGCCTCGATACCGGCCAGACGCGCCATTGCACCAAAGCGCCTGATTTCTTCAGATACGAAGGCTCGAAAGTGTTCGGCGGTGTCGCCGATCGGCCCGAAGCCGAGGCTGGCCAACCGCTCGCGCACGGCCGGGTCGGCCAATGCGCGTCGTACTTCAGTGTTGAGTCGGGCGATGATGTCCGCTGAAGTCCCTGCCGGCGCAAACATCCCGAACCAGCCGCCGTCTGCCACGTAGTCGAGCCCGGCCTCGCGCATCGTCGGAATATCGGGAAAGCCTGCTGCGCGTTCGCCCATCGAGTAACCGAGACCACGCAGTTTCCCGGCACGCAGGTTGGGGGCAGCCAGTTGCATCGGTGCCAGCATGGCGGTTACTTCACCGCCCATGACGGCGGCTATCGCCGGGCCACCGCCTTTGTAGGGCACATGGGTCATGCGCATGCCGGTCTGTGAGTTGAACAGTTCCCCAAGCAGGTGCAGCGTATTGCCGATACCCGGTGATGCATAGGACACGTTGGCGTCGGTGCGGCGCGACTGACCGATGAATTCGGCGAGTGTGCGCGCTGGATTCAGAGGGTTGACCACCAGCATGACCCCCAGGTTCGATGCCAGGTTGGACACCGGAGCAAAGTCGCGTTCGGTGTCGTAGGGCAGTCTCCTCACCATGGCCGGCGCGACCACGAAGCCGGATGAATACACCATCAGCGTGTGGCCATCGGGAACCGCCTTGGCAACCATGTCGGCGCCCATGATGCCGTTGGCACCCGGACGGTTGTCGATGACCACTGCTTGCCCCAGAGCCGTGGCGAGCGATGGGCCCAGTACCCGTGCCACCGTATCGGGGCCGCCTGTGGTGGCAGGCACGATGATCCGGATCGTGCGGGCAGGCCAGGTGCTGGACGGTTGGGCATGCCCTGCGCTGGCCCACCCAAAGGCCGCTGAGCAGGCTGCTACGAGTATCGTGCGACGCGTTCCTGCCCGGGTCACTGCCGGTGGTGGTCTCCGTGCCTGGGCTGCCATCCCGCCAGTTACCTGTGGTCTATCTTGTGGTGCCCGTTTCGGCGAGGTCTGCATGTTGGCTGTGCCCTGCATGGATGGGTGCCCGGTGTTTTCCCGGCTTCCCGAAGGTTCAAGCATCAGAACAATCGCTGGCTCGCGATGCGTGCACCTTCGGCCAGCGCCCGGAACTTGGCCCATACCACGGCGGGCTCGATCTCGGGCGGCAGACCTCGCGCAAGCGTCGATGCAAAGCCGCAGTCGGTGCTGGCCATCACCCGCTCGCGTCCGACCACGCCGGCGAAACGAATCAGGCGCTGGGCGACCAGTTCCGGATGCTCGACGATGGTCGACGCATGGGTGATGACGCCAGGCATCAGCACGCAGTCTGCCGGCAATGCCACATCGCGCCAGATCTCCCACTCGTGCTCATGACGCGGGTTGGCCGCCTCGAACGAGTAGAAGCCAGCCCGTATCGTCACGATGAGATCCACCAGGTGGCGCATCTCCATGTCGGTGGTACGCGGCCCCATGTTGATGCCATAACAGGTGTGGTGCCGGATGCGCTCGCGTGGAATGTTGCGCAGCGCGTGATTGAGGATCTCGATCCGGCTTGCCGCCCAGCGTCTGGCATCGGCGATCGATTCGTCGGGGCTGAGCATGTAGTGCATCGCCAGGCGGGGGTCGTCGATCTGCAGCATGAAGCCGGCCGCCACGATGGCTTCGTATTCGATGCGTAACGCTTCGGCCACCGCCTGGACATGATCGTCATCGTTGGCGTAGAAGCGGTTTTCCATCAGGCCGGCACAACTGGAAGGCGAGACCGAGGGCACGAAGACCGCCGCTGGCGAATGCCCGGCGAGTGCTGCCTTGAGGTTCTCGAGGTCCTCACGCAGGATCGTCTCGCCGGTATAGCTGATCGGGCCCGTGCAGACCCAGCGCTTGCGTTGCGAACCCGAATGCTCGCCGCTGCGGTAGAAGCTGGGAAAGGCCTCGTTCTCCCGGGTGCGATAGAACCCGGGTTCGGGCGCCCGCGGTTCTATGCCACCCAGGCGTTCGGTGGCATAGATCTGGAAGCTCGACTTGGATTGCTCGCCATCGTTCACCACGTCGATGCCACAGGCGAGTTGCGTGGCGACGATGTCGGCCACGGCTTGCCGGGTGGCCCTCGCCAGATCTGCCTTTTCATGACGCTCGCCGAGCATCTTGGCGAGCAGCAGTCCCGAAAGCGCCTCCGGGCGCGGCAGGCTGCCGGTGTGGGTGGTCAGAATACGATGGCGTGCGTCGGTGATGAGCGGCATGGTTGTCTCTGGTCGACCGCTAGAAGCCGACCAGCGCTTCGCCGCCGCTCGGGCTGAGGGTCATCCCTGTCATCAGCGATGCATCGTCGGATGCGAGAAAGGCAACGCTTGCTGCGATCTCGCGCGGGGAGGCGAGTCGTCCCATCGGCACGCCTCGCGCGCGGGCCTCGAAAGCATCATCGGTCTTCAGCGATTCGATCGTCATTGAGGTCTTCACCAGACCGGGCGCGACTGCATTCACCGTGATGTTCCAGGGGGCCAGTTCCCGCGCGAGGGCCTTGGTCAGGCCCAGCATGCCCCCCTTGGCCGTCGTGTAGTGGGCCCCGCTCTGGCTGCCGACCATCGCGAACATTGATGAGATATTGATGATGCGGCCCCAGCGCGCGCGCTTCATCGCAGGCACGACTGCCTGGGTACAGAAAAAGGCGGCCTTCAGGTTGACATCGAGCATCCGGTCGAAGAAGTCTTCGTCGATCTCCTCGAAAGGCTTCACCCTGCTTGCGATACCAGCGTTGTTGACGATGATGTCGATGTGGCCATTACGCGCCAGCGCCTGTCCGATCCGCTCACGCATCAGTGTCACGTTGCTGGCATCGCCCGGCACGGCTTCGGCACTGCCTCCCGAGGATCGGATCGCAGCCACGACTTCTTGAGCGCGCTCCGGGAGCAGTTCCTGAACAATCACGTGTGCGCCACGCTCGGCCATCAGTTCGCAGTGCGCACGCCCCATGCCCGACCCGGCGCCGGTTACCAGTGCCACACGGCCCTCCAGGGGCGCGCTCATATGCTTTGTCCGCCATCGACCGGAATGATCGCACCCGTGATGTAGCTGGCGTCCGGAGAGGCGAGAAACACGATCGACGCTGCAATGTCATCGTAGGTGCCCAGTCGCCCGATCGGAAATCGGCTCACGACTCGCGCGAGAAATGCGTCTTCGGTCATGCCTGCGGGTGTATTGCCGCGCAGCATCGTTGAATCGAGTGCGCCTGGCTGGATGGCCACGGCGCGAATGCCGTAGCCCTGGCGTCCGCAGTGCAGCGCAACCGATTTTGTCAGATTCTCGATCGCAGCCTTGCTGGCACCGTAAGCCGGTTGTTCGGCCTGTGCGCGACCTGCGATACCCGACGAGAGGTTGATGATACAGCCACCCCCGGTCGCTTTCATCATCCGCACGGCTGTCTGACACCCCAGAAACGTACCGACGAGATTGGTGTCCACGATGCGTCGGAAACTGCTCAGGTTCGCTGTCTCGATATCTCCTGCCTCGATCACCCCGGCGCAGTTCACGAGGACGTCCAGTCGGCCTTCCGTCTCGGTGATCTCCTGCTCGATTCGCTTCCAGGCTGCCTCGTCAGTCACGTCGAGGCATGCAAACCGGCCCAGCGGCCCAGGGTCGGTGGCGGGTTTGCTGCTGGCGAGGTCTGCGATGATCGTGCGTGCGCCGGTCGCTGCGAAGCGTCGGGCTGTCGCAAGGCCCAGCCCACCGGCGCCACCTGTGATGAGAACAACCGGAGAGCGTGACATGGTTCGTGGCTCCTGGTCAGATCGAGGGGGTAGCCGGCGGGATGTGCTCGGCGTGGTGATCGAGATACCAGCTCGCGATTTCATCGCGACGCGCGAACCATACGCCCTCGTGCCCCTGGGCATACTCGATGAACTCGCGCAATGCGCCGATGCGGTATGCGTGTCCGATGACGTGGGGATGGAGGCCGAAATTCATCAGTCGGCCACTGGTGGCACTCTCCGCGTACAGGGCATCAAAGCAGGCCTTCAGCGTCTCCAGGCCTGCTGCAGGCGACATTCCTCCACGCGCGAACATGTTGAAGTCGTTGATGTCGTTGGAGTAAGGCACGCACACGATGGGGCCCTTGAGCGTGTGGATGAGGTAGGGCTGATCGTCGTTGAGGTAGTCGCAGTGCGCGATGATGCCCTGCTCCTTCAGGAACAAGGGCGTCCAGACCGAACTGCGCAGGGCCGAACTCAGCCACGCACGCGGTTCGCGGCCGGTGGTGAGGCGGTACTGATCGAGCGTTCGCTCGATCACGGCGCGCTCTTCGTCAGGCCGGTTTGCATAGTTGCTGAGCACATCGTTCTGCGCCCAGTTGTGCGGCACGATCTCCCAACCCCGCTCGTTCACGGCCGAGACGATACGACCGCGCTCGGCCAGGGTCATGCCATTCACGGTGCACGAGGGCGCCACGCCGAGGCGATCGAACATGTCGATCATTCGCCAGATGCCGACGCGCTGGCCGTATTCGCGCCAGGTCCAGTTGGTGCTGTCCCAGACGTCTCCGGGCAGCGCATGCGGGATTGTCATCGGGCCGCCGGTGAAGAGCGGTTCCTTCTGTCCGGGACGCGACTTCTCCCAGTACTCGATGTTGATCGTCAGGATCAGGGCGAGCCGCGCCCCCCCCGGAAATCGGAGCGGTTTGCGATCGGGGAGTGCGGTGTAGTCGTACCAGGAGGGAGGGGAGTCTGTCGGCATGTTTGTTGATCGTTCGTTGACTGTCGATGGCAAGATCGTTGGCTTATTATAGGGGTCAACTCTGATCTTCCGATTAGGCCCATACCCACTATCTTGGAGGTGCCGGAATGCCCAGCGAATCATTGTCCAGAGTATTTGCCACTCTCATTGGCGCCTCTCTGCTCGTTGCCAGTGCGGCTCAGGCGCAAACCCCGACGCCGGTCAAGATCCGATTCGCTCTTGACTGGGTCGTGCAGGGCCAGCACGGTTACTTCTTCAACACGCTCGGGCGCGGCTACTTCAAGGCCGAGGGTCTGGATGTCACCATTGACGCGGGTGCCGGTTCAGGCGCGGCCATCCAGCGTGTCGCGACCAACTACGACATGGGTTTTGCCGATCTTGGCGTGCTGATCGAAACGATGGGCAACAACCCGGGGGCACAACAGGTCGAGGGCGTCTATCTCGTTTACGAGAAGAACCCCAACTCGTTGCTGATTCCGAAGAAGGCGGGAGTCAACACTGTTGCCGATCTGAAGGGCAAGCGTCTGGGGGCCCCGACGACCAGCCCCATCTTCCGTCTGTGGCCTCTGTTTGCGAAAGCCAATGGTCTCGCCGTCGATGACGTCATCTGGATGCACATGGCCCCGAATCTGGTCGAGCCGTCAGTGATGCAGGGCAGCGTGGACATAGGGACGGGCCATCCCACCCAGGCGGTGCTCTTCTACAAGCTGGGCCTCAAGCCCGAGGACATGCGGATCATGAAGTACGCCGACTACGGCGTGAACATGTACGGCCACGTCATCCTCGCCAATGCCGAGTTTGCCCGGAAGAATCCGCAGGCAGTGGCGGGCTTCCTGCGCGCTTTCAATCGCGGGCTCAAGGAGACGCTGGCTGATCCGGCCGCCTCGATCAAGTACGTCATGCAAGCATCGCCGACGCTCGTCGAGGCCGACGAGACGATGAAACTCGGACTGGTACTCGATTCGATCGACACGCCCAACGTGCGCGCCGACGGGCTGGGTTCCATCCGGAAGGAGGTGCTCGACCGCATGATCGTCGACATGACCACGACCTTCAAGCTCAAGTCGACCCCTGCGGCCGACGCGCTCTTCACCTCGGCCTATCTGCCGGCCAAGGCCGACCGGATGCTGCCCGCGCGCTGATGGCGTGCCTTTCCTGCTGACGAAGTTGCGGAGTCTCCTGCCTTGAAAAAACGCATGCATCTGGCCTGTGACATGTCCTACACCCACCTCGATGGGCGCTGGCGCGTGCCAGGTTCCTGGGTCCATCGCACCTTTCCCGATATGGGCATGTTCGAGGAACTCGCGCGCATTGCCGAGCGCGGGTGCCTTGACATGATGTTCTTCGGCGACGGCACCGGTATTCCGGCCACCTGGCAGGGTTCCGAGGAGGCGGCGGCGCGCTGGGGCATCCAGTGGCCGCGCCAGGACATGAGTCCGTTCATCGCAGTGATGTCCCGTGTCACCCGCCATCTGGGGTTTGGGCTCACTTATGCATCGACCTTCATGCACCCGTTCTATGTGGCCCGGTTGCTCAATTCGCTCGACCATGTCACCGGCGGGCGCATCGCCTTCAACGTGATTACCTCCACGCGTCGTTCCGATGCGGCCAATTACGGCTTTGACGAACTGATGGAGCATGGGGCGCGCTATGACCGCATGGAGGAGTTCGTCGACGTGTGCAAGGCACTCTGGGACAGCGTGGCACCGGATGCCTTCATCTGGGATCGCGAATCGGGCGTG
>CAIKRR010000060.1 GCA_903829815.1 uncultured Pseudomonadota bacterium | reverse complement strand
GAAACTGCGCGAATAATCGACCCACCATGGCTCAGGCTGGCCTTCGACCTGGATGCGACCACGACGCAGAACCATCCGGTCAAGGAGCAGCAAGGCACCCGTCACGACGAGGAGAATCAGCAGGATAAGGGCAAAGTTCATGGGCAACGGTTCATGGGCAACGGTTCATGGGCGATTGATCACTGGCAGCATGGCGAAGGCAATGGTGATGGCGCATCTGCGGACTCAGCGACTGTCGACCTGCAGGATGGCGAGAAATGCCTCTTGCGGTATCTCGACAGTGCCGACCTGCTTCATGCGCTTCTTGCCAGCCTTCTGCTTTTCAAGCAGTTTCTTCTTGCGGCTGATATCCCCGCCATAGCACTTGGCCAGAACATTCTTGCGCAATGCCTTCACGTTCTCCCGAGCGATCACGTGAGCGCCAATCGCGGCCTGCACGGCCACATCGAACATCTGGCGCGGGATCAGTTCGCGCATCTTCGCAGCCAGATCGCGGCCACGATACTGTGCATTATCCCGGTGCACCATCAGCGACAGCGCATCGACCTTCTCGGCATTGATAAGGATGTCGAGTTTCACCATGTTGGCGGCCCGGTACTCGAGAAACTCGTAGTCAAGCGACGCATAGCCGCGACTGGCTGACTTCAGCTTGTCGAAGAAATCCATCACGACTTCATTGAGCGGCATGTCATAGCTCATCATCACCTGCCGCCCCATGTACTGCATGTTGCGCTGCACGCCCCGCTTCTGGGTGCACAGGGTCATGATCGCACCGACATACTCCTGCGGCACGAAGATCGTCGCCGAGATGATCGGCTCGCGAATCTCCTCGATGGCACCAGCTTCGGGCATGCGAGCCGGGTTTTCGACCCGCAGCAACTGCCCGTCGCGCATCAAGACCTCGTAGACGACTGTGGGTGCGGTCGTGATGAGGTCCATGCCGTACTCTCTTTCGAGTCGCTCCTGGACGATGTCCATGTGCAGCAAGCCGAGAAAGCCGCAGCGGAACCCGAAACCGAGTGCCTGTGATACCTCGGGCTCGTACTGGAGCGAGGCATCGTTGAGTTTGAGCTTTTCGAGCGCATCGCGCATCGAATCGTACTGGTTGGACTCGATCGGATAGAGCCCGGCAAAGACCTGGGGCTTGATTTCCTTGAAGCCGTCGAGCGCCGCCGCGGCCGGTCGGTCGAGAAGCGTGACCGTATCGCCCACCTTCGCCGATTGCAGTTCCTTGATGCCTGCGATGATGAATCCAACTTCACCCGCGCTCAGCTGTGTGCGTGCCTGCGACTTCGGGGTGAAGACGCCAACCTGCTCGCACAGATGGCTGGCCCGGGTCGACATGAAAAGCAGACGGTCCTTGGGACGAAGCGTGCCATCAACCACCCGAACCAGCATGACCACACCGACATAGTTGTCGAACCATGAGTCGATGATGAGCGCCTTCAATGGCGCCTGCGGATCGCCTTTGGGCGGGGGGATGCGCGCAATGACCGCCTCGAGGATATCGTCGACGCCCAGACCGGTCTTGGCACTGGCCAGGACCGCATCAGTTGCATCAATGCCGATGACGTCTTCGATCTCCTGACGGGCCTGATCGGGATTCGCCGAGGGGAGGTCGATCTTGTTGAGCACTGGCACGACCTCGACGCCCTGCTCGATCGCGGTGTAGCAGTTGGCGACAGTCTGGGCTTCCACGCCCTGACTTGCGTCGACGACCAGCAGTGCGCCTTCGCATGCCGCCAGCGAACGCGAGACCTCGTAGGAGAAGTCGACGTGTCCCGGCGTATCGATCATGTTCAAGCGGTAGACCTTGCCATCACGCGCCCGGTACTGGAGCGCGGCGGTCTGCGCCTTGATGGTGATGCCGCGTTCTCGCTCCAGATCCATCGAATCGAGGACTTGCTCCGACATCTCGCGATCGGACAGCCCTCCACAGTGCTGTATGAACCGGTCGGCAAGCGTCGATTTGCCGTGGTCGATATGAGCGATGATCGAGAAGTTGCGGATATCCTGCATCGGGCACGCGGGGGAGCAAAGTGGAATTTCGGCGCCAGATGGTCATGCCCCGCTTGCACGGGGCATCTCTGGTCGCCAATGTTAACAGGTTGGAACCCGCCGAACGCGCGGGCCTGCTGGTCTATTCCACGCGCACCGTGGAGAACACGCTCGAGTCGCCGCGACGGATGTGCAAGGTGAGGACTGAACCCTTGTCGATTCCTGACAGCGCCTTGTTCATCTGTTCGACCGATTTCACTTCAGTGGTGACGCCCTTTGTAGTGACAGCGAGGACGATGTCCCCCGGACGAATATCGCCACGCGGGGTTCCCACCACGTCCTCCACGAGCAGACCATGGCTGCTGCCAATCCGAGCGCGCTGCTCGGGGGTCAGTTCGCCCATGACCAGCCCGAGTCGGTTGGCCGGCTGGTCGTCCTTCTTGCCGCCGTTGCGGCTACGCTCACGCTGCGCCAGTCGCTCGTCGGGCATTTCGCCGATGGTCACTGCGATGTCCCTGGCAGCGCCCTTGCGCCAGACCTGGAGCGTCGAGCGCGTACCTGGGCGGGTCGCACCCACCAGGCGCGGCAAGTCACCGGATGCAGTGACCGGCTTGCCGTCAAAGCGCAGGATGATGTCGCCCGCTTCGACCCCAGCCTTGTCCGCAGGCCCACCTTTCTCGACCTGGCTCACGAAAGCACCCGAAGGCTTGGCCAGAGCGAACGAGTCGGCCAGGTCACGCGATACTTCCTGAATCACCACGCCGATACGACCACGACTGATATGCCCGGTGGTGCGCAGTTGCTGCTGGATTTCCATAGCCACGTCGATCGGAATCGCGAACGACAGTCCCATGTAGCCCCCCGTGCGACTGTAGATCTGGGAATTGACCCCGACCACTTCCCCTCGCATGTTGAAGAGTGGCCCTCCGGAATTGCCTGGATTGATCGCAACATCAGTCTGGATGAAGGGAACGTAGTTCTCTTGCGGCAGCGAGCGGCCCTTGGCACTGACAATGCCGGCTGTGACGGTATTGTCAAACCCGTAAGGCGACCCGATTGCGACCACCCACTCGCCCACCCTGAGGCGCGTAGCGTCACCGATGCGTACTGCGGGCAGCCCGGTGGTCTCGATCTTGATCACGGCCACATCGGTACGCCGATCGGTGCCGATCAGACGAGCCTTGAATTCGCGCTTGTCGGTGAGACGCACGGTGATCTCATCGGCACCATCGACAACGTGTGCATTGGTCATGATGAAACCGTCCGGGGTCACGATGAATCCGGAGCCCAGCGATTGCGCTTCCGGTTGTCGCGGTGCTCCCTGGTTTGGCGCTCCCTGATTCGGCCCACCCGGCTGCCGCGGTACGAACCGACGAAAGAAGTCGTAGAACGGGTCATCCTCGTCCAGTTGGGGAGGTACACCCTGGGGAGCCTGGCCGCGCTGCTGTCGGACCTGGGTGGTGCTGATGTTCACCACGGTCTGGCCTTGCTCTTCGACCAGTCGCGTGAAGTCAGGCAGATCACGTCCTTGCGCCAGAGCGCCCGGCACTGTGAACAGCCCCAGACAGACGATTGCAGATTCGATCAGGAATTTTTTCATGGCGTCGGATGTCGAGATGGGCATGAGTTTGTATGGGGTGGACGAGCGGTCTTTGTGCAGCATTGGATGATGACGCTGATCGGTAGATCACCGTCTGAGTATCACCCCTTCGGCGATAGTCTGGATGCTCAGTGCCGGTGCTTCGCCTACGGCAGTCACGACGAAATCATCGACCCGCCGTTTGAAGACATGAAAGGCGCCACTGCGAGAGACCCCTGTCGGATCGGTCGTGACATCGGCTCGGGCCGGTTCGATAAACACCGACACTGCTGCGACTCCATCACTCACCACGATCTGCCCGACCCGTGCGTTGTGCGACATGCCACGCAGGACCTCCATCGTCTTGCGATAGCCCGGCGGGATGGCCGACAACCGCCAGTTGCCATCATCGAGGGCGTTGACGCGTATGCCGGCACGATCGATTCTCCAGTCGGAACCCAGACGCGAGAGCGCATAGCCCTGGCGCAGGAGCGAAGGCGCCAGGACACCGCCGATCTGCATCTGGGTGAAGACAAACTGTTCCAGGATCGCCTGCTGATCATCGATTGTCTGTGCTTTCAGGAGCATCCCGGTTGCGCGGTCTACCCAGTAACGCTGGGCGTACCGAAACCCATCCCGTGGTTCCAGCAGAATCGTGTCGGACTCCCGCCCGGCGATGCGCGCCGTACCGTCTTTACGCACCCGATACCATGCGGCAACGTCCGCTGACGCCGGCAGGATCGGCAGCAGCGATCGGCCAGGCAAGACCTGTTCGACGGTAACACGATGGAACTGTGGCAGGTAGCACTCGATCTGGTCATTGGCGAGGAACAATTCTCGCGGTGCTCCATCGAGGATTTCCATCCGCTCTCGCGCACTACCCCGTTCGAACAGACGCGCGAGCCGAGCTGTTTCGGAGACCGCGCCCTGCTGATACACCAGCACGCCGACATAACTCAGATCATGCGTAGCCTTCAGCATCCGCTGAAGAATGCCGAGCGCCTCGGCGGACTCCTGCGCCACGACCAGTGGCGAGGAGACACCAATGGCAAGCGCTAGCCACACCAGTCCCCGCCCGCCTGCCTTGCGGATGCGATTGTTCACCGGAGACGTGAGCCCGATTGGACATCGGCGACGGGTCGAACGAAGTTGCCCGCGTCCCGCGACATGAAACTGCCTGCGACCGGCTCGTGAGCCAGAAGGTACTCGTGAATGCCGGGGCTGAGCGATGCGTTCGGCGCGGCTGCAGAGGGAGCACCAACGACTGACTTTGGTACCACGGCCACGCCCGCGGCATCTGAGTTGAGTTCGGTGCCGCCCTGCGGCGGCCAGACCAGCGACGAGACAAGGACCACAGCGACAGAGGCGGCTACGGTCGAGAGTCCTGTCTGCCAACTCGGCCAAGCCATCTTCAACGAGACGCTGCGCCTGCCTCGTCCGACCATGACAACCGGCTCGGCGGCCAGCCGGGTCTGAAATCGCACCGTATCGAAGTGGGGTGTCGCATGGCCGCGCAACAGATCACCGACGGTCTGGTAATCGCGGCCGAGGTTGCGCAAGTCAGGATCGCTCGCCAGCCGCTTGATGACCTCGGGCTCGAGCTCACACTCGCCGTCCAGCAGCGCAGACATCCGCTCGTCGTCAGTCATTGGACACGCCTTCTGCGAAAGGACTGCGGCACGGGATTGCGCGCTTGAAAGCCATTCGGGCATTCGATCTCACCACCGCTGCCTGCTGCCCAGATCGAGCAGTGGACGCAACTTTCCTGCGATCGCCTCGCGCGCACGGAATATGCGTGATCGTACGGTACCGATCGGACAATCCATGACGCCCGCAATTTCCTCGTACGAGAGACCCTCGATTTCGCGCATCTGAATGGCGGTCCGAAGATCTTCGGGCAGTGAATCGATGGCCTGGTTGACCGTCTCGGCCATCTCCTTGGACAGCAGCAGGCTTTCGGGCGTTCCGAGATCGCGAGGTGTCAGCGCGTCGTCGACGGGTTCGTCGTCTTCGCCCTGCTGTCGGTAACTGGTGGAAGGTATCCGCCGGCCCGACGCAGCAAGATGGTTCTTGGCTGTATTGATGGCGATGCGATAGAGCCAAGTGTAGAAAGCACTGTCGCCGCGGAAGGTGGCGAGCGCACGGTAGGCTCGAATGAAGGCGTCCTGCGTGACTTCTTCCTGTTCGGCGGGGTCGCGAACAAACCGCGCGATCAACCGCGATAGCCGCCCCTGGTAGCGGGTCACGAGCAATTCGAAAGCGTGCTTGTCGCCTGCCTGCGTTCGCTCGACCAGGTACTGATCGGTTTCCACGTCGCTCATTGTCACGCCAACCCAGGTACTTCCATCCCACGGCGACCTGAGCAGATACCCAACTCGATGTCATGCCCCTTTCCATTCAGACGCGAACATGGCGAACGCTCCAAATAGACAACCGGGACGCCCCGCGGTTCCCATCCCAGTGCAAATATTTTCTCGCATCCGGCCCGCTGTCGGCCCCGATCCGGTCAAGCGCGCGTGGTTAACACGGGTCCCTGGAATCAATGAATCGTCACACGCGCGAAAAGATCAGAGTACCGTTGGTGCCACCAAAACCGAAAGAATTGGATAGCGCGGCCCGAATAGGCATCTGCCGTGCTTCGTTGGGCACATAGTCCAGATCGCAACCGGGCCCAGCCTCGAGCAGATTGGCAGTCGGGGGGGCAACGCCCTGATGCACGGCAAGCACCGAAAAAACTGCCTCGATGCCGCCAGCGGCACCCAACAGGTGCCCGGTCATCGACTTGGTCGAACTGACCGCGAGCCGGTCAGCATGCGCGCCAAAGGAACGCCGGATCGCGACGGTCTCGGCCACGTCGCCCAAAGGCGTCGAAGTACCATGCGCGTTGACATAGTCGATCTGGTCAGGATTCATGCGCGCATTGCGAAGGGCATTGCGCATGCAGCGGGCAGCCCCTTCGCCATCTTCTGATGGGGCGGTCATGTGGAAGGCATCGGCACTCATGCCGTACCCTGCCAGCTCGGCATAGATGCGGGCGCCTCGCTTGCGCGCGTGCTCATACTCCTCGAGCACGAGCACCCCGGCCCCCTCGCCCAGCACGAAGCCATCTCGGTCCTTGTCCCAGGGACGACTGGCATGCAGCGGATCATCATTGCGGGTCGACAGGGCCCGCATCGCAGCAAACCCACCGACGCCGAGTGGACTGACGGTACTCTCAGCGCCGCCAGCCAGCATGATGTCGGCGTCGCCATATTCGATCAGGCGGCCTGCCTCGCCGATGCTGTGGTTGGAGGTGGTGCAGGCCGACACGCAGGCGTAATTTGGCCCGCGCAGCCCGTATGTAATCGACAGTTGCCCGCCGATCATGTTGATGATGCTCGCCGGCACGAAGAAGGGCGAGATCTTGCGTGCACCGCCGCGAAGATAGTCGTCGTGGGTCTCCTCGATACAGGGCAGACCGCCGATCCCGGACCCGACGATGCAGCCGAATTGATCAAGGTCGGTTGCCGCAAGATCGATACCGGAATCGCGCAAGGCATCCATGCCGGCGGCAATGCCGAAGTGGATGAACCGATCAAGGCGGCGCGCCTCCTTGGCCGTCATGTAGGTTTCGACATCGAATCCTTTGACTTCGCCGGCGATGCGCGACGCGAATGGCGCTGGGTCGAAGCGACTGATCTGTCCGATGCCTGAGCGAGCGGAGAGAATCGATTGCCAGGACTCTGCAACCGAAATACCCACCGGGCTGATGATACCCAACCCGGTGACAACGACGCGACGTCGGCTCATGATGGCAGCCTGCAGGGTGACCGACGAGCGCTCAGGCCTTGTCGCCGTGTGCGTTGATGAAGTTGATCGCTTGCTGGACGGTGGTGATCTTCTCGGCCTCTTCGTCAGGAATTTCGGTCTCGAACTCTTCTTCGAGAGCCATCACGAGTTCGACCGTGTCGAGCGAGTCGGCGCCGAGATCATCCACGAAAGACGACTCGTTCTTCACCTCTGCCTCGTTCACTCCGAGTTGCTCGGCGACGATCTTCCTGACGCGCTGTTCGACATTTTCCATGCAAGGCTCCTGTTGATTTCATCTGCGACGGACGTCGCATCCGATTGACGTACCGGCCGCTGCCGGCAACGACTGCCCGGGTCTGTCCCGGGCCGGACTGCCAACCGCCAAAAACAATGGCGGATTCTAGCAGAACGGCCCTCCCGACCCGATGGGGGTTCAAGTCATGTACATACCGCCATTCACGTGAAGGGTGGTACCCGTGACATATCCAGCCTCATCAGAGGCAAGAAATGCAACTGCAGCGGCGACATCGCTTACCGAACCGAGTCGGCCCAGAGGAATCTGCTGCTGCAGTGCAGTGCGCTGTGCCTCGGGCAGGGCCCGGGTCATGTCGGTATCGATGAAGCCGGGCGCCACCGAGTTGACAGTGATCGAGCGACTGGCCAGCTCTCGCGCCAGGGACCGCGAGAAGCCCTCCAGCCCGGCCTTGGCCGCGGCGTAATTGACCTGCCCAGCGTTGCCGAGACTACCCACCACGGAACTCACACTGATGATCCGACCATATCGAGCCTTCATCATCCCTCGCATCACGGCACGCGAGAGGCGAAAGACCGACTTGAGATTGGTGTTCATCACGTCGTCCCACTCGCTGTCCTTCATGCGCATGGCGAGATTGTCGCGCGTGATGCCTGCGTTATTGACGAGAATGGCTACCGACCCGTGATCACGCTCGATCGTGGCCATGGCTGCGCTCGTCGCCGCCTCATCGGTCACATCCAGAACCTGTCCGCGCCCGCGTCCACCCAACTGCGCGCTGATGATGGTTGCGCCGGCCTCGGTGGTTGCCGTGCCGATCACAGTCGCACCTCGGTCAGCCAGGAGTTGCGCAATGGCCTGGCCGATACCGCGAGTGGCCCCTGTCACCAGGGCAATACGTCCATCAAGTCTCATGCGACCTCCAGCAACAGGCGGATGGCGTCCTCGATCGATGCACGATCAGACAATGGGGCGCCATACAGGCGATCATCGATACGCCGCGACAAGGGAGCAAGCACCTTGCCCGGCCCACACTCGAGGACGGTCTGAATGCCGTCGGCCGCCATTGCGCGGATGCTTTCGGTCCAGCGAACCGGATGATTCGCCTGGGCAACCAGCGCCTCGCGAATACCGACCGGATCCGCGTGTGAGCCCACATCGACATTGTGGATGACACGAATGGTTGGACGGGCAAAGGTTTCGGTCGCCAGACGCAGGGCGAGTTGTTCGGCCGCCGGCCCCATCAGCGAAGAGTGAAAGGGAGCACTGACCGGCAAGGGCACGACGCGCTTCGCGCCGCGAGCCTTGGCAGCAAGCCCCGCACGCTCGACGGCCGCCGCATGTCCGGCGATGACCACCTGCGAGGGCGCATTGAAGTTGACGGCCTCGACCACTTCGCCCGCTGCTGCCTCGGCACAGGCTTGCCGGATCGACGCGTCATCGAGCCCGAGCACTGCGGCCATCGCACCCGTACCCACTGGCACCGCCGCCTGCATCGCCACGGCACGAAAACGCACGATCGGCAGGCACTGCTCCAGCGTGAGAACACCAGCGACGACGAGTGCGGTGTATTCGCCCAGACTGTGGCCTGCAACGACAGCCGGCAAGGGCCCGCCAAGCTCGCGCCAAAGACACCAGGCGGCATAGCCAGCGGTCACCATGACGGGTTGCGTATTGACGGTGCGGCCGAGATCTTCCGCAGGGCCGTCACGCATCAAGGCGCCGATATCCTGCCCGAGCGTCGCGGACGCGCGCTCGATGACCTGCTGAACGATCGGGTGATCACCATAGCCACCCATCATCCCGATCGACTGCGAGCCTTGCCCCGGAAAAACCATCGCGAACTGACGTTGTGCCATTACCTTGTCTCGCCTCAGAACCTGAACAGAACTGCGCCCCAGGTGAAGCCGCCCCCCACACCTTCGAAAAGCACCCGATTACCCGAGCGGATTCGACCGTCGCGCACGGCTTCATCGAAAGCGAGCGGTATCGAGGCGGCCGAGGTATTGGCGTGCCGATCGACAGAAACGATCGCCCGCTCCGCAGGCAAGCCCAGCCGCTTTGCCGTGGCTTCGATGATTCTCAGATTGGCCTGATGCGGAACCAGCCAGTCGACATCGTCAACCGAAGCGTTGACCTTGGCGAGAACCTCGCGCGCTACTTCATCGAGGACGCGCACGGCAAACTTGAAGACCGCCTGTCCGTCCATCTGCAGAAAGGGCGAACCGACGACCTTGCCGCCACAAACGCTGCCCGGAACCGACAGGATCCCCGAGTGGGAACCATCGGCATGCAGTGCGGTCGCCTCGATGCCAGGTGCGTTGTCGGCACGCAGCACCACCGCCCCGGCGCCGTCGCCAAAGAGCACCGCCGTGGAGCGGTCTTCCCAGTCGAGAATATGTGAGAACACCTCGGCCCCGACGACAAGGGCGGTACGCGCAAGACCACCGCGGATATAGGCGTCGGCCGTTGCCATTGCATAGACGAACCCGCTGCACACGGCCTGAATGTCGAAGGCCGCGCCACCCCGTCCGCCCAGCTTTTCCTGGAGCAGGCACGCGGTGCTGGGGAAAATGAAATCCGGCGTGGAGGTGGCCACGATGATGAGATCGAGTTCCGCTGCAGCCACCCCGGCTGCGGCCAGCGCCTCGCGACTGGCAACCAGCGCAAGGTCACTGGATGACTGACCCGGTGCGGCGATATGCCGCTGGCAGATGCCGGTGCGAGTGCGGATCCACTCGTCGGTGGTATCCAGTCGCGCGGACAGTTCCGCGTTGAGAACGACCCGTTCAGGCAGGCAGTGCCCGCTGCCGATCAGTCGGGAGTGAATCATCGGGCAATGGGCTCCTCACGGGGGGCGAGTCCTGCGGAAATGCGCTGCAACACGTCCGTGCGTACAAGCACCGCAGCCCGCGCCAGCGCTGAAGCAAAGGAGGTGGCGTCGGCAGAGCCATGGCTCTTCACGACCAGCCCACGCAATCCGATCAACATCGCCCCATTGTAGTGCCGAGGGTCGAAGCGCTTGCGAAACTTCGCCAGTGCAGGCCACGCGAACAGGGCTCCGATCCATCCGATCGGCCCTCGCTTGAACTCGGCGCTCAGATTATGGCGAAACATTTTTGCCAGCCCTTCGACCGACTTCAGAACGACATTGCCGACAAAGCCATCGCTCACGATAACGTCTGTTCTGCTCCAGAAGATGCCGTCGCCCTCAATGTTGCCGACGAAGTTGAGTGCGCTCTCCCGCAGCAGTTCACCGGCCTGCTTGACCACTGCATTGCCCTTGATCGCCTCGGAACCGATATTGAGCAATCCCACCGTCGGGCGATCCCGATGCTCGACGCAGGCGACCAGCGTGCTGCCCATCACGGCGAACTGACGCAGATTTTCAGCGGTGCAATCCGGGCTCGCACCCAGATCCAGGAGATAGCAGTGGCCAGTGACGGTGGGCATCAGGGCGACCAGTGCGGGTCGGTCGATGCCGGGCAATGTGCGCAGGACAAAATGGGCCATTCCCATCAAGGCGCCGGTGTTGCCCGCGCTGACGGCCGCATGCGCGCTTCCATCCTTGACCAGATCAATGGCGACCCGCATCGAGGAGTCCTTCTTCCGCTTGATCGCGAGCGCGGGCGCCTCGTCCATCGCAACGACTTCGGAAGCGGGGTGCACGATCACGCGCTGACGCGCGGCGGATGCCGCACGTCCGAGTTCCCGCTCCAGCGGTTCCTTCAAGCCCACCAGAATGCAGCGGACATCCGGATTGGCCTCGAGGAAGTGCAGGACGGCCGGCACAGTGACAGAAGGTCCATGATCACCACCCATGCAATCGACCGCGAGGGTGACTCCGCTTGACATCACGGGGAACAATCGTTCAGATGAGCAGCATCGGGCAAAACCGCGCAGGCGCGGTCAAGATCAAGCCTGGTCAGCCTTGGTCTTCAGGACCTTCTTGCCGCGGTAGTAACCCGACGGGCTGATATGGTGGCGCATATGCACTTCGCCCGTCGCCGGTTCGATCGCGAGCGGCGGGTTGGTGAGGAAGTCGTGTGAACGGTGCATGCCCCGCTTCGAGGGGGACTTCTTGTTCTGCTGAACTGCCATGATCGGTAAGCTCCTGTTCTACTGACAACAATCCCAGCCTGAATCAATCAGCCAGGCACCATGCCTGTGCCCGCCTCAATCGGCGAGACGCTTGCTCGTCCATGCCCCCAAAGCCTTGCTCAGGGGCCCCTGCGGTCTGTCAGGCACCACCGTGGCCTCACACACCTCATGACGCCCCACCATTGGCAGCGCCAGAATCAACTCATCTTCAATCAGGGCCGCAACTTCCAGCGGCCGTGATCCATCGATACGCTCGATGTCGTCGTCTTCGGCCGCATTCACTGCAGCCTCCGATGCCGCCAGTTCAAGGTGGGCATCGGCCTTCACTTCAACGTCCAGATCGGCCAGACATCGCTGACAGATCGTCCTCAAACGGGCAGCCACTCGCACATCGATCCATGACGGTCCGTTGTCGCTGCCACCGCCCTGAACATCAAAGGTACCTTCCAGCGCCTGCCAACCCAACGCCGCCACACGACCCATCTCGGCAGCCACAATCTCCCCCTGTCGCCGATCACGGCGACGAGCGAATTCGAAGGGGTCGATCTGCATGCTGAGTGCCGGGAACAGGGATAACGAGTCGGCAGGTGGCGCCACACCTTGTCGAGGCCCGACCGGACCATGACCTGCCACCTGCACAATCCAACGATGGTACCATGTACCACTGCAAGATCGCAACGAAATCAGAGACCTAGCCGTGACTGTTCCGCCTCGCCTCATCCTTGCTTCGACATCAGTCTACAGGCGGGAATTGCTGGACCGTCTGCGCGTTCCCTTCGAGTGCCGCAGCCCTGGGGTCGACGAGCGGGAATTGACCGGCGAGGTGCCGATCGCCAGAGCCGAACGACTCGCGATCGAAAAGGCCCAGGCCGTGGCCAGACAGGTCGATGACGCGCTCGTGATCGGCGCCGATCAGGTTGCCGTGCTCGATGATCAGGTTGCCGACAAACCCCTCACGCATGCCAACGCTTTTGCCCAATTGCGGCGCGCCAGCGGCCGTGTCATGCGACTGCACTCGGCCATCGCGCTAGTCGACACCCGCAGCGGCGCCCTGAGTGCCCGTGTCGAGGTCTGCACCGTCCATTTCCGCGTACTGTCCGATGCAACCATCGAAGCCTACCTGGCAGCCGAACAGCCCTATGACTGTGCTGGCAGTGCACGAATAGAAGCGCTCGGCATCGCCTTGGCCAGTCGGGTCGAATCCAGCGACCCGACCACCATCATTGGTCTGCCTCTGATTGCGCTGGTTGACATGCTCGAACAGCATGGGCTGCCGGTTCTGCCGCGGTGAGCACCCCGGGGTGCCTCTGGCTGGTACCGGTCACACTGGGCGAGGGTGACGCGACGCCGCTCATTCCGCCCTCGACTCTGGCTGCAATCAATGCGGTCGACTGCTTCATCGTCGAATCGGCTCGCAGCGCCCGTGCATTTCTGAAAGCAGTGGGCTACAGCCGGCCGCTTCAATCAGCCCAGGTCCATGAGCTGGGATCCGATACCGAGCTGGAGAAACTGCTCGACGCGATCGCCGAGGGCCAGTCGTGCGTGCTGCTCAGTGACGCGGGAGCACCCTGCGTTGCCGACCCGGGCGCCGCGGTGGTCGCACGCGCCCATGAGCGAGGCATCACGGTGAGCCCTCTGGTGGGACCCTCGGCCATATTGCTGGCCCTGATGGCCTGCGGGCTCGAGGGCCAACGGTTCAGCTTCCATGGCTACCTGCCGGTCGAACGGCCCGCGCTCGATCTGGCGCTGCGCAGCCTCGAGCAGGACTCGTCAGCCAGCGCCTCGACCCAGTTGTGGATCGAGGCGCCCTACCGCAACGACCGCATGCTTGCTGTCGCTTCCGAAGTGCTTCAGGCCGACACACGCCTGTGCGTCGCGGTCGACCTCAGCCTGCCCGGCGAAGCGATCAGGACGTCCAGCATTGCCAACTGGCGGAAAACACCCGGTGCGAGCATCGACCGTCACCCCGGAATCTTCCTGATGCTGGCAGCTAGCGCAGCGAAACCGCCTGACCGAACAGCGAGCCGAGCGCCGCACCGGCGGATGCACCCAGGCGCTTCGCGATCCGCTCGCCGAAACTCGCGCGCTCGGTAAAATCGACGATGCGTTCGACCTTGATCAGGTCGCGCGCCACGCTGCCAACGGTGCCCAGGTCATCGGCAAGACCCAGAGCGAGGCTGCGCTCACCGGTCCAGACCAGGCCGCTGAAGAGGTCTGGTGCAGACTTGAGGCGCTCACCGCGCCCTTGTTTCACGACGCCAATGAATTGTGCATGGATCTCCTCGAGCATCTGCTGCGCGTGCGCGCGCTGCTCCGCACCCACAGGCAGGAAAGGGTCCAGAAATCCCTTGTTGCTGCCGGCAGTGATCAGACGGCGCTCGATGCCGAGTTTCTGCATGGCATCGGTGAAGCCGAAACCGTTCATCAGCACGCCGATCGAGCCGATCAGACTGGCTCGATCCACGTGAATGCGATCGGCAGCAACCGCCACGTAATAACCGCCCGAGGCGCAGACATCCTCGACGACCGCGTGCACCGGTACAGCGGGATACAGCGCGCGCAGTCGCAAGATCTCGTCATGGATCATGCCGGCCTGCACCGGACTGCCCCCCGGTGAATTGATGCGCAGAATCACCCCGGCCGTGTTGTGATCCTTGAACGCGGCCTGGAGCGAACCGATGGCCTGCTCCGCGTTGACCGCCCCACGAGCCTCGATCACGCCCTCCAGCGACACCAGCGCCGTGTGCCGCTCACCCGAGGCAGCCAGCCATGACCAGTCGAAGGAAACAGCCAGAACGATGGCCGCATAAATCAGCAGACAGCCGCGAAAGAAGAGGCCCCAGCGCCTCGACACGCGTTGCTCGCGCAAGGCGCCGAAGGCCAGTCGTTCCAGGACCGAACGCTCCCACCGGGTCTCGGGCTCGACACTACGAGGTCGAGCGTCGGTATCGCGCTCGGCGCCGGGTTGCTCAGTCGTGCTCATGGTCCGGACACTCCTTGTTGAGATCATCGAGAAAAACCAGCTGATTGCGCTCGAGAAACTCGATCAGGACGAGCGATGCGTCAGCGCGGAGCCCAGCGAGACCGCCATCGATGAGGGCGGCCACTGCACGCGTCATACCGTCAGGCCGAACCATTGCGAAAGCTCTACCGGCGAGCCACACAGGCTCAGCGCGGGCCACTTGCGCAACTCGTCGACCGGATGTGCGCCATAGGTAACACCGATCGCGGCAGCCCCGGCGCGAGCCGCCATCTCGAGATCGTAGGCAGTATCACCCACCATCAGCATGCGCGTTGGCGAGACATCGAGCGTTTCGGCAATTTCGTGCAACATCATTGGATCGGGCTTGGGTGCCGTCACATCGGCGGTTCGCATCACCGCGAAACGGCCGCCAAGGCCGGTTTCGGCCAGACTGCGCTCCAGGCCTGCCACGCTCTTGCCGGTAGCAACAGCCAGTGCGAAGCCGCCGGCAGCGAGGGCTTCGAGCAGCGCAGCAATGCCGGGGAAGAGCGGATGAGGGGCCGGTCTCGCAAAGTAGATCCGCCGGTACGCATCGACCAGGCGGGGGTAGTCGCGACGCGGCAGTTCCGGCACCAGTCGTGCGAGGGCATCATCCAGACCCAGGCCGATGACATGCTGGGCTTCTGCCTCGCTGGGCACCCGTATCCCCAGATCACGACACGCCTCCTGCATGCACTGGGCAATGGGCCCCGTTGAGTCGGCAAGCGTCCCGTCCCAGTCAAACACGATCACATCAAAGGATTGACGCATTACCGCTCCGCTTGTGTGCCGACGCCCGCGCAGGCAGACTTGAAGATGGGGCCCCCTGCGGCACCGGCGCGGTGCCAACGCCGGGACCCAGCACCGACTCGGCAACAGCGCTCAGGTCGGCCGGCAGCGCCGCCACGAGAACCGTGCTGCGCCCGGTGCCCGGATGGGTAAACCGCAGTTCCCCGGCATGCAGGAACATGCGTCGCAGCCCCGCCCTCGCCCAATCCCGATTGGCCGCAAAGTCACCGTAGCGGGGATCCCCCAGAATCGGGTGACCCAAATGTGCAAGGTGCACGCGTATCTGGTGCGTGCGTCCTGTCTGCAGTTCGGCGGTGACCAGCGAGGCGCGCTCACTGATCCGTTGCGGTAGCAGAATCGTTACCGCTCGCTGGCCCTCGGGGTCGACACTGACGCGCCGCTCGCCATCACGCCCGACATACTTGCGCAAAGCGACATCAATGACCTGCCGCCCCTTGGGCACCTGCCCGAGCGCCAGCGCGGTGTAGCGTTTCTTGACCGAACCGTCGCCCCAAGCTGCGTGCAGGGCGGTCAGCGTCGCGCGTTTCTTGGCAAACATGAGCAGGCCGGAGGTCTCGCGATCCAACCGATGCACCAGTTCAAGCATCGGCGCGGCGGGCCGTGCGGCACGCAAACGCTCGATCGCACCGAAGGCAATGCCGCTGCCGCCGTGCACCGCCATGCCAGCAGGCTTGTCGATCACGATCAGCCACTCGTCTTCCAGAACGATGGACAACTCGCCGTCAGTGAGCGGCCGGGCCTGGCGTTCGGTCGGTGCGGCTACCCGCACCGGCGGGATACGAACCCTGTCGCCCACGGCGAGTCGCAACGTGTTGTTGCAACGAGCGCCGTTCACCCGCACCTGCCCGTCGCGGATCAGGCGATAGATGTGACTTCGTGGGACACCCTTGAGCGTCCGGATCAGGTAGTTGTCGATGCGCTGCCCGGCGTGGGGCTCGTCGATATCGGCATGCCGCACCGCAACATCCGAGGCTGCCGGGCGGTCGCTGAATTCGACGATATTCGCAGACCCAGAGCGAAGGGAATTGCGCAAGTCATTCATTCTTCATATACTCGGATTGTGGATAAGGCCTGTTCAAACGGTACCGAACGCAGTCAAGGCAACAACACGATTGACTGCAATCTGTTCCCGCCCGGTTCCTGTCGGCAGGTCGCAAGACGCCTGGCGATCCGACAAGGTCGAACGGCCGGGCTCTGCGTCTGAACTGCTGCGACTCAGGTCGAGGCAGCAAAGGCGTCCCGCCTCTCAGGAAGCCCACAGCAGGGGTTGTTTTCGCTCACCCGAAGGTCGTTGATCAGCATGATCAACGTGCCTGAAGCAGCGATAGTGCACGTGTTTATGGTACTTGATGGCGCGCCTGAAAAGGGCGAATCCGTTATCGCCGAGCGGCTGCGAACGAAGCGGCTCGGCAGCAGACATACCCAGCCAGCCCCCCGCCCCCCACAGGATCCGGTGCAATCGTCGATACGCTCCACACTGGTGACTTTCGGAAACGCAGCCCGCGCAGACCTTGCGCGCCCTGCGACCCCGCGCCTGTGAACGGGACTCGTCTGGCTTGGTTCGCCCTGCAGCGCGCGCAGGAGAACAAGAATGAAGCGCATGTTGTTCAACGCGACGCAAGCCGAGGAACTCCGCGTCGCCATCGTCGATGGCCAGAAGCTCATCGACCTTGATATCGAGTCGGCCCAGAAAGAGCAGCGAAAAGGCAATATCTACAAGGCGGTCATCACGCGCATCGAGCCCAGTCTCGAAGCCGCGTTCGTCGAATACGGCACCGAGCGGCATGGCTTCCTGCCGTTCAAGGAGATTGCGCGCTCGTATTTCCGTGAAGGGGTCAACCCCTCGACAGCACGGATCCAGGATGCTGTCCGCGAAGGTCAGGAACTCATTGTCCAGGTCGAGAAGGATGAGCGCGGCAACAAGGGTGCTGCCCTCACCTCGATCATCAGCCTGGCTGGCCGGTACCTGGTGCTCATGCCCAACAATGCTCGTGGCGGCGGTGTGTCGCGCCGGGCCGAGGGTGAGGACCGCAATGAACTGAAGGAAATCATCGACCGATTGCCCATTCCGCAAGGCATGAGCGTGATCGGGCGCACCGCCGGCATCGGCAGGACCTACGAGGAAATCGAGTGGGATCTGCGCTACCTGCTGCGCGTCTGGGAAGCGATCGACGGCGCGGCGCAACCGCAGCACGACACCCCCGAAGGGAGTGGCCGCGGCAAGCTGCTCAATCCGGCCCCCTACCTGATCTACCTCGAGTCCAATCTGGTAGTGCGCGCGATTCGCGACTACTACCACGACGAAATCGGTGAAATTCTCGTCGACACGCCCGACATCTATGAACAGGCCCGAGCCTTCGTATCAGCGGTGATGCCCAACCAGGTGGCCCTGGTCAAGCACTACCGCGACCCGGTACCGCTCTTCTCCCGTTTCCAGATCGAGCATCAGATCGAAACCGCCTACTCGCGGCAAGTCAACCTGCCCTCCGGTGGCGCGATCGTGATCGACCACACCGAAGCGTTGGTATCGGTCGACGTGAATTCGGCGCGCTCTACCAAGGGTAGCGATATCGAGGAAACCGCTTTTCGCACCAACCTCGAAGCGGCCGACGAAATCGCACGTCAGTTGCGCCTGCGCGATCTGGGCGGCCTGATCGTGATCGACTTCATCGATATGGAGAGCCAGAAGAACCAGCGCGACGTCGAAAATCGCCTGCGTGACGCGCTGCGCTTTGACCGTGCGCGTGTGCAGATGGGCAAGATCTCGCGCTTCGGTCTGATGGAGTTGTCGCGCCAGCGTCTGAAGCCCTCGCTGGGCGAGACAAGCTATATCCCCTGCCCGCGTTGCAGCGGCACCGGATTCATCCGATCGATCGAGTCGTCTGCCCTGCATATCCTGCGCATCATCCAGGAAGAGGCGATGAAAGAGAACAGTGCCAGCGTTCACGCGCAGGTACCGGTCGATGTCGCGACCTTCCTGCTGAACGAGAAACGCGCCGACCTCACCTCGCTCGAAAGTCGCACCAAGGTCAGCATCTTCCTCATCCCCAACCTCAACCTCGAGACCCCGAACTACAAGGTCGAGCGGATGCGGCACGATGACCTGAACCAGGAAGGTGTGCTGCCACCCAGCTATCAGATGAGCGATGCGCCGCCGGAACCCGAGCGCCCGACGCAACCCGGCGAACTGCGTTCGCGACCGCAGGCAGCGGTGCAGATGGTTGCACCGGAAACGCCAGCGCCGGTTGCACCGACACCAACCCCAGTCGCGGCCCCCGCAGCACCGACCGCTGCAGCAACGCCCACTGCAGCGCGGGCTGGCATCATCGACAAGATCTTCGGCTGGTTCCGCCGTCCTGCAGACTCAGCGCCGGCACCCGCCGTAGCTGCACCGGTCGCAGCACCGCGCAGTGGCGAACGTGGTCAGTCACGTCGTGGCGACGGTGAACGGCGCGAAGGTCGCGAAGGTCGCGAAGGTCGCGAAGGTCGCGATGGTCGTGCCAGTCACGGCCGGGATCGCGGTCGAGGTGGCCGTGGTGGTCGCGGTGGCCGCGGCGGCAGCGCAGGCGAAGCCGGCAGCGAAGTGCGCACGGCACCCCCGACTGAAGGAGCGCTCGGAGAAGCAGCAGCAGCGCCCGAACAGGCGCGGGAGCGACGGCCCCGCGAGGAACGTGCGCCGCGCGAAGGACGTGCGCCGCGTGAAGGACGAGAGGGTCGTGAACCCCGCGCGCCTCGCGAGGGCCGTGGTCCGAGAGACAGTGGTCGTCAGGAGTCGTTGGCGCTTGATGCCGCCGATTCAGGCGCTGCCGCAGGGTCGGTCCAGGCGGCTGCGCCCGATTCAGGCTCCGAGGTGAGGCCTGATGTGGAACGTCGTCGCCGTCGGGAGCGCGGGGGGCGTGATCGTCGCGATCGAGGGGCAAGAAGCGACCGTGGTGGTCCGGTGGAAAACTTCCCCTGGCCCAAATCGCCGGAGGCCGAAGCTTTCCCGTGGCCCACATCCACTGCCAGTGACGAAACGGCTGAATCGCGCGGCGAGGGGTTCGAGGCTGCGCCCGTTGCTCTGGCATCGACCGATGTCATGCCGGCTTCGGTAGAGCAGGTCGAGGCTGTCGCAGACCCGATCAGCCTGGCCAGCATTGCCGTTCCCGCTGTGCCTTCGTTGACGACCCAGGTGGCCATGTTCCCGGAACCGGCAGAAGCCGTTTCACCGGAAGCGCCCAAGGTCATCGTCGCACCGGCACCGGCACCGGCACCGGCACCGGCACCCGTACCGGTCGACCGCGAAGCACTGAAGAGTACGCTCGAAAGCAGTGGTCTGGTCTGGATCGAAACCGCCCAGACGCAGTCCCGCGTCGCAGTGGCTCCCGAGCCCGAGGCCCCACCCGTAGCGCCACAACGTGCTCGAAGAGCCCGTCGTCCGGCGCCCCAGGCGGAACCGCTGCAGCAGGTCGAGACGGACGCGGGAGACAAGCCAGCCTGAACGACCTGCGCCTCGCGCTCCCTCGGTACCGCAGCGCGGTACCGAGGCTCAGAGCCCCCCGCCGCCCGCTCGGCGCGGGGGAGCCTGGCGGGCCGGACTCGGCCCCGCCCTCCCGTCGGCGCCAAAGAGAGCTCGTTTCAATTCGTTCAGTCGATCGCGTGCAGCGGCCGCCTTCTCGAATTCAAGGTTGCGAGCAAATTCGAGCATCTGCTTTTCGAGCCGCTTGATTTCGCGCCCCGCCTGACGTTCATTCAGCGCCTCGTAACGCGCCTGATCTTCGGCCGCCTTCAGTTCGCGCTCGGCTCCGTCGGGATCGTAGACGCCATCTATCAGGTCACGCACTTGCTTCATCACCCCCCGCGGCGTGATGCCCTGAGCCGTGTTCACTGCCACTTGTCGCTCCCGCCGTCGGGTGGTCTCCTCGATAGCTCGTTTCATCGAATCGGTCATCCGGTCGGCATACAGGATTGCCATCCCGTTGATGTGGCGGGCTGCACGACCAATGGTCTGGATCAGAGAGCGATCCGATCTGAGAAACCCTTCCTTGTCAGCATCGAGAATCGCCACCAGCGACACTTCAGGCAGATCGAGCCCCTCGCGCAGCAGGTTGATGCCCACCAGCACATGAAAGGTGCCCAGTCGCAGATCGCGCAGTATCTCGACGCGCTCGACGGTGTCGATCTCGGAATGCAGATAACGCACCTTGATACCGTGATCGGCCAGGTATTCGCTCAATTGTTCCGCCATGCGCTTGGTCAGCGTGGTGACGAGCACACGCTCGTCGCGCCCCACCCGCAGGTGGATCTCCGACATCAGGTCATCGACCTGATTGAGCGCAGGGCGCACCTCGAGGATCGGATCGACCAATCCCGTGGGCCGAACCAGTTGCTCGACGGTCTGGGCCGAGTGTGCCTTTTCGTACTCGCCAGGGGTGGCGGAAACGAAGACCGTCTGCTTCATGAGACGCTCGAACTCGACCATCTGCAAAGGCCGGTTGTCCAGGGCCGAGGGCAGGCGGAATCCGTACTGGACCAGATTTTCCTTGCGCGATCGATCGCCCTTGAACATCCCGCCCAACTGCCCGATCGTGACGTGGCTCTCATCGATGATCATCAACGAGCCTGGCGGGAGGTAATCGATGAGGGTGGGCGGTGGTTCCCCGGCCGAACGTCCCGACAGATGCCTCGAATAATTCTCGATGCCTTTGCAGAAACCCATCTCCTGGAGCATCTCGAGATCGAAGCGCGTGCGCTGCTCGATACGCTGAGCCTCGACGAGTTTGCCCTCGCGGTGGAAGTGGTCGATGCGCCCAGCCAGTTCCACCTTGATCGCGTCAATCGCCCGCAGCGTGGTCGAGCGGGGGGTCACGTAGTGGCTCGAGGGGTATACCGTGAACCGCCCGACACGTTGCAGCATGCGGCCGGTGAGCGGATCGAACATCTGCATCGAGGCGATCACGTCGTCGTCCAGTTCCAGCCGTATCGCCGTTTCAAAGTGTTCGGCGGGAAAGATGTCGATCACGTCGCCACGCACACGGAAGATCCCACGCCGGAAGTCCATGTCGTTGCGCTCATACTGCATGGCCACCAGCCGGGCGATGACATCACGCTGCGCGTAGCGCTCGCCCTCGCGCAGGTGGAGGATCATGCCGTGATAGTCGGCCGGATCGCCGATGCCGTAGATACAGGAGACAGTCGCCACGATCACCGAGTCGCGCCGCTCCATCAGCGCCTTCGTTGCCGAGAGTCGCATCTGCTCGATGTGGTCGTTGATGCTCGAATCCTTCTCGATGAAGAGATCACGCGACGGTACGTAGGCTTCCGGCTGGTAGTAGTCGTAGTAGGAGACGAAGTACTCGACCGAGTTATCGGGGAAGAACTCGCGCATCTCCGAATACAACTGAGCAGCAAGCGTCTTGTTGGGCGCGAGCACGAGCGCCGGCCGACCCATGCGTGCAATCACGTTGGCCATCGTGAAGGTCTTGCCCGATCCGGTAACCCCGAGGAGCGTCTGGAACGCCAGCCCATCTTCAATGCCTTCGACCAGCGCACTGATCGCGCCGGGCTGGTCGCCTGCCGGCTGATAGGGCAGGTGGAGGCGAAACGGGCTCCCTGGATACGTCGCAATCTCGGCTTCGGGGCGGGCAGAGGGACTCGTCACGGTGCGGGGCCTTCGATGGTCGGGGTTCAGTATAATCAAGCAGGGGCGGCGCTTGTCCTTTCGTCCGGGTCCTTTCGTCCGGGCTTCCTTCGGGCCTGAGGGGTCGGTCAACCCCGCCCATGTCCCCTTCACAGCCACCGGACCCGATCACGACCATGTCAGCCAACATCCTCGACGCCGTCGAACTCGCCCCGCGCGACCCCATTCTCGGTCTAACGGAAGCCTACAACGCGGATCGCAACCCGACTCGAGTCAATCTGGGCGTTGGCGTTTACTACGATGAGGCCGGAAAAGTGCCGCTGCTCGAGTGCGTCGCTCGCGCGGAACGCCAACTCGTCGCGCGTGCGACAGCACGCAGCTATCTGCCCATCGACGGGCTCGCAGCCTATGACCGGGCGGTGCAGAAACTGGTGTTCGGGGCCGAGTCGCCGGCCGGCAAGGAGGGGCGTATCGTCACGGTCCAGGCGCTCGGTGGCACCGGCGGGCTCAAGATCGGCGCGGACTTCCTTCGCCGACTGCTACCGAAGGCTGAAGTCTGGATCAGCGACCCGAGTTGGGAAAACCACCGGGCACTCTTTGAAGCGGCCGGCTTCAAGGTCAACACGTATACCTACTACCAGCCGCAGACCCATGGTCTGGACTTCGAGGGTATGAAGGCTGCGCTCGATGCTCTACCGCCCGGGTCGGTTGTCGTGCTCCATGCGTGCTGCCACAATCCCACCGGTGTGGATCTGTCTCCGGCGCAATGGGCCCGCGTCGTCGATGTGGTGAAGGCGCGAGACCTCGTACCCTTTCTTGATATCGCCTACCAGGGCTTTGGTGAGGGCATCGATATCGATGCCGAGCCGGTGCGACTCTTTGCAGCGGCGGGCATCCCGGTGCTCGTGTCGAACTCCTTTTCCAAGTCGTTCTCGCTCTACGGGGAGCGCGTCGGCGCCTTGTCGGTGGTGACCCACAGTGCCGATGAAGCCGGACGAGTTCTAAGCCAGCTCAAGCGCGTCGTACGAACCAACTATTCGAATCCTCCGACGCATGGTGGCCAGATCGTGGCAACGGTGCTCGAGACCCCCGAATTGCGAGCGCTCTGGGAGAGTGAACTTGCGGGCATGCGGGATCGCATCCGGACAATGCGCGAGCGGTTCGTGGAATTGATGCGGGCACGCCTGCCTGATCGTGACTTCAGCTTCATCATGAATCAGCGCGGCATGTTCTCCTTCTCCGGGCTGTCAAAGGCACAAGTCACCCGATTGCGAGAAGTGCATGGCGTCTATGCCGTCGACTCGGGTCGCATCTGCGTGGCAGCACTCAACCTCCACAATCTGGTCCCTGTGTGCGATGCCGTAGCAAGCGTCATCGCCTGATCGTGCCTTGATGAAAGTTGAACAGGCAGTCTTTCATCCTTCGCGAAGGCTTGCCCGTCCGGCGAGAACGCTCTACAATGTGGGGCTTGGCCGGCGACATGCAACTGATGTCCCATCAAATCCCCGATAGCTCAGTCGGTAGAGCGACGGACTGTTAATCCGCAGGTCCCAGGTTCGAGCCCTGGTCGGGGAGCCAGACAGCCAGTTGATGCCTTGCCATGCGTCACAACACCGAGAAAGCCCGGCCCCGACAGCCGGGCTTTTTGTTTGCCGCCGCTCCTGCTTGCAAGGGGCCAGTCCGCCTGGAGCCCGTACGAATGAGGCCAGTGCGCGCGACTTGATGCGGAGAATTAATTCTTGTTTCAACAGGCGCGCCAACGAACGAGGCTCCGATCGCCTGTGAGACACTCGTTCGCTGATTGCGGAATACTGCAGCGGATCCTGGTAGCAGGATCGGGTTGCGGTATCGACCGCAGATATCGAGTCGAATGGATGGCGATGAACCATGGATGAAAAAGAAAAGAGCGGTTGTCTCGTGATTGGCAATGGCGTCACCATAAAAGGCGACATACTCCTGCCTGACACCGCGTACATTCATGGCAAGGTCGAGGGGACCATCACCGCCCGGGAAGTGCATGTGGGTTCGACCGGCATCGTGAAAGGCAAACTCGTCGCCGCAATCGCCGATATTCATGGCGAAGTCAGCGAGCACCTTATTACCAAGGAAAAACTCGTCCTGCGCTCGACAGGTAGGATCATGGGTCTGGTGGAGTATCAGACCATCGAAGTCGAGCACGGTGGTGTCATCCAGGGCAGCATCAGCAACGTGTCGGCCCAGGCGGTCGATCGTAACGCGCCCGCATCCCGCTCGCCACGGCCCAGCGATCCCTTGGGTGAATTGACAGATCCGAAGAGCTGACCGGCAGGCTGGCATGCAACTTGTCGCAAGGCTCAAACTGCCCGTCCTGGTGAGATCGCCAGTCCGCTGGGTGCAGTGGGCATGGAATCATCCATTCGAGGATGCTCGTCTGATCGTGGATCAGGCCGGCACGGTAAGCTATTTTTCTCTCAGCGCGCATGTTCAGACCGCAATCGCGCGCAGCGGAATGATTCTTGCCGCCGCTGTAGTTGTGGTGTTTGTGGGTCTGTCTCTGTCACTGATATCCCTTGCCTGGAAAAACGCGACGCTCAACGAGAGCCAACGGTTGCGCGCCCATTCGGAAACCAAGCTCTTCAGTGCATTGAAGGATTATTACGCCAACTTTCGTCCCGGGCAGGAGATCGACGATTCCCGTGTGCTCGAACTGATCAACGCACTGCGCGATCATGATCAGCAAATGCAATCGCTCGAAGAGCGTGTCTCCCGCCAACTGGCAGCCCTGAACAAGGGGCTCGGGCGCGGGCTGTCGATTGCCGGGATCAGCGCGAACCCGGAAAGAATGGCAAGAGCGAACACCAAGATACGTACGATCGAAGGTGCTGAGACACAGGGTAGCGATTTCGTTCCAGTATCGGCCAATGCCCGGCAGATTCAGAGTGAACTGCAGACCTATGAACAGTTGATGGCGGTCTATCGGAAGATCCCGCCCGACTCACCGATAAGCCGCTACGAAGTAAGTTCACCCTATGGATTACGCTCGAATCCATTTACGGGCAAGCAGCAATTTCACCCCGGCATTGACCTGACCACTCGGGGCGACAAGAAGGTTCGGGTAGCTTTGACAGGGCGAGTTGCTGTAGCCGGGTACCACGCCGACTACGGCAATGCAGTCATTGTCGAGCACAGCGGTGGTGTTCGCACGATTTACGGACATCTGGAATCGATCGACGTCCGTGTCGGCGATCAGATCAAGCAAGGTGACGTTGTCGGCATCGTTGGCAGCACGGGTTTGTCGACCGGCACGCATCTGCATTATGAAATCCTGGTTGATGGTCAGCGCATCGATCCCCTGATAGCCATGACGATTGTAAAAAATGTTCAACTTATCGAAAACTAGCAGTCCTGAGCCAAAGCCCATGAACGAACCCGCACAGCCGATGATGGTCGAAAAGGGTGACCAATTCGCACGAGCAGGCGCTGCTGCGCCTGCCAATTCAGCACTCCGGCCGTCCGTGATATCCGACGGTGTACGCTTCGAAGGCAAGATCAACTCGATCGGCAGCCTTCACCTTGATGGCGAGGTCAAAGGCGAACTCAGTCTGGACAGCCTGACTATCGGCGCAACCGGGAAAGTGATCGGCAAGATCAAGACCAAGGTCCTGAATATCAAAGGGACCTTTGAAGGTGACGCGGCTTGCGAGGATCTGGTGCTCTCGGCCGGTTCACTGGTCAATGCCAGAATTCGCTACCGGACAATCAAGATCGCTGCCGGCGCCCGGATTTCCGGGGAGTTGCAGGTCGCGAAGTAGGTGGTGCTGGAGTCCTGATCAATGAGCCTCGATTTCGCTCTCCGGATCGAAGGGGCTGCGGCTATCGCGCAACCCGGTACGGTGCTCTGCGAACTCGAGAATCGACAGACTTGCTTTCTGGCGCACGATGAGTGGTGCTTCGAGCAGTCACTGCTCGAACCCGGTGCCACCTGGAGCGTCACGCAGCAGGTGTACTTCCGCAACCACAAGCAGCGGATGATGGCGTTCATGCTGCCCTACCTGGTGGCACAAGCCTTCGATGAACGCCTGAATTCGTTTCGGCGCATGCTCATCACTTACGGCAAGCCGGGCGCTGACCTCAGTTCGATCATTGGCGCCGTCAACCATCTGCTGCATCGGCACCCGGGAGCGCGTGCCCGGCTCGAGACCCCTCCCACCGGTTGCAATCACGCGATGGTGCTCGGATTCTGGACCGATCTTCTTCACGCTGATATCGAACTCTCTGCAGTCGACTTTCTGTGTTACCAGCCCTCGTTTCACTATTCGATCCCGGGCAACTGGGAGCGGATCGCAGCCTGATATCGATCAGTTGACTCATCGCCCACGACTGGGCGCACCGCCGCCGCCCGTGTTTGAGGGCGAGCCGCCGATTTGAGGCGGTGATGCCGACGGTTGATTGCCTGGCGAAACGACGATCGTCGGTGCAATGACTGCCCCCCCCATCGGTATCCCGGCGTTCGGGAGGCCGGGTGCAAGCATGCCAGGCGTCGCCCCATAGCCCGGCGCCATGCCGGGCATCGGATACCCGGGCGGTGGCTGTGCCACCATCGCACCGGGAGGCATGGTTGGATAAGGGGCACCCGGAGGCATGGCTGGATAGGCTGCACCCGGCGGCATG